>DWXF01000053.1 GCA_019119335.1 Candidatus Flavonifractor merdavium
ATATGAGGAAGAAAGTATGATATGGAAGCAGTTGTGCGAAACAATAGATATGGAAAAAGGATAAAGTTGGCCTAGCATATCGGGAAACTGGTATTTAAGACGCTATATCTTCCTCCTTACAGGAGTCGTAAATCTTTTTCGTGTGTATGCAGACGGCCTCACGGATACAGGCGGAATCCTGCACGGGACCGGGCATAACCTTCTCAGGCATTGCAATACCTCCTAGCAGATATTGAAAGGGAATCGTCCTTTCGCTCCATTCTATGTGAAGGCTGGCGGTTGGTGCCTGAAGCGGGGTAAAAAGGGGGGGCGGCCTCAGCCGCCCCCTCTTTTTATACTCTGTAATGTACACGCCGCTGTGCTATTTCCACCCGACTGGCCCGGGTCTGACAGACCAGCCGGAAAGCCCCCCTTCAGAGGCTTCATCGTGCCACAGCTGGAAAATATTATCTGTTCAGGTTTTCGTGATTTTCGTAGGCGATCTCCTGAAGGCGCTTGTACAGCGGCTGGATATTATATTTCTTGGGGAATTCAAAGGTTTTTTCGGATACCGTCACGCCGCCGCTGGCCCGGTAGTACGGGGAGGAGATGTAGGAGAGGTTGATCTCGCTGTCATCCATTCCAAAGCCGGAGGTTTCGGCGGAGACGTGGATGATGCTGGAGAGGTTGATGGAGTCCACCCGCATTTTCTGGCCGGTGGCGCCCTGCTTGTCAAAGTCGATAATCCGCTTGTCGGTAAACAGTACCACGTCCCGGATCAGCCGGAAGCCAAGCTGGATGGTTTCGCCGTCCATGAGATAGGAGCCGTAATCCTTGGCCAGCTCATCCACGGATACCTCATTCATGTTGCCCATTACGCCCTGGGCCAGAGAACCGCCGAGTTTGTCAAAAAGTCCCATTACAAATTACCTCGTTTCTTTGCAAATAATATCAGGCAGCCGGTTGGCTGACTCCGATAAGAGAGTTCATCCCGCTCCCGGGCTCAGGCGCCGCCCCCATGGGGCGGCGCCTGTCCGGGTCAATCCTCGCTGTCCGGGTGGTAGACCTTCATATGGGGGCCGGAAGTGCCGGTGATGATGGGATTCGCCGGTTCCTTTCCTCGTTTGGCTTTACCCTGAAGTTCCGGGACAGGGGGCTGGTCGTTGCGGGGCTGGGTGTGGGTCCGCTGGGGACGGGCCATGCCTTGCTTGGCCATCCGATCACCTCCATGTTCGGGTTAAAACAGCTGCTTGACCTCATTGGCCATGCGTTTGAGGTCTTCCAGAGTGGCGGGCTGCCGCTTGCGGGCGCGGATCTGGTCCTGGATATAGCCGGGCAGCTGAGAGAAATAGGCCTCCATAGCCGGATCTTCCATCAGATTGGCGTATCTGTCGCTGTAAGTGGGTTCCATATAAAGCACCTCCGACGATAGCTTGCCCACGGACAGCTCGCTTCATGAGAGCCGGAGGGATTGGATGAAATACAAAAATCTGTCCTGCAATAGGCAGCCAACTCAAAAGATTGGGCCGCCCTTGCTCTCACTCCTGCGCCGGTGGAACAGGTCGGAGCAGATCAGCGCCCCGCAGCATACCAGAAGCACCACTCCGATGAGAATGGCGCAATTGCGAAAGAAGGCCTCCGGCATGACCAGAATGATCTGATCAGTGGCCGGATCAAAGAGCCAGTTATCCTTACCCGGGAAAAAGATGGCGTGGAACACAGTAAACGCCCGGTTAAAATCCAGCGCAGCCAGGCCGCCGATCACAAGCACCAGCCCGGCGGCCAGCACTCCGGCCCAGAATCCGGGGCCGCGCCCGCCGAAGCGGTAAAACCGGAGCCTGTCCCGCTTGTGCAGTACCAACAGGAGGACGGTCAACAGGGCGGTGACGGCCAGCACGGCAAAATCCAGAAGAAACAGCCCCCGTACATCGGCAAAGTGGCTGCGCCCGGACTCCGACCAGGCCAGCTGCCCGGTGCCGAAGGGTTTGCCCAGCACGCAGAAGTCCAGTACCTGGTCGTAGGCTTCCCGGATGGTTTCCGCCGACCAGCCGGTTCGCTGGGGCAGGTTCAGAGCGTTGATCTGCACGTAGTAGAACGGGCGAAAGAGGATGGGCACGGAGATAGAGAAGCTGAGCACCAGCAGAGCCAGCACCACCGTGCAGAGCAGGGAGGCGGGTTTAGAGGGTTTCCTATTCAATCGTCACACAACCTTCCGGCAGAGAGGGAGATCAGCACCTGGGAGGGCAGGTAGAACAGCCACATGCCCACCTGGACAAAGGGGAGAAAAGGGAGGGGCGCCATGCCCGGCAGCGCGGCGGAGAGGTTGCACAGCCCCACGCACATGTCACAGCCGATAAAGAGAAACAGCCCCAGAGAGAAGCTGTAACCCCTCCGCCCCAGGGAGAGGGAGGCGAAAGCGTTGGCCAGCAGCTGGGAGAAATAGAACAAGGTCAGCCCCGTGAGGGGAGTCAGCCCGCCCAGCGTTCCGGCGGCGGTCAGCAGGGCCCCGGCCAGCGCTGCCCGGAGCAGGATCCGAAGAGGCAGCGGCCGGCTGCCCGCCCGATGGAGCCGGGCCAGATAGAGCAGCTGCACCACGCAGAAAGCCGATACTCCAACCAGATACCACCGGTTCAGCACCAGCAGAAACAGGTCGGCCAGCAGCGTGAAGGACAATGCGATACTGGTCAGCCCGCCGTCCCGGTTTCCGGCGGCACCCAGCGTCCACAGAAAGCACAGCACGATCCCGCCGTATTTCAGCGGCACATCCCAGCCGCTGCCGGGCAGCGCCAGATCCAGGTACAAAAACACGGCGTAGAGCAGCCCTTCCGTCACAAGAAAGGGGAGCCGCCACTGGCGGGAAAAGGCGGTATGGTTCATTTCTTGAATCGCTCCAGCAGTTTGTTTTCCCATTTGTCGCCGTATTTCAGACAGATGAGGAACACAGCCGCACCCACCAGAACCAGAGGGATCATGACCGGCAGCGGGATGGAGAGGGCGGAGCCCCCCAGCGCGGAGGCCGCCAGCAGCCCCCAGGGGCGGGTGAGGAGGGCGATGATGAGGAAACGGCGGAAGGGGATGTCGGAGAGCCCGGCCAGAATACAGATCAGGTCGTCGGGGAAGAAAGGGAATAGAAAGGCCAGAATGAGGAATACGTCCTGCTTGCGGCGCACCACGTCCAGGTAGCGCTGGGCGACAGAATGGCTGACCATGCGGTCCACAAAGGGCTGCCCCAGGCTCCGGGCCAGCAGAAAGACCACCACAGAGCCCAGCACCACCGCGCCCCAGGTGAGCAGAAAGGAGACCCAGGTACCGAACAGCACCCCGCCGGCCAGGGCGGTGACATTGCTGGGGATGGGGGCCAGGATCACGGAGAGGAACTGGAGCAGGAAAAAGAACAGGTGGGAATAGGGGGAGAAGCGCTGAATATAGTCCCGCATGGCCTGCTGGGAGGAGAGCGCCTCAAAAAATCCGCTCTTCCAGAGCAGCAGCCCTCCGCCCGCCAGCAGCAGCACAGCGGGCAGCACAGTAATGAGCCATTTCCGTTTCATTGCGGTCCGTCCCCCATCTCTGAAATCAGAAAGGACCGGATGGCACCCATCCGGTCCCCTATTTACAGGCTACCATGTTTCGCCCGTATCTTCCAGAGATATTTCATTAAAATTTATCAAAAAACAAAAAATCCACACCTGCCGGTGTGGCCTTTGTCGCTTCGCGTCAACGCTGGCTGTAAATCACAGACTCGTCGCTGCCGAAAATCATCTCGTCCACATCGGAACTGTCTACTCGATATAACAGGCTCATGCGGGTTCACCTCCTTTTTGTGATGTTGGAATCATGATACCACATTGTTGGTAAAAATGCAAGTGGAAAATATAAAACTTGCATATAGATCGGATCAAGAATTTGTAAAGGGAAAACGGGCCGTCAAATGACGGCCCGTTTTGCGGGACTTTCAAATGGTTTGGGCAGCTTGGTCAAAAGCCCCAGGCCAGCTTGAGCCTGTCCAGAGCGGGGGCCATTTCTCCGGCGGCAATGCGGGTGTAGCCCAGGATCAGGGCGGGCGGGCGCTCCGGGGGCGGAGGGGTCAGGTCGTAGGCGGACAGGGGGGAGAGCCCCACCTCCGCCTGGGTCGCCCGGGCCACCAGCTGGGCTTCGTTCCACCTCCGGTCCATCCACAGCAGCAGGTGAAGTCCCGCGTCCCCGCCGGAAAAGGAGCCCGCCTCCAGCAGGCCGGAGCCCCGGGCAGCGGCCAGCAGGGCCTCCCGCCGGGCCTTGTACCGGGTGCGGGTGCGGTTCAGATGCCGCTCAAAGTGGCCCCGCTCCATGAAGCGGGCCAGTGCGTACTGCTCAAAGGAGGGGACGGTGGAGGAGTAGAACCAGAACTCCCGCCGCCAGCGCTCCAGCAGGGCGGGGGGGAGTACCATGTAGCTGATGCGCAGAGAGGGGGCCAGGGTTTTGGCAAAGGTATTCAGATAGATGACCCGGCCCCCGCCGTCCAGACTCTGGAGCGCGGGGATGGGTTTGCCGGAAAAGCGGAACTCGCTGTCATAGTCGTCCTCGATGACATACCGCTCCGGCGCCTCTGCCGCCCAGCGCAGCAGGGCCTGTCGCCGGGGAGCGGGCATAATGATCCCCAGGGGAAAGTGGTGGGAAGGGGTGACATGGACCACCCGCACGTCCCGCTGGTCCAGCAGGTCCACCCGCAGGCCCTGCTCATCCAGGGAAATGGGCTCCACCCGGATGCCGCAGCTGGTGAGGATCCGGTGGGTCTTGGTATAGCCCGGGTCCTCCACGCCGTAGGCCCCCTGGCGGCCCAGCAGCTGGACCAGCAAGCTGATGAGGGTCTCCGACCCAGCCCCCACTACGATCTGATCCGGGTGGGCCCGGATGCCCCGGAACCGGTAGAGGTGCTGGGCGATGGCCTGCCGCAGCTCGGGCGCCCCCTGGGGATGGGGGGCGGAGAGAAGTCGGTCCTCCTGCTCGGACAGCACCTCCCGCATCAGCTTGGCCCAGGTGGAGAAGGGGAAGAGGGCGGTGTCCACCCCGCCGGTGGAGAAATCCCACCGGAAAGCCGGCCTGCGGCGGATTTCCCCCGGCTCCGGCTGGAGAGCGGGCTCCGGCGGAGCGGGTTCCTGGGCTCCCGCCTGGACAAAAAAGCCCTGCCGGGGCTGGGCCCGGAGGTAGCCCTCTGCCAGCAGCTGTTCATAGGCCCCCTCCACCGTCACCACGCTGACCTTCAGATGGGCGGCCAATGCCCGTTTGGAGGGCAGACGGGTCCCCGCCGCCAGACGGCCGGCCTCGATCTCGCCCCGGATATGGCGGTAAAGCTGTTCATACAACGGACGGCGGTCCCCGCCGTCCAGAATGGGGGTGAGCATGTCCATCCCTCCTTGCCGTTAGTATAAACAAGGCCGCTTCAAATAGCAAGCAGGGCGGCGAAGTCCATCGAATGGAGTCTGACGATAAAAAATATAGCCCCTGTCCCTGCGGTATGAAAGCCCCTGCCGCGGAAATACTGAACTCAGATTTCGAGGCAAGGGGGCAAGAGCGTGCAGGGAAAAGTGGAGATCTGCGGCGTCAACACGTCGAAGCTGAAGGTGCTGAAAAATGAGGAGACCATGGAGCTGCTCCGCCGCACCAAGCAGGGAGACATGGAGGCCAGGGAGCAGCTTATCGCCGGCAACCTGCGTCTGGTGCTCTCGGTGATCCAGAAGTTTGCCAACCGGGGAGAGAACGTGGACGACCTGTTTCAGGTGGGCTGCATCGGCCTCATCAAGGCCATCGACAACTTCAACATCGACCTGGACGTGCGCTTTTCCACCTACGGCGTGCCCATGATTGTGGGGGAGATCCGGCGGTATCTCCGGGACAACTCCACCCTGCGGGTGTCCCGCTCCATGCGGGACACCGCCTACCGGGTCCTTCAGACCAAGGAGAAATTCATGGCCGAGCACCAGCGGGAGCCCAGCATCGACGAGATCGCCAAGGCCCTGGACCTGAAGCGGGAGGACGTGGTGTTTGCCCTGGACGCGGTGCTGGATCCGGTGTCTCTCTACGAGCCGCTGTACGACCACGGAGGAGACACCATCTGTGTGATGGACCAGGTGAAGGACTCCAAAAACACCGACGAGAGCTGGCTGGAGCACATCGCCCTGAAGGAGGCCATGGCCCGGCTCACCGAGCGGGAGCGGCACATTCTTGCCCTGCGATTTTTTCAGGGCAAGACCCAGATGGAGGTTTCCGCCGAGGTGGGAATCTCTCAGGCGCAGGTGTCCAGGCTGGAGAAAAACGCCATCAATCAGATCAAAAAGAATATCTGACGGGCCGGTGGGAAAGCGATTGCCTTTCCCCGGGGCGGCATGGTACAATGGGAGGGAACACAGAAAGAGAAAGGGGTCCTGTTTGCCATGAGCTTTACGCTGCCTCTGTATCACGGGCCTGACTTTGCGCAGGCACAGCTGAAAAACGCGCCCGACGCGGAATTCCGCCCCGCCCCCATGGACGGCGTTGCGCCCGAAGGCTATCACGCTACCAGTATTTTCCCGGAGTATTTTAAGGTAAACGGGACCTGGCTTCTGGCGGAGGAGAGCCGGATGGACTGTGTGCCTGTCCTGCGGGAGGGGAAGATCGCGGTGGTGGAGTTCCGCAACCTGAAGGCGGGGGAGCCGGTGGTAGTGGGCCGCACCGAGGACGGTTCCCAGGGCATCTATGTCCATGCCAATGGCTTTGAAGAGGAGAAGGGGGAGCAGGACACCTTTTCCTTCCGGCAGGGCCGCTCCCGGGAGACAGCCTACTCCATGGACTACGACTCCATTTATGAGCTGCTGCGCCATGAAAAGGACCACGGCCGGATCCTGTGGGTGATGGGCCCGGCCTGCGCCTTTGACCACGACGCCCGGGACGCCTTTGCCGCTCTGGTGCGGGGGGGCTATGTCCACGGCCTGCTGGCGGGCAACGCCCTGGCCACCCACGACCTGGAGGCGGGCTATCTCCGCACCGCCCTGGGCCAGGATATCTACACCCAGCGGAGCATGCCCAATGGACACTATAACCATATCGACACCATCAACGCCGTCCGGCTGGCGGGCTCCACCGCCGCCTTTGTCCGCTCCGGCAAGGTGAAGGACGGCATTATCTACGAGTGCGTCAACCACGATGTGCCCTTTGTACTGGTGGGCTCGGTGCGGGACGACGGCCCCCTGCCCGAGGTGTATGGCAACGTGTACGAGGGGCAGGACGCCATGCGCGCGCTGGTGAAGGAGGCCACTACCGTCATCTGTATGGCCTCCACCCTTCACACCGTGGCTACTGGCAACATGACTCCCTCCTACCGGCTGGTGGACGGGGTGGTGCGCCCGGTGTACTTCTACTCGGTGGACGTCTCCGAGTTCGCGGTCAACAAACTGCGGGACCGGGGCAGCCTGTCGGTGCGTACCATCGTCACCAACGTGCAGGACTTTGTGGTCAACGTCCGCAAGGGCGTGCTGTAAGAACACGGGCACACAGGGCCGCGCCGTTTGGCGCGGCCCTGTAAAGCTTGTGTAAAGTCTATTGCCATTACGGCGAGAATCGCGTAAACTATGCCGTGTTAGGTCAGAAGAAAGGGGGCGGAGCCATGAAATGCGGGATTGTGGACGTGGGTTCCAACACCATCCGGCTGTCCATCTATCACTGGGAGGGCCGGAATTTCAAGCTCCTGATGAATAAGAAAGAGATGGCGGGGCTGGCGGGATATATCAAGAACGGGGTGCTCTCGGACAGCGGGATCCTGGTGGCCTGCCGGGTGCTGGCGGGCTTCAAGGCGCTGCTGCGGAATTTTGACATCGACCAGATCCATGTGTTCGGCACCGCCTCACTGCGCAATATCGTCAACACCGAGGAGGCTTTGGAGACCATCCAGGCCGTCACCGACCTGGGGGTGGAGGTGCTCACCGGGGCGGAGGAGGCCGCCTTCTCCTTCCAGGGGGCCACGGTGGGGGGCGGCGCTCCGGGGGACGGCCTGCTGGCGGATATCGGCGGCGGCTCCACCGAGCTGGTGTCCTATCAGAACGGGACCATCACCTCCGGCTGCTCTCTGCCCATGGGGTCGCTGTCCCTGTTTGCCAAGCACGTCTCCGGCCTGTTTCCCACCAAGGAGGAGCGAAAGGCCATCCGTGCCCATGTGGAGGGGGAGCTGGAGAAGGCCCGTACCGCCGGCCTGCACTGCAGCCACCTTACCGGCGTGGGCGGCACCATCCGGGCGGCGGCCAAGCTGTGCAACGACCTGTCCGGCGCCGATCCGGACAACCGGGTGATTCCGGTGGGGGAGATCAAGGCCCTGTACAAGGATTTGAAGAAGGGGGACCAGGACACCCTGCGGCAGATTTTGCGCTCGGTGCCCGACCGGGTCCACACCATTCTCCCCGGCCTGGCCATCCTGACCGCCGTTTTGAACGCCTATGAGGTGGAGACGGTATCGGTGAGCACCTGCGGCGTGCGGGAGGGCTATCTGCTCAATCGGGTGATGGGAGTGAAGGGATCGCATGAATAGAGAAGTGGATACCCGCTACACCCAGGAGCGGGAGCTGTCCTGGCTGCGCTTTAACGAGCGGGTGCTGGAGGAGGCCAAGGACGAGCGGGTGCCGCTGTTTGAGCGGTTGAAGTTCATTGCTATCTTCACCAGCAACCTGGACGAGTTCTTCATGATCCGGGTGGGCTCCATCACCGATATGACCCTGTCCAAGCAGACCCACGTGGACAGCAAGAGCGGCCTCACCCCCAGCCAGCAGCTCCAGGCCATTTTCAAAACGGTACCCGGCCTGTACAAGCAGCGGGACAAGATCCTCTCCCAGCTGGAGAAGCGGCTGCGCACCTGCAATATCTGCAACCTGTCTCCCTCCGAGCTGGACGGCAAGGAGCGCAAGCAGGTGGAGCGGTGGTTCCGGGACTATGTGCAGCCGGTGCTCTCTCCCATGGTGGTGGACAGCCACCATCCCTTTCCCCACCTGCCCTCCAACAGCCTGACCATCGCTCTCAGCCTGCGGATAGGAACCGAGCGCTGCTTCGGCCTGGTGCCCATTCCCCGGAACCTGCCCCCCTACATTCAGCTGGAGGAGCGGGGCCTGCGGTATCTGCTCACCGAGCAGGTGGTGCTGGCCTATGCCGACACCCTGTTTGAAAACTACCAGGTGGAGGAGAAGTGTGTGGTCTCGGTGACCCGCAACGCCGACATCAGCCCGGAGGACGAGGATTACGACGTGGGGGAGGACTTCCGGGCCCACATGCAGAAGGTGCTGAAGAAGCGGGCCCGGCTGGCTCCTGTGCGCCTGGAGATCCAGGGAGGCGCCTCCCCGGAGCTGCAGCAGTATCTGTGCCAGCGGCTGAACCTGACCGATGCGCAGGTGTTCCACGCCAAGGGGCCGCTGAGCATGAGCTACGTCTACTCTCTGGAGAGCAAGCTGCCCCAGGAGAGCGCCGCCGCCCTGTGTTATCCCCCCTATACCCCCCAGTGGCCCGCCGGGCTGGTGAAAGGGGAGAAGCTGATCCCCCAGGTTTTGCGGCGGGACGCCCTGCTGTTCTATCCCTACCAGAGCATGGAGCCCTTTCTCCAGCTGGTACGGGAGGCGGCCAATGATCCGGCGGTGCTCTCCATTAAAATTACCATCTACCGCCTGGCCTCCACCGCCAAGCTGGTGGAGTACCTGGCTGCCGCCGCCGAGAACGGCAAGGACGTGACGGTGCTGATGGAGCTGCGGGCCCGGTTTGACGAGCAGAACAACATCGCCTGGGCCCAGCGGCTGGAAGAGGCCGGCTGCACCATCCTCTACGGCTTTGAGGGCTATAAGGTCCACTCCAAGATCTGCCTCATCACCCGCCGGGAAAAGGGCCGCATCCAGTACATCACCCAGATCGGCACGGGAAATTACAATGAAAAGACCGCAAAGCTTTATACCGACTTCTGCCTGATGACCGCCAGCCCCGCTATCGGGGCGGACGGCGCGGCGTTCTTCCAGAACATGGCCACCTCCAACCTGAACGGAGAGTACCACCAGCTGCTGGTGGCCCCCCACGGCCTGAAAAACCGGCTGCTGGACCTGATGGACGGGGAGATCGAGAAGGCCCGCCAGGGCAAGCCCGCCCGCATTTTTGTCAAGGTCAACTCGGTGACCGACCGGGAGCTCATCGACAAGCTGGCCCAGGCCAGCCAGGCGGGGGTGCCGGTGACCATGAACGTCCGTGGTATCTGCTGTCTGCGGCCGGGGGTGCCGGGGCTCACCGACCACATCAAGGTCTTTTCCATCGTGGGCCGGTTTCTGGAGCATCCCCGGATCTACGCCTTCGGGGTGGGGGAGGAGACCAGAGTCTATATCGGCTCGGCGGACCTGATGACCCGGAATACCGAGCGGCGGGTGGAAATTGCCTGTCCGGTGCTGGACCCGGCGGTGCGCCGCCAGATCCGCCACTATGTGGAGCTGTACTGTTCTGACAACGAAAAGGCACGGGTCCTCCAGCCCGACGGGTCCTATACCCGGGTAGAGCGGCCGGAGGGGGCCCCCGGCATAGACGCCCAAGCGGTGCTGATGGACGAGGCCGAGCGGGAGGCGCTGGCGGCGGTCCAGGCCCCGCCGGCGCCGGAGCGGCGGCCCGGCCTGCTGTCCCGGCTCTTCGGTCGGCGGAAAGGATAAGAAAAACTGGCTGTCATCTCTGTATGACAGCCAGTTTTTGTTTACATGGACAGCAGTCGCTTGCGGCACCAGGCCCGGCTGCGCCACCGCCATAGAAAGAGCACCGCCCGCAGGCATTCGTCGCAGGCCATGGCGATCCACAGTCCTGCCAGCCCCAGCCCCATGGGCATGGACAGGAGCAGACCTCCGCCCACGGCGGTGAGCCAGGCGCTGAACACGCAGATGGCGATGGGGAAGCGGATGTCTCCGCAGGCCTGGAGGGAGCGGCACATGACGATGTTGACCGCCCGGCCGATTTCCAGGGGGATCTCAATGAGCATAATGATGTGGAACAGCTCCAGTACCGCCTGGTCGCTGGTGAACAGCCGCAGCAGAGGGGTGCTGAAGAGATAGAGTACCACAGACACCAGCGTGGAGATCGCCAACGACGCCAGCAGCGTGCGCTTCACCCTGCGGTCCACCTCCTCAATCTGTTCGGCGCCCATCAGCCGGGCCACCACCACCTGGGTGGCCTGGGACACCGCGGAGGCGAACATGTAGGTCAGCATGGCGAACATATTGGCGTACACCCGGGTGTTGATGACGAACAGGGCGAAGTTGTTGCAGATGGACTGAATACAGATCTGGGAGAGGTTGTAGGAGATGGACTCTCCTCCGGTGGGCAGGCCGATGCGCAGCAGCCGCCGGAGCTGGCCCATAGGGAAGGGACGCAGGTGGGACAGGCGGATGACCGGACCAAACCGCCGGCGGAATAGGATGGCGATGACCACCACGCCGAAGATCCGGGACACGTCGCTGGACACGGCGGCTCCCGCCACACCCAGGGCGGGCAGCCCGAAGGCGCCGTTGATGAGCAGGGCGTTGCCGCCAATATTCATCAGATTCATCAGCACCGAGATGAGCATGGTCTCCTTCATCATCTGGCTGCTGCGGAAGAAGGCGGTGAAAGTAAGGTAGATGGACTGGAACACCATGCCGCCGCCGATGATCCGGATGTACAGGCAGGTGTCGGCAAAAATCTCCTCCGGCACCTTCATCAGGTGGAAGATGGGCCCGCACAGGGCCATAAGCAGCCCGCCGATGGCCAGCCCGAAGATACCGTTGACCACCAGGGAGACGGTGTAGGTCTCGTTGACCCGTCTGGTATCCTCCGCGCCGATGTACTGGGCGATGAGGATCATGGACGCGGTGCAGATAACGGAAAAGACCAGCAGCAGCAGGTTGGTGATCTGGTTGGCGTTGCCGATGGCGCCCACGCCGTTGGGGTCGTACCAACCCACCATGATCTGGTCGGCGTTGCCTACCAGCATCTGCAGCAGCAGCTCGATAAAGATGGGCCAGGTGAGAGAGAGGATACCCCCGTTCCGGCGGGGGCGTTGCGCGGAGGCGTGCAGTTTCTTTCCCATGGGAACTCCTTCCAATCCTCAATGTCATAATGCGGCAGGCAATATTATAGGAACTTTTGTAGGGATTTCAATGGGAAAATTCCATGGCATTTTTCTCGCTGGAGGGCCTATCTTCGTCAAAGAGCTGAAAGAAAAAGGCTGTCCGCCGGAGCATGGCGGGCAGCCTTTGTTTATGGAGTGGATTCATCCGGTGCGCGGTAGGTCATAAAGACGTATTCCCAGTGTTCGTCGTCCTGGTTGAGGTGGGCGTTGTGGGTATCCAGGTATTTCAGAATAAGGGCAAACAGCTCCTTCCGTTCCTCGGGTGAAAGATGAAATGCCCCGAACCGGAGCAGGCAGTGCTGGTCCAGCTCGTTTTCCGGGTACTGGTGGGTGGCGTTGATCAGGCCGCGAAAGGTGCCGTCCACAATGTTGGCGGCCATGGCCTCCCGCTCCCCCTGAAAGGTGTCTTTCTTGCCCAGATGGAGGCGGATTTCCACGTCGTCCAGAGTGTAGAGCACCACCTTGCGGTCGTTTATCTCCGTCTCCCGCTGCAGCACCACGCCCATGCCCACTAGTTTTTTCAGGTGCCCCTGGGCGGCGATGGGGGAGAGGTTCATCCGCCTTGCCACGCCGTTGGCGGACAGGGGCTTTCCGGCCAGACGCAGCAGATGGATGATTTCCTGACGGACGGGATGCAGCAGAACCCGAAACTGACATTTTTGCTCCAAATCAATGATTCTGGGCATGGAGGGGCACTCCTTTTCTCTGAATTACCTTTATGATACCATGAAAACTTTGGCTATGACAAGAGAAAAGTGTACCCTTTTTATAAATTAAAGTGAAAAAGTTCAGCCAGGGAGCCGGCGGGAACGGGGGTCCAGGGCATCCCGCAGGCCGTCGCCGATGACCGCCAGGCAGAGGACCGTGAAAATGATGCACAGACTGGGAGGAACCCAGGCCCAGGGGCGGCTGGTGAGGACGGTCAGGTCGGCAGCGGCCTGGATCAGGCTGCCCCAGGAGGCCTGAGGGGTGCGGATGCCCACCCCCAGAAAGCTGAGGCTGGATTCAGACAGGATGGCCCGTCCAGCCCGCAGGGGGATGGAGCACCACACCGGAGAGACCACATTGGGCAGCACGTTGCGCCGCAGAAGGAATCCCCGGCTGGCCCCCAGGGCCCGGGCGGCCACCACATACTCCTGATCCCGGACGGTGAGGGTGTTGCCGTAGACCAGTCGGGCGATGCCCGTCCAGCCCAGCAGCCCCAGCACCAGCACGATGTTGAGGGCGGAGGGGCCCACCAGAGCCACCAGGCAGAGCACCAGAATGATGCTGGGAAAAGACTGGACGATGTCGGCCAGCCGCATGAGCCAGAATTCCCAGGCCCCCCGCCGGTAGCCGGCCAGCAGACCCAGGGGCACGCCCAGCGCTGCGCTGATGGCGGCGGCAGAGAGGCCGATAAGGAGGGAGACCTGCCCGCCGCACAGTAAGCGGGCCAGCAGATCCCGCCCCACGTCGTCGGTGCCCAGCCAGTGGGCGGGGGAGGGAGGAGCCCAGAAACCGGCCTCCAGGTCGCTGACGTTGGGTTCCAGACCCATCAGCGGGGGGAGCAGAAAGACCAGCAGCGGCTCCAGGCACAGCAGGAACAGACAGACCACCGCCCGCCGGTTCTGGCAAAAGCGGGCCCAGGGGCTTCTGGGATTGCCGCGGAAAGGGGTCATGGCGTTACTCCTTTCCGTAGCGCACCCTGGGATCGGCCAGTCCGTAGACCAGGTCCAGGAGCAGGTTGGTCAGGAGCACGCCCAGAGCGATGACCACCGTCACCCCCATCACCACCGGGTAGTCCCGCTGGGAGATGGCGGAGAAAAGGAGGCTGCCCATGCCGGGCCAGCCGAAAATCTGTTCCACCACCACCGAGCCGCCCAGAATGTGGGGGATATGGCTGAGGATGGTGGTGAGTACCGGCACCAGAGAGCCACGGAAGGCGTGTCGCACTATGACGGCTCTGTCGGTCAGCCCCTTGGCCCGGGCGGTGAGGATATAGTCCTGGCCCAGGGACTCCAGACAGGCGGAGCGGGTCTGCTTCACCAGTTCTCCCAGACTGCTGAGGCACACCACCCCGGCGGGGAGGACCAGATGGCGGAGCAGATCGCCCAGGCTGGTGAAGGTGCCAGCGGCGTACATGCCGTGGGTGGGCAGCCAGCCCAGGGTGACGGCAAAGAGGGCGATTCCTCCCAGGCAGAGCACAAAGCCGGGGACGCCGAAGCTGAGCAGACTGAGAGCGGCGGCCAGCCGGTCCCAGACCGACCGGGGCTTCCAGGCGGCCAGCACCCCCAGCGGGAGGGCGGCGGCCACCGCCAGAGCCACCCCGCTGCCGGTGAGCAGCAGGGAGGGCCCCACCCGTTGAAGGATGAGCCGGCTCACCGGCCGGTTGTAGAAGTAGGACTGACCCAGATCTCCCTGAAAGAGACCGGCCAGCCATCCGGCGTACCGGAGGGGCAGGGGCTGATCCAGTCCCAGAGAGGCCTCCAGCGCGGCCCGGTCGGCGTCGTTGGCGGCTCCCTCGCCCATCAGGTCGGTGATGGCGCCGGGGGCCAGATTGACCATAAGAAACACAAGCAGGGTAATCCCGAAAAAAACGGGGATAGCCGTAATCAGACGGCTGCGGATATAGCGACCCATAAGCGATGCTGCCTCCTGCACTTCCGGCCTTTCGGCACGGGCCGCTATGGGCGGCGGCCCTACGGAGGTTATTTCTATCTCAATGGGGCCGGTGCGGTTATCCGGCCTGGAACGTCCACTCCCACACGTTCTCGTTGGAGAAGCTGGAGGAGGGGTAGTCAATGTTGTCTATGGTGGGGGACTGGGCGTGGAGGGTGCGGCCGAACCACAGAGGGATAAAGGGCCGCTCCTTGGCCAGCAGCTCCTGCAGCTGGTCCACCAGCGCCTGCCGCTCCGGGCCGCCGGGGGCGGCCTTGATTTGGGCGATCAGCGTGGTATAGGGGGCCAGATCCGCCACGTGGAAGATGTTGTTGCCCGTGCTGAACCGGCTTTCGGTAAACCACAGGGGAAGGGCGCCGGGGGTGTGGCTGGCGATGGCCATGTCGTACTTGCCCTCCGCCATGCCGGAGAACAGGGTGGCGGAGTCCACCGTCTCGATGGTGACGGTAATGTTCACCTCCGCCAGCTGCTGCTGCATAAGGGCGGCCAGGCCGGAGCGGTTGGAAGTGCAGGCCAGGGTGTAGGTCTGTCCCTCATAGCCGCCCTCCTCCAGCAGCGCCTTCGCCCCTTCCACGTCCCGGCTCCAGGTGAGGGAGCTGGTGTAGGCCGTGCCCGGGGTCAGATCGGTGGCGGTGGGCTCGCCCAGGCCCTGAGTGGTGTGGAGACACAGGGCTTCCTTGTCCAGGGCCAGGTCAATGGCCCGGCGGATGGCAGAGCTGCTGATGGTCTCATTGTTGAGCATCAGTTCGTAAAAACTGTTGGGTACCGTGCCCTCCAGTACCTCGATGCCGCCGTCCTCGGCGGTCTGCCGGTCATCCGCTGCCAGGTTGCCGCCAAAGGCGTAGTAGTCCAGGTCTCCCGCCATCAGGGAGGGGAGCAGGTTGGACTTGTCCATCACGGTAATGACCAGCGTGTCAAAGCCGGGCCGCCCCAGCTGATAGTCGGGATTGGCCTGGAGGGTGAGCTGGCTGCCGGGGAGCTCCTCCACAAATTTGAGGGGACCGGAGCCAATGGGGGCCTCCCACAGGTCCAGGTCCATAACCTCCGCCGGGTCAACCCCCTCCAGCAGGTGGGTGGGCAGCACGTAGAACTCCCGGTTGCGGTCCAGCAGGAAGTCCTCCGGGGCGGTGGGTGATTTGAAGGTGAGCTTCAGAGTATGCTCGTCCACGGCTTCGGCGCCCAGAGTTTCCCCCTCGATGGCGGCGCCGTTTTCATCGGTGCCGGCCAGCACATTGAATACAGACCGGGCCAGGGTGGGGCAGTCCGGGTCGGTCATCAGGGCGATGGTGTCCGCCCAGTGCACCGCCGTTACAGGGGTACCGTCGTGGAAGGCGGCGTTTTCGTCCAGATGGAACACCACCGCCATGCCGTCGTCGGCGCTCTCCCAGGAGGAGGCTCCCCGGGGATCCAGGGAGCCGTCGGCATGGACGTAAGCCAGCCGGTCATAGATCTTGTCGCACACAATGCGGGTATAATTGCTTCCCGACGGGCTGTTGTAGGGCATCAGGGTATCCCAGGCGTTGGACATGCCGTAGCGCACCACGTCGGCCGCGTCCTGGCTGGGCCCGCAGGCGGCCAGGGAGAGGGTCAGCAGCAGGGTCAGGAGCAGAGCGGTCAGCTTTTTCAAAAAAATCCTCCTTATTCCACGGTCACGGACTTGGCCAGGTTCCGGGGCTTGTCAATGTCGCAGCCCCGCTGGAGGGCCACATAGTAGGCCAGCAGCTGCATAGGCACCACCTCCAGGGAGGGGAGCAGCAGGGGATGGGTGTCGGGGACGGAGATAACGTGATCGGCGGTCTTGGACATCTCGGCCGCCCGGCTTTGAGTGGTGAGGCCCAGCACGTCGGCCCCCCGGCTCTTGACCTCCACCACATTGCTCATGGTCTTTTCGAAGAGGGCGCCGTATCCCGCCAGAGCCACCACCAGGGTGCCCGGCTCGATGAGGGAGATGGTGCCGTGCTTGAGCTCTCCGGCGGCGTAGGCCTCCGAATGGATATAGGAGATCTCCTTCAGCTTCAGGGAGCCCTCCAGACCCACGGCGTAGTCCAGGTTGCGGCCGATAAAGAACATGGAGGGATGGTTGAAATAGATGGAGGCGAAATACTGGATGTCGCTGCGATTTTCCAGAATTTCTTCCATCTTGTCGGGGATGGCCTGGAGCTCGGACAGGATGGCGTCGTACTCCTCCTGGGGGATGGAGCCCAGCAGCTGGGCGCAGTACAGGCCGATGAGGTAGATCACCGCCAGCTGGGTGGAGTAGGCCTTGGTGGTGGCCACGGCGATCTCCGGACCGGCCCAGGTGTAGAGCACCCCGTCGCTCTCCCGGGCGATGGTGGAGCCCACCACGTTGACAATGGAGAGTACTTTGGCTCCCAGCCGCTTGGCCTCCCGCATAGCGGCCAGGGTGTCGATGGTCTCGCCGGACTGGCTGATGACCAGAGCCAGGGTGTGCCCGGTCACGATGGGGTCGCAGTACCGGAATTCCGAGGCCAGGGTCACTTCCACCGGCTTGCGCAGCAGCTTTTCCAGAATATATTTGGCGTTCATGCCCACGTGGTAGGAGGAGCCGCAGGCGATGACGCACAGCTTGTCCATCTCGGCCACGTCCTGGGCGGTGAGGGCCAGGTCGTCCAGCACCACCTTGCCTCCCTGGATCCGGGGGGAGATGGTCTTGCGGATGGCTTCGGGCTGCTCCATAATCTCCTTGGCCATGAAGTGCTCGTACCCGCCCTTTTCGGCGGCGGAGATCTCCCAGTCCACGTGATGGTGCTCCTTCTCCACCGGGCGGAGGTAGGAGTCGTATACCCACAGGTGGTCGGGGGTGAGCTCGGCGATCTCCCCGTCGTCCAGGTAGCACACCTCTCTGGTGTACTTGATGAGGGCGGTGACGTCGCTGGCCAGGAAGTGGGCGCCCTGGCCGAAGCCCAGGGTCAAGGGGGAGTCCTTGCGCACGGCGATGAGCCGGTCGGGGCAGTCGGCGCACAGGATCCCCAGGGCGTAGGCCCCCTGGATGCGGGAGAGGGTCTTGACCACCGCCTCCAGCAGATCGCCGTCATAGTAGTATTCCAGCAGCTGGGCCACCACCTCCGTGTCGGTCTGGGAGGCGAAGCGCACCCCCTCCGACTGGAGGAATTCCCGCAGGGCCACATAGTTTTCGATAATGCCGTTGTGGACCACGGCAAACCGCCCGTCCTGGCTGACCTGGGGGTGGGAGTTGACGTCCGAGGGCTCCCCGTGGGTGGCCCAGCGGGTATGGCCCAGACCCAGTGTGCCGTGGACGGTGCTGCCGCCCTGCACCAGGTCGCAGAGCACCTGCAGTCTGCCCTTGGCCTTCTCCACCTGAAGGCCCTTTTCCCGGTTATATACCGCGATACCGGCGGAATCATACCCCCGATATTCCAGCCGGGAAAGGCCGTCCAGCAGGATGGGGGCGGCTTCCTCCCGACCAACGAATCCAACGATACCACACATGTGCGTTCCTCCCGGAATTCTGAGTTTGAACAACGATGATACAGTATAGCACGAAAGTATGATTTAGACAATGGAGGAACCGCTGAAATTGGCCTCAGTCCCTCCGGCGGTCCTGGCGCGGAAGGCCCCGGTCCACCAGGATGGTGTCGGCGCCGATGCGCCGTACGGAGGACCAGGGAAAGACCGCGTCCTCCCACCGGCCCAGCAGGCCGAACAGCCGCAGGCGGCCGGGCACGATAAGCTGGGTGACCTCCCCGGTCTCCAGGTCCACCTCCGCGTCCCCCACAAAGCCGTAGCGGCAGCCGTCGGCTACGTCGATAATTTCCTTGTACCGCAGCTCTGAGACCCGACATTTCATACGCGCAGCACCTCCCGTCTGATCAGCATATGCAATCGGGAGGGAAAACAGACGCCCCGGCGCTCTTGCAATGGCGAAAACGAGCGGGTATAATGAAAGAAATGTCAGGAGGCGACGGTGTGTGCTGGACAATCTGATCTATTGTTTGAATGCCACGGTGCCCATTTTTCTTTTAATGGTGCTGGGCGTTTTTTTGCGGCGGATCGGCTTTCTGGACCAGCAGCTGGCGGACAAGCTCAACAGCTTTGTATTCAAGGTGGGGCTGCCCGTCATGCTCTTCAAGGATCTGGTGGAGTCGGACTTTTTCGCGGTGTGGGATCTTTCCTTTGTGCTGTTCTGCTTTTTTGCCACCCTGATGACCATTTTTATCGCAGCGGCGGTGAGCAGGGTCCTCAGAAACCGGTCTCTGGGCGGTGAGTTTATTCAGGTCAGCTACCGCAGCAGCATCGCTTTGCTGGGTGCGGCCTTTCTGGAGAACATTTACGGCAACGCCGGGGCGGCCAGCCTGGTGATCATCGGCGCGGTGCCGCTGTACAACGTGGCGGCGGTGGTGGTGCTTTCCCTGACCAGCCCCAATCAGAAGGGGGTGGACCGGGCGGCGCTGAAAAAGGCGCTGAAGGGCATCGTCACCAATCCCATCATTCTGGGCGTGGTGATTGGTATGGTGTGGACTCTGCTGCGGATACCGTTCCCCTTCATCCTGCAGAAAACGGTGGGCAGCGTGTCCGCCACCGCCACACCTCTGGGGCTGATGGCGCTGGGGGCCTCCTTCGACTGGAAAAAGGCCCTGGGCAGCTGGAAACCGGCGGTGGCAGCCACGGTGCTCAAGCTGGTGGTGTTTGTGGCGGTGTTCCTGCCCGTTGTCATCGCCATGGGCGCCCGGAACGACAAGCTGGTGGCGGCCCTGGCCATGCTGGGCAGCCCCACCACGGTAAGCTGCTTTGTTATGGCCAGGAGCATGGGGCATGAGGGGACCCTGACCTCCAGCACCGTCATGCTCACCACCCTCTTCAGCGCCTTTACCCTTACCCTCTGGCTGTATTTGTTCCGTACATTGGGCTTGATCTAGGCAAAAGGATGCCCGCCGCAGCCGCGGCGGGCATCCTTTTGCGGTTAAATGCCTGCTCCGTCGTTCCACTTCCAGTCCCGGATCTCCGGCAGGTCACAGCCATGGGCGGTAATATACTGGCTGTGCTCCACCAGCTTGTCCTTCATCAGCTGGATGAGGAAGGCCCCCCGGTTGCCCAGCTGGGGCAGCCGCTTGACGGTGTCGATCACCAGGTCAAACCGGTCAATGGAGTTCTGAACTCTCATATCAAAGGGGGTGGTAATGGTGCCCTCTTCCTTGTAGCCCCGGACGTGGAGGTTCTTGTTCCGGCGGCGGTAGGTCAGCTCGTGGACCAGGGAGGGATAGCCGTGGAAGGCGAAGATGATGGGCTTGTCCCGGGTGAACAGCACGTCATAGTCCTCGTCGGTGAGGCCGTGGGGGTGCTCGGTGTGGGGCTGGAGCTTCATCAGGTCCACCACGTTGATCACCCGCACCTTCAGCTCGGGCAGGTAGCGGCGGAGGATGGTGACGGCGGCCAGGGTCTCCAGGGTGGGGGTCTCGCCACAGCAGGCCAGCACCGCGTCGGGCTCCGCCCCCTGGTCGTTGGAGGCCCACTGCCAGATGCCGATGCCGTGGGTGCAGTGCTTGATGGCCTCGTCCATGGTGAGCCACTGGGGCCGGGGGTGCTTGGAGGTGACCATCACATTGATATAGTTCCGGCTTTTGACGCAGTGGTCAAAGCAGGAAAGCAGGCAGTTGGTGTCGGGGGGAAGATAGAGCCGCACCACGTCCGCCTTTTTGTTGGCCACATGGTCCAAAAAGCCGGGGTCCTGGTGGGTAAAGCCGTTCTGATCCTGCTGCCACACGTTGGAGGAGAGCACGTAGTTGAGGGAGGCGATATCCTGCCGCCAGGGGAGCTGGCCCGCCACCTTCAGCCATTTGGCGTGCTGGCTCACCATGGAGTCCACGATGCGGATAAAGGCCTCGTAGCTGTTGAGAACGCCGTGCCGTCCGGTGAGCAGATAACCTTCCAGCCAGCCCTGGCACATGTGCTCCGAGAGCATGCCGTCCATAATCCGCCCGTCGGGGGAGAGGGCCTCATCGGTGGGCAGCGTGCCGGCGTTCCAGCGGCGGCCGGTCACTTCAAAGACGGCCTTCAGCTTGTTGCTCATGGCCTCGTCCGGAATAAACAGCCGGAAATTCTTGGCCTTCTGATTGAGCTTGAGCAGATCCCGGATATAGTTGGCCAGCTCCGCCATGTCCTCCGCCTCGGTAGCGCCGGGGGCGGGCACCTCCACCGCGTATTTGGCAAAGTTGGGGGTGCGCAGATCCCGGAGGAACATTCCGCCGTTGGCGTGGGGGTTGGAGGCCATCCGCCGCTCTCCCTGGGGAGCCAGGGCCCGCAGGGCGGGGACGGGGGCGCCGGAGGCGTCGAACAGCTCCTCCGGGTGGTAGCTGCGCAGCCACTCCTCCAGCTGGGTCAGGTGCTCCGGATGCCACTCGTTGACCGCCAGCGGGAGCTGGTGGACCCGGCAGGTGCCGTCGGGCTGGAGCGGGCCGGTCCAGCCCTTGGGGGAGCGGAACACCACCATGGGCCAGCGGGGCCGCTCCGTTTCACCCAGCTCCCGGGCGCCCTGCTGGATGCGCAGGATCTCCCGCACCGCCCAGTCCAGGGCGGCGGCCATCTTCTGGTGCATCTGAGCGGGGTCGTCCCCCTCCACAAAGCGGGGGGTCCAGCCGCAGCCCCGGAAGAATTCCTCCACCTCCTCGGTGGTGATCCGGGCGAACAGGGAGGGGGTGCCGTTTTTGTAGCCGTTCAGGTGGAGGATGGGCAGCACCGCGCCGTCGTCCACCGGATTGAGAAACTTGTTGGAGTGCCAGGCGGTGGCCAGTGGGGCGGTTTCCGCCTCGCCGTCCCCCACCACGCAGGCGGCAATGAGGGTGGGGTTGTCCATCACCGCGCCGAAAGCGTGGGCCAGAGAGTAGCCCAGCTCGCCCCCTTCGTTGATGGAGCCGGGGATGTTGGGGGCGCAGTGGCTGCCGATGCCGCCGGGGAAGGAGAACTGGCGGAACAGCTTGCGCATGCCCTCCTCGTCCTGGCTGACGTTGGGGTAAAACTCGCTGTATGCCCCTTCCAGATAGGCCTGAGCCACCACCGCGCTGCCGCCGTGGCCGGGCCCGCAGACGTAGATCATGTTCAGGTCGTACTTGGTGATCACCCGGTTCAGGTGGGTGTAGATAAAGTTCTGCCCCGGCACGGTACCCCAGTGTCCCACCGGCGTGGGTTTTACGTCCGCGGGGCACAGCGGATGGCGGAGCAGGGGGTTGTCCTGCAGATAGAGCTGACCGGCGGCCAGGTAATTGGCCGCCCGCCAATAGGCGTCAATTTTCCGCAGCATATCCGGGGTAAGGGGTCCTTTTTTGGACATACGGGTGGAGGTTTTGACCACCACCTTGGTCTTTTCAGCAGGTGCCTTCGCCAATCTGACGGCCTCCTTACAGCAAAATAAGAATGATAATCTTCATTATACCGGAACCGGATAAGGTGTCAAGTAACGGGGCGGAAAACCGCCGGTTCCGTTGACATAAAAGAAAAGGATGGAAATATTCCGCCGGCTGTGGTAATATAAATACGTGTGTCCAAAAGTATACTCATGGAGGGATCGCATTGACCTACCTTTTGTCCATTCTGATGGGAATCATCCAGGGTGTGGCGGAATTTCTGCCCATCTCCAGCTCCGGCCATCTGGCCCTGTTCCAGACCTTTTTCGGTATGGAGAACGTGGAAGAGAAGTACATGTTTTTTACCGTCCTGCTCCACTTCGGCACGCTGATTTCGGTGTGCGTGGTCTATTGGCGGGACATCGCGGACATGATCCGGGAGTTTTTCCTGGGGATTGCGGCTCTGGCGGGCCGGAAGGATACCGGCGTGACCCCTCCGCCCGCCCGGCGGATGGTCATGCTCATCATCATTGCCACCCTGCCGCTGTTTATCATGGTTCTGCTGCAGGACGCGATCAATCAGCTGTTTTCCAACTCCATCATGGTCTCCTGTGCGCTGATGGCCACCGGCTTTATCCTGTTTTTCTCTGACCGGCTGGCCAAGGGCCACAAGACCGCCCGGAATGCCACGGTGGTTGACGCCCTGATCGTGGGCTGCGGCCAGGCTCTGGCGGTGATCCCTGGCCTGTCCCGCTCCGGCACCACCATCTCCGTGGGTATGCTGCGGGGATTTGACCGCTCGTTTGCCGTGCGGTTTTCCTTCCTGCTGTCCCTGCCCGCCATCCTGGGGGCCAATGTGCTGGAGATCAAGGATGCGGTGGAGGCCGGCTTCCCCGTGGAGGAGCTGCCTATGTACCTGGTGGGCGTGGCGGTTGCCGCGGTGGTGGGCTATTTTGCCATCCGCCTGGTGAAGAGCCTGGCCGACAAGGGCAAGTTCGGCAAGTTTGCCTATTATTGCTGGGCGGTGGGCCTGGGCAGCCTGATTGCCGGTGTGATCAAGACATTCCTCGTGTAATCCCCGCCCCATGTACCTGTTAGAAACACCCTGGAAAGGATCTGATTGAGTTGGCCACAGCACGAAAGAAAACCACGGGAGGAAAGCGGGCGGCTCCCGCAAAGAGCCGTTCCGCCTCCTCTGCCCGTTCCTCCGGCAGCCGGAAGAAACCCGCGCCCAGACCGGTCCGCCGGGAGGTGGGGGCGGTGGTCTGCCTGCTGTTGGCCATCTTTTCCGCCTTTGGCTACTTTCATGTTCAGGCCATCTTCATTGATGTCTTCTGCGGCCTGGTCAAGGGCCTCATCGGTTATGGCTATTGGCTGCTGCCCCCCATGCTGCTGGTGGCCAGCGGCATTTTGCTGTTCCACCGGGGCCGTCCGGTGCGCTTCCGGGTGTGCTGCGCCCTGCTCACGCCGGTGCTGTTCGGCTGCCTGTTCCATCTGCTTCTGGCCAAGGGGCCCTATGAGTGGAAGCTGGAGCTGATTAAGACCCTGTGGACCCAGGGGGAGGGGATGCAAAGCGGCGGTGTGGTCAGCGGTCTGGTGGCGCTGGCCCTGACGGCGGTGTTCAGTAAGATTGGCGCGGGAGTCATCATTGTACTCATTGCCGCCATCATGCTGATGGTGGCGTTCCATGTCTCCCCGGTGGAGTTGGTGGATCAGCTGCGTTCCCGCCCCCGGGTGGAGTACGAGGAGGAGGAACTGCCCGAGCCCCGTCCCAGAGAGCGCCGGAAACCCGTCGCCCAGGAGACCCGGCCCGCCCCGGCGGCCAAGCGGCAGGAGTCTCCTCAGATCGACATTCCGGTGGACGAGGGGCCCCTGGTGGGCAAACAGACAGAGTCCAGGCCGGTGGAGAAGAAGGAGCACTTTTTCAACCGCAAGGCGGCGGTGCCAACCCCCGACCAGGTGTTGGCCGGTGTGGCGGGGGAGGCTCCGGAAAAGCCCCAGCCTGTGCCGGAGGAGCCGGTATTCCAGCCTTCGCCCGAACCGGCAGAGGAGGAGCTCCAGCCTGTCATCCCCGTAACCGAGCCGGTCCGGCCCGCGCCCGTCATGCCGGAGATCCAGCGGGAGCCCGCGGTGCCCGCCGCTCCCAAGAACAAGCGGGAGGAGACCGCCCAGGCCGCCGCGGAGGTGGCCCAGGATATCGCCCGCAACCTGGAGGAGGGTCCGGCTCCGGCCTATCACTATCCCCCTGTGTCGCTGCTGGCAGAGGGGGACGGCGCCTCCGAGGCCGACGTGGCCGGGGAGCTTCGGGCCAATCAGGCCCGCCTGTCCGATACCATCCGCTCCTTTGGCATTGACGCCAGCATCGCCAACGTCACCCGGGGGCCGTCGGTGACCCGGTACGAGGTGGAGCTGGACCAGGGCGTGCGGCTGAACAAGCTGACCAACCTGTCCGACGACATCGCTCTGGCGTTGGGCGCCACCGGCGTGCGCATCGCCCCCATTCCGGACAAGATCTCCATGGTGGGTATCGAGGTGCCCAATAAGCTGGTCTCTCCGGTACACATTCACGACGTGATCGACTCCCGGGAGTTCCGGGACAACCCCTCCAAGGTGTCCTTTGCCGTGGGCAGGGACATCGGAAACAAAAACATTGTGGGCAACATTGCCAAGCTGCCCCATCTGCTCATCGCCGGCACCACCGGCTCCGGTAAGTCGGTGTGTACCAACTCCCTGATCATCTCCCTGCTGTACAAGGCCACCCCGGAGGAGGTCCGCCTGATCATGGTGGACCCCAAGATGGTGGAGCTGGGTATCTATAACGGCATTCCCCACCTGCTGATCCCGGTGGTGACCGACCCCAAAAAGGCGGCCGGCGCCCTCCAGTGGGCGGTGGTGGAGATGATGAAGCGCTACCGCGCCTTCTCCGAGGTGGGGGTGCGGGACCTGGCCAGCTATAACGCCCATGCCGCCAAAACCGAGGGCATGGAGAAGATGCCCCAGATCGTGGTGGTTATCGACGAGCTGGCCGACCTGATGCTGGTGGCCGCCAAGGAGGTGGAGGAATCCATCTGCCGGGTGGCCCAGATGGGCCGTGCCGCCGGGATGCATCTGATTATTGCCACCCAGCGGCCCTCCGCCGACGTGATCACCGGCCTGATGAAAGCCAATATCCCAAGCCGCATCGCCTTTGCGGTGGCCTCCTCTCTGGAATCCCGCATCATCCTGGATACTACCGGCGCGGAAAAGCTGGTGGGCCGGGGCGACATGCTCTACTTCCCCCTGGGTACCGGCAAGCCCCAGCGGGTCCAGGGCTGCCTGATCTCCGACGAGGAGGTAGCCGCCGTGGTGGGCTTTATCAAGCAGAACAGCGGCACCGCCCAGTATGACCAGGAGATCATCCACGACATCGAGCAGCATGCCGCCGAGAAGGAGAAGGGGAGCAAGGGCGTGGGCGGCTCCGCTCCCGAGGATGTGGGAGACGATTACGACGAGCTGCTCCCCTCCGCCATCGAGGTGGTGGTGGAGACCGGCATGGCCTCGGTTTCCATGCTCCAGCGCCGCCTGAAGCTGGGCTACTCCCGGGCTGCCCGTCTGGTGGACCAGATGGAGGAGAAGGGAGTGGTGGGTCCCTTTGAGGGCTCCAAGCCCCGGCAGGTGCTCATCACCAAGGAGCAGTGGCAGGAGATGCAGTTCAAGCAGGATATGGTACCCACAGCCTCCGAGCCAGTCCCCGACGAGCTGGAGTTTGAGGGGGACGCCATCCCCCAGAGCAGGGATCTGCCGCCCTTCGATATGGATGACTGAAAAAAGAGGCGTCCGGCATAGCCGGACGCCTCTTTTCTATTCTTATTCGGGTTCCTCCAGCAGGGCTTCCAGCACCCGGTGGTAGATGTGTTCCGGCCGCTCCTTGAAGTGGGCGGCCAGCCGGTCGGCCTGCTCCTGGGAGCCGCACAGCAGCTCCAGCGTAAATAGGTTGCCCGCATCGTCATCCAGGATCAGCCGCAGCGTCAGCCCGCCCTCCGGCCGGTCCAGGATCTCGGCGCGGACCTGGGCGTTGCGGCGGAGGACGCCGTTGACCTTGGAGAGGTTGGCGGTGCATTTCTGCTTCACCGAGTAGGGCAGGCTGCTCTCGCAGGCGGCTCCGTTCTCCCGGCCCTTGTCTGTAATGGCGTAGCGGTCGTCCTCCAGCGTCAGATGCCCGGACTCCACCAGCTCGGCCACCGCTTCGGCAAACTCAAAATAGTCCACGCCGTCGTCGCACATGGTCAGGTCGGTGAGGGTGGGAAAATCCACAGGGGTGGCGACCCGGGCCATGAGGTAGAGAATCAGAAACTTGATTTCCAGCTTATCGTGGATGAAACCGTAACGGGGCATAGGACTGCTCCTTTCCAGGGGGACTGTTGGTTATAGTAATCATTATTATATCGAAAAAGGCAAGAAATAACAAGGGGATTTTCCCGCCCTTGACGGGGCGGGTAGGGTAGGGTATCATAGAAAAAAGGGACTAGAATGGAGGGTTTGCCATGAGCAAAAAACGGTTGGTTCCACTGCTGCTTCTGCTGGGACTCCTGCCCGCCTGCAGTGGGGGAGGAGACCTGCCGGAGGAGACGGCCTCCGCCTCGCCGACCCCTGTGGTGGAAGTGACGGCGGAGCCCAGTCCAACGCCCTATGACGGGCCGGTAAGTCCCCTCAGCGGCCTGCCCATCGGGGAGGAGTGGCTGAACCGCCGCCCGGTGGCCGTCATGCTCAACAATCTGAAAGAGGCCCTGCCTCAGATGGGACAGTCTCAAGCCGATATCATTTATGAGGTGCCGGCAGAGGGGGGGATCACCCGGATGCTGGCGGTCTACCAGTCCGTGGAGGGCGTGGGGAAGATTGGCTCTATCCGCTCCGCCCGGCCCTATTATCTGGAGCTTGCCCTGGGGCATGACGCCATATTCATCCACGCCGGCGGCAGCGAGGACGCCTATGCCAGGATCAGCCAGTGGGGGGTGGCCGCTCTGGATGGAGTGCGGGGCCCCTATCTGAGCAATCAGGAAAACGGAAACCTGATGTGGCGGGACCCGGAGCGGAAAAAGAGTTACAGCCTGGAGCACACCGTGGTCACCACCGGGGAGGCCATTATCCAGCGGTTTGCCGGCTACACCAACCTGCGGCAGGAGCACAAGGAGGGCTATGTCTATGAGATGGACTTTACAGAGGATGGCACCCCCTCCGGCGGTTTCTCCGCGGACCATCTTCAGGTGCCCTTTTCCCACTATAAGACCGGTGAGTTTCAATATGATCCCCAGAGCGGGCTTTATCTGATCGAGGAGTATGGAGATGCCTACATAGACGGGGACACCGGCGAGCAGGTAGGAGTGACCAATGTGGTGGTGCTGAAAACGGCCATCCGGAATACCGGGGACAGCCTGGGCCACATGACGGTGGATCTGTCCAGCGGCGGCACCGGTTACTTTGCCTGCGGCGGGCAGGCCATCGACCTGCTCTGGAGCAAGGACTACCCCGACGGTCAGCTTTTTTACACTGATCTGGAGGGCGACCCCATTATCTTCGGAACCGGGCGCACCTATGTCTGCATCGTACCCCTGGACAGCCAGGTGAGCATTTCTTAAAGGAAAAAACAAAAGAGGTCAGCCGCAAGGCTGACCTCTTTCCGATCTATGCATTACATAGCGCGGGTGACCTTACCCGAACGGAGGCATCTGGTGCACACATAGACGTGCTTGGGCGTGCCGTTGACAATCGCCTTGACGCGCTTCACATTGGGCTTCCAGGGACGGTTGGTGCGGCGGTGAGAGTGGGAAACCTGGATACCGAACACAACGCCCTTGTCGCAGAACTCACATTTGGCCATTCGCTTATACCTCCTCGCTCGTCAGGATACGCTTCATCATAAAGCATCGAATGATATAATAGCAGAAGCCGACGAAAATTGCAAGTATTTTTTTCAAAAACCGCTGAGGATTTTCAAAATGCCTCAGGTGTCCCAGGCTTCCGTCAGCAGCAGGCACAGGACTACCCAGGTCTGGGGGCGGCTCAACCGCCGGAGCAGGGGGGAGCAGGAAAAGCTGGCAGAGGCAGATTACAGAGTAAATGGCGGCCCACAGCGGTTGCATTCTAAGAGAGAGGAATGATATAATGCACCCAGGAAAACCTACTTCGGAAAAGGAGGAAGCGGCGATGGAGAGTTTATATAGCGTCAAGTTGGGGGAACTGATCAAGAAGTTTCATTTGGAGGTGCTGCGTGGCGGCCAGGGATATGAGGACCTGCCCATCCGTACAGAGGACGTGAACCGGCCCGGCCTGCAGCTGACCGGGTTTTTCGATTATTTTGATCCCAGACGGCTCCAGGTGATCGGCAGGGTGGAGGCCACTTATCTGGACGGACTGACGCCGGACCAGCGGCGGGAGCGCTTTGAGCGCCTGCTGAGCCAGGACATCCCGGCCCTCATTATATCCAGGGGGATCGATCCCTTTCCGGAGTGCATGGAGATGGCGGAAAAATACGACCGAACCGTGCTTCGCAGCCAGGATACCACCAGCGTGCTGATGAGCACCATCATTGCCTCCCTGAAATCCTATCTGGCGCCCCGGATCACCCGCCACGGCGTGCTGGTGGAGGTGTACGGCGAGGGCGTGCTGCTGCTGGGCGAGTCTGGAGTAGGGAAGAGCGAGACCGCCATTGAGCTGGTCAAGCGGGGCCACCGGCTGATCGCCGACGACGCGGTGGAGATCAAGCAGACCGTCACCCGGGGGCTGGTGGGCACCGCCCCCGAGCTGATCCGCCACTATATCGAGCTGCGGGGCATTGGGGTCATCGACGTGCGCCGTCTGTTCGGTATGAGCGCCGTCAAAGAGGAAGCGGAGATCGATATGGTCATCAACCTGGAGCAGTGGAAGGACGGGGCTATGTATGACCGGCTGGGCCTGGAGAATCTGTATACCACCATTCTGGACGTGCAGGTACCCTCCCTCACCGTGCCGGTGAAGCCGGGGCGGAATCTGGCGGTGATTATTGAGGTGGCCGCTATGAATAACCGACACAAGAAGATGGGCTATAACGCCGCGTTGGAGTTTACCAAGCAGATCAACGAACACTTCGACCAGGCCATGAGCGCCCAGATGAACGGCCAATAAGGGTACGGCGGGGCGGGAAACGGATTCCCGCCCCGTTTTTTGGGGGCTGTGAGCAAAAAAATCTTGCAAAATGGGAAAGAATGTGATATTATATCCGGGCATGTGATTACGCACATCCGCGGACGGGGGGCCAGGTGCTCCTGGAAACAGGGGTCGGCCGGCTCCGGATGAACCGGATGGAGGAATCAACAAATAAAGGAGGAAATTTACTATGGCAGTCGTATCTATGAAGCAGCTTCTCGAGGCGGGCGTCCACTTTGGTCACCAGACCCGCCGCTGGAACCCCAAGATGGCCACCTATATCTACACCGAGCGCAACGGCATCTATATCATCGACCTGCAGAAGACCGTGAAGAAGCTGGAGGAGGCTTACAACTTCGTCCGCTCTCTGGGCGAGTCCGGCCAGACCCTGCTGTTCGTGGGCACCAAGAAGCAGGCTCAGGAGGCCATCAAGGAAGAGGCCGAGCGCGTGGGTATGTACTATGTGAACGCCCGTTGGCTGGGCGGCATGCTCACCAACTTCAAGACCATGCGTGGCCGCGTGGAGCGTCTGAACCAGCTGAAGAAGATGCAGGAGGACGGCACCTTCGACATGCTGCCCAAGAAGGAAGTCATGAAGCACCTGGGTGAGATTGCCAAGCTGGAGAAGTACCTGGGTGGCGTTGTGGAGATGAAGAAGCTCCCCGGCGCGCTGTTCGTGGTTGATCCCCGCAAGGAGCGCAACGCCATCAACGAGGCCCGCAAGCTGCACATTCCCATCGTGGCCATCGTGGACACCAACTGCGACCCCGATGAGATCGACTACGTGATCCCCGGCAACGATGACGCCATCCGCGCCATCAAGCTGATCTCCGGCGTGATGGCCAACGCCATCCAGGAGGGCAAGCAGGGTCAGGACGCCGCTGAGGCTTCCGCCGAGAAGGACGCCGAGCCCGCCGCCGAGTAATCTGAACGGATGTTTGAAGCGCCCGCCCGCGCGGGCGGGCGCTTTCTTTTGATTTTTATAATGGAGGTAATGTGATCATGGCAATCACTGCGAAAGACGTACAGACCCTGCGCGAGATGACCGGCGTGGGCATGATGGACTGCAAGAAGGCTCTCACTGAGGCCGAGGGCAACATGGATAAGGCTGTTGAGATCCTGCGGGAGAAGGGCCTGGCTGCTTCTCAGAAGAAGGCCGGCCGCATCGCCGCCGAGGGTATGGCCTATGCCGCTGTGGTGGACGGCGTGGGCGTGGTGGTCGAGGTCAACGCCGAGACCGACTTCGTGGGTAAGAACGAGAAGTTTGTGGATTTTGTTAAGGGCGTGACCGCCGTTGTGGCCGCCAACAAGCCCGCCGACCTGGATGCCCTGATGGCTCTGCCCTACGGCAATGGCCGTACCGTGCAGGAGGAGCAGCAGGAGATGGTGCTGGTCATCGGCGAGAACATCAAGGTTCGCCGCTTCACTTTCTTTACCGATGGCATTTCCGTGCCCTATGTCCATGCCGGCGGCAAGATCGGCGTGCTGGTGAACCTGGAGAGCGACCTGTCCGCCGATCAGGTGGAGGCTGTGGGTAAGGACGTGGCTATGCAGATTGCCGCTCTGAACCCCCGCTTCTGGGACAAGAGCCAGGTGGACCAGGCTACTCTGGATGAGGAGAAGAAGATCCTGCTGGTCCAGATGGAGAATGACCCCAAGATGGCTTCCAAGCCTGAGAAGGTGAAGGAGGGCATTGTTACCGGTAAGCTGGGCAAGTTCTATAAGGAGAACTGCCTGCTGCAGCAGGAGTTCGTGAAGGACGGCTCCATGACTGTGGAGCAGTATATCGCCTCCGCCGCCAAGTCTCTGGGTGGTAGCATCACCTTCAAGAATGCCGTCCGCTTTGAGAAGGGCGAGGGCATCGAGAAGAAGCAGGAGAACTTCGCTGAGGAGATCGCCAAGCAGCTGGGCAAGTAATTTTGTGCTTATCCCCCCGCAAACCAGCACATTGTCCCTAAATAATGACTCACAAAAGAGTCCGAGGAAATTCGTTTCCCCGGGCTCTTTTTTGATCTTTACCCGGTTTTTGGCTTGATTTAGATAATTTTTAAATTTTCTCGAAAATAATTTGTTGAGCGCCCGAAGGTCAAAATGGTGGGACAAACGACCGTTTCCGGGGAGGACGATCGCAAATTTTTTGCTTATCCCACACAAATCAAGCTCATTGTCGCTAAATAATAACTCCCACAAGAGCCCGGAGAAATTGAAGCGGTCCAGCAGAAACGGACAGTGACAAAAGCTCCCCGATGTAGGAAAACAGATTATACCTGTCCATGATCCGGGACCTCTATGATAAGAGAGGGGCTTAATACGCCTCTCCCCCTAAGGCTTAATCTTTCCTGCAAGGGCTCTTTTTTGTCCTGTCCGTACAACCTGGGTAGTTCACTTTTTTGCCGCAAAAACACATTGACAAAAAAATGTCATGTGATATAGTAAACGAGGTGCACACGAGCACCGAGATCATGCACAAAGGAGGAAGATCCTATGGCAAATATCATCATTGCGCCGGGCCGCTACATTCAGGGCCAGGGCGAACTGAACAACATTGGCAAATACACGCAGCCGCTCGGCACGAAAGCCTTCGTGCTCATCAGCGAGTCCGGTTATGGCCGCGTGGGTGAGACAGTGGAAAAGAGCTTTGAAGCCGCTCAGTGCAGCGTTCATTTTGAGTATTTCAACGGCGAGTGCTGCAAGACAGAGATCAACCGCCTGAAAGCGCGCTTTGACGAACTCGGCTGCGACGTGTGTGTCGGCATCGGCGGCGGCAAGATCCACGACACCTCGAAGGCACTGGCGTATTACGTCAAAAAGCCCGTCGTGGTTGTGCCGACCATCGCGGGAACAGATGCGCCGTGCTCTGCGCTTTCCGTCATCTATACGGACGAGGGCGTGTTTGAGGAATACCTGTGGCTGCCCGCGAACCCCAATGTCGTGCTGGTGGATACCGACGTTGTCAGCAAGGCTCCCGCGCGTCTGCTGGTGTCCGGCATGGGCGATGCGTTGGCCACGTATTTTGAGGCGAAAGCCACGGCGGATGCTGATGCCGCGACCTGTGCAGGCGGTAAAGTGACGCACGCCGCGCTCGTCCTGGCCCGTGCGTGTTACGATACGCTGCTGGCTGACGGCCTGAAAGCCTGCCTTGCTGTGGAGCAGCATGTCTGCACGCCCGCTGTGGAGAACATCATTGAGGCGAATACATATCTGTCTGGCATCGGCTTTGAATCCGGTGGCCTGGCCGGCGCGCATGCCATCCACAACGGCTTTACCGTTGCGCCCGAAACGCACAAAATGTATCACGGCGAAAAGGTGGCGTTCGGCACGCTCGTTCAGCTTGTGCTGCAGAACGCGGACATGGATCAGATTGAGGAAGTGCTCAACTTCTGCATGAGTGTCGGCCTGCCCACGACGCTGGCCGATCTTGGCATGGAGAATCCCACCGAGGAGACGCTGCGCACGGTGGCGCAGGCAGCGGCCGCTCCGGGCGAGACCATCCACAACATGCCTATGGAAGTGACGGCGGACAAGGTCTACGCGGCCATCCTGGCGGCCGATGCTCTTGGCCGTGCATACAAATAATTACAGAAAACGGCATGATTCCGTTTCCGGACAGACTTTGTCGAATGTCTTTTTCTAACAGTGAACTGGAAAGGCCTGAACAGGTCCAATAAAAACGGACAGTGGCAAAAGCCCCCCTGATGTAGAAAAATAGACTGCATCAGGGGGGCTTGTTATGGGAAAACGGAATTATACACATGTCCAGAAGCGGCTACTATGCCTTTGTCCGTCGCCAGGATCGGCTCCGCCTAAGCCTCAAGATTTCCCACCAGGGGCTTTTTTATCCTGGCCGCACAACTTGGGGCAGTTCGCAGTTCAATCTTGATGGGGGATTTCTTTTTGCGCCCATGACCAAATCGTCTTCTGCATACAATAATCAAAACGCTGTAACCATGGAATGGGAGGGCGGAGCCGTTTACAAATATGGTTTGCGGTATTCGCAAATGTCCCGCATTCCTGCCATGGAAAAGGTCCAGCTGCTACTGTCTCCTGCGGTGTTCGGACTGCCGTTTGGGGGACGGTGATTGCCGGAAGCAGTAGATGAGAGTCGCCGTCATATCGAAGTAAATCTCCTTTTGGGGAGTGGATCAGAATCAGTAGTCGGTTGGGTGTACTTGTTTTTGTACAGCCTCGATGATAGAATGTGGTTATTCTTTGGAAGGAGGGAGTTTCTTGTCCACCCATCTGCTTCCTGTTCGGCTATATCAAATTCTGGAGGAGCACAGTGACCCAGAGCGCCCTCTGTCTATGGGAGAACTGCGCCGCCTGCTTCGGCTGGAGTACGGCCTGACCTGTGACCGGCGGACAGTATATGGGGCGCTGGATACCCTGCGGCAGGCCGGGTTTGATATCCCGGAGTTCCAGGACAGCGGGGCGGGCTACTATCTGCTCTCCCGGCGGCTGGAGCCGTCGGAAGTGCGCCTGCTGCTGGACTGCGCCGCCGCCTTTCCCGGAATGGGAGAGCGGCAGTATCAGGACCTGAAAGAAAAGCTGCTCCGGGGGCTGAGCCGTTCCCAGCGCCAGAGCTGCCGCCCGCTCTCTCTGCCCGCGGTCTATCGGGGGATGAACCGGGAGGTATTACTGGCGGTGGAGGTGCTGGAGGAGGCGATCGCCGCCGGGCGGCAGGTATCCTTTCAGTATATGGAGTATGGAATGGACAAAAAGCTCCATCCCCGCCGGGAGCGGCCCTACCAGGTCCACCCCTATGGTCTTTGCTTTGCCAACGGAAATTACTATCTAATCTGCCGATACCTGGGGTATGACAATCTGAGCCACTATCGGGTGGACCGCATCCAGAGTCCTGTCCTGACACAGGAGCCCGTGGAAGCCCTGCCTCCCGGGCTGGACCTGTCCCGCTATGTGCGGGAGCGGGTCTATCAGATTTCCGGGAAAAGTATCCAGGCCGTTCTGCACTGTGAGAGCAGCCTGCTCAGCGACATCCTGGACCGCTTCGGTCTGGACACCATGCTCCGCGACAACGGAGACGGTACCTTTGACGCTGTGGTCGCTGCGGAGCCGGAGGGGCTGAAATTTTGGGCCATACAGTATCTGGAGCGCTGTGAGATCCTGCGGCCCCAGCGGCTGCGGCAGGAGCTGGCTCAAATGCTGCTGGAGGGCTGGGAGCTCTACCGCTCTTCCTCAATGCCGCTAGCGGAGCATCAGAGTATGGTAGGAGAAACCTGAGATGAACGATGAAGCTAAGTTGGCTGCTGTTTTTCCCGTGCTGGCGGAGAGTGATCTGCCTATCGGGGAACTGGACATAGAAGTGGCGGCACGTAATTCTCTGCTGCGGAGCGGGATTCATACGGTAGCCCAGCTGCTGCAGCTGACCCATACGGAACTGGTAGGTCTCTTTCCCAATCGGGGCCTGCCCTTTTACAGCGAGATCATCTCCCGGTTGGCCTGCCTGGCACAGCCCCCAAAGACTGGAGAAACCAGCCGCACGTATACGGTGAAAAGCCTGTCGGATGGCATCTTGGGGGAAAGCAAGGTGAAAAGATTTAATATCTTTCAGGTGGCCGGCATCTGGAAATCCGAGGAGATCCACACCCGCATTATCGCGGAGCTGCTCAATCCCAACAGTAAGTTCCATGAAATGGGGACCGCATTTCTGCAAAAGCTTTTGGACAGACTGGGGCTGAAAGAAGATCTGTCCTTGAAGGAGTCCATTAAGGTAGAAACGGAAGTACATACTGTCGGGGAGGGTAAAGAGAACGAAAAATGTAAGAACCGGCGCATTGATATGACCATTGAGACCAGGCATTATTATCTGCCCTTTGAGGTGAAGATCTGGGCGGGGGATCAGGAGAGCCAGCTGTATGACTACTACCAATATGCGTGCTCATACGCGGAACAGCATGGGAAAAACAGACCACCCTGTATTTACTATCTGACCCCTGACGGACACGCACCCAGCGTTTGGAGCATAAAAAGCAGCACAGGCGATGGCGGACTGGACAACAAAGATTTCTGCCAACTGTCTTTCCGGGAAACTGTCCTCCTCTGGCTGGACGATTGCATGAATGACACAGACAAGCAGATTTCCGCCGATGTGCTGGAGATTATGCGGCAGCTGCGAGACAATATTGACGCCAACTTTCTGGTCGGTGAGGATATCCTGGATGCCGTTCAGCAGGAACTGTCCTGCTATCACATTGAATGGACGGAATGTACAGATAAATATCGTACCTTTACCTTGAAAAAGGAAGGTAACTGGGAGGTGGCCCTGCGTATCCAAAAGTATTACAGCAAGGTCAAACTGTCCGTGATCTGCGGGCATGTGGAGGATACCGATGATGGGCCGCAGATTAGCTACGCCGGAAATCGTGAGCGCGAACAGATTCAGCATCTGTTGGAGGATACATTTACCTCTCCCCGGGATTACCTGAAACTCGACGTTGACGCAGCCTGGGACTGGTTCAGACAATCTCCCACCGCTTCCAAAGGGGATTTCATGAAAACCTTCAAAACATGCGTTTTTGGCCGCCTGGAAAAGTCGGTTCAGGCTCAGCTGTACAGAGAAAGCTGCGAAGCCTGAATCCGGACTATGGGAGGCAGTCTGTTATTTCCAAGCTAGCCTTGCCTCAATCCATAGATATATTGTAATAGGAGGGACGGTGTATTGATTCAAAAACCAGTTTTGGATCAGATCGGTGAGGTGGTGCGTCTTTGTGAGGACACCGACGGCATTGTCATCGTGAACCGAAATGGGATTGTAGAGTATCACCGCATCTCGCTGGACAGCTACTGGTGTTCTCAGGAGACAGAGGGGCGCCATATTCTGGAACTCTATCCCGAACTGGACGAGGACAGCAGCACCATTCTGCAGGCCCTCAGAACGGGTAAACCTACTTATAATGTATTACAGGACATCAACAACCGGCGGGGCCAACGGGTACTGCTGGAGTCCACCACCATTCCCATTGTGGTGGACGGGCAGGTAGAGTGTGTGGTAGATTCCTCCAAGTACCACGCCATTGACCAGCGGGTTATCCGTGGAGACAGCGGGGGACTGTACACCCTGGATCATATCATCACTCAGGACGCGGCTATGCTGACCCTGAAGGCGCGCATCCGGGATGTGGCGCCCCTGGACTCCTCCGTGCTTATCTACGGGGAAACGGGCACGGGCAAGGAGCTGGTGGCCGAGTCCCTCCACAGTGAGGGAAAACGCTCTGGCAAGCCCTTTGTCTCCCAAAACTGCGCCGCCATTCCCTCCAATTTGCTGGAGAGTCTGTTCTTCGGGACGGAGAAGGGAAGCTACACCGGCGCGCTGACCCGAAAGGGGCTGCTGGAGGAGGCCGACGGCGGTACCCTCTTCCTGGATGAGATCAACTCCATGGAGATCGGCCTCCAGGCCAAGCTATTAAAGGTATTGGAGGAGAAAAAGGTGCGCCGCCTGGGTGGCAGCCGGGATATCCCCTTCGATGTGCGTATCGTGGCAGCGGTCAACGAGGACCCGGCCAAGCTGATCCGGGAGCACCGTCTCCGGGAGGACCTGTATTACCGGCTGGGTGTGGTGCGTATCACCCTGCCGCCACTGCGCAAACGGAAGGGGGACATCGCCCTGCTGACCCGCCACTTCATTGATCGCTATAATCAGAAGATGAAGCGGGATATCCGGGGTATCAGTGAGCAGGCCCTGCGCCGCCTGGAGCAGTACAGCTGGCCGGGCAATGTACGGGAGTTGCAGAATGTGGTGGAGGGTGCCTATGTCTCCGCACGGTCCGAGATGCTGTTGGTGGACCATATGGCGGATACCCTGGATCAGGGACTGATGGAGCTGGACCAGGAGCCTGCCGTCGGGGATACCATCGGAGAGGGCTTTTCTCTGCCCCAGGCCCTGGAGCAGTATGAACGGGAACTGGTGCGCAGGGCCATGGCCCAGTCCACCTCGATCTCCCAGGCTGCCCGCCTGCTGGGGGTGTCCCGGCAGAATCTGAAGTACAGACTGCAAAAATTTGACCTGTAAAAAATTTTGCACCGAAAAAAATCTTGCGTCATTATGTGACAGATCCATCCAACAGAAAAGCTGTTCTGTTCGCCCGATGAAGGGGGAAAAGACCCTCTTTCCGGCATAAAAGGCGGACAGGACGGCTTTTTTGCGCCGCGGTCAAAGAGTTGGCATATGATTTGCCAGTTAAAAAGGCAAAACAAAGCGACAGCAAGAAAGGAAGATGGATATGCGAAAACTCCGTTACAACGGCGTAGTCACATCGATGGATGGCTCCATGAGCCGCTATGAGGCCATCGGTACCCAGGACGGCAAGATCGTGTTTCTGGGTACCAGCCAGGAGGCGCTGGCCCAGCAGTGGGATGAAACGGTGGACCTGAAGGGAGCTGCGGTGCTGCCCGGCTTCAGCGATACCCACATGCATCTGCTCCACTACGCCATGTTCCGGCGGAACGTGCCTCTGTTTGGAGTAAAGACCATCGACGAGGTGGTGGAGCGCTGCAAGGCCCGCATTGACGCGGAGCACCCCGACTACCTCATCGGTATGGGCTGGAACCAGGAGACCATGGAGGAGGGGCGGCTGCTGACCAAAGAGGATATGGACCGCATCTCCACTGATATCCCGGTATGTATGCTGCGTACCTGCATCCACATTGCCGCCTGCAACACGGTAATGCTGGAAAAGATCCGTGCCCTGAAGCATGTAGAGCCCGAGGTCATGGCCCTGGTGGACTTTGAAAACGGCATCCTGCGGGAGAACGCCGCCCGGCTCTACATGGATGTGCTGCCCCAGGCCGATGATGCCTATGTGAAGCAGCTGATCCGGGAGGGGCAGAGGGAATTGAACGCCGCCGGCATCACCTGCGTCCACTCTGACGACCTGATGGCCATTGCCGGCATGGACCCTATCCGGCTCATCGGCATTTACCGGGAGATGGAGGCCGACGGAGAGCTGACCGTACGGGTGTACGAGCAGTGCCTGGTGGAGCCAGAGGACTTTGAACGGCTCAAAGGCGTGCGCAGTGATCCGGCCGACCGGACCAGCCTCTTCCGCACCGGCCCCCGCAAGCTGCTCCAGGACGGCTCTCTGGGCGCCAAATCCGCCGAGATGATTGACGGCTATGTGGACGAGCGGGATAACCATGGTATTCCGATTTATACAGAGGAAGAGCTGTGCCGACGCATTCAGGCCGCCCACGACGTACATATGGACGTGGCGGTCCACGCCATCGGTGATCTGGCTTTGAAGAAGGTGTGCGACGCCATGGAGAAGGCGGAGGGTGCCAACCCCTGGCCGGATCACCGCCACGGCATCGTCCACGCTCAGACCACTACCCCCGCGCTGCTGGAGCGGATGAAGGCGCTGGGCCTCCAGGCCTATATCCAGCCTATCTTCATTGACGCCGACATGAATATCATCGCTGAGCGGGTGGGGGAGGAGCACGCCAAGGACTGCTACAACTGGAAGGCCATGCTGGACCTGGGCCTGCGGGTCAGCGGCGGCTCCGACTGCCCGGTGGAGCCCTTCAACGTACTGGACAACATGCGCTCCGCCATTACCCGGCAGAACCGGACGGGCACCAAGACCTACCTGCCCGAGCAGGCGCTCACCGTGGAGCAGGCTGTCCGCCTCTTTACCTCCGACGCCGCCTGGCCCAGCCGGGACGAAGCGGTCCGGGGTACCCTGGAGGTGGGCAGGCAGGCCGATCTGGTGGTGCTGGAGGAGGACTTGTTTGACACTGAGCCCAGCCGGTTCCCCCAGGTCAGAGTACTGGAGACCGTGCTCAACGGAGTTACCGTATATCAGGCATGACGCGGGCAGCCGCGTGGCATAGAAAGGAGAGCTCCCTATGAATGAGATGCTGGAAAAGGCCCGAGCCATTGAGGCGCAGATCATCGCCGACCGGCGCTGTCTGCATCAGATCCCCGAGGTGGGAGTGTATACCCCCAAAACGGCGGAATATGTGAAAAAGCGGCTGACCGAGATGGGCATACCCAATCATGGCTGCGGCGTCCACACCAAGGAGGAACGGGAGAAGATGGTGTTTGCCGGTTATCCCGACGCACCTGAATCCACCGGTGTGGTGGGGCTCATCGGAAAAGGCGACCCCTGTATCCTGCTGCGGGCCGATATGGACGGCCTCCCCATGGAGGAGACCACCGGCCTGGACTTTGCCTCCAAGGGAAACACCGCTCACATGTGCGGCCACGATGCACATGCCGCCATGCTGCTGGGCGCGGCTCAGATCCTGAAAGACATGGAGGATGAGCTGCCCGGCACTGTGAAGCTGATGTTCCAGCCCGGTGAGGAGATGGGCTATGGCTCCCGCACCATGGTGGATGACGGCCTGCTGGAAAACCCCAAGGTGGATGCCGCCATGGCCCTCCATGTGGGCTCCCAGGTGGAGGTGGGCAAGCTGAACTATTCTCCCGGTGTAGCCTCCGGCGCCATGGCCACCTTCATCGTCAGCATTCAGGGCAAGGGCGGACACTCTTCCGAGCCGCAGAAGACCATCGACCCGGTAAATATCGCCACTCAGGTGTGCTCCGCCCTGAACATGCTTATTCCCCGGGAGGTGGACCCCGAGGCCTTTGCCACCATGACGGTGGGCGCCCTTAACGGCGGACGGGCCTCCAATATCATCCCCGATACCGCGGAGATCATGGTGTCCTTCCGAACCCTCAGCCCGGAAGCCTATGACCATCTGATCGAGCGTATCCCCGAAATTCTGGAGCATTATATCAAGGCCTGGCGGGGCACCTACGACGTGCGGGTACTCAAGACCCCCAGCACCGTGTGCGACCCGGACTTCTCCGCGGAGATCGTCCCCTTCGCCGCCGAAATTCTGGGGGAAGAGAACGTGAAGCCTGTGCCACCCATGAAGGGCGCCGAGGACTTCGGCCATGTGACCCGCCATGTGCCCGGCTTCTATGCCTTTATGGGCGCGGGATCCCCCGACGGCTATCCCCTGCACAATCCCAACATGGTGCTGGACGAGAGCGCCTTTGCCATCGGCACGGCCATTCTGGCCAACAGCGCGGTAAAGTGGCTCAAGAGCAAGGCGGACAAGTAAACACTCCAAGCTGGTAATATAGAGGAGGACCTGAGAATGGGAAAAACACTGCAAAAGAAAAAGGGTTTCAGTTTGCCCCACGTGTACGCAGTCATTTTGATCCTGATGCTGTTGGTAGCCATCATGACCTATGTGGTGCCTGCCGGCAGCTACGTCCGCGTGGACGGCGCGGTGGACCCTGACAGCTTCACCTATGCCGAGCAAACCCCTGTTGGCTTTCTGAGCTTCTTCACCGCCATCCATCAGGGCGTAGTTGAGAGTTCCAGCATCATCGGCGCTGTGCTGCTCATCAGCGGCTGCATCCAGATCATCCAGTACACCGGCGCGTTTTCTGCCGGAATCCAGACCCTGATCCGCAAAGCCAATGGCAAGGGCCTGGCCATGGTGATCCTGTTCTTCACCCTGTTCACCGGCCTGGGGGTCATCGGCTACCTGGACGCCCTTTATCCCTTCTATCCCATTATTATTTCTCTGTTCATCACATTGGGCTATGACAAAATGGTGGGTACCGCCATTATCCTGCTGTCCACCGCCGTCGGTTTTACCTGCGGCATGGTCAACCCTTACACCACCGGCGTGGCACAGACTCTAGTGGGTCTGCCTATGTATTCCGGCATCGGTTTCCGCGCCGTGGGCCTGGTGATCTTCTATGTGATCGCCCTGTTCTTCCTGACCCGCTACTGCATTAAGATTAAGAAAGACCCCAAGAACAGCGTTATGGGCGAGAACTACCTTCAGGAGCAGACCGCACCCATGGAGTTCGAGGAGGGCTTGCAGTTCACCGCTGGCCGAATCATCATCATCCTGGCCTTCCTGGTTACCATCGTCATCTCCGTAGTGGGCTCGCTGATGTGGAAGTGGGGCCTGCCTGAGATCACCGCCATTTACTTCCCCGTGACCATTCTGGCAATTATCATCTCCCGCACCAATGTCTCCAAGGCCTGCGTCGAGTTTGGCAAGGGCATGGCCGGTGTGGTGGCTCCCACCATGGTTATCGGCCTGAGCCGCGCCGTGTCCGTGATCCTCACCGAGGGCAATATTACCGACACCATCATCCACGCCATGGCCGACGTGCTGGACGGCAAGAGTCCGGTTATTACCCTGCTGGTAGTTTATGTATTCGTTACCGCCTTCAACTTCTTCGTGGGTTCCGGCTCCGGCAAGGCTGTGGTTCTGATGCCCATTCTCCAGCCCATGGGCCAGGTTCTGGGCATCAATCAGCAGGTTATGGTGCTGGCTTACCAGTACGGTGACGGCTTTACCAACACCTTCTGGCCCACCTCCGCTCTGCTGGCCCTGTCCCTGTGCGACATGGACTATGGCCACTGGTTCAAGTTTGCCTGGAAGATCTATGTCTGCCTGATCGCGGCCGGCTTCGCCCTTGTTGTCGTCGCCAATCAGATTGGCTACGGACCCTTCTAAGCCGGTAGTGTCAACAGTTTTGCGCAAATTGGTTTGCAGACTCTTGGATGAATGAAGTCAGCCGGCAATGGAGGCGTCTTCAACGGCAGCCTCCAGGTGCTTCATATTCATGTACTTCTTGTTGCCCCACTGGGTGCCAGCCACATGGCGAAGTCGGGCACAAACCAGCATGAGGGCGGAGTTGCCGTCTGGGAAGCTGCCCACCACACGAGTGCGGCGGCGGATCTCCCGGTTCAGTCTCTCAATGACATTATTGGTGCGGATGCGAGTCCAGTGTTCGCTGGGAAAATCGCAGTAGGTCAGCGTTTCCTCAATACCATCCTCCACCTTTTTAGCAGCCTCCTTCAGCTTCATAGAACGTAGTTCCTCCACCACGGCTTTGGCCTTCTCCCGGGCAGCTTTCTTGCTCTCCTGGGCATGGATCGCCTTGAGCATCTTGGCCACCAGCTTCACCTTGGAGCGAGGCGTGACAGAGAACACGTTGCGGTAAAAATGGACAGTGCAACGCTGGTACTTGGCTTTGGGGAACACTTCTCCCACAGCCTCCAGCATACCCAAGCACTTGTCTCCAACCACCAGCTTGACCCCGTCCAAGCCACGGCTACGCAGCCACTGGAAGAAGCTGACCCAGCTGGCCTTGTCCTCTTTCATGCCCTCAGCGGCACCCAGGACCTCACGGTATCCATCCTCATTGACCGCAATCGCCACCAGAATGGCTACATTTTCAAACTCTCCGCCCCAGTTGCGGCGCAGATAGATCCCATCCACATAGACATACGGATACCGCCCACCTTGCAAAGGACGGTTACGCCAATCTTCAATGTGGACATACGCCTTCTTGTTCAGCTCACTGATGGTGGAGGGAGACACCTTGCTACCCCACAGAGCCTCGGTAATATCCTCTACACGCCGAACGGATACGCCTGCCTACATCTCAATGAGAGCCTCTTCTACACTGCTTTCCCGGCGGCGATACCGCTCGATGATGGCAGTTTCAAAAGAGATACCCTTGAGCTTAGGCACCTTCAAGGTAACATCCCCGGAAGTGGTGGTGAGGTTTCGGCTATAGTGGCCGCTGCGGTAGCCCTGCCGCTGCTCATTACGCTCGTACCGAGCAGCCTGAGTCAACTTCTCCGCCTCGGCCTCCAGCAACTCGTTGAGGGTTTCCTCTACACTGCCTCGCACCAACTCCTTGAGCTGCCCCTTGATAACTTCCTCGTTTAGCTGTACAATCTTCTCGGACATGGTTTGCTGTCTCCTTTCAGAATGGTGTGTCGC
>DWXF01000054.1 GCA_019119335.1 Candidatus Flavonifractor merdavium
ACTATGGCATAATTGGTGATAACGGCCAGATCACGAAGGTGGATAACACCTCCATTGTTAACGAGACCAATAACACCTACACCAATCCCTGTACCGGCACAACTTCCACCATTACGGAATGGACTTACGACTATTCTGACCGGAGCTATAACGTCACCACTGAGAGCGGCGACACCGTTACAATTACCTATGGCGATGAAAACATCACGATTCAGGAAGGTGACACAATCTATAACGTCTACTACATGGTAGACGAGGATCCAGGCGGCGAGCCTGGTGTTGATCCTACTGAGAGCCCGGCTCCAGAGACTTGCCAGCATGAGTATACCGCTGTCACAGATCGGGAAGCCACCTGTACTTTTACCGGACAAGTAACCTATACCTGTTCGCTCTGCGGCCATTCCTACACGGAGAGCATCCCGGCCACCGGTCACGCCTGGGACATCAAAGAGACTGTCCAAACCAGTTACGACGAGGAAGGCAATCTTCTCCAGCAGGGCTATACCATCTACAAGTGCTCGGTCTGCGGGGAGGAGTACAAGGATGAAACCGGCACAGGTCCGCCCGGCTCCGGTGATGGCAGCGGCTCCGGCTCCGGAGAAGAGGGCGAGAGTATATGGGACAAGCTGGGTAATCTGATCGGCACTATTTTAGGTACGATTATAGATATTATCTCAGCGGTAATCGGCAAGATCCTGGACGCTCTGCTTGCTCTGGTGGAAATGATCGGGGACAAGCTGGTTGCTGTTGTAGATCTGGTACTCAGCTTCTTTGATGAAATTCCTCGTCTGTTCTCTGGGTTCCTTGCGTTTTTGACCGCAGTATTTCCCTTTCTGCCGGAAGAGGTTATGCTGCTGCTCACCTTCGGCATCGCGGTGATTGTCTTTATCGGTATCATCAAGGCTTTAAGGCGGTGAGAGTGTGTCTGTGATTGGTTCTCTTTTCTCCTATGTGATTCAGCTGTTTCAGATTGAGTTTACCCTTTATGGGTACACATTTTCTCTCTGGCAGGTCTTTGTGTTCACCATCGTTGCAAGCCTGGTCTGCCGGATCCTGTGGGAGGTGTTTATGGGTGAGTGAAGCTTTGACCTCTGTGGAGCAGGTCCCACAGGAAACCGGTGTGCCGGTTCCCACACCGGAAACTGCCCCGATACAGTCGGCAGCTCCGGAGCAGACGGCGGAGCCTGTGGAAGTGGTATCCGTGGACGAGCTGGTGGACCGGCTGACCGCCGGGTTGGAGACCGAGGCACCAGAGGAGACGGAACCGGCCCCGGCTGAGGTAAGCCAGGAACCGGCTGAGCCTGCGGTTGTACAGGTAGAGGGCATGGATCAGCTTCTGGACCACATGGAGGTTATGGAAGCGGAAGTGGTTCATCCCGCGCTGGAGACTCCCTTCGAGGACTACACTGTATCGGAAGGGCTGCTGCTTCTGCTGCTGGTTCTGCTGCTTCTGTCCTGGTGCGTGAGAATGATCAAAGGAGGGTTTTCATGGCTGCTTTGGTAGCGGAGTTTTTTGGTATCATTGGAGTGGATATGGCGCCGCCCTCCAACCTGGCCGAGCTGATTCCCTATTTGCTCACAGTGGTGGTAGGCGTGGCGTTGGTATCCGGCGTGTTCGGCGTGATCGGTAAGCTGGCTGAGGTGCTGCTGAGCTTCCGCCGCTGGTAAGGAGGCAGTATGGTTGTTGTTCTCCTGGTCGCCGTGGTCTTTCTCCTGATCCTCTGCCCGACCATCCGCTGCGCTGTGTTCCATCCCGTTCAGTTGGTGATCAACGGCTGCCGTGACCTGTATTCCTACTTCCGGCACCGTGAGTTCAACATCTACGGCACCGGGGAGCTGGTGGCCTATACCGGCTTATTTGGCAAAGGCAAAACTCTTTCCGTGGTGCATCGTGTGGTAACTGCCTATCGCCAGTATGACGGGAAAAAGGTCTGGTGTCCCCGGCGCAAGCGGCTGGTCACCCAGCGGGTGAAGGTGATCTCCAATGTCTCCCTCTCTATCCCCTATGAGGATTTTGTCAGTCTGGAACAGGTGGTGTTGGCTGCGGAGCACAACCGGGAATACGATGATGCGCACGATACCCTCACCGTCACGCTGGTGCTGGGGGATGAGTTCAGCGTGCAGATGAATTCCCGCAACTTCAAAACCAACATTGACCCGCTGTTCCTCAATACCATCCTCACTTGCCGGCATTATTACATATCCCTGTACTATACCGCTCAGCGGTTCGGCCATGTGGATGCTCTGCTCCGGCAGGTGACCAGCCATGTGGTGGAGTGTGATAAATTGTGGCGGTTTCAGCGTTTGAAGGTCTTTGATGCCTGGGAGCTGGAGAACGCCACTAACACCCAGCTGCTCCGCCCGCTGGCCCGTGGCTGCTGGTTTGTGCGCAATCGGGATTATGCGGCTTATAACACCCTGGCATGTGTGGGCAATCTCAAGAAGTCCATGAAGGAAGGGGATATGATGTCTGAGGAGGAGATTTTGAAGCTCCAGCAGAACACCCAGCAGGCGAACATGGATGGCGTGTCCAAACCCTCCCGGCGTTGGCTGCGCAGCAGGAAACAAAAAAGGAAGTAGATTGCAGGGGCCCCGCCGCCGAGGCTTCAGCCGCGGCGGGGCCCCTGTCACACATCCCGCCTCAGCTGCCGCATGGATCCATTCCTCCTGAAGATCTCCGTTGTGTTACGCCGCTGCCTCCAGCGGTGTTTTCCAATTCAATATTTTACGCGGATAGTTGTTCATCCAGGCCTGGAGCTCAGCTATCTGCTTTTTTGTTACCTTCGTGAAATCCGTTCCTTTGGGAAAGAATCTCCGGATCATGCGGTTGTGGTTTTCGTTGGTGCCCTTCTCCCAGGCTGCATAAGAGTGGCAGTAATAGAGCATGAACCGTGCCCCACCATATATGGACTGCCTCAGCCGCTCATACTGCAAAAACTCACTGCCGTTGTCTGTGGTGATGCTTTGGAATGCCTGCCGGAATTGGCCTTTTCCCATGTTCCGCTCCAGCTTGTCAAAAACAGTCCGGATTGTCTCGGCTTTCCGGTTGGGCAGCTTGAAGATCAGCTCCTGCCGGGTGGCTCGTTCCGTCAGGGTAAGCAGCACCGGGCGGCTCCCGGTGGGCCCAACAATCAGATCCATTTCCCAGTGTCCCGGCTCCAGCCGTTGGTTAATTTGCTCCGGCCGGTCTGTAATGCTGGGCAGCTGAGGATGGGCAATCCGCTTTACCGGGTGATAGCCCCGTTTTTTCCGTCTGCTCTTTTCCCAGAGGTGCTTGTTGGTCAGATGGAGGAATACCCCCTTGTCTATGTAGCTATACAAGGTCGAAACACAGATCACAGTCTGATGCCCCTCCGCCCTGGCCGCCGCCAATGCTGCCGCCGGTGAAAAACGGTCTGTCAGGATCTTGTGCTCTAAAAAATCCGCATAGGCCTGATCTGTCCCGATTTTCAGGGGCCGTCCCTTGCCGGTCTGCATATACTCATAGATCTGCTGGGCCTTGTCGGCAGAGTAACGGATCTCGGTATAGTGATAACAGTCATGTTCATAAGTGCCCCGCCGGATCTCGTTGTAAATGGTCTGGCGGCAGAAACCCAACTCCCGGGCAATCCAGGCCACCGGCTTTTTGACCCGAAGAAAAGCTTCCAGCCTGAGGCGTTCATCCCTGGTCATGTAATGCTGCTTTTTCGTCATTGCCCCGCACCCTTTCCGCGCGTAAAGTTTTGACCTTAAACAAGCCCGCCCATAGCCGGAGCTATGGGCGGGTATATTGTAACACGGCTGCCAGCGCCGGCGGCCGGCTGCTGCCGTGGTTTTGTATTACATCTGTTCCAACTGCTGCATGGTCTGGTCCACTGCATCTATGCATTGCTGCACCTTCTGACCCAGGCTGTCAGCAGCTCGCTGGAGTGCCCACCGCTTTTGTTGGAGCTCTCGCAGCTTCTGCCGCTCCCGTTCGATCTGTTCCTGCATTTCCTTCAGCTCCGCCTCCTTCTGCGGCAGCTCCCAGACGCAGTGGGTAACCAGGTTTTCAAACTTCTCCGTGAAGGTCCGGCCCACTTGCCGGTCGATTAGGTCCGCCAGCTCGTCCGAAAAGCGGATGCTGCGGATGTTGTTCTTGGTCGCCATCTTCTTCACGCTCCTTATAGTGAGGACAGGGGTAAATTACTCCGCTGTCGTAGCCTGGGCACTCTGGCCCCTCTTGACAATGCTGGCATCGCTGCTCCACGGTTTCCCTGGCCTTCTTCATGGTCCACATCTTGAAGGCTTCCATGCCTGCCCGCTCTTTCCGCCATTGCCGGAGCATGAGCCAGTAGCCCACCCAGAGGGCGACCATGCTTAGGACCAGACCCCAGAAAATGAGTGTTTTCGTTATTCATTCTCCTCCCTCCACCAGATGCACTCCTCGCAGGGATTCTCGCCAGCCTCAAGCGCAGGCTCGAAGCTGGGGGCATCGCAGTCGCAGTAGTCATTTGCAGCGTCGCTCCAGTCCGGTCGTTTGCAGGTCATCGTGGATACACCTCCTTGATCATGTCCCGCTGGGTTTCAGACGATTTTAACGGTCTCGTTTGCATACTCCAGATCCATGTACTGGCCCGCAGGGTTGGTGATCCGCACCTTGTTCTTTTCTAGCAGTTCCACATGAGCGATGTCCTCGGCAGTGATTCCTTTGCCCTCCAGCCACTGAGCAATTTTGGCCTGGCCAATCGTATTGCAATGGTACAACATAGCAGCTCCTTTCTCCGGTTGCCCGGTGTCCAAAATAAGAAGTAGGTGAAGCAAAGCTCGCTCGCGAGCTTTGTTGATTACCCGCTCCATGGAATTCTAATAGGGTCAAGACTTGGCCTCCCCCGTGAGAGGCCAACTCGCGCAAAAAACCTGACCGGCTTTTCGGAACCGGTCAGGTTTTTTGTGGTCTTGACGCTATTCGATTTCCATGGCAACGTCCCCGAAGGGGACACCATTGTAACACGCTCCGTCCTTGCAGCTGCGCCGGATCAAGCCGGGCAAAGCCTTTCCCTGTGTTACAGTCTTGCTATCACCGTAAAGTTTTTTCCTTTACTTGTCAAAATTCTTCTTGACATTTACCCAAAAAACAAAAAATTCAGAACTTACCCCTGAGGATAGACTTGCTGGGCAAAGTGGACGGTGGCCATGGCGTCCTTGGCGTAGCAGTCCGCGCCGATGCGCTTGGCGTACTCCGCCGTCAGCACCGCGCCGCCCACCGCCACCTGAACCTGGGGGGCCTGCTGGCGGAGCAGGGCGATGGTCTCCTCCATGTTCACCACCGTGGTGGTCATCAGGGCGCTGAGGCCCACCAGCCGCACCTCCGGCTGGGCGGCGGCGTTGGCGATGGCCTCAGGGGACACGTCCCGGCCCAGGTCGTCCACCTGGAAACCGTAGTTTTCCAGCAGCACCTTCACAATGTTCTTGCCGATGTCGTGGATATCCCCCTTTACCGTGGCCAGCACCACGGTACCCCGTTTCTCCTGGGGCTGGCCGGCCATGGCGGCTTTCACCACCTCGAAGGCCGCCTTGGCGGCCTCGGCGCTCATCAACAGCTGGGGCAGGTAGAGGGTGCCCTTCTCAAACCCCTGGCCCACCTGATCCAGGGCGGGGATCAGCAGCTTGTCCACCAGCTCCAGGGGGGCGGCGCCTCCCGCCAGAGCGGCCTTGGCGGCCTCAGCCGCGCCCTCCTTCAGCCCCCGGAGCACGCACTCGTCCAGAGGCGCGGCAGGTCCGGCGGCCGCCGGCGCGGCGGGAGCGGACTGGCCGCCGTAGGCGGCGATGTACTGGGCGCACTGTTCGTCCAGGCCGGTGAGGGCGCAGTAAGAGCGGTAAGCCGCCATCATTCCGGCGGACAGGGGGTTGAGAATGGCGCAGCTCAGCCCCTTCTGGAGGGCCATGGTAAAGAAGGCGGTGTTGACCAGCTCCCGCTGGGGCAGGCCGAAGGACACGTTGGACACACCCAGGATGGTGGGGCAGCCCACCTCCGGCCCGATCCGGCCCAGGGCCTCCAGGGTGACCAGGGCGGCGTCAGGCTGGGAGGACACGGTGAGGGTGAGGGGGTCAATGACAATGTCGTGGGCAGGGATGCCGTACTGGGCGGCGGTGTCCCGGATCTTTTTGGCGATGGCCACCCGGCCGTCGGCGGTGTCGGGGATACCCCTCTCGTCCAGGGTCAGACCAACTACCACGCCGCCGTATTTCCGCACCAGGGGGAACACCGCCTCCATGCTCTCGGCTTTTCCGCTTACCGAGTTGAGCATGGGCTTGCCGTTGTAGCGGCGCATGGCCCGCTCCATAGCCACGGGGTCGGAGGTATCCAGCTGGAGGGGCAGGGGGATCACCGCCTGGATGGCGCACACCGCTTCGGTGAGTAGGGTGGGCTCGTCGATCTCCGGCAGGCCCACGTTCACGTCCAGAATGTGGGCCCCCGCCTCCTCCTGGGCAAAGCCCTCGTTCAGCAGGTACTCGATGTCGTGCTCCCGCAGGGCCTGCTTGAACCGCTTCTTGCCGGTGGGGTTGATCCGCTCCCCGATGAGCACCGGGGCTTTGCCGATCTCCACCGCCCGGGAGTAGGAGGATACCACCGTGCGGGCCTTGTCTGTGGGGGGCACGAAGGGCAGATTCCGGCAGCGGGCGGTGAGGGCGCTGATGTGGTCGGGGGTGGTGCCGCAGCAGCCCCCCATCAGGTGGACGCCGTAGGCGGACAGGGTCTCCATCACAGAGGCGAACTCCTCCGGTCCCACGTCGAATGCCGTCTTGCCCCCCTCGGTGCGGGGCAGTCCGGCGTTGGGGTTGACCACGATGGGCAGGGAGGCGCAGGCGGCCAGCTCCTTCACAATGGGCTCCATCTGGGCGGGGCCCATGCCGCAGTTGACGCCCAGGGCGTCCACCCCAAGGCCTTCCAGCAGAGCCACGGTGGAGGCCACCGTGCCGCCGGTGAGCAGCTTGCCGTTTTCTCCATATACGGTGGTGACGATCACCGGCAGGTCGCAGTTCTCCTTGGCGGCCAGTACAGCGGCCTTGGCCTCGTAGCCGTCGCTCATGGTCTCGATGAGTACCAGGTCGGCCCCGGCGGCCGCGCCGATGCGCACCACTTGGGCGTAGAGGGATACCGCGTCCTCAAAGTCCAGCTCCCCCATGGGCTTGAGCAGCTTGCCCGTGGGGCCCAGGTCCAGAGCGATGTAGGCGTCCTTCTCCCGGCCGGTCTCGGCCCGGGCGGAGCGGGCGATGTCCACGCCGGCCTTCACAATGGCCTCCAGATCAAACTGACCCTCCGCCGGGAATTTCAGGCCGTTGGCTCCGAAGGTGTTAGTGCAGATGATGTCGCTGCCCGCCTCCAGATAGGCCCGGTGGAGGGCGGCGATCCGCTCCGGGTGGAGCAGGTTCCAGGTCTCGGGCAGCTCGCCCCCCTTCAGGCCCTGGGCCTGGAGCAGGGTGCCGGTGCCTCCGTCGAAAAACAGGCGTTCCCGCCCTAATCTCTGTCTCAAATTCATGGTCAATCTCTCCTGAACGCGCAATCTAGTTTACCGCAGGCCTCGCACCCCAGCCGGTGGCAGGGGAGAGCCTCACGGGAGCGGCCGATCACCGCTGTGACGGACTTGATGGGGAGGAGCAGCATGGAGTCGGTCACCGTCAGGCCGATGCGCTCCGGGGTGCGGAGCAGCCGGGCAATTTCCGGTTGACAGGTGATGGGAAAGTCTCCGTAGCCTGGGCTGAACCGGGGCCGCAGATACCAGCCCTCCGCCTCGCTTTCCTGCCGGAGGGCGTCGTTGGCCCGGTCGCACACCTCCTCGATGAGAGCGGCCCCTGCTGCCTGATAGACGGCCCCTTCGCTGACCCGTCCGGCTCCCGCCCGGGCGATGAGCCGGTCCACCTCCAGCCCCAGGGTGGCGGCAAAGAGGATAACCTCCTGGCAGCCCAGCAGGTTCCGGTGGAGGGCGGCGCTCTTTACCCGGATAGGACCCAGCTCCATGACATTCCCCTCCAGAAAGGTCAGAGGGAGGATGGCGCTCACTGTCCTGGGCTCCGCCGCCTGTTCCACCCGGGCGGTGCAGGCGCGGATCAGGTCCTCCACCTTCGGCTCCGGCTGGGCGCCCTTCTTGTAGCCCAGGTAGCGGCATACCTCCTCGTAGGGAGCGGTCACCTTCATTTCAGAATCTCCGACAGGCTGGCCTGGATGCCGGCGGCGATCTCAGGCTTGTTCATGGAGTAGATGTGGATGTGATTGACCCCATTGGCGATAAGGTCAATGATCTGGTCGGTGGCGTAGGCCACCCCCGCCTGGCGCATGGCGGGGGGATTGTCCCCGAACTTGTCCACGATGGCCTTGAACCGCTCGGGGAGATAGGTGCCGGAGAGCTTGCAGATGCGGGCGATCTGCTTGCCGTTGGTCACCGGCATGATCCCCGCCACCACCGGCACGGTGATGCCCTTTTCCCGGATGCGGTAGAGGAAGTTATAGAGAATGTTGTTGTCAAAGAACATCTGGGTGGTGAGGAACTGGCATCCGGCCTCCACCTTGGCCTTCAGATGGTCGATATCGGCGTTTTTGGTGGGGGACTCCGGATGCCCCTCGGGGTAGCAGGCCCCGCCCACACAGAAGTCCCCGTGGGCCTTGATGTCCCTCACCAGCTCAGCGGCGTAGTGGTAGTCGTTGGCGGGGGCGCCCCCCTCGGGGATGTCCCCCCGGAGAGCCAGCACGTTCTGGATGCCTCTGGCCTTCAGCTGCTCCAGCACCTGGGCCACATGTGCCCGGGTGGAGGAGGCGCAGGTCAGATGGGCCAGCACGTCCACTCCATACTGATCCTGGATGCCGGCGGCGATGCCCACGGTATAGTCGCTGGTGCCGCCGCCAGCGCCGTAGGTGACGCTCATGAAATCGGGCCGCAGGGCGGCGATCTCCTGGGTGGCTTTGGCAACAGACTCATAGGTGTCGCTGGTCTTGGGGGGAAACACCTCAAAGGAGAGGGTAACCTTGTCCTGTTTGAGCTTGTCAATGATCTTCATGGGAAACACTCCTTGTATCGTGGGTAACAGCCTCCGCTTTGGGGGGCATGGGTGGAAAACGCAGTCTGGTCAGGCAGAGGACAAACAGCACTGAGCTGATGGTCCAGGTCAGGGGGTAGGCCCAGTAGACCACCTGAATGGAGGGGATGGCCCGAACGGTGAGGGTGATGTAGGTGATACGCAGGGCGCACCATACCGAGAGCATAATGGTCATGGGGACGATGGGACGTCCCATACCCCGCATGATGCCGGCGCAGCAGTGAGAAAAGGCCAGCAGAAAGTAAAACAGGGAGACGGTGTGGGCGTAATTGACCCCGAAGGCAATTACCTCCGGGTGGTCGTTGAAGGCGGATACCAGAACGGGGGAGAAAACGTAAATACACACTCCGATACACTCCGCCAGAATGGGGCTGCACAGCAGCCCGAATTTGATCCCCGCCCGTACCCGGTCGTACCGCTGTGCGCCGATATTCTGACTGACGAAGGTGGACAGGGCCAGGGCAAAGCAGGTAATGGGGAGGAAGGCAAAGCCTTCAATTTTGCTGTAAGCGCCGCAGCCCGCCATGGCGGAGGAGCCGAAGGCGTTGATGTTGGCCTGGACGATGACGTTGGCCAGGGAGACCACCGAGTTCTGCACCCCGGAGGGGATGCCCAGGGTGACCACGTGCCGGAGCATGACCCCTTCAAACCGCACCCGCCGCCACCGGATGCGGTAACTCCGCTCGGTACGGGTCAGCCGTCCCAGAGCCAGACTGGCGCAGAGGATCTGACTGAGAATGGTGGCCAGAGCGGCGCTGCCCACTCCCAGACGGAACACCGCCACAAACAGCAGGTCCAGCACCACGTTGGTGAGGGAGGCCAGAATCAGGTACTTCATGGGACTGCGGCTGTCGCCCACCGACTGGAGGATGCTGGCGGCCATGTTGTAGAGTACCACTGCGCTGGAGCCCAGAAAATAGATGCGGAAATAGAGGATGGAGTTGGAAATCACGTCGGCGGGCGTGCCGATCCAGCGCAGAATCTGGGGGGTGAGGATGACGCCCACCACCGTCAATACCGCCCCGGCGGTGATGCCCAGGGCTACCGTGGTGTGGACCGCCCGCTCCACGTGGTCATCGTCCTGGGCCCCGTAAAACCGGGCGATCAGCACCCCCGCTCCCATGGACAGGCCGTTGATAAAGCCCACCATCAGCAGAATCAGGCTGCCGGAGGAGCTGACGGCGGCCAGAGCCTGTTCCCCGATGAATTTTCCCACAATCAGGGAATCCACCGCGTTATAGAGCTGCTGAAACAGATTGCTGAGAAAGATGGGCAGGGCGAAGGCCAGCATTTTTTTCGGTACGCTGCCTACTGTCAGTAAGTTTTGATCCGCGTCCGCCATGGCTTCCACCGGCTCCTTGTCATTTTTTAGTGCATACTCTTTATCATACCATTGCTGGGGAATCCACGCAAGAGTCAATGAATTTCTTGACAATGTCGATATTCGAGAATATAATGCAGACAGGGAATGTCGATATTCGAGAATAGGGAGGTGGACCAAATGCCCCGGCCAAAATTCCAGACTTTGACGGAGCAGATGTACTACATTCTCCTGTGCCTCAGCAAGGAGTGCTGCGGCATGGACATCATGGAGCGCATCCCGGCCATGACGGGGGGACGGGTACGGGTGGGTTCCGGCACCCTGTACAACCTGCTGGAGCAGTTTGCGGAGGCGGGCATGATCCGGGAGACCCGCGCCGAGGGCCGCCGCCGGAGCTATGTGCTCACCGACAAGGGAAAGGAGACTCTGTCGGGGGAGTACCGCCGTATCTGTGCCCAGGCCTGGGACTACCGGGCTGTATTTGGAGAGGAGGAGCAGCAATGAAGGACCGCAAATGGGATTTTATTCCGTTTTCCTGCTATGACCGCACCGGGATGGAGCGCCACCTGGAGCAGCGGGCGGCCCAGGGCTGGCTGCTGGAGCGGATCAGCAATTTCGGCTGGTACTACCGGCGGATTGAGCCCAGGCAGATCCATTTTACCGTCACCCATTATCTGCGGGCCTCCCAGTTCGACCCGGAGCCCACTGAGGAGCAGCGGGAGTTTCACGATTTCTGCCTCCGGTCCGGCTGGAGGCTGGCGGCCTCCTCCGGGCAGATGCAGGTATTTTACAATGAGGAACCTGATCCGGTGCCCATTGACACCGAGCCCGCCCTGGAGCTGGAGCGGATCGGAAAAATGATGAAGCGAGTTCTGCCCTTCCAGTTCATCCTGTTGGCCATCGGGTTCTGTATGGGGGGCTCCTGGCTCTGGTCCCTGACCCACCGCCCCATTGATTTGCTGTCCAGCGCCTACAACCTGGCCACCGGGGCCATCTGGCTGATGCTCTTTTTGTGGTGTGCCGCTGACCTGTTCCGCTATTTTACCTGGCGGCACAGAGCGAAAAAAGCCGCCCCGCTGGGGGAGTTCGTGCCTACGAAGGGGTGCCACAAGCTGATGCTGGCCATGCTGGCGGTGGCAGTGCTGGCCTTTGCCTATCTCCTGATCGCGGACCGGACGCCCGGGTACCGGCTGATGCTGTTTTTGATGTTGGCGAGCTATGCCCTGCTGTTCCTGGTGGTCAACGGGGTGCGAAACTTCCTCAAGCGGCGGAAAGCCTCCCGGGCCCTCAACCGTGGGGTCACCCTGGCGGTGGATGTGGCGCTGGCCTTTGTGCTGATGGGGGCCATTATGGGCGGGGTGTTCTGGGGTATTACCACCGGACGGATCTCCTCCATGGAGAAATTGACCGACCCGCCCCTGTCGGTGGAGGAACTGACCGGAGTGGTAGACAGCCGGTATATTACCCGGTGTCAGGCGGACTCCACTTTCTTCATTACCCAGAGGAATTTCTACCAGCACATTCCTTTTGAGCAGCGCCAGGCGGGGGAACAGCTGGAGTCCCTGGACTATACCATCGTGGACATCCACCTGCCCGCGCTCTATCCCTGGTGCGTGGAGGAACTGCTCCACGACCGGGACGACTGGTCCGGTGAGATGGAGGACGGCCAGCCCTTCTACTATCAGTATCAGGCCATCGACCCCGCCCCCTGGGGGGCGGAGCGAGCTTACCAGTTGTGGGCGGGGGGAGAGCCTGCCACCACTTACCTGATCTGCTGGCAGGGGCGCATCGTGGAGCTGGACCCCACCTTTGCGCTGACGCAGGAGCAGACGACCATTGCGGCGGAAAAGCTGGCGCCGTGATACGGAAAAGAGCGGACGGCCTGGGGCCGTCCGCTCTTTTGTGTTGTTATCCAATGGCTTTTTCCGCTGCCTCGATGACGTGGCGGGCCAGTACCGAGGTGGTCACCGCTCCCACCCCGCCGGGAACGGGGGTGATGGCCTCTACGGTGTTTTCCGCCGCAGCGAAGTCCACATCTCCCACCAGATTGCCGTCCTCGTCCACGTTGATGCCCACGTCCAGCACCACCTGGCCGGGGGCCAGACACTGGGCGGACACCGCACCCGCCTTGCCTGCCGCCGCCACCAGTACGTCGGCCCGGCGGCACTCGGCGGGCAGGTCGGCGGTGCGGGTGTGGCAGATGGTAACGGTGGCGTGGCGGCCCAGCAGCAGCATGGACACCGGCTTGCCGATGACCAGACTGCGGCCCACCACCACTGCCCGCTTGCCCTTCAGTTCATAGCCGTAGTGGTCCAGGATCTCCAGGCAGGCCTGGGCGGTGCAGGGGGGATATCCTGCGCCGCTGCCGGAGAACACCGCCGCCAGGGACCCGGCGGTGATGCCGTCCACGTCCTTGGCAGGGGAGAGGGCGGCACAGACCGCGGCCTCATCCATGTGCTTGGGCAGAGGGCGGAACAGGAGACAGCCGTGGATGGAGTCGTCCCGGTTGATCTCTTTAATGACCTCCATCAGGTCGGTCTGACTTGAGGTGGCGGTGAGCAGATACTGCCGCACGGCAATGCCCACCTTTTCACACCGTTTTAAAGCTCCCCGCTCGTAGGACAGATCCTCCGGCCGTTCGCCCACCCGGACGATGGCTAGGGTGGGGGTTACGCCTTTGGCAATCAGGGCCTGGGCCCGCTGGCTCAGCTGCTCTGTCAGAGCGGCGGCCACGGGAGCCCCTTTCCACAGCTGCGCCATTACACAAACCTCCCCATGACCGCGTCGTACACCTGCCGGGCAATGGTTCCGTACTGCTCCACCAGGGCGTCCGCTTCCTCATCCATGGCCTGGGCGAAGGCCCGGTCGGACATGCTCTTGGTGTTCACCCGCACGTTGAGGGCGGCGCCGTACAGAGCGCTCTGGCAGAAGATCACCCCGGTGCCCACATCAGACAGCATCATGACGCTGCCCTTTTCCAGCATCTCCCGGTGGAGGCCAATGGCCTGACAGCTCAGCCGCAGGATCTCCATGGGAGTGGCCGCGGCGTCCCGGAGACATTGCTCCATCACCGCCTTCCGGTTGGGGTCGTCCTTGGGAATGGCGTAGGCCTTCGACAGGGGCTCAAACGCCTCGGCGTCGGCGTCCACCAGGGCCAGCAGCCGGGCGCGGATGTCCTCGGCCCTGGCCATGAGGGCCTTCACGTCCTCCTCCACGTCGGCGTACTTCTTTTTGCCCACGGTGTAGGTGCCCACCATGGTGCACAGGGCTGTCCCCAGGGCTCCCACCAGGGCGGAGGCTCCGCCGCCGCCGGGGACGGGGGCCTTGGAGGCCAGAGCGTCCAGAAAACCCTGACAGGTTTGCTCCGCAGTATGCATAAGCCGGTCCCCTTTCGTTAAAACAGTCCGGAAATCCTGCCGGTCTCGTCCACATCCACCTTCTCGGCGGCGGGCACCTTGGGCAGGCCGGGCATGGTCATAATGTCGCCGGTAAGAGCCACCAGGAACCCGGCGCCGGCGGATACCTTCAGGTTGCGCACCGTGACGGTGAAGCCGTCGGGGGCTCCCAGCAGGGTCTGGTCATCGGAGAAGGAGTACTGGGTCTTGGCCATGCAGATGGGCAGGCCGCCGAAGCCCAGGGTGGTGAGTTCCGCCGCCTGCTTTTTGGCGGCGGGGGTGAGTACTACCCCATCCCCGTGGTATACCTTCTTCACGATCTCCTCCAGCTTGGCCTCAATGGGCTGGTCCAGCTCATAGGCGAAGCGGAACTGGTTGGGCTGCTCACACAGGCGGATCACCTCTTCCGCCAGGGCCATGCCGCCCTCGCCGCCCTTGGCCCACACCTCGCTGAGGGCCACATTGACTCCCAGCGCTCTGCACTTGTCCTCCACCAGCTTCAGCTCGGCTTCGGTATCGGTGGGGAAGCGGTTGATGGCCACCACGCAGGGCAGGCCGTAGACATTGGTGATGTTCTCCACGTGGCGCAGCAGGTTGGGCAGGCCTTTTTCCAGGGCGATGAGGTTTTCCTTGCCCAGGTCGGCCTTGGGACAGCCGCCGTGGTGCTTCAGGGCCCGGACAGTGGCCACCAGCACCACCGCCGCCGGGTGGAGATCGGCCAGACGGCACTTGATGTCCAAAAACTTCTCCGCGCCCAGGTCGGCGCCGAAGCCCGCCTCGGTGATCACATAGTCCCCCATTTTGAGGGCCACCCGGGTGGCCATGACGGAGTTGCAGCCGTGGGCGATGTTGGCGAAGGGTCCGCCGTGGATGAAGGCGGGGGTGCCCTCCAGGGTCTGGACCAGGTTGGGCTTGATGGCGTCCTTCAGCAGGACGGCCATGGCCCCCTCGGCCTTCAGGTCGTGGGCGGTGATGGGAGCACCGGAGCGGGAGTAACCCACCACCATCCGGCCCAGCCGGGCTTTCAGGTCGGACAGACCGGTGGCCAGGCAGAGCACCGCCATGATTTCGCTGGCCACGGTAATATCGAAGCCATCCTCCCGGGGCACGCCCTGCATCCGGCCGCCCAGGCCGCACACGATGTTGCGCAGCTGCCGGTCGTTCATGTCCACGCACCGTTTCCAGGTGATGTGCTTGACGTCGATGTCCAGCTCATTGCCCTGCTGGATGTGGTTGTCCAGCATGGCGGCCAGCAGATTGTTGGCGGCCCCGATGGCGTGGAAGTCGCCGGTGAAGTGGAGGTTGATGTCCTCCATAGGTACTACCTGGGCATAGCCGCCGCCGGCGGCGCCCCCCTTGACGCCGAACACGGGGCCCAGCGAGGGCTCCCGCAGGGCCACCACCGTGTTTTTGCCCAGCCGCCGCATGCCGTCGGCCAGGCCCACCGTGGTGGTGGTCTTGCCCTCTCCGGCGGGGGTGGGATTGATGGCGGTGACCAGGATCAGCTTGCCGTCGGGCTTCTCCGCCCGGTCGGAGAGTAGCTTCAGGTCAATCTTGGCCTTGTACTTGCCGTAGTATTCCAGATAGTCCTCGTCCACCCCGGCTACCGCCGCGATATCCCGGATATGCTTCATCTCACAGGCCTGGGCAATCTCAATATCGGACTTGATTTCCATTTCACATTCCTCCCCGCAGAATGAAAAGACAGGGGAGATGCCGGCTTGTACCGTCATCTCCCCTCCATTTCTCACAGTTTCCCTTGTGACCGGGGCAGCTCGCGCCCCGATGTTTCAGCTGTTATGGTATCATCCTTTCCCCGCCTTGTCAACCGGCGGCGGCTTACCCTCTGGCCTGGAGCAGCAAGGACTTGGCCTCCTCCGGGGTGAGCACCCGTCCGGCGGAGACCACCTTGCCGTCCACCACCAGGGCGGGGGTGGACATGACCCCATAGGCGGCGATTTGACCAAAGTCGGTCACATGGCCCACCGGTTCGGTCCAGCCCAGCTCAGCGATGGCCCGGCGGACGGAGTCCTCCAGGGCGTTGCACTTGGCGCAGCCGGAGCCCAGCACCTTGATGCTGGCGTTAGCCTCTTCCGGCCCGGCGGCGGCAGCTTTCTTTTTTCCAAACAGACCCATTGATGTTTCCTCCTTATGCAAGCAGCAAAATTTGTATGAGATTGAACAGATAACCCACCAGAATGATCCCCGCCGTGCAGATGGCGATGAACAGCCCCAGCAGTCTGGGTTTCACCGCCTTGCGCAGCAGGATGAGGGAGGGCAGACTCAGGGTGGTCACCGCCATCATGAAAGACAGGATGGCCCCCAGTTGCGCCCCCTTGGCCAGCAGGGCCTCCGCCACGGGAATGGTGCCAAAGATGTCGGCGTACATGGGTACCCCCACGACTGTGGCCAACACCACCCCCAGAGGATTCCCGCCGCCCAGAATGGTTTCCACCCAGGCCTGGGGCAGCCAGTTGTGGATCAGCGCCCCGATTCCCACGCCAATCAGGAGGTAGGGCAGTACCTTGCGGAAGGTGGACAGGGCCTGCTCTTTGGCGTAATTCAGCCGGTCCCGCCGGGTGAGGGCGGCGGCCTCCCCCAGGGCGGCGGGGGCGTTTTTGACCAGGTCCTCCACATAGTTCTCCATATGGAGCCGCTCGATCAGCGCCCCGCCGGCCACCGCCACCACCAGGCCAAAGGCCACATATATCAGGGCGATTTTTGCGCCGAATATGCTGGTCAGCAGCACCAGACTGCCCAGGTCCACCATGGGGGAGGAGATGAGAAAGGAGAAGGTCACCCCCAGCGGGAGCCCGGCGCTGGTGAAGCCGATAAACAGCGGAATGGAGGAGCAGGAGCAGAAGGGGGTCACCGTACCCAGCAGGGCGGAAACACAGTTGGCGCCCAGTCCGTGGAACCGGCCCAGAATCTTTCGGCTGCGCTCCGGCGGGAAGTAGCTCTGGATATAGGATACCAGAAAGATAAGGGTAAAGAGCAGAATGGTGATCTTGCATACGTCATAGATAAAAAAATGAATGCTCCCGCCCAACCGGGAGGAGATGTCCAGCCCCAGCGCGGACAGGCCGGCGGCCACCAGGTCGCTGAGCCACTGCATTCCCAGCACCTGGGTTTGAATAAACTGCCAAACGGACATAAGAGACCTCCTGATAGATCAAAAAATTTTGATATAACCGGGGAAATTTTACCGCCCCGCAGGGGCGGTAAAAAGTCAGTCGGGGGGGAGAGGGGTGGTCAGCTGCCGCAGCAAATCAATGGCCCGCTCTCCGCCGGCGGGATTCAGCCGGTAGTGGGTCCATTTTCCCTCCTGGCGGCTGTCCACCAGGCCGGAGGCGCACAGGATCTTCATATGATAGGACAGCCCGGACTGGGTGAGCGACAGCTGCTCCAGCAGCACGCAGGCACACTGTTCCCCGCCGCGCAGCAGCTCCAGAATGGCCAGCCGGTTGGGGTCGCCGAGGGCCTTGAAGGTCCGCGCCTGAACGCGATAAGCGGGGTCCAACACCTCACCTCATATCAAAGAAATTTGATGTAAGTATCATAGCATATGCTTCCGCCTGTGTCAAGGTGCTATCCCCAGCGGTAGCCGCATACCAGGCCGATGACAACGCCCAGACAGTCCAGATAGTCGTCGTCGGAGACCACAATATCCTTGTAGCTCAGGTTGGGGGCCACCAGCTTGGTGACGCCCCGCCGCCGGATCAGGCGGCGCAGCAGCAGAGCCTGGTTGAGCTGGTAGACGCCGTAGTCCTCCCGGCTGCCCATACCCCGGCGGCAGAGCACCACGGAGCCGGAGGGATAGAGGGGCTCCATGCATCCGTCGCCCAGCAGCACGGTGAAGTCGGCCTGCCGGACGGCGGGGTCGGTCTCCGGGAGGAGGATGGGCCGCAGCGGGCGGGCCGCGCACCCGTCCAGAGTGGGGGCGGCATAGCAGAAGGTCCGTTTGACGGGTACGGTACCTGCCAGCGTGCCGGCGGGTATCCGCAGCAGGCTGGCCATGGCGGCCAGGGCCTGTCTGCCCTCATTGCTCAGCCGCCGGTATTGGCAGACAAAGCGCACCTCCTCCGCCGACAGATAGAACAGGCCATCTTCCGTCTCTCCACTGAAGCAGCACTCGGTGGGCAGCTCGTCGTCCAGCAGGTAATGGGTGGAGACCCGAAATACCCTGGAGAGCCTGTCCAGATGCTCCGCCGCCGGGTGTTTGGTCTGGCCGGAAAAGATCTTGTTCAGTGTGCCTACCGGGATTTGGGAGAGCTGGGCGGCTTGCTCTGTGGTCAGGCGGCAGCACTTTTTCAAATAGGCCAACTTTTCTACCATCAGGGACATAGTACCCCTCCTGTCCTCCGGTCAAAACCGGATGTGGTAAAAATTCCGGAGAAGCGGTCCAAAATGTGCGCCAGCCGTTGACATCCTGCGCGGAATACACTATATAGAATGCGTGGAGAGAGGGAAACACCATATGTGGAGGAGGTTGAGAGCAGGAACAAATGTGCGCAGCGGGCAAACGGCGGGGACCGTTTGGGGTATTATAGCATGTCCGCCATTCAAGGGCGGTCGAACGGTGTCGATAGCCCGCGGAGTAAGGGTTCTGTTCGGATTTTATGTGAAATGTTATGTGAAATGAGGAGAGAGGAGATATGAAACACAACCGCGTGATGTATCGGGTCTTTCTGGACGAGACCTCCCAGCCCAAAATGTACGGCATCCGAAGCCGAGGCGGGGTATGTGTCGGGCGGATTTCCACGGATTTTCAGGAAGTGAACCGTCTGGCGGAGTGCTGCAACAGCGCAGGGCTCTCACCGGTGCATCTGGCTGACGTGGTGGAGGATTTCCGGCGTTCTTGAGGGGGAGCGAAAAAAGCCCTGGCCCACTCTTGACCAGGGCGCGGGAATCCAGTAAACTGTACACAAGGCAATCGGCTGAAAAAGGTGAAAAAGCCACCCGCCAGGGTGGCTTTTTCGTTGTGTCCGGAGGAGAGGGACAGATGAAAGAGAAAACAAACGGTATCCTGCGCTTTTGGAAAAGGGAGCCGGTCCTCTGTATCTCGGCGGTGTGCGCGCTGGCGTCCGTGGCGCTCAACCCGCCCTCGGCGGCCTATCTCAACTATATTGACTGGCGGGTGCTCTCTCTGCTGTTCAGTCTGATGGCGGTGGTGGCCGGGCTGCAGGAGTGCGGGGTATTCGCGGTGCTGGCCCAGCGGCTGCTGAGCGGAGAGCGGCGGATGCGCTTTGTGACGCTGGTTCTGGTGCTGCTGCCCTTCTTTGTATCCATGCTGGTGACCAACGATGTGGCGCTCATCACCTTTGTGCCCTTCGCGGTGCTGGTGCTGGGGCTGATCGGGCGGACTGAGCGGCTGATCTACATTGTGGTGCTCCAGACCATTGCTGCCAACCTGGGCAGCATGGCCACCCCGGTGGGCAACCCCCAGAACCTGTACCTGTACGCCAATTATGAGCTGACTGCCGGGCAGTTCTTTTCCGTCATGCTGCCCCTGTCCCTGGTGAGCCTGGCGGGGCTGTCGGCGGCGGCCCTGTGTGTCAAGCCGGAGGGGATCCGGGTATCCTTTGCGGATAGGGCCGAAATCCAGGCGCCGGCCCGGCTGGGGCTGATGGCCGGCCTGTTTGTGCTGTGTCTGCTGTCGGTGTTCCGGGTGCTGCCTTATCCCGCCCTGCTGGCGGTGGTGCTGGCGGCCATGCTGATCTTTGACCGGCCCCTGTTCCGCAAGGTGGACTACGGTCTGCTGGCCACCTTTTTCTGCTTCTTCCTGTTCGCGGGCAACGTGGGCGCCTGCCCGCCCATTCACGACGCCATCGCCGCGGCGATGGAGGGCCGCACCGCCCTGACCGCGGGGCTGGCCAGCCAGGTGATCAGCAACGTGCCGGCGGCGGTGCTTCTGTCCGGCTTCACAGCGGACTGGCGGGGGCTGCTTGTGGGCACCAACGTGGGGGGACTGGGCACGCCCATCGCCTCCCTGGCCAGCCTGATCTCGCTGAAGGGCTACCTGAAATCCCCGGGCGCCCGGCCCGGCCGGTATCTGCTGGTCTTTATGGCGGCCAACGTGGTGGGCATAGCGGTGCTGTGCCTGACGGTGTTTCTGCTGCCGGGCTGAGGAAGAAATTGAACTTGCTTTCTATCATTTTGTATAGTATAATAACATGCCCTATTGGGATTCGTTAACTTTTGGAACATAGAGAGGGTTCGGCATGAATCGTACATTGGAACATATCCTCCCGCGGGTGCAGAAACCCGCCCGTTACACCGGGGGAGAATATAACGCGGTGGTCAAGGACCGCCGCAGCGTGGACGTGCGCTACGCGCTCTGCTTTCCGGACACCTATGAGATCGGCATGTCCAATCTGGGCATGCGCATTCTCTACGGCGTCATGAACGAGATGGAGGGCGTCTGGTGCGAGCGGGTGTTCGCCCCCTGGCTGGATATGGAGGAGGAGATGCGCCGGGAGGGGATCCTCCTGTATGGCCTGGAGAGCGGGGATGCCATCTCCGATTTCGACCTGATCGGCTTCTCCCTGGGCTATGAGATGGCGTACACCAATGTGCTCAACATGCTGGACCTGGCCGGACTGCCCCTGCGCAGCGAGGAGCGGTGCGACCTGTCCCCCATCGTGGTGGCGGGGGGTACCTGCGCCTACAACCCGGAGCCCCTGGCCCCCTTCGTGGACCTGTTTGTACTGGGGGAGGGGGAGGAGGTCAGCCAGGATATCATCCACCTCTACCGCAAGGCCCGGGACGAGTACTGGACCAAGGAGGAGTTTCTGGCCGCAGCCGCACAGATTCCCGGGGTCTATGTTCCCTCCCTGTATGAAGTGACCTATGGGCCGGACGGTACTCTGGCGTCGGTGACCCCGCTGGAGGAGGCCCCGGCGGTGGTGACCAAGCGGATCGTCCAGGACTTCAGCCACAGCTACTTCCCGGTAAAGACCATTGTGCCCTCCACCGAAATCGTTCACGACCGGGTGATGCTGGAGCTCTTCCGGGGCTGCATCCGGGGCTGCCGCTTCTGCCAGGCGGGGTACGCCTACCGGCCGGTGCGGGCCCGGGACCCGGAAATCCTCATTCAGCAGGGCATTGAGGCCTGCAAGGACTCCGGCTATCAGGAGATGACCATGTCCTCTCTGTCCACCAGCGACTACCGGCCTCTGGAGCTGCTGTGTGACGGCCTGCTGGAGTGGTGTGAGCCCAACAAGGTCTCCCTGTCCCTGCCCTCCCTGCGGGCGGACAACTTCTCCCTGGGTCTCATGGAGCGGGTGCAGCACGTGCGCAAGTCGGGGCTCACCTTTGCCCCCGAGGCGGGTACCCAGCGCCTGCGGGACGCCATCAACAAGAATCTCACCGAGGAGGAGATCCTCCGCTCCTGCCGCACCGCCTTTTCCGGCGGCTGGAGCAGTGTGAAGCTCTACTTTATGCTGGGCCTGCCCACCGAGACCGACGAGGACGTGCTGGGCATCGCCGACCTGGCGGAAAAGGTGTATCAGGCTTGGAAGGAGACCACCCCCAATCCCAAGCGGGGGGTGACCATCACCGTGTCCACCGCTTGGTTTGTGCCCAAGCCCCACACCGCCTTCCAGTGGGAGCCCCAGATCTCCATGGAGGAGTACCAGCGGCGGGTCAAGCTGCTGCGGGACCACATGCGGGGCCGGTCCATCCGCTACAACTGGCACGACTCTCAGACCAGCTTCCTGGAGGCGGTCTTTGCCCGGGGCGACCGGAAGGTGGCCGAGGTGATCGAGACCGCCTGGCGCAGCGGCGCCAAGTTTGACGCCTGGAGCGAGGGCTTTGATTTTGACCGCTGGCTGGAGGCCTTTTCCACCTGCGGAGTGGACCCGGCCTTTTACGCCAACCGGGTCCGGGACAAGGACGAGCGGTTTCCCTGGGATGTGACCTCCGTGGGGGTGTCCCGGCAGTTCCTGTGGCGGGAGCGGGAGCGGGCCTATGCGGCGTCCACCACCCCCGACTGCCGGACCCAGTGCTCCGGCTGCGGAGCCAATCACTTCTGTCCGGGAGGGAAATGCGATGCATAGACTGGCCTTTTCCAAGGCGGACACCGCCAAATTTATCTCCCACCTGGATCTGATGCGCACCTTTCAGCGGTCCTTCCTCCGGGCGGGCATCGCCATCAAGCACACCGAGGGGTTTAACCCCCATGCCTTCGTCTCCATCCCCCTGCCCCTGTCCGTGGGCTTCTCCAGCTCCTGCGAGGTGCTGGAGTGCCAGGTGCTGGACACCCCTCTGGACCAGGTGCCGGCCAGAATGAACGCCGCCCTCCCGGCGGGGATCACTGTCCAGCGGTGCTATGAGGGGACCCGGCCGGTCAAAGAACTGGGCTTTGTCAACTATATCGTCACCATGGAGTATGAGGCGGGAGCTCCCTATGGCACAGAGACCGCCATCCGGGATCTGCTGGCCCAGAAGTCCCTGGTGATGGAGAAGCGGAGCAAAAAGGCCAAGAGCGGCAAGGTGGAGGTGGACCTGATCCCCCTCATCCGCCAGGCCACGGTGGAGGAGCGGCGGGATACCATCGCTCTGGACCTGATCCTGAAGGCCCAGAACCCCGGTCTGAATCCGGAGCTGATTATGGCGGCCATCCGCCAGCACTGTCCCGACGCCTCCCCGGACTACGTGAGCTATCACCGCCGGGCGGTGCTGGACGAAAATCTCCAGCCCTGGGAATAACAAGCATCAAGCGGCGGAGCGCCTGGAGCGCTCCGCCGTTTTTCCACGCCTTCACGCCTCCCGCAGAATGTCCTCCAGCAGGTCGTCCACCTGGGGATAGGCCAGCACCGCCTGCCGGATGCCCAGGTTGCGGGCCAGAAGGAGCTTTTTGCGGATGGAGCCGGCGTCGTCGAACAGGACGAAGTGGGCGCCGTTTTCCCGGGACATGTAGGTAAAGTAGTGGGCGCACAGCTGGTCGGAGAAAAAGACCGAGGGAGTCCGCTGCTCCAGCATGGCGCTCAGCGCCTCCCGGGACAGGGGGGTGCCCTGGCCGTCGGGGGAGGGGAGAAAAAAGTCTTCCGCCACCCGCTCCACCGCCAGCACCACCCGGCCCTGGCCGTACTGATTCAGTGCATCCCGGAGCCGCTGACTGAGAGAGCCGCCGGACAGGGCGGAGGAGATCAGCACCCTGGCCCCGGCGGTGTAGGAGCCGTAGCTCTCGGGCACGTAGAGGGGCCACCCCCGCTTTTGGAGCAGCTCCTCCAGCTCCCGGAGGATCTGGACCAGCAGCGGGAGGGGGCGGCCCTCAAAGTCGCACAGCACCCCGGTAAAGCCCCGGGCGGCGCACTCCCGCAGCACCTCTTGGCAAAACGGGCCCGGTTCTCCCCGGCCGTCGAAGCCGGCGCAGTCCACCGCCATCACCCCGCCCCGGATGGGGACGGGCAGGCTGGCCCGGAACAGGTGGGGTCCGCCCCCGATGCGGTAGGCGGCATGAGCCACCGGCAGCCCGAAGCGGAGGGCCGCCCGGCTGTCTCCCGGCGGCGCGGTGAGGAGTAGGTCAGATTTTCCTTGCATATTCCAGCAACCCCCTTGTCCATGGGATGAGAAATGTGTATAATTCTATGCGGACCAAACCAGAAATAGACGAGGTGACACCATGTCCTTTCCCCTGACGGCCCACTGGGCCGGGCGGAGCATTTTTGACATCGACCCCGCGGTTCTGGCCCGGCGGGGGATCCGCCTGCTGCTGGCCGACCTGGACAATACCCTGGTGCCCTACGGGGTGCCGGAGCCCACGGAGCAGGTGCGGGCGTGGACGGCGGCGCTGGAACGCCACGGCGTCACCCTGTTCGTTTTGTCCAATAACCGCCATCCGGAGCGGCCCGGCCGCTTTTCCCGAGCTCTGGGGGTCCCCTTTATCGGCCACGCCGGAAAGCCAAAGCCGGGCTCTTTTTACAAAGCCATGGAGCAGATGGGCCGCACAGCGGAGGAAACCGCCATTGTGGGGGACCAGATCTTTACCGATATCCTGGGGGGGCGGAACGCCGGGGTGTTCACCCTGCTGGTGGAGCCCATCCGGCTGGCGGGCAATCCGGGGCGCTATCTGCGGTACGCTGTGGAATGGCCCTTCCGCGCCCTGACGAAAAGGAGAGCAAAACCACTATGAGCGCAAGATTCGGCCCGGCGGGCAACGCCGAGTCCTTTCCCTATAAATCCTCGGCGGAGGCTCCCCGCTGGCTGGCCGGACTGGGGCTGGACTGCTATGAGTATCAGTGCGGCAAGGGGGTCAACGTGGGGGAGGAGACCGCCCGGAAAATCGGGGCGGCGGCGCGGGAGGCGGGCATCGCCCTGTCCCTCCACGCCCCCTATTTTATCAATCTGGCCAACCCCGACCCGGACAGCCTGAAAAAGACCATCGGCTATATCACCGCCGCCTGCCAGGCGGCGGACTGGATGGGGGCCACCCGGGTGGTGATCCATTCCGGGGCGCTGATGAAGCGCACCCGCCGTCAGGCCCAGGACATCGCCCTGCACTCCCTGAAAGAGGTGGTGTCCGCCTGCGACGGCGCAGGGTTCGGCCACATCACCCTGTGCCCGGAGACCATGGGCAAGATTAACCAGCTGGGAGATCTGGACGAGGTGCTGGAGCTGTGTACGCTGGATGAACGGCTTACCCCCTGTGTGGACTTCGGCCACCTGTACGCCCGCTCCCTGGGGGAGCTGGAGGGCCGGGAGGCCTGTGTGCAGATGCTGGACCGGCTCCAGGCGGTGCTGGGCGAGGAGCGGGCCTCCCGCTTCCACAGCCACTTTTCCAAGATTCAGTTCACCCCCAACGGGGGAGAGAAGATGCACCTGACCTTTGCCCAGGAGGAGTTCGGGCCCGATCCCGCGCCCCTGATGGCGGAGGTGGCCCGCCGGGGCTGGAGCCCCACCTTTATCTGCGAGTCGGCGGGCACCCAGGCGGAGGACGCGCTGGTTATGAAGCAGCTGTATCAAGAGGCCCTGTAAGGCCGTTTACTATGAAGAAAGGAAGTCTTTCAGATGAATCATCTCAAGCAGATTGCGGCCCAGTTGGACGAGTACGGCCTGGACGCCATGCTGATCCTCAGCGATCCCGGGGAGTACTACGCCATTGGCTTCCACGGCGAGGGCGCGGTGGTGGTGACCAAGGACGAGTGCCGTTATTTCACCGACTCCCGGTATATTGAATCGGCGGAGAAGCAGGTGACCGGCGCCAAGGTGACCATGACCACCGCCTCCGCCGCCCAGAAGCCCCTGGTGGTCCAGGCGGTGGAGGAGTTGGGTATCCGGAAGATGGGCTTTGAGGACGGCTATCTGACGGTGGCCGCCTGGCGGGACTATGAAAAGGCCCTGCCCTGCGAGCTGGTTCCCGCCCAGCGGCTGCTCAACACCCTGCGGGCCTCCAAGGACCAGGAGGAGATCGCCCTGATGACCAAGGCCCAGGAGATCACCGACCAGGCCTTTGACGCCATCCTGAAGTTCATCCAGCCCGGCATGACCGAGCGGGAGATCGCCGCCCGGCTCCAGTATGAGATGCTGTGCCGTGGCGCGGAGAAGATGAGCTTTGACCCCATCGTGGTGTCCGGTCCCAACGGCTCCCTGCCCCACGGCATCCCCGGGGACAAGCAGGTGCAGAAGGGCGAGTTTATCACCATGGACTTCGGCTGCAAGGTGGGGGGCTATTGCTCCGATATGACCCGCACCATCGCCCTGGGCGAGCCCACCGAGGAGATGCGGAAGGTCTATGATACCGTGCTGAAGGCCCAACTGGCGGGCATTGCCAAGGCCAGGGCGGGCGTGCCCGGCAAGGAGATCCACAACGCCGCCGCCAAGGTCATCGAGGAGGCTGGCTACGGCCCCTACTTCGGCCACGGCTTTGGCCACAGCGTGGGCATCGAGATCCACGAGTCTCCCAACGCCAACAGCCGGGACGAGACCCCCATGCCCGTGGGGGCCGCCGTATCCGCCGAACCGGGGATCTATCTGCCCGGAAAATTTGGCGTACGCATTGAGGATGTGCTGATTTACACCGCCGAGGGCACCGTGGATCTGACCAAATCCCCCAAAGAACTGATTATTCTGTAAAAAGCCTTGCAAACAGGGGAATAATAGGGTAAAATAGCTTAGCTGAATTTATGAATACCTGTCTGGAGGATGAATACCAATGCCTACAATTACTGCCAGTGATTTCCGCAACGGCGTGACCTTTGAGATGGACGGTCAGGTCATGCAGGTGGTGGAGTTCCAGCACGTCAAGCCCGGTAAGGGTGCCGCCTTCGTCCGCACCAAGATGAAGAACGTCATCACCGGCGGCGTGACCGAGACCTCCTTCAACCCCACCGCCAAGTTCGAGCAGGCCTATGTGGAGCGCAAGGACATGGAGTACAGCTACAACGACGGCGACCTGTACTACTTCATGGACCCCGAGAGCTACGACCTGGTGCCCATCGGCTCCGAGCTGCTGGGGGACAACTTCCGCTTTGTGAAGGAGAACATGGTGTGCAAGATCAACTCCTACAAGGGCAAGATCTTCGCCGTGGAGCCGCCCACCTTCGTGGAGCTGGAGGTCAGCGAGACCGATCCCGGCTTCAAGGGCGACACCGCCACCAACGTGACCAAGCCCGCCACCCTGGAGACCGGCGCCGAGATCAAGGTGCCTCTGTTCATCAACCCCGGCGACAAGATCAAGATCGACACCCGTACCGGTGAGTATCTGGAGCGCTGCAAGGCCTGAGATTGCCTGCTGACGAAAAGGAGAGCGTGCTATGACGATTTCTGAGAAGGTCGCATACCTGAAGGGCCTGGCCGAGGGCCTGAACATTGACACCGAGAAGTCCAAGGAGGGCAAGCTCATCTCCGTGATGATCGGCATCCTGGAGGAGATCGGCATGTCCATCGAGGACCTGGAGGAGAGCGCCGAGGCCCTGGGCGAGGAGATCGACGCCATTTCCGACGACCTTTCCGACGTGGAGAAGGTCGTGTATGACGACGAGGATGAGGACGACGACGAGTGCGGCTGCGGCTGCGACGACGATGATTTCTTCGAGGTGGAGTGCCCCAACTGCGGGGAGACTCTGATGATCGACGAGTCCGTGCTGGAGGAGGGCGTGATCCAGTGCCCCGGCTGCAAGCAGAAGTTTGCGCTGGACCTGTCCGACGAGTGCGGCTGTGAGGACGATGACTGCGGCTGCGGCTGCGGTTGTGAGGACCACCACGAGGAGTAATCCGGACACGAAATGAGAGGGATGGCAGTTGGCCATCCCTCTTTTTCTATATATTTGTGAAAAATGGCAGATCCCATCCCTTGCGTGTCCGCCTTGTATCGTAGTATAATGAAGCGGCCGATTAGACTTGTTTAACTTTTGATAGGGCGGATGGAAAAAGCATGAACACGGAAGAGAGAAACAAGAGTCAACAGACCCTGGAGGAGGTACTTCCCGGTCAGCGGGGCACCATTCTCCGGGTGGGCAATGAGAATGGGCCGGTGAAGCGCCGGCTGGTGGATATGGGACTGACCCCCGGCACGGAGGTGACGGTCCGAAAGGTGGCCCCCTTCGGAGACCCGCTGGAGCTGAATCTGCGGGGCTATGAGCTGTCCCTGCGGAAGGCGGACGCGGCCCAGATCCTCATCGCCACCGGCGAGGAGGGGGAGCGGCGGGCCAGGGCGCGCCGCCAGCGCATGGGCATGGTGCAGCACATTCCCGACGAGGAGACCCTGCGCCGCATGGACGCCGACCACGCCCATGAGGCGGCGGAGCACGGCGGGGAGCCGGACTACGCCAGCCACGATACCCGGGAGATGAAGCTGGCCCTGGTAGGCAACCCCAACTGCGGCAAGACCACTCTGTTCAATGCCCTCACCGGCTCTAATCAGTACGTGGGCAACTGGCCCGGCGTGACGGTGGAGAAGAAGGAGGGCAGGGCGGAGGTGGACGGCAAGCCGGTGACGGTGGTGGATCTGCCCGGTATCTATTCTTTGTCCCCCTATTCCATGGAGGAGATCGTGGCCCGGGACTTCATCGTGGGGGAGCGGCCCGACGCCATCATTGACATCATTGACGCCACCAATATCGAGCGCAATCTGTACCTTACCGCCCAGCTGCTGGAGCTGGAGCGGCCTATGGTGATCGCACTGAATTTTATGGACGAGGTGGAGCGGCATGGGGACAAGATCGACGTGGAGGGACTGTCCCGTGCCCTGGGCGTGCCCGTTATCCCCATCACCGCCCGGTCGGGAAAGAATATTCAGGAGCTGCTGGAGGTGGCCCACAATCAGATGCATGTGGGGGTCACGGTGGAGCCCGACGACCTGTACGACGGCTTCACCCACCAGATCCACCACAAGGTGGGCGAGCTGATCCACGACAAGGCCTACGCCGCCCATATCCCCGCACACTGGGCCTCCATCAAGCTCATTGAGGGGGACTCCCTGGTGGAGCAGGCTCTCGGCCTGGACAGCGGTACTAAGGCGAAGCTGGAGGCGGTGTGCCGGGAGTATGAGGGGGCTTACGACCTGGGCGACCGGGAGACCCTGATCGCCGATGCCCGGTATCAATTTATCCAGAAGGTGGTGGAGGGCTGCGTCAAGCGGGGCAGGCCCCTGGGCGCCCCAACCCTGTCCGACCGGGTGGACGCCATTGTGACCCACAAGTTCCTGGCCATTCCGGTTTTTATGCTGATGATGCTGGCCATGTTTGCCCTCACCTTTGGCCCCGGCCAGGTGCTGGCCGACGGGGTGGACACCCTCATCGGCGGCTATTTTGCCCAGTGGGTGCGGGGCGTTTTGTCTGCCGCCGGCACCGCCCCCTGGGTGGAGGCCCTGCTGGTGGTCGGCGTGATCGCCGGCGTGGGCGGCGTGCTGACCTTCCTGCCCCAGATTGCAATTTTGTTTCTGTTCCTCTCCTTCCTGGAGGATTCCGGCTACATGGCCCGGGCGGCCTTCATCATGGACCGGCTGCTGCGCCGGTTCGGCCTGTCCGGCAAGGCCTTTATTCCCATGCTGATGGGTTTCGGCTGCACGGTGCCCGCTGTCATGGGCGCCCGCACTATGGAAAATGAGAAGGACCGCCGCATGACCATCATGCTGGTGCCCTTCATGTCCTGCTCCGCCCGGCTGCCGGTATATGGCCTGCTCACCGCCGCCTTTTTCCCCCGGTACGGAGGACTGGTGGTGTTCTCCCTGTACTTCCTGGGGCTGATCTTTGCCATTATCTCCGGTGTCCTGCTGAAAAAGCTGGTGTTTAAGGGGGAGCCTGCCGCCTTTGTGCTGGAGCTGCCCCCCTATCGCCTGCCTACTCTGAAAAACATCGCCCTCCACGTGTGGGAGAAGGTAAAGGGCTTCCTGGTCAAGGCGGGGACCCTGATTCTGGCCATGAGCGTGCTGCTGTGGTTCCTCCAGACCTTCGGCGTGGAAAACGGAGTGTTCGGTATGGTGTCCGACGCGGAATACTCCATCCTGGGCGCCATCGGCTCCTTCCTGGCCCCCGTTTTTGTACCTCTGGGCTTCGGTACCTGGCAGGCGGCGGTGGCCCTCCTCTCCGGCCTGATCGCCAAGGAGATGGTGGTGTCCTCCATGAGCATGTTCTACGGCTTTTCCGTCACCGCCAGCGGGGCGGCCATTGCCGCCGCCCTGGGCGGTACCTTCCAGAGCCCCCTGGCCGCATACTCCTTCCTGGTGTTCGTGCTGCTCTACGTCCCCTGTGTGGCGGCGGTGTCCACCATCCGCAAGGAGATGAACTCGGTGAAATGGACTCTGGCCTCCATCGGCTGGCAGCTGTGCGCCGCCTGGCTCGGGTCCTTCCTGGTGTACCAGATCGGCTCTCTGTTTTTGAGGTAGGGTTATGCTTAAAATTGCCATCTACATCGGGGTAGCCGCCCTCATTGTCTGGGCGGCGGTCTACCTCATCTACCGGTTCCACCAGAGTCTGAAGGGGAAACGGGGCTGCGACTGCGGCGGCTGCTCCAGCTGCCCCCATACCTACTGCCGCCACCGGAAAACAAAATAAAAGGAGGAGCTCTCATGGACGAGCAGCGCAAACAGCTTCAGGACTGGATCAGCCAAAGCGGAAACATCGTCTTTTTCGGCGGGGCCGGGGTGTCCACCGAGAGCGGCATTCCCGACTTCCGCAGCGTGGACGGGCTGTATAATCAGCAGTATCAATATCCCCCGGAGACCATCCTGAGCCATACCTTCTTTGAGAAGGAACCGGAGGAGTTCTTCCGGTTCTACCGCAACAAGATGCTCTTTCCCGATGCCAAGCCCAACGACGCCCACTTGAAGCTGGCGGAGTTGGAACAGGCCGGCAAGCTGAAAGCGGTGGTGACCCAGAATATCGACGGCCTCCACCAGGCGGCGGGCAGCGTCACCGTATACGAGCTTCACGGCTCCGTTCACCGCAACTACTGCATGAAGTGCCATCAGTTTTACGACCTGGACTTTATGATAAAGGGTGAAGGCGTGCCCCGCTGCCCGGTGTGCGGCGGCACCATCAAGCCAGACGTGGTGCTCTACGAGGAGTCCCTGGATCAGGAGACCATCGAGGCCGCCGTGCTGGCCATCTCCCGGGCGGACATGCTCATTATCGGCGGCACCTCTCTGGCGGTGTACCCGGCGGCGGGCCTGATCCGCTACTACCGGGGGAAAAAGCTGACCCTCATCAACAAGAGCCCCACCCCCTACGACAGGGAGGCCGATCTGGTGATTAACGCGCCTATTGGAGAAGTGCTGGGGGCCATCCGGGTATAACAGAAGGGCGTCCCTGGGACGCCCTTTACTTTTTTATTGAAAAACGATAAAAGCCGTGGTATACTCTCTCCAAAGGGGGAGATACCATGGAAAAGACTGCTGTGCAGAAGCTGGCCGGAGCATTGAAAATCTTGGTGATTATTACCTTTGCATGCAATCTGATTGCCCTGTTGCTGGTACCGGGGCTGGTGATGTTCCGGCATGCCTATCCCATGCTGTTGGATTTGGAGTGGAGTGCTGGAGATGCGGCGGGCGTTGCGTTCTTCCTGCCCATCGGCTTTGCTGCAGCCTGGGGCAGCGTGTGGGGGGACGGGGCATACAGCGTTGTCCTCACCCTTTTTCTGTTGTTCTGCGGCGTGTGTACCGCAGTGGTGCTGTGGCAGGCCCGGCGGGTGCTGGACACGGTGCTGGAGGGTTTGCCCTTTCAGGAAAAGAACAGCAAAAGCCTCCGATGCGCGGCAGCGTGCAGCTTTCTGATCTCCGCTGCCGCTCTGGTGCGGCTGATCTGGGGGCTGGCGTACTACCGCACCATTGAGCCACTGCTGTCCTATAACGCCCTGTTTGTCCCCGTGTTCTTTATGGCGGGGCTGCTCTGCCTGGTGATGTCCGCCCTGTTCCGGCAGGCGGCGGAGCTGAAGGCGGAAAACGATCTCACCATTTAGGGGGTGGAGCCATGCCAATCGTAGTCAATCTGGATGTGATGATGGCCAAGCGTAAAATGAGCCTCAACGAGCTCTCCGCCAAAGTGGACATCACCCTGGCCAACCTGTCCATCCTGAAGAATAATCATGCCAAGGCGGTGCGCTTTACTACCCTGGAGGCTATCTGCAAAGCACTGGACTGCCAACCCGGGGATCTGCTGGAGTATGTGCCGGAGGAAGGGTCGAATTCTGAAACTTAGGGATGCATCTGTTCCGGGAGTATGGTATAATCGGGGCTGGTAAACTATGTAACAGGGAGGAACCGGGATGAAGCAAGACATGATCCTTATCTTAGACCTGGGCAGCGACCAGAACGCCCAACTGGCCCGAGAGATCCGGGCGCTGGGGCTGTACAGCGAGATCCATCCCCACGACATTACACTGGAGGAGCTCCACGCCCTGCCCAATGTAAAGGGCATCATTCTCAACGGCGGCCCCAACCGTGTGGTGGACGGTGTGGAGATCGACGTCTCCAAGGAAATTTACAACTGCGAGGTGCCGGTGCTGCTGGCCGACCACAAGGGGGACGCCCCCTGGCCGGAGGACCTGGAGGCGCGCAAGCAGGCGCTGTCCAACTTTATCTTTGGTGTGTGTGGCGCGCAGGCCAACTGGAACATGGAGAACTTTATTGCCGACCAGATTGAGCTTATCCGCCGTCAGGTGGGGGACAAGAAGGTCCTGCTGGCCCTCTCCGGGGGCGTGGATTCCTCCGTTGTGGCTGCCCTGCTGATCAAGGCGGTGGGCAAGCAGCTCACCTGCGTTCACGTCAACCACGGCCTGCTCCGCAAGGGGGAGCCTGAACAGGTGGTACAGGTGTTCCGCCATGAAATGGACGCCAACCTCATTTATGTGGACGCAGTGGACCGTTTTCTGGACAAGCTGGCCGGTGTGTCCGACCCGGAGCGCAAGCGCAAGATCATCGGCGAGGAGTTCATCCGTGTCTTTGACGAGGAGGCCCGTAAGCTGGAGGGGATCTCCTTCCTGGGACAGGGCACCATCTACCCCGATATCATTGAGTCCGGCACCAAGACCGTGAAGGCGGTCAAGAGCCACCACAATGTGGGCGGCCTGCCGGAGGACCTGGATTTCGAGCTGGTGGAGCCCCTGAAGATGCTCTTCAAGGACGAGGTCCGTGCCTGCGGTAAGGCCCTGGGCCTGCCGGACAGCATGGTGTACCGCCAGCCCTTCCCCGGCCCCGGTCTGGGTGTGCGCTGCCTGGGCGCCATCACCCGGGACCGTCTGGAGGCTCTGCGGGAGTCCGACGCCATCCTCCGGGAGGAGTTTGCCAAGAACGGCCTGGAGGGCAAGGTGTGGCAGTATTTCACTGTGGTGCCTGACATCAAGAGTGTGGGCGTCCGGGACGGCAAGCGCGCCGACGAGTGGCCCGCCATTATCCGGGCAGTCAATACCGTGGACGCCATGACCGCCACGGTGGAGGATGTTCCGTTTGCCCTGCTCCAGCATATCACCGACCGCATCACCCATGAGGTGAAGGGTATCAACCGGGTCCTGTACGACCTGACGCCGAAGCCTACTGGCACCATCGAGTGGGAGTGACCTAAGCAACCCACAGAGCATTGCGCTGCAATGCTCTGTGGGCTTTTTTTACTTTTGGTGGGAATTTTTGCATAGAAAGATCTTGCCATTTCCTCCGGGATCTGACATATTGAACAAAAAAGGGCGTTTGGGCCCATTTTTTTCAATTTGTTACTTACTGTCCAGTCAGTAATGATGCGGAGGCGGTAGCTATTCAGCCTAATGTAAATAAGGAACGCGCCACGGAACTGTTGGAGATCTGTTTTGACACCTTTTGCCGCCACGGCCTGGAGGGCACCAGCCTGAAAATGCTCTCGGAGGCCTGCGGTGTGACCAATGCTGCTCTGGTCTACTATTTCGGTACCAAGGATAATATTGTCATTGAGTCCACGGCCCACTGCATGGCCAGGGTGGAGGACGACTTCATGGCCAACGCCCCCACCAGCTTTTCCGACATCGCCCGGTTTCTCCAGCAGATGCCCGCTCTCACGGCCAGGCGCCACGGGGCCAAGTACCGATTTATGTACCAGGTCTATGCCAGTCCCAAATACCGGGAGAAGGGCAGAGAATTCTTTCAGGGTGTGAACGTGCGGTACGGCCAGTATGCCCGGCAGCTCTCCGGCAAGCTGGGCCTGCCGGCGGATTTTATCCAGGGGATGACCTACTGTTTTGTCCGGGCCTGTGTGCACTACGCCCTCTTTGAGGACGAGGAATATCTGAACCTGCAGCTCAACGCCATCCGCGCATCTCTGGCTGCCGTGGCCGGCAGCATACAAGGAAAGGAGAGAAATCCATGAAGAAACGACTGTTCAGCATCCTCTGCGTTCTGGCCCTGTGCCTGACCATGCTGCCGGTGACGGCTCTGGCGGCGGAGACTCCTGCCACCAATGTGACAGTGTGCGGTGTAGAGCTGGACTGCACCAGCGGTAATACTGTCTACGCCATCGCGAACGATACCGATGTGCAGATAGTGACGGGCTCTCCTAGCGAAGACGACTGGAACATCAAGTTTGAAAGCGGCACCCTGACCCTGAGAGGCGCCACGATCAAGGTACCGATGTTCAACTACGGCATCAACTACGGCATCTACTGTGCCAGCGGCAGCCTTAAGATTCTCCTGGAGGGTGTCAGTACGATTCAGTACTCAGATGATGGGTACCAGGGAATTTATTGCGAGTCTGAAAGCACTCTGATGATTCAGGGAACGGGGGAGAACGCCAGTCTGGCCTTCAGCGGGTTTCATGACATCGGCTACGGAATTCAATCCAACGGCGGCTGCGTCATCCAGAATGTTATGCTGACAAGTTCGGATTCTGCACCGGCTTTTGAACTGATTAGCTGCGGCCAGACGCTGGAGATTTCCGACAGCACAATCCAGGTAGATGGGTCGAATGGTGTGTTCAGCGCCTCAGAGACTGCCGAGGTGACAAGATCTACCATCACGCTCACCGGTCAGGACGACAACACCTCTTCGGACGCGGCTATGTGGGCGAATCGTGATCTTACCCTCACAGATACCACGGTGGAGATGGAGCGGCTGCTGGTATCTGAATTTGGCAGCGCTGTCAAATCCGCTTCCGGTGACGTGACCCTGAGCGGCAAGACCTCCATTACCATAGGAGAGCCTCTGCAACCTGACATGTGGTACGCCGTCTATGCCGCCGGGGCGCTGACCATACCGGACAATGCGGAGGTAACTGTCAGCACCGGCTTGAACTATGGCCTTTACGCTGGGGGCAATCTGACCATCGGCCAGGCTGCTGTGAACATCAGCACCGCCGGAGCTGCTCTGTACAGCGGCGCAGATTCCATCCGCATCGGAGAAACTGCCTATCAGAACACCGACCTGCAGGAGTTAAGCAGCGTTACGATAACGGACGGCGCGATAACTGGTCAAGGGCGTGCCTATGATATCTGGGTGGGCGGCGTCCGGGTTACCGACGCCAATGCCTCCGATGTGCTGGGCGATGGGAAGGTCCGCTATGATGCCGCCGCCAACACTTTGACCCTGGACAATGCGGAAATTACTGGAATATATAACGACAACGTGGCCGGCAGTACTTGTATCTATGCCGAAGGCGACCTGAAGCTGGAACTGGTGGGAGAGAATAAAGTCACATCGACAGGCGACACAGACGATAGGGTGCACGGGGTCTATGTCATTGGCAGTTTGGACATCTCCGGCGGTTCGCTCACTGCCGCCATCTCCGGCGGCAATGCGTTTTCCAATGCTAGCTATGTCAATTTCGGTCTGACGATTACAGGCAGCACCGTCATAGCCACGTCGGAACCTCCGGGACACGCGGCCTCTATTGGCTATATCCTTTTGGACGAAGTGGAATATCAGGTGGAAGAGGATGCGACACGGTTCAGTGTGGAGAATGGTGTTGTCACCTCCGGCGCACATCTCAAAGGGGCAGACAGCCTGTATGTGAATGGCGTGAATATGCTGGACAGCAGCGCCGCGAAGCCAGAGGGCGTCAGCTATGACGCCGCCACCAATACCCTGACTCTGACCAATGCGTCTATTACCAAGGCTTACAATAACTGTGGTATCGAGGGCGAGGGGCCTCTGACCATCAACCTGGTGGGGAATACCACGGTTAAAAGTGAGGCCGGGCCCTTTGAACGAGGCGTTTACTTCCGGGGAACTGTGCGGGTAACCGGCAGCGGCAGCCTGACTGCCCACGGAGATAGGTATGGAATTTATGTCTCTGAGAATTTCACGGTGCAGGGCGGCAGCGTCACCGGCACCAGTACCGGTGACGGTAGTGATGGTATCCGGGTTTATGGCACTTTGACGGTGCGTGGCGGTGCGGTTACCGGCAATGGAACGGAGGCGGCTATTTTGGTCGTATCTGGCCCAGGCGCGAAAGCGGATGAACTGATCGTCCTGCCGGAGGGATATATGCCGGCGGGCTATGAGCTGCAGACTTTGGATATGGGGGATGGCTTTACCCGGGCCTCCATCGTACCTGCGGGTGGCACGCTGAGCGAGGATAGACCGGGATCTCTCACCGGTGCGGCCAAGTCGATTGCCCTGAAGGCCGGGCAGAGCACCGATCCCGGCGGTTCCACCGGCGGCGGCTCTTCCGGTGGCGGTAGCTCTTCCGGCTCCACCACGGAAACCACCCAGAATCCCGACGGCTCCACCACTACTACGGTGACCAAGCCTGACGGCTCTACCACCGAGACCACCAAGAGGCCGGATGGCTCCCAGGAGGTGGTGAATACCGATAAGGAGGGCAATGTCACCACTACCACTACCGACAAGGATGGCAACAATACCGAGACCGTGGAAAAGACCGACGGCTCCAGCCAGACTACCGTCATCAACAAGGACGGCTCCGGCTCCACCACCACCAGCCAGGACGGCCGGATGGAGGCCCGGGTGAAGCTGACCGCCGCAGTGGTGGACAGCGCGGCGGAGAAGGGAGAGACCGTGAAGCTGCCCATGCCCGCCATTCCCGTCACCTCCGACAAGGAGAACGCCCCCACTGTCACTGCGGAGCTGCCCGCCGGGCAGTCCGTGAAGGTGGAGATCCCGGTGGAGAACCCCACCGCCGGTACCGTGGCCGTACGGGTGAAGTCGGACGGCAGCGAGGAGATTATCAAGACCTCCATCACCAGCGAGACCGGCGTGGTGGTCACCATCCAGGACGGCGACAAGGTCAAGATCGTGGACAACAGCACGGAATTTACCGATGTGCCTGACACCTATTGGGGCGCGGAGGCCATCGATTTCGTCTCCAGCCGGGAGCTGATGAACGGCGTGGGGAACAAGCTCTTTGCCCCCGGCGACAAGCTGACCCGGGGCCAGCTCTGCCAGCTCCTTTATAACCTGGAGGACGCGCCCGCCTCGGGCGACAGCGCCTTTACCGACGTGGCCGACGGCGCGTGGTTTGCCGACGCGGTGGATTGGGCGGCGTTCCAGGGTATCGTGAGCGGCTACGGCAATGGCGCCTTCGGCCCCAACGATCCCATTACCCGGGAGCAGCTGACGGTCATGCTCTACCGCTACGCACAGCTCAAGGGCTACGACGTGAGGGTGGGCGAGGACACCAATATCCTCAGCTACACCGACGCCCAGGCAATTTCCGAGTACACTGTCTCCGCTATGCAGTGGGCCTGCGGCGCGGGGATCATCAAGGGTACCGGTGATGGCAGTATGCTCAGTCCCTTGGGGGACGCCACCAGGGCTGAGGTGGCCACCATGCTGATGAGATTCTGCGTGAATGTGACAGAAGCAGGCTGAATTTTCTAAATAGGAGCAACCCGGGAAATCCCGCGGAGCATTGCGGCGCAATGTCCCGCGGGATTTCTGCGCTTTTTTTGAAACAAAACAATCTCATGACACTTGACAACTAATGCTATTAGTTTTATTATAACTAACAGTATTAGTTTTGAGGAGGCAATTACATGGGTGCGAAAGGACTGACAAAAGACCTCATCCTGGCGGAGGCGGTGGCCTGTATGGAGAGCACCGGCCAGCCGGTGGTTTCACTGCATGAGGTGGCGAGAAGACTGGGGGTAAAGACGCCGTCTCTTTATAATCATATCAAAAACACAAAAGAGCTGCGGTATGAGATTTTTCAATATGCCATCGGCCAATTTGTGGCCAACCAGCGGGCGGCAACGGCAAACAAACGAAAGGACGAGGCGGTAAGGGCCTTCGCGGAGGCGTACCATACCTTTGCTGTTGAGAACAAGGGACTGTATCGGCTGATCATGTCCATTCCTTCGGAGGAGGATGACCGGGCAAAAGAGGTAGCCATTCCGCTGCTGGAAACGGTGGTGGAGATTCTGACGGACTACGGCCTGACAGAGGAGAGTGTGGCCCATTGGCAGCGGGTGCTCCGTGCCATTCTGCACGGCTTTATTTCAGAGGAGGATTTGGGCTACTTTTATTACTACAAATCCATTGATCTGAAAAAAAGCCGGGATATTGCCGTACAGTGTTTTCTGGACGGCCTGCATGCGGAAATCGGAGACAGGTATCAGGGTTCAGAGGAGTAAGCCATGACAAAAGACAATGAATTGTTTACATCCATGCCTGTGGGCAAAGCGGTGGCCAGGCTGGCTGTACCAACGGTAGTCAGCCAGATTATTGTCATTCTATATAGCCTGGCGGATACCTTTTTCATCGGACAGATCGGAGATCCGAACCAGATTGCCGCGCTGTCCATCACCTTTCCCATTTATACCCTTCTGACTGCTGTGGCCAACCTGTTCGGCATCGGCGCCAACAGCGTCATTGCCAGGAGCCTGGGGCAGAACGATGAGACCACCGCAAAGAAGGCGTCCGCCTTTTCCTTCTGGGCAAGCCTTGCTCTGACGGCGGTTTTGTCGGTACTGCTGGCTGTGTTTATGCAGCCCATCCTGCTGTTTTTCGGCGCCGACGAGTTTACTCTGGGATTTACCACCGACTATCTGTTCTGGGTGTTTGTCATCGGCGGGATCCCCACGGTGGCGGGTCTGGTGCTGGGGCACCTGGTCCGCTCGGTGGGAAAGACCAAGGAGGCCGGCATCGGACTGACCATCGGCGGCGTCATGAATATTATCCTGGACCCTGTATTCATCTTTGTGTTTGAAATGGATGTGGCCGGTGCGGCGGTTGCCACCATGCTCTCCAATGTGATCTCCATGCTGTACTTTTTTGTGGTGCTGGCAAAGCTCAGAAAGAGCAGCGTGTTGACTCTGGCGCCCAGGTATGTTTCTCTGGAGAAGAAAGTGGCCTGGGGACCCTGTCGGTGGGATTCCCCGCCGCCATTTCGGTGCTGCTGGTCTCTGTCTCCATTATGCTGCTGAATGGTCTGCTGCTGAGCCACGAGAACGGCAATATCCTGTCCGCCGCATACGGCGTGACCTCCAAGTGCGGTACTATCGCCCTGCATATCAGTATCGGTATTGCCCAGGGCGTCATGCCCCTGATCGGCTATAACTACGGTGCGAAAAACCACAAACGGGTGCATGAGGTGTGCCGCCTCTCCTTCCTGATTCTGTTTCTCTTCTCTCTGATCTTCCTGGTCATTGTGCAGCTGTTCCCCGGCGCCATTGTCAGGCTCTTCATTGACCATGCGCAGACCATTGAGGTGGGCAGCGTGTTCATGCGCTGCTGGTCCTGGTGTGTCATCGGCATGAGCCTGTTCAATATGTATAACTCCATTTTTCAGGCGGTGGGCAAGTGGAAGACCTCGCTGATGCTGGCGGTGCTTCGCCTGGGCGTGATCTTTTCGGTGCTGTGCGTGGTGCTGAACGCACTGTTTGGAGTAAGCGGCCTGATGTGGGTACAGGCCATTACGGATACCTTGTCCTGCCTCATCGCCATGGTCATGTACGGCCGCTTCAAGAAATCCCTTGCCGGGGAGCTGGCGGCGGCGGCGAAACCTGCCGCCGCGCCTGCCACTGTCAACAGGGTCATCACCATCAGCCGGGAATTCGGCAGCGGCGGCCGAACTATCGGAAAAGAGGTGGCCGCCAGACTGGGTATTCCCTGTTATGACAGCGAGCTGATCGAGAAGATCGCGGCGGAGAGCGGCTTGGCGAAAGAGTATGTGGAGCAGCACAGCGAATACGCCGCCTCCGACAGCCTGTATGAAAACGCAATGGCCGGACGGGAGCAGGATGGCCAGTCCGTGGCGGATAAAATGTGGCTGGCACAGAAAAAGGTCATTACGGACCTGGCGGAGGCGGAGTCCTGTGTTATCGTGGGCCGGTGCGCCGACTATATCCTGCGGGATACCGCCGACTGCCTGACGGTGTTTATCCATGCCTCCGATGAGCAGCGGGCGGAGCGGATCGTGTCCGTTTACGGCCAGCGGGAGGAATCACCCGTTCAGCGGCTGCGGGATAAGGACAGGAAGCGGAAGGCCTATTACGAGCTCTATACCGGCACCAGTTGGGGCCAGGCGGACAACTACGAGCTGTGCCTGGACAGCGGAAAAATCGGTATGGAAGGCTGCGTCAACATGATTGCCCAGCTGTTCCAGCGTACCTGACAGCAGAAACCCCGCGGCGCACCGGAGGATTCCGGGCGCTGCGGGGTTTGTTTTGATAAAACATGCCGGGCCTGTTACCGCGCCATACGGTAGATGGCGGCCACATCCTGGGCGGTGAGGGGTTTTACAGAGCCCAGGGGCTTGCCGCCCATGGCCTGGATGCAGCTTTCCGCCATTTGCTCCAGCTGCTCGTCGGTGGGGGAAATGCCCAGCTCGCTCAGAGAGGTGGGCAGTCCGATGGAACGGAAGAAGTCCTCCATGGCCTGGATCCCACGGAGGGCGGCCTGCTCCACGCCCTCTCCCGGCACCACCTGCATCACACGCAGGGCGAAATGCACAAAGCGGTCCAGCTTGTTTTGGCAGACGTAGCGGGCCCAGCTGCCCCAGATGGCGGTGAGGCCTGCGCCGTGGGCCACGTCAAACATACCGCTGAGCTCATGTTCCATCTTGTGGGTGGCCCAATCGCCGCCATCGGTGCCAAAGCCGGTGAGACCGTTGTGGGACAGGCTGCTGGCCCACATAATCTCCGCCCGGGCACGGTAATTCTCCGGGTGATCCTTCAGCACCAGAGCATTGCGCAGCACTGTGCGCATCAGCGCTTCGCTGATGCCGTCGGTAAGGTCCAGATTGTCCCCATGGTTGAAATAGCGCTCCATGGTGTGCATCAGAATATCGGCGCATCCGCAGGCGGTCTGGTAGGCGGGCAGGGTCAGGGTCAGCTCCGGATTCATGACCGCAAAGGCAGGCCGGCACAGATCGTTGTTGCAGCCCCGCTTGAGACCGCCCTCCTCTTTGGTGATCACCGAGGAGAGGCTCATTTCGCTGCCCGCGGCGGCGATGGTGAGTACCGCGCCTATGGGCAGGCAGGCCTCCGGCTTGCGGGCTCCGGTATAGTAGTCCCATACGTCCCCGTCCGTGGCAGCGCCGTAGCCGATGGCTTTGGCCGAATCGATCACACTGCCGCCGCCCACGGCCAGAATCAGGTCAACCTGCTCGTTCCGCGCCAGCCGGATGCCCTCATATACCAGGCTCAGCCGGGGATTGGGTACCACGCCGCCCAGGGAGACGTAGGCCACACCCGCCTCCTCCAGAGACCGCTCCACCCGATCCAGAAGGCCGGAGCGCCGGGCGCTGCCGCCGCCGTAGTGGAGCAGAACCTTCCGGCAGCCTTGCTCCCGGACCAGGGAGCCCACCTGCTCCTCGGCGCCCTTTCCGAATACAATCTTTGTAGGGGTATAATAAGTAGACAGGTTCATGTTCAGCTCCTCCTGTTCAGCTGTGTTCTTGCGACGAAAGGACGTCCAGCCCAAGCTGAGCGGACCGGGCCAGCAAGGCGGCCGCCAGGGGCAAGGCGGAATCGTCGGTGCGGAAATGCTTGTTGTGCCAGCAGGGATTTTCTGCTCCGGGGACGCCGGAGCCCAGCCAGTAGAAAAAGGCGGGGATCTGCTGGCCAAAGACGGCAAAGTCCTCCGAACCCATATCGGGCCGGGGAGAGACCACCTTGTCCTGACCCACCAGATCCACGGCGGCCTTCCGGGCCAGCAGGGTCAGCTCAGGGGAGTTGACGGTGGCGGGCACGCCGGGGTGGAAGGCCACCTCCGCCGTGCAGCCGTAAGCGGCGGCCACGCCCAGAGTCAGCTCCTCCAGCCGCTGCCTGGCCCGCTGATGGGCGGACTCCTGGTGGAAGCGGATGCTTCCTGTCATGGTGAGAACGTCGGGGACAAAGTTATCCGGCGTTCCGGCGTGGATGGAGAGCACCGAGCATACCAGACTGTCCAGAGGGTCCGTGTTCCTGCTGACCACAGTTTGCAGGGCGTTTACCACCGCTGCTCCGGTCACGATCACGTCGGTACACTTGTGGGGGGAGCCGCCATGGCCCGATTTACCGTGGAGGGTGATGGTAAAGTGACTTTTACCCGCCATAACCGGCCCTTCCATCACCGCGATGGTGCCGGCAGGCAGCTCCGGGCGGTTGTGGAGACCAAAAAGGAAACGGGGACGTTCCGGCAGCTTTTCCAGCAGGCCGTGGTCCAGCATGGCCTGGGCGCCCTGGGTGACCTCCTCCGCCGGCTGGAAGAGAAATACCACGCTGCCCGGCAGCGAGTCCCGCTGCCGGTACAGCAGTCTGGCCGCCCCATAGAGAGCGGCGGTATGGAAATCGTGGCCGCAGCCGTGCATGACTCCATCCATGCAGGACAGCGCCCCATCATGGGCCGCCTCCTGCTGGGCAATGGCGTCAATGTCCGCCCGCAGGGCCACCGTGCCGCCGGGCTTTCCGCCCCGCAGCAGAGCCACAACGCCGGTCTCCATCCCCAGGTCCACCAATTCCAGACCCAGCTGTGTCAGCTTTTCCTGCAAAAGGGCGGTGGTGCGTTTTTCCTGAAAGCTCAGCTCCGGGTGGCGGTGCAGCTCGTCTTTGAGGTCCTTCAGCGCTCCGTCCATGGCCTGGGCCTGATTCAGCAGTTCCACATCATCCCATCCTTTCCGTCTTGCGGGCTGCTGCCCGTTGTTATATAATGAAAAAATCATCTTTCATACTATATTGCAAATGCTCCGGCATTGCAAGAGCGAAAATGGGGTGAGCGCCACGGGAACGCGGGCAGTAAACGATTTTTCACAGGGCGGTATGGCCCGCAACATCATCCATATGGCAGTCCCCATGACGGTGGCGCAGCTGATCAATATTCTCTACAATGTGGTGGACCGGATGTATCTGGGCCGTCTGCCCGGCCACCTGGCCCTGACGGGGCTGGGCCTGTGCCTGCCCATCATCTCCATTCTGATGGGCTTTGCCAATCTGTGCGGCATGGGCGGCGCGCCCTTGTGCTCCATCCACCGGGGCAGGGGGGAGGCGGATGAGGCCGAGCGAATCATGGGCAACTCCTTCACTCTGCTGCTGCTGTTCGGGCTGAGCCTGACCGGCCTGTGCCTGGCCTTCCGGCGTCCCATCCTGTACCTGTTCGGCGCCAGTGACCTGACCTTTCCCTACGCCAACGACTACCTGACCATCTACATCCTGGGCACTGTTTTTGTCATGGTGGGCCTGGGCATGAATCCCTTTATCAATTCCCAGGGGTTCAGCCGGATGGGGATGATGACGGTGACGGTGGGGGCGGTGGTGAACATCGTGCTGGACCCCATTTTCATCTTCGGCATGGGCATGGGCGTACGGGGCGCGGCGTTGGCCACGGTGATCTCCCAGGGATGCTCGGCGGTGTGGGTGCTCCGGTTCCTCACTGGCCGCCGGGCCATCCTGCGGCTGCGTCTGTCCGCGCTGCGGCTTCATGCCGGACGGGTGAAGCGTATCTTGTCCCTGGGCTCCTCGGGCTTCGCCATGTCCATGACCAACAGCCTGGTCCAGGTGCTGTGCAACGCGACCCTCCAGGCCTGGGGCGGGGAACTGTATGTGGGCGTGATGACGGTGATCAACTCCATCCGGGAGGTGATCTCCATGCCGGTGCAGGGGATCACCAACGGCTGTCAGCCGGTGCTGGGCTACAATTACGGGGCTGGGGAGTACCGGCGGGTGCGCCAGGGGATCCGGTTTACCACGGCGCTGACTCTGTCCTATTCTCTGGTGGTCTGGCTGCTGGTGCTGATCTTCCCTGAGGCTCTCATCCGCATCTTTAACAATGAGCCAGACCTGATTGCCGCTGGAATTCCGGCATTCCGCATCTATTTCGCCACGTTCTTTTGCATGTCCTTTCAGTTTATCGGCCAGTCGGTGTTTGTGGGCCTGGGACGGTCCAGGCAGGCGGTGTTTTTCTCCCTGCTGCGCAAGGCCTTTATTGTGGCGCCCCTGACCCTGCTGCTGCCGGCTCTTGGTCTGGGGGTGGACGGGGTGTTTCTGGCCGAGCCGATCTCCAACGTGGTGGGCGGCCTGGCCTGCCTGCTTACCATGTATGCGGTGGTCTACCGGCCGTTGGGAAAACTGAAGTCGTGAGCCGCGCGGGACGCTTTTGGGAGCGTCCCGCATTTTTTTCGGATGGGTGAGATTTTTTGGCCCTCCGGCGGGTATTCCTAGTGAAAGGCCTTTCACAGACCATCAGGAAGAAAGGGAGTTCCCATGACGGATGAGACATTTGAACAGGCAGCCCGAATGTTTGGCGATATGCTCTATCGGGTGGCCTACCACGCGCTGAAAAATCGGGCGGACGCGGAAGATGTGGTCCAGACCGTGCTGCTCAAACTGTACCAGCAAACAGATGGTTTTGAAAGTGAGGAACATCTGAAGCACTGGCTTTTGCGGGTGACGGTGAACGAGAGCCGGAAGCTGCTGCGCTCCTTCTGGCGCCGCCGGGCCGTGCCCCTGGAGGAGCGGGACGAGGGGTGTTCCGAGCCGGACAGTCGGAAAGCCGAGGTGTTTGATGCGGTAATGGCGCTGGACGCCAAATACCGGCTGAGTGTCTACCTCTATTATTATGAGGGCTGTTCCATCAAAGAGGCCGCCGCGGCCATGGGAGTCAATCCGTCCACCGTCCAGACCTGGCTGCAGCGGGCCCGGGACCGGCTGCGGAAAACCCTGTCCGACGAGGAAGAAGAGGAGGGGAATCTATATGTTCGACCCAAACGCGTACCGTGAAACGTGCTCGGAGCTGCGCCTCTCCGAGGAGAAATTACAGGAGGTTATTCGTATGACAGAGCAAGCCAACCACAAAACCGGCCGCCGCCCCCTGCGTGTGGGCCTGATTGCCGCCGCGCTGTGCGCCCTGCTGGCCGTTTCGGTCAGCGCCGCCAATCCCCAGGTGCTGGAGGGACTGGTGGCGACGATCCGCTCCTCCGTTACGGTGGGGGAGTACCGGGAGGAACTGGTGATGGAGGACGGCGTGCAGCTTACCGCCCTGCGCTTTCCTGAGGTGACGGCAGAGGAGCGGGACGGCCGTACAGTGCTCACCGTGGACGGGCAGGAGATGGATATTACCGACGCCATGGCCCGGGATGGTACCTATACCTGGACCTACGAGGATGAGGGAGCCACTGTCAGCGTGCAGGTATATCTGGATGAACAGGGAGCGCTCCAGACCATTACCAATGTGGCCCCGGCGGAGGGGACCGGGGAGATGGGAGTTTCCCTGGTGGGCGAATGCAGTGAGGAGACCCCGGCGGAGTAACTGGAGAGCGACGATTGTAAGAAGCTGAAGCGAGGGCGCTTTCTGGCAATGCCGGACAGGCCGCGGCAAGAGACGGGACCATTTCTTCCCGATGGAAGGGGAGGGGTGGTCCCGTTTTTGCGTGGGGGCCGTGCTCCGGTTTTTCTTGCCGGAGAACGGGAAAACTGCTATACTGTATCTTGTGATTTTATGTCCGGCCAGCCGGGCGCGGGAGGTTCTTCCATGAAACTCATGGTTATTGACGGCAATTCCATCATCAACCGGGCCTTTTACGGCATCCGTATGCTTACCACCAAGGACGGACAGCCCACCAATGCGGTGTACGGCTTTGTAAATATCCTGCTCAAACTGCTGGAGGAGGAGAAGCCAGAGGCTCTGTGCGTCACCTTTGACCGGAAGGCCCCCACCTTCCGCCATCTGGCCTATGAGGGCTACAAGGCCCAGCGGAAGGGAATGCCGGACGAGCTGGCCGCCCAGCTGCCGGTTTTAAAGGATGTGCTGGAGGCCATGAATATCCCCCGGTATGAGCTGGACGGCTGGGAGGCCGACGATCTCATCGGTACCATCTCCGTCAAGGATACCGCCGCCGGGTGGGATACCGTTGTCGTCACCGGGGACAAGGACTCCCTTCAGCTGGTTACCGATACCACCCGGGTGAAGCTGGTGTCCACCCGCATGGGTCAGACCACCACCAAGGAGATGACGCCTGAGACCTTCCGGGAGGCCTACGGCTTTGACCCCATCCACATCATTGACCTGAAAGCGCTGATGGGGGACGCCAGTGACAATATTCCCGGCGTCAAGGGCATCGGGGAAAAGACCGCCATGGACCTGATCCAGCGTTACCAGAGCGTAGCCGCCATCTATGAAAATCTGGACGGGGTGGAGGCCAAGCCCGCCGTATTGAAGAAGCTGGCGGAGGGGGCGGATCAGGCCAAGCTGTCCTACGATCTGGCCACTATTCACACCGACGCCCCCATTGACTTTACCCCGGAGGCCAATGTGCGTCGGGAGCCCAACGCCCCCGAACTCTATCAGCTGTTCTTGAAGCTGGAATTCAACAAGCTCATTGACAAGCTGGGCCTGAAAGCCCCTCAGGGCGAGGTGCAGCAGCAGGAGGAGTTTACCGGGACCTGTACCAGCGAGGATGTGACCGATCGGGCCCGGGCGGAAGAGTTGCTGGCGGTCTGGAGGACAAAGGACAGCGTGGATGTATTGGCGCTGCCCAGCCTGGACGCGGTGGTGGTAGAGCACTGGGAGAGCGAGCGGGACAGCCATGCCGCCATCCTCAGGGCCGACCAGCTGGAGGGATACAACGACATTTTAAAGGCCCTCTTCGCCCCGGACATCAGGAAAAATACCCACGATGTAAAGACGCTGCTCTCCCGGCTGCTGACTGAGGGCATTGAGGGGGACGGCTTTGTCTTTGATACCGCCATCGCCGCCTATCTGCTGGCCCCCACCGACGGCGGCTATGAGCTGGAGACGCTGGGGATGCGGTGGTTTAACCACGAGTACCCCAAGGCCAAGGACACCTATCTGGCTCCCGACGCCTTTACCCCCCTGGGTGATCAGGTGGCGGTGCTGGGCGCTTTTCTGTCCCACTGCGCCCTCATTGGGGCGCTGAAGGAGGCCATGGCCCCGCGGCTTTCCGAGCTGGGCATGGACAAGCTGTACTATGAGGTAGAGCTGCCCCTGTGCCCTGTGCTGGCCGAAATGGAGCACCTGGGCATGTTGGTGGACCGGGGGGCGCTCACCGCCTTCGGGACTATGCTGGATGAGCGGATCAAGGCCGACGAGACCCTGATCTATGAGCTGGCGGGGGAGAGCTTCAACATCAATTCCACCCAGCAATTCGGCCACATTCTCTTTGACAAGCTGGGCCTGCCCCCGGTGAAAAAGACCAAGACGGGCTATTCCACCAACGCCGAGGTGCTGGAAAAGCTGAAGGGCAAGCACCCGATTGTGGAGGCGGTGCTGGATTACCGGCAGCTGGCCAAGCTGAAGTCCACCTATGTGGACGGTCTGACCAAGGTAATCGCCCCCGACGGGCGGATCCACACCTCCTTCCAGAACACCGTCACCGCCACCGGGCGGCTGTCCTCCACCGAGCCCAATCTGCAAAATATCCCCGTCCGCACCGAGCTGGGGGCGGAGCTGCGGAAGATGTTTGTGGCTCCGGCGGGAAAGATGCTGGTTGACGCCGACTATTCCCAGATTGAGCTGCGGCTGCTGGCCCATATCGCAGGGGACGAGCACATGATCGCCGCCTTCCGCTCCGGGGAGGATATCCACACCGTCACCGCCTCCCAGGTGTTCGGGGTCACCCCGGAACAGGTCACCCAAGAGATGCGCCGCCGGGCCAAAGCGGTGAACTTCGGTATTGTCTACGGAATTTCCGACTTCTCCCTGTCCCAGGATATCGGGGTCACCCGCGCCGAGGCCAAGGAGTATATGGAGAAGTATTTTGAGAAGTATTCCGGCGTCCATGCCTATATGAGCCGGGTGGTGGAGCAGGCCAAGGCCGACGGCTATGTGTCCACCATCTTCGGCCGCCGCCGGTGGCTGCCTGAGTTGAAGTCCTCCAACTTCAATATGCGCTCCTTCGGGGAGCGGGTGGCCCTGAATATGCCCATCCAGGGTACCGCCGCCGATATTATCAAGCTGGCCATGATTCGCGTCCGGGACTGCCTGGCGGCGGAGGGGCTGGCGGCAAAGCTGGTGCTCCAGGTCCACGATGAGCTGATCGTGGAGTGCCCGGAGGAGGAGACCGAGCGGGTCAGGGAGCTGCTGGAGCGGGAGATGGAGCGGGTGGTAGAGCTGGCTCTGCCCCTGATCGCCGAGGCCCACGCCGGCCGCAGCTGGGCGGAGGCCAAGGGCTGACGGAGGAGGGAAAGGCAATGACAGAGCTGCGGGCCGTTCCTCCGGAGGAGCTGGAGGCCTGGTACACCAAGGAGCTGTGTACCGCATTCCCTCCCTGTGAGCAGAAGCCTCTGTCCGCCATCCGGGAGCTGATGGCTCAGGGGAGATATGAGCTGTTAGGGCTGTATGACGGCCCTCTGCTGCTGGGCTACGCCACATTGTGGAGCTGTCCGGAGTGTCCGGGCTATGTGCTGCTGGACTATCTGGGGGTGACTGCTGCCCGGAGAAACGGCGGGCTGGGCGGGCGGATGCTGGGACTGTTGCGGGAGCGCTGCGGGGCCGAAACGGTGCTGATCGTGGAGGCGGAGGCTCCTGACTCCGGCGGGCCGCCGGAGGAGCGGGCCCTGCGGGAGCGGCGGCTGGCCTTTTACCGGCGGCACGGCTGTACGCCGGTGTATCTGAGCTTCAACTGTGGCCTGCTGTGCCAGGTGTTTGTGCTGGGGGAGGCCCCGGCGGACCTGGCCGCGCTGGGAAAGGCCCACCGCGCCATTTATGGCCCCGTCCGTACTGATGTGGTCATAGACCCGCCTCCCGGCGCGGTCCCCCCTCAGCCCTATTGGATGGAGAACTGAGGGCCTGACAGATAGAGAAGGAAGGAGGCCTTTTGTGGCCATTCGGATTGTGTGTTTGTTGCTGGGGTTGGCCGCAGCCGTTGCGGGGATACTGATGCTGCTGCGGCCTGCTCTGTTTGCCCGCCTGGATAAGCTGTGGGAAAAGACGGCGTTTTATCAGAAGTGCGGAAAGCCGTCCGCAACTCAGGGACTGGGTGTGGTTCTGCTGTTGGTGGGCATTGTGCTCTGCCTGGTTATGCCGGTGTCTCTGGCAGTTTATCTTGCGTCATAAGGAGCGATTCCTGTGCAGTATAAGTTGGTCCCTATGGACAAATCCCACCTGAGCCAGGTGGCGGCCATTGAGCGTATGTGCTTTTCTCATCCCTGGTCGGAGGCTCTGCTGGAGCAGGAGCTCTACAATGACATGATCTCTCTGGTGGTGGCCGAGGGGGAGGATGGCACCGTGTTGGGCTACGGCGAGGTACGGGCCATTTTGGACGAGGGTACCCTGGAGAAGATTGCCGTGGCCCCTCCCTTCCGCCGCCAGGGGGTGGCGGAGGAGATCCTGAAGGCCTACCTCCGGCTGGGACGGGCCCATCTGGCCTTTCTCACCCTGGAGGTGCGGGAGAGCAACGCCCCCGCCATCGGCCTGTATGAGAAACTGGGTTTTCAGGTGGTGGGCCGTCGGAAAAACTATTATCGGGAGCTTCATGAGGACGCTCTGCTGATGACCATTACTTTTTCTGAGGAAACGAAGGGAACGGAATGAATATTTTAGCCATTGAATCCTCCTGTGATGAGACGGCGGCGGCTGTGGTAAAGGACGGCCGAACCGTCTTGTCCGACGCCATCGCCTCCCAGGCGGACATGCATGCCATTTACGGCGGGGTGGTGCCGGAGATTGCCTCCCGCAAGCACATTGAGGCTATCGCCGCGCTGGCGGAGCAGGCCTTGACCCAGGCGGGGATTACCAGAGCGGACATTGACGCTGTGGCGGTGACCTACGCTCCCGGCCTCATCGGGGCCCTGCTGGTGGGTGTGAACTTCGCCAAGTCCGCCGCCTTTGGACTGAATGTGCCCCTGATCCCCGTTCACCATGTCCGCGGGCATATTGCCGCCAATTACATCACCCACCCGGAACTGGAGCCGCCTTTTGTCTGTCTGTGCGTGTCCGGGGGCAACACTTTGATTGTGGATGTAAAGGATTACACCCACATGGAGATTATGGGGGCCACCCGGGACGATGCGGCGGGGGAGTGCTTTGACAAGGTGGCCCGGGTGCTGGGTCTGGGCTATCCCGGCGGAGCCCCGGTGGACAGGCTCTCCCAGGGAGGCGATGACCGGCGGTATGAATTGCCCAGGGCCCACGTGGCGGACGCGCCGTTGGATATGTCCTTCTCTGGGCTCAAGACAGCCGTGCTTAACCTGGTCCACAATGCTCAGCAAAAGGGGGAGCAATTGGAGCTGAAAGACCTGGCGGCCTCCTTTTCCGCTGCCGTCAGCGATTCCCTGGTGCCCCGGGCCATGGAGGCGGCCAGGCGCAAGGGCTACGGTAAACTGGCGGTGGCCGGTGGCGTGGCGGCCAACTCCCGTATCCGGGCCGACCTGGAGCGGGCCTGCGCCGCGTCGGGGGACAAGCTCTATCTGCCCCAGCTCTCCCTGTGCGGGGACAACGGAGCCATGATCGGCTGCCAGGGGTATTATGAATATCTGGCCGGAGTCAGAGGTGGGATGGAGCTGAACGCCTATGCCAACCGGGATATCCAAAAGGGCTGACTTGAGTCAGCCCTTTTTTCCGTGCAGGAGATGGATTCAGGTGGTGCAAAGTTGGTTGGAAAATGTATTATGTAGACGAAGTACGGGGAAATATTGGTAAGCGGATGGATGCGGAAGGAGTGGAAAAAGCTGTGGAGAAGTTAAAAAAGTTCTGTGATATATGGGGAAAATAGATGTGGAAAAGCGTGTGGATAATGTGGATAACTAGTTGTAAATGCAGATATAATTTCGCGTTATGTAAAGTTTCAGCTTGAAA
>DWXF01000001.1 GCA_019119335.1 Candidatus Flavonifractor merdavium
ATGGACATAGAAGGCTTTGAGATCCCCGCTCTTCTTGGCGCAAAAGAGCATATTAAAAATGATTTTCCAAAACTGGCTATCTGTACCTACCACATTGTGACCGATTTATGGGAAATCCCCCATCTGATCGACGCAATTCATCCGGGATATCATTTTTATCTGAGGCATTACACCCAGGATCAAAATTGGGAAACCGTCATTTATGCGCTTCCCACCGTGAAGCCATCTGCCCCATCCGTATCTGTGCATCGCAGAAAAAATGTGTTGGCACTGACACATCAAAGGGGCTGGAGCAACGCGGAGTTTACCAGCGACCGGTTCTGCATCCCGTATTTACTTCACCGGGATCATAACTGCACCGTCCATGTTGTCGGCGAAAGGCTGGACCCGGAATACCCCAATCTCCAGCATATGCCCGGCCTGTCCAACGAATTTGTAGATCGGTGGGATGCACAGGCAAAGTATGACTATATTACGGCTCATGCCAAAGACATCGACCTGATCACTTTGCCGGAGTGTCAGTTCCACTCCTACCACACGCTCATCAAACATTACAAGGAATTGAACCCTCTGGGAAAAGTATTGCTCTCCCTGAATGAAAACAGCGCATGGATAGACCGTATCTCTCCCAGAACCCCTGAAGTCATTGAATTGATGGAGCATTGTGATGTGATTGCCGCCTCCAGCCGAACCATGCAGCGCCATCTCAATGAAAAATGGCCTTGGAACGTTGAATATGTTCCAAACGGCTTCTTCGACTTTGCACACTCTTATCAGCCGCCTCTCTATAAGGAAAAGAGGAATATTATTCTCACCGCCGGTCCGCTTGGTACACTTCAAATGGCTACCGACATTTTACTGCGCTCCTTCGCCCTGATCGCCGGGCAATTACCCGGCTGGAAGCTACAGCTTGTGGGCCCTGTGGAACCTGCATTTCAGCCGTGGCTGGAGGAATTCAGGCAGGCGCATCCAGCGGTCATGGAGCAGGTAGAGTTTGTGGGCGAGATCCTGGACCCTCAGGCTCTGTACAGCTACTATCGAAGCGCAAAGGTATTTCTTCTCACCTCCCGCCGGGAAAGCACACTCAGTCATGCTACGGCGGAGGCCTTGGCACATGGCTGCGTAACATGCATCACTAAAATCGACGCCTGTGAGGATGCCACCGACAACGGCACCTGTGGAGTTGCCGCGGAAGTTGACAACCCGGAAGATATTGCCAAGCAGCTCTTTGCTCTGTGTCGAGACGAAAGCCGCCTGCAGACGATGTCGGAGCGTGCTGTACAGTGGGCGCAAACAGCGCTTTCCATGGAGCGGCATGTGGAGCGTCTCTATCAAATCCTGTTTGGCATGGAGGAGAGCCATGGCTAATCTACGTATAAATGCACAGGGTATCTTTTGGGAGGATGGACAGGGCGCTGCATGTTTAGTTGACTTTCAAAATTATCTGGCAAATAAAAGCGGTTTGACGATTCAGCATATGCCCGACCGTTCCATACCAAGTTTACCTCAATTGTTTCTGTCCTTTTTTCAGGATATCAAGCAGCGATTCCCGGAAAATGATCTTCTTGCTCTCTCATACATGCTCACGGTGGCGCTTGCCATTCCGAAATTATCCTCGCGCTCCCGTCCCATGCAAGTACTGGAGCTGGGCTGTGGCCAGGGAATCCTGTCATTCTACCTGGCTCAGCTGATAGGAGCCATGAACCCGGACTCCACGCTCTGCTGTGTGTCTGATGCACTGGAACCCGATTGGGAGCCGTTGATCGCTCAGGTGGAACGGCCTTGCAAGCTATCCTATCTGGCCACCGATTACGACTCCATATCCCTTTCCCCTGATTTCTTTGATTTGGTTATCGTAAACAGTTCAAACCTTCCCGGGGATGCGCGGATGATTCTCTCTCAGACCGTCAGGCTCTGCCGGAAGGATGCCCAGATCATCTGTATGGCTCAAAATGATCCTCTTTATGAGAGCATTTTCCAACTATATTTTTCACAACGGAATCGCTATGCCTTGACCCCCCTTTGTGTCGTTCAGAGCGGGGAACTGAGCCAGTGCACCTGGGAGTTCGACGTTTCCTCTCCTATGCTCCCACACGTTGAAACCTTATTAAGCCAAATCTCTGCGCTTCTTTCGCTTTCCGCCCCACTGACACATGCACAGTGCCGCAAATTGTGCCATGAGATTGAGGATGCGGTTCATCTGGCGGCCACCAGCTTTCAGCCTCATTGGAAGCACCAGCTTTTGTTAATTCGAGAGTGGCTCATCAGCTATACCCTGGCTCCCGACGATGCAGTCCAACGTATCGCCCGCAAAAATCTGATTTGCCATCTGGAAGAACTGAAGCAGCTGCTGTGACCATCTCGTTTTTGAAAGAATGTCCCAGCGGGAACGCTGCAACCTATTTTAACCAGAATTTAGTCTTTTCCCGCACCTAAATATATGCCCGAGGCAGTACAGCGCCGTTGAGGTTCGGATACCGGGCAGACACCGTTACTTTAAGGGGATGTTTGGATGGATGCCGTCCACCGCGCCCTTCGGGGGTTTCCCGCGCTGTTCCGCAGCCGGTTAAAGGGAGCCTTTCCCACGATTTTCTTTTATATTTTACAATTTCTGCTGGTCAGCGCGCTTTTCGGGCAGCGGTATATCATTGTCATCACCTGCTCCACCACTCTGTTCCAGATCCGCCACAAGCAGTACAACAGTCCCTTGGATTATACCCGCATGTTCCTGGTGTCCCTGCTGCTCTGCCTGCTGGCCTATGCCGCCACCCGGAACGTGGTCTTGTGCGTGCTGCTCAATCTGGCGGTTCCGGTCTTTCTTGTGTTCTGGAAGAGCAGCCAGTTTACCCCCAAGGGCTACCTGGGCTTTGCCATGACCTTTGTGTTTCTGGAGCTGCGTCCCCCCACGCCGGAGGAATTCCCCACTCTGTTTCTCGCCACGCTATTCTGCTCTGCATTGCTGCTCCCCGCCCTGGCGCTGCACGCCCGGCTGTCCCGCCAGGCTCCCGATCCCGCCAGGCAGCTGGAGGCCTCTCTGCTGCGGCTGTCCCAGCTGCTGGAGCGGCTGGCCCGGGAGGGGGACGACGCCGCCGCCCGGAAAGAGCTGTACGACGCCGCCCAGACCTTCCACCTGATGGGGCACAACCGCCGCCGGATGTTCCGCCTGCCCGACCGGGAGCGGCGGTACTACCACCTGTTCGCCCTGCTGTTTCAGCGGGCCTCCTATCTGGTCACCGACGAGGCCGCCTGGCTGGAGGCCCGTCAGACCCCGGCCTTTCCCCAGGTGATGGATACCCTGTCCCGGCTGATCCGCCGCCTGCAGGAGACCCGTGATCCCGCCGGGCTGGAGGGGCTGGCCGGGGAGGTGCAGGAGCTGCTGGACCGCTCTCAGCTGCCCCAGGGCCGGCTGCGGATCTTCTACCGCAGCGTACTGCACATGCTGCTGCTCCTGTGCCGGGAGCCCCTCTCCACTTCCCGCTCTCCTTACCGCCTCCCCGCCCGGCAGGAGCTGTGGATGGGACTGCGGCAGCGCCTGTCCCCTGAGAACTTTGAATTCCGCTTTGCCCTGCGTCTGGCGGTGGTGCTGACGGTGAGTTGTACCGTCAGCTTCCTGTGGGACTTTGAGCACACCTACTGGTTTCCCCTCCACGCCTTTCTGCTGCTCCAGCCCAGCTTTGAGGAGAGCGCCCACCGCATGGTAACCCGTCCGGTGGGCACCGCCATCGGCTGCCTGCTGGTCCATCTGGTCTACCCCTATCTGCCCGGCCTGCCCGGGGTGTTCGTATTCTCCCTGGTGATGATCGCCCTGATGTACTGCTGTACCCCCGGCACCTGGGTCCACCCCATCTTCTCCACCTCCTTCGCCCTCACCATGGCCACCCTCACTGTGGAGGAGACCGAGGCCATCCAGCTGCGTCTGCTCTATCTGGCCATGGCGGTGGCGCTGGTGCTGGTGGTCAACCGGTTCCTGCTGCCCAGTCGGCGGGACCAGCAGTTTACCCGCAATCTCCACTCGCTGTTTTACCTTCAGTCGGTCTACTGGGGCGTGGTGGGCCGCAGTCTGCGGGAGCCGGTGGACCCGGCCCTGTTCAGCGAGCTGCTCTCCCAGTTCCATATGGTACACCATGAGGCCTCCGCCTATATCGCCCAGCTGCCCCCGGAGGAGGGGGCGGGCTACCGCACGCTGCAGCTGACCATGTGGAATATGTTCTCCGAGCTGGAGCAAATGGAGTGTCTGGTGCAGACCGGCGCCCTGACGGCAGCGGAATACCGGCCATTGGGGGAGCTGGCCGCCGCGCTCCGCCTCCGGCTCTCCCCGCCTCAGGAGAGTCTGGCCGCCCTTACCGCGGACGGGCTGCCCGCCGGAGAGCTGCGGGGCATGGCCGAGCGCTATCTGCAAAATACCCGTCTCCTTCTGACCGCCCTCCCCCGCACATAAACCGGAGACACACAAAAAACACCCCACTTATTTGGAATAAGTGGGGTGTTTTCTTCATCAGGAACCTAATATCTCCAACATACGCACCGCAAGCGTAAGGGCCTCCTGCCGCTGATTGACCTGGGCGGGGACAAACTTGTTGTCTCCCACGCCGTTGAGAATACCCTTACCGGACATGAAGGACACGGATTCCGCCGCCCAGTCCGAGATCGCTCCGGCATCGGCAAAGGCCGTCTCGCCGCCCTCCAGCCCTCAGACATCACCAGGAAAGGGCCATGCTCCCAACCGATCATCGCGGCGAAATAGGGACCCTCAAACAGGGTCTCGCCGTCGGAGCTGACCAGTCCCGTCTTGCCCTGCCGCTGGAAGGAGGCCACTCCGATGGTGCCGTACCACATATCCCTGGCGTCCAGATAGCTGATGTTGGTGTCCTCACAGACGCACGGAACCACTTCCTCGCCGTCCAGGCTGAGTACGCCGGCATAATCGCCCCGGAACGCGACCAGGACACCCTGTTCTTTATGAGAAGGAAGGTACCCCTCGGGAAGTTCCAGAGGCGTGCCGTCATCCCGGTAGGCCAGCCATTGCTCCCCGCACTCGAAGACCAGGGTGCTGCCGGAGGCGTTACAGAAATTATAGGAATCCGGGCCGATAGTTCTGCCCCGGCTGTCCAGCATACGGTAGGTTCCGTCCCCGTTGGGCGTGCTGAAAAACGCCTTGTCCATGTCGTACTCCGGCTGGAGCTCTGAATACTGACAGGAGACAACCACCTTTACTGCTGGAGCTGCTGTTTCAGCGCCTGGGCCAGCTGGTCGGGGCAGGAGGTGGCCTTGTGTCCGCACCTGATCCCGTCCAGCCGCCGCACCACTTCCTCCACCGGCATTCCCTCCACCAGCCGGGCAATCCCCTGGAGATTTCCGCTGCAGCCTCCGGTCACCTTCAGGCTGCGTACAATGCCGTCCTCCACCTGAAGACTCATTTTCTGGGAGCATACCCCTTTGGGCCAAAATTCCATGTTCATGGTTCCACCGCCTTCTCTTTTTCACTGTGTCAGGCAGTATCATAGCACACTTGGGACAGGATTGCAATTTCTGCAGCCTTTGTGCTATAATGACAGGTAACGTATATCAGTTCTCCTATTGGAAACGTCGGTTTTCCCACCGGCCCGGCCCTGCCTTGGAGAAGGAGGTGAAGCTGTTGGCCCCCAGTACCAAGCTCGCTCTGGCGAACTCGCTGAAAAAGCTGCTTCAGAAAAAGTTCTTGGACGATATAACCGTGAAAGAGATCGTGGAGGACTGTGAGGTCAACCGCCAGACCTTCTACTATCACTTTCAGGACATCTATGATCTGCTGCGCTGGTATCTGTCCCATGAGACCGAACAGGCCCTGACGGATGCCAGGGACTGGCGGGAGGGGATGCTGGCCGCCTTCCGCTACGTGCAGGAAAATCATGTAAGCGTCTATCATGTGTATCGCTCCAGCGGGCGGGGCCATATGGACTGCCAGTTTTTCGCCCTCTCCCGGGCGCTGGTGATCAAGCTGCTGGCGCTGTACGCCGGCGACCTGCCGCTGAGCGAGGCGGACCAGGATTTTCTGACTGATTTTTACATGTACGCCCTGTCGGGCACTCTGGTGCGCTGGATCTCCGACGATATGCAGGAGGACCCGGAGGTGCTGGTGGGCCGGCTGGAGCGGCTGCTGGAGCCGGAGATCCGCCACGCGGCGGAGCAGTTTGTCCGCCCGGAGCCGGAGCCCCAGTCCTGAGTAAAACTACATCCCCTGTGGAAGGCTTGTCTGTTCCACAGGGGATGTTTCGTTTTCCTGTCATTTCTCCCGCTGCTGGAGCTGGAGGCGGTCGGCGATCATGGCGATGAACTCCGAATTGGTGGGCTTACCCTTGGCGTTGGAAACCGTGTACCCAAAATATTTCTGGAGCGTCTCCAGGTCTCCCCGGTCCCAGGCCACCTCAATGGCGTGGCGGATGGCCCGCTCCACCCGGGAGGCGGTGGTGCCGAAGCGCTTGGCCACCTCCGGATACAAAATTTTGGTAACGGCGTTGATGACCTCCATATCCTTCACCGCGATCAGGATGGATTCCCGGAGATACTGATACCCTTTGATATGGGCGGGCACGCCGATTTCATGGATGATGGCGGTGACGGTGCTCTCCAGATTCCGGCTCTGGGTCTCGTCCTGCTCTCCCGTCCCTCCGGCCGGCACTCCGTTGGCCAGCTGGCGCACCCGCTCCAGCACAGCGGTCTGCTTGCAGGGCTTCATCATATAGTAGTCGGCGCCCCGCTCCGCCGCCAGCTCGGCCACGTTGCCCCGGGCAAAGCTGGAGAGCACCAGCACCCTGGGCCGCTGGTCCAGCCGGGCCAGCTCCTCAAGCACCTCCAGCCCATCCATCTTGGCCAGCACCAGGTCCATCACCACCACGTCGGGGGTGTGCCGCTCCGCCAGCCGTACGGCCTCCGGTCCCTCTCCCGTCTCTCCCACCAATTCCATATCAGGCTCCTCTGCCAGCCCCGCCGCAAACAAGCGGCGGAATTCCTCATTGGCGTCGGCCACCAAAATCCGCTTTCTGGTTTCCAATCTTGACACCCTTTCCCGCAGGCTTCCCTGCGCTGCGTTTGCTGCCTGGCCAAGGCTGCGTACCGGTTGCCTATAATTTACCATAATCAGACAGTCTGCGCAAGGGTTTTACTGGAAATTTATGGGTATTTCTCTTCGACTTTCTTCGACTTTTCCCCCGAAAAGTCGGGGCTGTTTGTTTTTTTCCCCCTTTGCTCGCCTGTATTCTCCCGTCCGCCGGAGGCAAAAAGCGGGCCGGGCGCTTCCAGTTTCCCATGCGTCCGGCCCAAAAATTGGAATTAGATATCTTTGGCCTCCTGGCCGATCTGCAGCATGTTCTCCGCCAGGATTCCATATCCCTGGGTGGGGTCGTTGACCAGAACGTGGGTCACGGCGCCCACCAGCTTGCCGTCCTGGAGAATGGGGGAACCGCTCATGCCCTGGACAATGCCCCCGGTGGTCTCCAGCAGCCGCTTATCGGTTACTTTCAGCATGAGATTGCGTGTATCTTCCCCATTTTGGGGAAACATACGGGTAATCTCCACCGCGTACTCCTCCACGGCGTCCCCCGCCACGTTGGAGCGGATCACCGCCGCCCCGGTGTGGACCTCATCCCGACTTGCCACCTCTACCGGCTGGATGTCGGGCAGAAAGCTGCTGTCGGAAAGGGTGCCGAAGACGCCTCCCGGCGTGTTGGCGTACAGCTCGCCCAGATCCCGGTTGATCTGGAAGGCTCCCTTCAGCTCGCCGGGTTCCCCCTTCTGTCCCTTTTTCACATCCGCCACATCGGAGTAGAGGATGGAGCCGGACTGAAGGGGCATCAGCTGGGCGGTATCCACGTCATTGATGCCGTGACCCAGGGCGCCGAACACGCCGGACTGGGGATCCCAAAAGGTGATGGTGCCGATCCCCGCCATGGAGTCCCGGATCCAGGCGCCCAGCTTATACTGCCCGTCGCTGCTGCACTGCACGGCCTGGGCGGTAAACTGGACGGTCTCCTCCTCCCGCAGGGCCCGGATGCTCATGGAGGCGCCCCCCACTTCCTGGAGGACGTTCTGTACGTCCTCAATGGTGTCCACTTCCTCCTGGTTGATGTGGGTGATGATGTCCCCTTCCTTCAGGCCGCAGTCCCGGGCGGGGTTGGACCTGCCCTGGTCGGAGACCACTTCGGAAAAGCCCACCACCATCACGCCGTCGGAGAACAGCTTGATGCCCACCGCCCGGCCGATGGGTACCACGGTGCGGGCGGTCTCCGCGGCTCTGGCGGGCTGAGTCAGCGCCAGCGAGGTGAGCAGCAGCGCCGCCGCCAGAGCCGCGGCCACCCAGGGCCGGGCCTTTTGCTCTTCTTTCATGCAACCGGCATCTCCTTTCCACACAAAAACTCGCGTCATGTTGACGCTGATTTTAATATGGCCGAAAAAGCGGCTGTCTTTGCTGGCAATGAAATTCTCCATTGGCTTGGAATGTCCTTCCAGCTCCCAGTGGCAGGACTTTTGGGTTTTTATGCTGTAAAATTGTGGCTGTTTTCTGTTTTTTGCATCTTTTTTATTCTCCCTCATACACTGTGCTGAACAGTAAAAGGGGGTATCGCCATGTCCCGCCTGTCCCGCTCCGTTCTGCTGGCCTTCGCCGCCGCCGTGGTGGCGGGGACCTGCCTGCACTTTGTCTACGACCTGCTTCCCTGTCCGGTCACCGCCCTGTTCGCCCCGGTGTCGGAGAGCATCTGGGAGCACAGCAAACTCATCTACTGGCCTGCTCTGCTGGCCGGCCTGCTGCTGGAACGGCGGGAGCCCGGCCTGTTGGGACAGCGGGCCGCCTCCCTGCTGCTGGCGGTGGGCGTCATGCTGGCCCTGGGCTGGCTGTACCACATCGCTCTGGGGGGCGAGGCCCTTCTGGTGGATATCGCCCTGTATGTCCTGTCCATGGGGATCGCCTTTTTCCTGCCAAGCTTCCTGCCGGGGGACATCTGGAGCAAGCAGAAGGAGCTGTTTCTCCTGCTTGTCGCCGCTCTGGGGGCGGTAAGCCTGGTCTTTACCTTCCTGCCTCCTCCCGGCCTGCTCTTTACCGATCTGTCGGGGGCCAACACATGGAGCAGTTATCCCTACTGACAAATGAACACATCCACCAGCGAAGCTGGTGGTTGTCACTATGCGGGCATAGCCCTCTGTTCCTCGCGGACGCGTGCAACGCGTAATACGGTCTGCCAGCTGCGTAAGGACTGTTACTTGCCGCCCGTAAAC
>DWXF01000055.1 GCA_019119335.1 Candidatus Flavonifractor merdavium
CCGTGACATGTTCCTGATGCAGTTCCAGGCGGACATTCTGGACCGCCAGGTGCTCCGCCCCGCCATCCGGGAGACCACCGCCCTGGGCGCGGCCTATCTGGCCGGTCTGGCCACCAACGTGTGGTCCGGCATGGAGGAGCTCAGCCGCCTGTGGCGGTGCGACACCGCTTTCACTCCCGCCATGGAGGCCGCCAATCGGGAAAAGCTGATGGGTGACTGGCACCGGGCGGTGGAGCGCTGCCAGGGCTGGGCAAAGTAGTTCTTCGACAAAGCCTCCTGTCTTTCTCCAACCTTCTCTCTTGCAGGATGGGCGCAAATAGAGTAAAATAGGGGCCAGAAGACAGGAGGCCCAAAGCCATGCAGAACATCGAATCCTTTTCCTATCAGTGCGGCGTGATCGACTGTTTCAACGAGATGGTGTGCGCGGGGGTAAAAAATCTGGCGCTCAGTCGTCCTCTGGACAGCGCGGCGGAGCGGGACGCCCTGCTCCCTTTCACCCGTGAAAGCTGCGGCCGCTACGGAAACCAGTTCTACATAGAGGACGAGCCCCTGCTCACCGATCTGTTTCCCCTCTCCATGAATGCGGGAAAACACAACATCCTGCTCTACCGGGAGGACCATATTCTGGCCCAGTACCTGCGCCTGAAGGCCTGGAAAAATTCCCTGGTACAGGAAAAGGTCTATTTCGGCGGCAACCGCACCCAGATTGCCTGGGATTACGGCCGCCTGCTCTCCTACCCGGAGGAGGCCATCCGGCGGCTGATCGCGGACAACCCGGAAAAGGAGCAGCTGTGATTTCCCCTTGACGGACGACCGGTTCAGTGGTATAGTATCAGGGTAGTCTAAATGCACGGCCTGAACTCACATTTTTGTAGTCATCGTCGGTTCTTCAGACGATACGCAATGATGTGAGTTTTTTCTTTGTCATTTAGCTCCAAAATCTATTCTCAGGAGGTACCATCATGTATCACGGTACTGTCAAGTGGTTCAACGAGACCAAGGGCTTCGGCTTCATTTCCAACGACGAGGGCGGCGACGACGTGTTCGTCCACTTCTCCGCCATCGTGTGCGACGGCTTCAAGACCCTCCAGGAGGGCCAGAAGGTTACCTATGAGGTTGAGCCCGATCCCAAGAATCCCGACAAGCTGCGCGCTGTCAACGTTGTGGCCGCCTGAACTGTCCTGACTCCATTGCGCCGGTCCCCATGGGGACCGGCGTTCTTTTTTACGCCGCACCTTTTGCCCGCCGGGGACGTATACTGTCTTGCGGAGGGCAAAGACCCGCCGCCACTTTGAATGGGGGTACTTCATCATGTGTTGTTGTAATCGTCAGAATCGCTGCTGCCGCTGCTGCTGCGGCTCCGGAACCGGTAACAGCGGCGGGGCCGTCACCCTGCCCGCCTTCGACAGTCTGGCCCGGATGATCAACAGCGGCAGCTCCAACACCACTAACACCCGCTGGCCGGTGTATGTCTCCGTCCCCGCCTTCCTCTGGGAGGAGGAGGACGACGACTCCAACTCCTGCGGTTCCTGCGGCTGCTGCCGCGGTTAAACTCCGCGCCGCCCATTCGGGCGGCTACTTACCCCCATTCTCTCCCCCGCGGCATGGTCCGCGGGGGATTTTTTCTGTTTTAACCCCTTGGGCCCCAATGGTTCCCACCTCTTTTCCCTTTTTTCGGCAAAAATAACCCTTGACAAATGGAGCGCTCCTGATAAAATATGCTTAAATTATTTTATTTAAAAATTTTTAAGTAAAATGATTTAACTAAAAATTTTGAATTGAATTGTGAGGAGCATTTAGCATGGATTTCGAGAAGATCAAGGACATCATTGTGGAGACTCTGAGCTGCGACGCCGACAAGGTGACCCCCGAGGCTCGTCTGGCTGAGGATCTGGAGGCCGACTCCCTGGCCGCTGTGGAGCTGTCCATGGCTCTAGAGGAGGCTTTCGGCGTGACCATCGCCGACGAGGATCTGCCCAACATGAAGACCGTGGGCGATCTGGTGAAGTACATCGAGGAGCACGCTGCGTAATTGCAGCTTTCTGCACAACTGCCTGAGGCGCCGGTAAACCCGGCGCCTTTGTGCCGAAAGGAGCCGCTATGACCAACCAAGAGATCTTTGAACTGATGTCCCGCTTCGACCAGAGCGGTATCACCACTTTTAAGCTGACCACCAAGGACGTGACGCTGGAGCTGAGCAAGGGCTTGGCCGCCGTCCCCGCCGCACCGGCTGCCGGGCCAGCGCCCGCCACGCCTGCCCCGACCGTGGCCGCCGCCCCCGCCCAGCCGGAGGGGCCCTGCATCACCGCTCCTCTGGTAGGCACTTTCTACGCCGCCTCCGCCCCCGACGCCGCGCCCTTTGTCAAGGTGGGCGACAAGGTGAAGAAGGGCCAGACCGTGTGCCTGATGGAGGCCATGAAGATGATGAACGAGGTGCAGGCCCCCTGCGACTGTGTGATTGAGGCCATTTTGCAGGAGGATGGGGCCCTGGTGTCCTTCGGGGACCCCCTCATCCGCTACCGGGAAGGGTGAGTCCATGTTCAAGCGCATTTTAATCGCCAACCGGGGGGAGATCGCCGTCCGGGTGTTCCGGGCCTGCCGGGAGCTGGACATCGAGCCGGTGGTGGTCTACTCCCAGGCCGACGCCGAGGCCCTCCACGTCCAGCTGGCGGAGCGGGCCTACTGTATCGGCCCCGCCCGGTCGGCCGACAGCTACTTAAACGTGGACGCCATCCTGACCGTGGCCCAGGCCACCGGCTGCGACGCCATCCACCCGGGCTACGGCTTTCTGTCGGAGAACGACCGGTTTGCCGACGCCTGCGCCCAGGCGGGCATCGCCTTCATCGGCCCCTCCGGGGACGTGATCCGGGCCATGGGCAACAAGGCCGCCGCCCGTAAGCTGATGGTGACCGCCGGTGTGCCGGTGGTGCCCGGCTCCGACGGCGCGGTGGATACCGCCGAGGAGGCCAAGGAGCTGGCCGACTCCATCGGCTACCCGGTCCTCATCAAGGCCGCCGCCGGCGGCGGCGGCCGGGGCATGCGCCGGGTCTTTGAGCCCGACCAGCTCATTCCCCTGTTTGAGGAGGCCCGCAGTGAGTCGGTGGCCTGCTTCGGCAGCGGGGAGATGTACCTGGAAAAGCTGATCCTCAACCCCCGGCACATTGAGTTTCAGATCCTGGCCGACAAAGAGGGCCATGTAATTCAGCTGGGAGACCGGGACTGCTCCATCCAGCGGCGCAACCAGAAGCTCATTGAGGAATCCCCCTCCAAGGCCCTCACCCCCGAGCTGCGGGAGCGCATGGGGGCGGCCGCCGTGGCTGCCGCCAGGGCCGCCCACTATGAGAACGCCGGCACCATTGAGTTCGTGCTGGATCAGGAGGGCAACTTCTACTTCATTGAGATGAACACCCGCATCCAGGTGGAGCACCCGGTCACCGAGCTGGTCACCGGGGTGGACCTGGTGCGGGAGCAGATCCGCATCGCCGCGGGCCTGCCTCTGGCCCACACCCAGGAGGACGTTACTCTCCGGGGCCACGCCATCGAGTGCCGCATCAACGCCGAGGACCCAGCCCACGACTTCCAGCCCCGGCCGGGAAAGATCGACTTCGTGCATTTGCCCGGCGGCTACGGCGTGCGGGTGGATACCGGCCTGTACACCGGCTACACCCTCCCCCCCTTCTACGACTCCCTGATGGCAAAGCTTATCGTATATGCCCCCACCCGGCTGGAGGCCATCCGCCGGATGCGCCGGGCGCTGGAGGAGCTGATCATCCAGGGTCCCCCCAACAACGTGGATCTGCTCCACCAGATCCTGCACCACCCCGACTTTGTACGGGGCAACTACACCACCGGTTTTCTGGAGGCCAACATGGACACCCTGCTGGCCTGGAGCCGGAGCGGAGAGGAGACTGAGGAGAAATGAGCAACGTCTTTGCCCAACGGCGGCAGAAGCTGCTCTCCCTGAAGGCCCTCCGGGGCGCCTCCCCCGCCCCCGCCCACACCGAGGAGACCTGTCCCGCCTGCGGCGGCACTGTCAAACGCCGGGACCTGGTGGCCGGGCGGTACGTGTGCCCCCTGTGCGGCCACCATTACCCCATCGGGGCCTATTACCGGCTAAGTCTGGTGCTGGACAAGGGCACCTTCCGGGAGCTGGACGGCACCCTCACCTCCAACGATCCCCTGTCCTTCCCCGGCTACGCCGCCAAGCTGGACACCGCCCGGCGGCGCACCGGCATGAGCGAGGCAGTCGTCACCGCCACCGGCCGCATGGGCGGTCAGAAGGTGGCGGTGGGCGCGCTGGACAGCCGGTTCTTCATGGGCAGCATGAGCGCCGCCCTGGGCGAAAAGGTCACCCGGCTGGTGGAGTACGCCGAAAAAAACAAGCTGCCCCTGATCCTCTTTTCCGCCAGCGGCGGGGCCCGGATGCAGGAGGGCATTTTATCCCTGATGCAGATGGCCAAAACCTCCGCCGCTCTGGAGCGGTTCTCCCAGAAGGGCGGTCTGTATATCTCGGTGCTCACCCACCCCACCACCGGCGGGGTCACCGCCAGTTTCGCCAGTCTGGGAGACATCATGCTGGCCGAACCGGGGGCTCTGATCGGCTTTGCCGGTCCCCGGGTCATTGAGCAGACCATCGGAGAAAAGCTGCCGGAGGGCTTCCAGAGCGCCGAGTACCTGCTGGAGCACGGCTTTTTGGACGCCATTGTACCCCGGGCCCAGCTGCGGGACACCCTGCTCCAGCTGCTAAAACTCCACGGAAAAGGAGGCGGCGAGCGTGCCAAATGATCTCACACCCGCCCAGCGGGTTGCCCTGGCCCGGCACGCCCAGCGTCCGGGCACGGCGGATTTCATTTCCGCCCTGTTCACTGACTTTTTTGAACAGCGGGGCGACCGCCACTGTGCCGACGACGGCAGCATTTTAGGCGGCATTGCCCTGTTCCACGGCCACCCGGTTACCGTCATCGGCCACCGGAAGGGCCGCACCCTGGAGGAACACATGGCCTACCACTTCGGCATGCCCTCCCCCGAGGGCTACCGGAAGGCCCAGCGCCTCATGCTCCAGGCCGAGAAATTTGGCCGGCCCATCATCACCTTTATCGACACTCCCGGCGCCTACCCCGGCCTGGAGGCCGAGGCCCACGGCCAGGGTGAGGCCATCGCCCGCACCCTGGCTCTGCTGTCCGGCCTCACCGTCCCCGTGGTGGCGGTGGTCACCGGCGAGGGGGGCAGCGGCGGAGCTCTGGCCCTGGGCGTGGGCAACCGTGTGCTCATGCTGGAAAACGCCGTCTACTCCGTCCTCTCCCCCGAGGGCTTTGCCGCCATTCTGTGGAAGGACGCCTCCCGCAGCGCGGAGGCCTGCGACGTGATGAAGCTCACTGCCGCCGATCTGCTGGAGCTGGGCGTCATCGACGGCATCATCCCCGAGCCCGCCGCCGGAGCCCACGCCGCCCCTCAGCCGGTCTACCGGGCTCTGGACGCCGCCCTGGCGCGGGAGCTGGCCGCCCTGAGCAAGCTGAGCCCCTCCGCTCTGGCGGCAAACCGCTATAAAAAATTCCGCTTGATGGGCAGCAAAGCCCTTGGAAAGGAGCGCCTATGAACGGAATCAAATTGCTGGCCACCGGCTCCGCCCTGCCGGAGCGGGTGGTCACCAACGAGGACATGACCAAAATCGTGGATACCAGCGACGAGTGGATTGTCTCCCGCACCGGCATCTCCAGCCGCCGCCACTGCTCCGGGAATGAAAGCCATACATCCCTGTGCCTGGCCGCTGCCAGACAGGCCCTGGACCGGGCGGGCATTTCTCCCCAGCAGGTGGGGGTGTGCCTGGTGGCCACTCTGACCCAGGACTTCCTCACCCCCGCCGCGGCCTGCATCCTCCAGCAGGAGCTGGGATTCTTGGAGGACACGGTGTGCTTTGACCTGAACGCCGCCTGCTCCGGCTTTGTCTACGGCCTGCACACGGCGGAGTGCCTGCTGGCCGCCGCCCCCCGAAAATACGGCCTGGTGGTAGGCTGCGAGGTGCTCAGCCGGGTCACCGACTTTACCGACCGCTCCACCTGCGTCCTCTTTGGGGACGGGGCGGGGGCCGCCCTGGTGGAGTGGCGGGCGGATTACCCCTCTCTCCACGCGGTACTGGGCTGCCGGGGCAACTGGGAGGCCCTGGTCATCCCCGGCGTCAACACCGGCTCCCCCTCTTACATCCACATGGACGGCCAGACCGTCTTTCGCTTCGCGGTGGAGGCTCTCCCCCGCTGCGCCAAGCAGGTGCTGGAAAAGGCCGGACTGGCCATGACCGACGTGGACCGGTTTGTGTTCCATCAGGCCAACCAGCGGATCATCGACTTCGCCATCAAAAAGCTGAAGGTTGACCCGACCAAGTGTACCGGCAACATCTCCCGCACCGGCAACACCTCCGCCGCCAGCGTCCCCATTCTGCTGGACGAGCTGGTGACCTCCGGCGCCCTCACCTCCGGCCAGAAGGCCCTGTGCGTGGGCTTCGGCGGAGGGCTCACCTGGGCGGGCGGCCTGCTGGAGCTGGCCTGAGATAAAGAAGGAGTATCCATATGAAATTGAACGAACTGCTGGGGACCGAGTTCCCCATCATCCAGGGCGGTATGGCCAACATCGCCACCGGCACTTTCGCCGCCGCCGTGTCCAACGCCGGGGCTCTGGGCCTGGTGGGCTCCGGCGGCATGGACGCCGAGGCCCTCCGTGCCGAGATCCGCGCCGCCAAGGCGGGCACCGACAAGCCCTTTGGCGTCAACCTGATGCTGATGAACCCACACATTGACGAGCTGGCCAAGGTGGTGGTGGAGGAGGGCGTGCAGGTGGTGACCACCGGCGCGGGCAACCCGGGCAAATACATCCCCGCCTGGAAAGAGGCGGGCATCAAGGTGTTTCCCGTGGTGGCCGCCCCCATCCTGGCCTACCGGCTGGAGCGTTACGGCATTGACGGCGTGATCGCCGAGGGCACCGAGAGCGGCGGCCATGTGGGCGAGATGACCACCATGGCTCTGGTTCCCCAGGTGGTGGACGCGGTGAGCGTCCCCGTCATCGCCGCCGGCGGCATTGCCGACGGCCGCCAGCTGGCCGCCGCCTTCGCTCTGGGGGCCTGCGGCGTACAGCTGGGCACCTGCCTGCTGGCCAGTACCGAGTGCCCCATCCATGACAACTACAAGCAGGCGGTGGTCAAGGCCGGAGCCAACGATACCACCGTCACCGGCCGCACCGGCGGGGCTCCCGTCCGGGTGCTGAAAAACAAGATGGCCCGGGAGTATCTGCGGATGGAGAAGCAGAACCTGCCTCTGGAGGAGATGGAGAAGCTGACCCTGGGCTCCCTCCGCCGGGCGGTGTTCGACGGCGACCTGGACACCGGCAGCTTTATGGCCGGTCAGGTGGCGGGCATGATCCATGAGGTGAAGCCCCTGCGCCGGATTTTCGAGGAACTGATGGCTGGATATGCGGCCGTGGTGAAAGGACTGAACGTATGAGCCTTGCCTTTTTGTACGCCGGACAGGGCAGCCAGCACCCCGGCATGGGGGCCGACCTCTACGAGGCCTACCCCGAATTCAAAGCTGTGCTGGACGGCGCGGACGTGGATTTTGACCTGAAAACCGTCTCCTTTACCGACCCTGACGGGGTATTGAACCAGACCGAGTACACCCAGCCCTGTATGGTGGCCTTTGCCGCCGGCATGACCGCCATCCTGTACGGGATGGGGATTCAGCCCGACTACGCCGCCGGGCTCAGCCTGGGCGAGTACTCCGCCCTTCAGGCCGCCGGGGTGTTTACCCCTCAGCAGGCCGTCTCCCTGGCCGCCTTCCGGGGCAAGGCCATGGCCTCCGCTGCCGCCGGTATGGCCTGCGGCATGACCGCCGTGCTGGGCCTGGACCGGGAGAAGCTGCAGCAGGCCTGCGACCAGGCCGCCGACGCGGGCGTGGTGGAGATCGCCAACTACAACTGTCCCGGCCAGCTGGTCATCGGGGGCCAAAAGGAGTCGGTGGACAAAGCCGCCGCCCTGGCCAAGGAGCTGGGCGCCAAGCGGTGCATGCCTTTGAAGGTCAGCGGCCCCTTCCACACCTCCCTGCTGCGCCCCGCCGGGGACGCCCTGCGGGAGAAGTTCCAGGAGATCACCTTCGGCCCCATGGCCTTCCCGGTGCTGTTCAACTGCCTGGGCCGGGAGATGGGCCCGGAGGACACCATTCCCGCCCTGCTGGAGCAGCAGGTCCAGTCCTCCGTGTACATGGAGGACACCATCCGCCGGCTGGAGGCGCTGGGGGTGGATACCATCGTGGAGATCGGGCCGGGCAAGGCCCTCAGCGGCTTTGTGAAAAAGACCGCCCCTTCCATCAAGACCTACGCCGTGGAGACCTGCGCCGACATTGAGGCGCTGGCCGCGGCCCTGAAAGGATAAGAATATGAGTATGACTGGAAAGACCGCCGTGGTCACCGGCGGCAGCCGGGGCATCGGCAAGGCCATCTGCCTGGAGCTGGCCCGCCGGGGAGCCAACGTGGTATTCTCCTACGCCGGCAACACCGCCGCTGCGGAAGAGACTCTGGCCGCCCTGAAGGAGCTGGACGTAGAGGCCCGGGCCGTCCAGGGCAGCGTGGCCGACCCCGCCGCCGTGAAGGCCCTGATGGACACCGCCGTAAAAGAGCTGAGCGGGCTCCACATCCTGGTAAACAACGCCGGCATTACCCGGGACAACCTGGCCATGATGCTGAAGGAGGAGGACTTTGACGCAGTCATTGAGACCAACCTGAAGGGGGCCTTCCTGTGCATGAAGGCCGCCGCCCGGCCCATGATGAAGGCCAAATTCGGCCGGATCATCAACCTCTCCTCGGTGGTGGCCCTGCGGGGCAATCCGGGCCAGATCAACTACTGCGCCAGCAAGGCGGGGGTCATCGGCATGACCAAGTCCCTGGCCCGGGAGCTGGGCGGACGGGGCATTACCGTCAACGCGGTAGCTCCCGGCTACATTGAGACCGACATGACCGCCGCCCTGCCGGAGGCCGCCCGGGAGGCCATGCTGGGCTCCATCCCCGCCGGCCGGCCCGGCAAGCCGGAGGATGTGGCCGCCGCTGTGGCCTTCCTGGCCTCCGACGAAGCCGCTTACATCACCGGACAGGTCCTCTCCGTCGATGGCGGAATGGGCATGTAAGGAGGAACGAACATGGAAAAACGCAGAGTAGTCATCACCGGCATGGGGAGCGTCAATCCCCTGGGGCACAATATTGCCCAAACCTGGCAGGCCGTGAAGGACGGAGTGTGCGGCATCGCCCCCATCACCCAGTATGACGCTTCCAAGCAGAAGGTCCATCTGGCCGCCGAGGTGAAGGACTGGGAGCCCACCTCCGTGCTGGACAAAAAGGAAGTGCGCCACATGGCCCGCTACTCCCAGCTGGCCATGGCCTCCGCCAAGGAGGCGGTGGCGGACAGCGGACTGGACCTGGAGGCGGTGGACCAGACCCGCTGCGGCGTGATCGTCTCCAGCGGCGTGGGCGGCATCGGCATCACCGAGATCGAGCAGATGCGCTGCTCCGAGAAGGGCTTTGACCGGGCCTCCCCCTTCTACATCCCCTCCACCATCGCCAACATGGGGGCCGGGCTCATCGCCATCGCCTTCGGCTTCCAGGGCATGTGTACCTGCCCGGTGACCGCCTGCGCCGGCGGCACCAACGCGGTGGGCGACGCCTTCCGGCACATCCGGGACGGCTACGCCGAGGTGATGCTGTGCGGCGGCGCCGAGTCCGCCGTCACCCCCCTGTCCATCGGCGGCTTCACCTCCATGCGGGCCCTCCACGTGGGCGACGACCCCAAGCGGGCCTCCATTCCCTTTGACGCCGAGCGCTCCGGCTTCGTCATGGGCGAGGGCGCCGGCATCCTGATGCTGGAGGAGTATGAGCACGCCAAGGCCCGGGGCGCCAGGATCTACGCCGAGGTGGTGGGCTACGGCGCCACCTGCGACGCCTATCACATGACCGCTCCCGCCCCCAACGGGGAAGGCGGCGCCCGGGCCATGGCCCAGGCGCTGGCCGACGGCGGCGTGGCCCCGGAGCAGGTGGGCTACATCAACGCCCACGGCACCTCCACCCCTCTGAACGACTCCGGCGAGACCGCCGCCATCAAGACCGTATTTGGCGAGCACGCCTATCAGATGGCAGTCAGCTCCACCAAGTCCATGACCGGCCACATGCTGGGGGCTGCCGGCGCGGTAGAGGCCATCTTCACCGCCCTCACCCTGAAGGAGGGCTATCTGCCCGCCACCATTCACTACCAGGTGCCCGACCCGGCCTGCGACCTGGACTACGTGCCCAACCAGGGCCGGCAGGCTCAGGTGGAATACGCTCTGTCCAACTCTCTGGGCTTCGGCGGCCACAACGCCTGCCTGCTGCTCAAAAGATGGGAGGGCTGAGGGATGATGCAGTATAACTCCAACGAGATCGCCCAGATCATCCCCCACCGCTACCCCTTCGCCCTGGTGGACCGGATCGTGGACGGCGAGGAGGGCAAGTGGGCCAAAGGCATCAAGTGCGTCACCGTCAACGAGCCCTTCTTCCAGGGGCACTTTCCCCAGTACCATGTGATGCCCGGCGTGCTGATCCTGGAGGCCCTTGCCCAGGTGGGAGCGGTGGCTCTGCTGTCCATGCCGGAGAACCGGGGCAAGATCGCTTTCTTCGGCGGCATCAAAAACGCCCGGTTCCGCCGCCAGGTCACCCCCGGCGATGTGCTGGAGCTGGAGTGTACCCTCATCAAGCAGAAAGGGCCGGTGGGGATCGGAGAGGCCAAAGCCACGGTTAACGGCCAGGTGGCGGCCACGGCGGAGCTCACCTTTGCCCTGGGCAAAGATTCCTGATTGCCCGTTCCTCCGCCGTTTGATATAATGAATAAAATGATCGAAATGCGGAGGCTGCGGCATGCTGGAACAGAGATTTGAAGCTGTGTATACAAAATTCAAGCTGCATTTTTATCAGGAAATTTTTGAGCGCTTCCAGAACCGGGAGGCCAGCCTGACCACGGTGGAGACCTTCGCTATGGAGACCATCCAGGCCCTGGGCTCCCCCACAGTAAACGAGTTTGCCTCTTTCATGCGTATCTCCCCGCCCAACGCGGCGTACAAGATCAACAGCCTCATCCGCAAGGGGTATGTGCAAAAGATCCAGTCCGCTCAGGACAAGCGGGAATACCATTTACAGGTAACCCAGAAGTACCGGGACTACTATAACATCAGCAACGACTATGTCCATGTGGTCACCGAGCGGATGCGGCAGCGGTTCACCCCGGAGGAGTGCGCCAAGCTGGAGGAGATGCTGGCCATCATCAGCAAGGAGCTGATGCCGGAAATCAACCTGGGCGCAGCGGAAGCGCCATAAAGCAAAGAAAAACGGCCCGACCGGTTCAATGAACCGGTCGGGCCGTTTCCCTTTTCATTTGATGTCCAGCTCCGGAGGTACGTCGATTTCGTCGGAGACATACTTCCCGTTCTTCTTCCGCTGACGGACACACTCGGTAAGCAGATACTCGATCTGTCCGTTCACCGAGCGGAAATCGTCCTCCGCCCAGGCGGCAATGGCGGCGTACAGCTTGGGGGACAGACGCAGAGGCACCTGCTTCTTGCCATCGGACGCCATATCAATACAGACTGCCGGAGTTGACCACCGGCTGGGCATCCCGGTTGCCGCAGAGCACCACCAGCAGGTTGGACACCATGGCGGCCTTCCGCTCCTCGTCCAGCTCCACCACCTGCTTCTCGCTCAGGCGCTCCAGGGCCATCTCCACCATACCCACGGCCCCGTCCACAATCATTTTCCGGGCGTCGATGATGGCGGAGGCCTGCTGCCGCTGGAGCATCACCGCCGCAATCTCAGGGGCATAGGCCAAATACGTAATGCGGGCCTCGATGATCTCCAGCCCCGCCTGGGCTACCTTGCTCTGGATCTCGTCCTTGATGCGCCCGGCCACCACCTCGCTGGAGCCCCGCAGGCTGCCCTCGTCGGCGATGCCGTCCCCGGTGGTGTCCACGTTGGGGGCCACGTCATAGGGGTAGATACGCACAATGTTGCGCAGAGCGCTGTCACACTGGAGGGACAGGTACTCCTTGTAGTTGTCCACGTCGAACACCGCCTTGGCGGTGTCCACCACCCGCCACATGACGGCAATGCCGATCTCCACCGGATTGCCCAGGCAATCGTTGATCTTTTGGCGGTTGTTGTTCAGGGTCATGATCTTCAGGGAGATCCGCTTGCCTGCGGTCTCCGCGTCCACCTTCAGGGACACAGCCTTGCCGCCGCCGTCCACGTCCCCGCTCTGGTTGAGTCTGGTCTTGGCGGCGGGGTTCACGCCGGAGCAGAAGGGGTTGACATAATAGAAACCCTCTCCCTTCAGGGTACCCACATACTTACCGAACAGGGTGAGCACCAGGGCCTCCTGAGGCTTGAGCACCTTCAGGCCGCACAGGAAGATCCACCCCAGGGCCAGCCAGGCAATGCACACCACGATAACCGCAATGGCCAGCGGGTCGGGGCCGCCAAACCAGGCGGACTCGGCGGCCTCTTCCCGGATAATGCCCCACACCAGGCCCACCATAGCCACCACATACAGCGCCAAAAGCAGCAGCAACATAGCCATACCGTTTTTATGCTTTTCAATAATCTTCTCTTTCATCAGAGCACCTCCGCTCCTTTTTGATATCAAAATAATATCACTTTAATATTCTCCTGTCAAGGCCTTCCCGACCGCAGACGGAAAAAACCACCGGTCCGTCGGGACCGGTGGTTTCGCCATAGGTTCAGGGTCACTTTTTCTCCCCTTTGACCAGCACTTCGGACAGGTCTCCCCGCTCCCGCAGGGATTGGACCAGTTCTCTGACCGCCTGGGGATCGCCGCCCTTGGGCAGAGCGTACTCCTCGGTCCGGGCAAAGTCCTGGGCCAGCAGCTTTTTCTGTTTCTCCAGCCAGGAGCCCCCCTCCCCTTCCGGATAGACCAGGGCCACCAGCCGGGGGTGGGCCTTCATCTGGTTCACCCACAGCTTGGCCGGATCGTGCTTTCTGGGCAGCAGGAAAATCAGCAGTACGATGGCCACGGCGGCAGTTGCAAAGCCAAAGACCTGGGATACCCGGATGGGGGTATTGAGGAAATAGAGGCTGTCGGTGCGCAGGCCCTCGATGAAGCCCCGGCCCACGCCGTACCAGGCGAAATAGCTCAGGAAAATCTGGCCGTCAAACTTCCGCCACCGCCTGGCCACCTGGATGAGCAGCAGAAGCCCCACCAGGTTCCACAGGGACTCGTACAAAAAGGTGGGGTGGACCTCCATGTACTGCCGGGTTCCGTCCACATACTGGTAAATGCCCATCCGCCAGGGCAGATCGGTGGGGCCGCCGTGGGCCTCGATGTTGACAAAATTGCCCCAGCGGCCGACCATCTGCCCGATGAGCAGTCCAAAGGAGCCCAGGTCGGCAAAGGCCAGGAACCTGATCTTCCGCACCTTGCAGAACACCAGCAGGGTGAGTACCGCCATGGTCACGCCGCCGTAGATGGCCAGTCCGCCGTCCCAGATGCGCACCATGGCGCCGAAATCCCAGGAGCCGTCCGCCCGGCGGTAGAGCTCCGGATAAAAGATAATGTAATAGACTCTGGCCCCGATGATGGACAGCGGCACGGCGAAAAAGAGCATGTCGATGATGTCATCCTGCCGGATGCCGAATTTCGGGGCCTGCCGGGAGCAGTACATCACCGCCAGCAAAAAGCCGGCGGCGATGATGATGCCATACCAATATACAGGCCAGCTGCCCACGTGGAAGGCCACCCGATTCAGCTGAAACTCCAGCCCCAGCCCGGGGAACGAGACGGTGCCCATCATCCCGCCTCCCCCGGCCGGACCACGGCCAGCCCGCAGCGCTCAGGGGTCACCCACCGGCGGATGCAATCCTCCACGTCAGCCTGGGAGATGGCGTCAAAGATCTCCGGGAACCGGAAATACTCCACGCCGGCAAAGTGATTCTGGGCCAGCTGGATGCACGCATTCTCAAAGGAGTTGAGCCCTCGGACCTTGGCGCCGTACACGCCCTTCTTGATCCGGGCAAACAGGGCGGCATCCACCCCTTCCCGGGCCAGCCGCTGGGCCTCGGCCAGAACGGCGTCCCGCACCTTGCGGGGGTCTCGGCTCTCCCCTCCGGCCGCCATCAGGGCGCAGCCGGGATAGACCTCAAACCCGTAGCCGAAGTTCTTGTTGATCAGGCCCTCGCCATACAGCTTGGCATACAGGGGGCTGGAGCTGCCCAGCAGCGCCTCGCAGGCCAGCTCTCCCGTCAGCTCCCGGCGGAGCCACTCCTCTCCCCGGACGGCAGGGTCACACTTGAAGCCCAACTGGAAGATGGGGCTGGACACCTCCATGGTCAACTCCTTCTCCCCGGCGGCGGCCCGCTGGTCCTCCTCCCCGCCGTAGTCCCGGTCGATGGGGGTTCCGGATTCCTGGGGCAGGATCTTTCGGGCGACTGCGCACACCTGCTCCGGGTCCACATCCCCCGCCACGGTGAGCACCATGTTGGCCGGGGTATAGAAGGCCTTGTGGCAGGAGTAGAGGGTACCGGCGGTAATCTTGGCGATGGACTCCTGGGTACCGGCAATGGGCACCCGGATGGGGTGATGGTCGTAGAGGCACTCCATCAGGGCGTAAAACACCTGGTTTTCCGGATCGTCTTCCACCATGCGGATCTCCTGGCCGATAATCCCCTGCTCCTTGTCCACGCTCTCCTGGGTGAACCAGGGGATGGAGACAAAGGAGAGGAGAATCTCCAGGTTGTCAAAAAACTTGTCGGTGCTCTCAAAGAAATAGCCGGTGATGGCCGAGCTGGTAAAGGCGTTGGGAGAGGCTCCGTTGGCCGCCAGGTCCTGCAGGGCGTTGCCGTCCTGGGTGTCGAACATCTTGTGCTCCAGGAAGTGGGCCACCCCGGCGGGGGTGTTTTTCCACGCCCCGTCCAGCCGGAACCGCATATCCATGCCGCCATAGTTGGTGGCGAAAAAGGCGTAGCTCTTCTGGAAATCCCGGCGGCGGTCCACATAGATGTGGAGCCCGTTTTCCAGGATCTCATGAAATACGGTCTCCCCCAGACGGGGGTACTGCTTGCTTACCATAGGTCACTCCCTGCCTTTCAGGAAATATACGGTGTCCAGGGTCAGGTCCTGGGCCGCGGTCACCACCTGCTCCCGGGTCACCCGCTCCACCCGGTCGGCCAGCTGGTCCGGGCCCTCCTCCAGCCCGGCGGCGGCCTGGCCCAGCCAGTAGTCCTCCAGCCGGCTCTGGGTATCCAGTGTAGTGAGCAGGGTGCTCACCACCGAGCGGCGGGCCCACTCCAGCTCGTCGTCGCTGAAGTCCCCGGTCTGGCATTTGTAGAGCTGGGAGAGGATCTCCCCCTCCGCCTGCCCCACCTTGTCAAACTCCACTCCGGAGGAGACCAGCATCACGTCTTTGTATTTCATCAGCCCGGAGCTGGCGTAATAGCACAGGCTCAGCTTTTCCCGCACGTTCATAAAGAGCTTGGAGGTGGTGGTGCCGCCGTAAATGGCGTTTGCCAGGGTCAGGGCGGGGTACTGCTCGTCCCAGGCATCGGTATTGGTGCGGAAGCCCATGGACAGCTTGCCCTGGGTCACGTCCAGCCGTTCCTCCACCCGGCGGGGCGGTCTGGGGGCCTTCTTCTTGGCCGGACGGGCCACGGTCTGACGAGTTCCCTCTGCCGGCAGACCGTTCACCAGGGGGGCAAAGGCCGCCTGCACCCGCTCCAGTTCGGCGGAGCCGCAGTAATAGAGCTCCACCTGGGCCTCCCCCAGCAGCCGCTGGTACTGTGCCCACAGCCCCTTGGCGTCAATGGTCCGGGCGGACTCCTCGCTGCCCAGCCGGTCTACCCCAAAGGGCTCGTCCCCGCACATCTCGGCCACCACCCGCAGCTGGGCATACTGCCGCTTGTCGTTGACCTGGGCCCGAATACGGTCGATCAGGTTGTCCTTCTCCTGGCGGGTATAGTCAGGGCAGAAGGCGCCGTCCTGGGTGTAGGGCCGCAGCAGAACCTCCGCCAGCAGCTCCGCCGCCGGCTCCAGCACCCGCTCTCCCTCCAGGGTGTAGGCGTCGTCCAGAAAGCTGCCCACAAAGCCCACACACTGGGCCTCTCCCTTCTTGCGCACCACAGGTTCCAGCGAGCCGCCGTACAGCTCATCCAGCGCGGCAGAGAGGGTCTCCAGATCGGGGTGCTCCGCAGTGCCCCGGCGGAGCACCATGGGCACCAGCGCATTGCACGCAGCGTCCTGGGCGGAGAGCGGGGTCAAAAAGTGGGCGGCCAGCACACTGGATTTGAATTTCTTGGTCTGCACCGCCGTCAAATGGACGCCGGGGCGCAAGGTAAGCCTTGTGACCTTCATCATGGAACAATCCATCCTTTCCGTTTCCAACATAGCCTGCCTCATTTTAGCCGGGCTATGCGCATAAACAAAAGATAGGGCCTTACAGCTGATTTCTGTCCCGCAGCCAGCTGGGCAGAGACCGCATTTTGATGCCCGATATGATCCCCATGGCCGCAAACATGGTGACAATGGAGGATCCGCCATAGCTGATAAAGGGCAGCGTCAGGCCCACTACCGGGAAGATATACAGGCACATTCCTACATTGACCCCCACCTGGGCCAGCAGCATGCCGGCGTAGCCCATGGCGATCAGGGCGCTCTGGTGGGAGCAGGCCCGGCGGGCCACCCAGACGCACCGCAGAATGATAAGCGCCAGCATCAACAGCAGCAGGCAGCAGCCGATCAGGCCGAACTCCTCTCCGCACACGGCAAAGATCTCGTCCGTCTCCCGGGCGGGCAGGGCCTGCTTGTAACTGCTCTGGGTCTGGATGCCCTGGAGATACCCCATACCGGTGAGGCCGCCGCTGCCGATGGCCATGATGCTCCGGGTCTGCTGCCAGCCTACGTCCTGGGTCTGCTCATAAATGGTGTCCGGATTACCCAGAATATGGTCAATGACCACGGTAAACCGCTTCATGAAATACATATCGCTGACATGGGGCCAGATGAGCACGATACCAACGACGCACACCACTGCCGCCAGCAGAAACCAGCGTTTTTTTACCCCACCCGTCCAGGCCATGACCACAAAAATGAAAAGGTAGGTCAGGCCCATGCCGAAATCTCCCGATGTGACCGCAATGACGCCGAACATGAACAGCGTGTGCCCGGCAATCTGGAATACCGCAGACGGGCGGCTGATCCCCTTCTCCCGCAGTTTATTGATCTGCCAGGCCAGTACCAGCACAAAGGTCAGCTTGGCCAGCTCCGCCGGCTGGATGTTCACCGGGAAGCCCGGAATGCTGATCCAGCTGCGGTTGCCGCCCGCCTCAACGCCCAGCGGGGTACGCACCAGGAGGTTGACCACCAGGTTGAATGCCAGCATCCATTTCCAGGATTTTTCCGTAAAAAGCTCAATGTCCACCGAGGACATGAGCACATATACCAGTATACCCAGCAGGATGGCCACCGACTGGACAATCATATTGCGGTTGGTCTCCAGATAACGGGTGGCGCTATATATCAAAACCAGGCCATATCCGCTGGCCGCCAGACAGAAGGCCAGCAGCAGCCGGTCGCCCCGGTCAAGAAACGCCCGGATGGAATCGGTAAACCAGGACAATGCTCCGCCCCCTTTCTTACAGAAGCCATTTTAGTTTACCATCTTTTTTGCGTTTGGTAAACGGCTGTGTTATAATAATTAAGCGATTCTTTACAATTGAGGTGCTGTATGGAAGTTATCTCCAATTCCCCGGCAGAGACCGAGGAACTGGGCGCGCATCTGGCGGCCCGACTGGCCCCCGGCTCTATTGTCGCCTTTACCGGCGACCTGGGCGCCGGTAAAACCGCCTTTACCCGAGGACTGGCCCGGGGCTTAGGCGTGGAGGAGCGGGTGACCAGCCCCACCTTTACCATCGTCAACGAATACGAAGGGGGCCGCCTGCCCCTGTTCCACTTTGATATGTACCGCCTGGGCTCCTCGGAGGAGCTCTTTGATATCGGCTGGGAGGACTATCTGGCCCGGGGCGGCGTGTGCGCGGTGGAGTGGAGTGAAATCATCGACGACGCGCTGGAGGGGGATGTGATCCGCGTGGATATCCGCCGGGGCGACAGCGATGACCAGCGTATCATTACCATTACCGGAGGTGCCGATATATGAAGATCCTTGCCCTGGAGTCCTCTGCCACCGCTTGCTCAGTAGCTCTGTGTGAGGATGAGAAGCTGATTGCTCACTCCTATCAGAACAACGGTCTCACTCACTCGGTCACCCTGATGCCCATGACCGTCAATCTGCTCTCCGGGTGCGGGATCAGCCTGGATGAGGTGGAGCTCATTGCCGTGGCCGCCGGACCCGGCTCCTTTACCGGCCTGCGCATCGGCGTGGCCGCCGCCAAGGGGCTGGCCTGGCCCAGCGGCAAGCGCTGCGCCGCCTGCTCCACCCTGGAGTCCATGGCCTGGAACCTGGCCCACACTGGCGGCGAGATCTGCGCCGTAATGGACGCCCGGCGGCATCAGGTCTATAACGCCCGCTTTGCCAGCGACGGCGCCGCCCTCACCCGGCTGACTCCGGACCGGGCCATTTCCCTGGAGGAGCTGGCGGACGAATTAAAAAAGAGCGGAAATCCGCAAATACTGGTTGGAGACGGCGCGGTTTTATGCTATACTACCCTCAAGGAACTGGGGCTGGATGTCCGGCTGGCACCTCCCCACCTCCAATTCCAGAGCGCGTGGGGCGTGGCCCGATGCGCCCTGGAGCTGGCCCGGCGGGGAGAGTTGACCGACGCATCGGGTCTGACGCCCAACTATCACCGGCTTTCCCAGGCTGAACGGGAGCGGCTGGTGAAAGAACAAGAAAAATGAAGGGGAATCGTGTCATGGATATGGAAAAAGTACACATTCTGGATCATCCGCTGCTGCAGCACAAGCTGACTATCCTCCGGGATGAGAACACCGGAGTCAAGGATTTCCGGCAGGTGGTCTCTGAGATCGCCACCCTCATGTGCTATGAGTCCACCCGGGACCTGCCCACCGAGGATGTGGAGATCAAGACGCCCATCTGCACCGGTAAATTCAAGAGCATTGCCGGCAAGAAGCTGGCCATCGTACCCGTGCTCCGGGCCGGCCTGGGCATGGTGGACGGTATCTTGACCCTGATCCCCTCCGCCAAGGTGGGGCATATCGGCCTGTATCGGGATCCCGACACCCTGGAGCCGGTTGAGTACTACTGCAAGATGCCCAACGACATCGCCGAGCGTGAGGTCATTATCCTGGATCCCATGCTGGCCACCGGCGGCTCCGCCTCCGCCGCCATCCAGTTCATCAAGAACTATGAGGTCAAGCACATCAAGCTGATGAACATTATCGCCGCCCCCGAGGGCATTGAGCGGGTCCATCACGACCACCCCGATGTGGATATCTACTGCGCCGCACTGGACGAAAAGCTCAACGAACACGGCTATATTGTTCCCGGTCTGGGTGACGCCGGCGACCGGATCTTCGGCACCAAGTAAATCAGCTGCCTTTAAACAACGAGGGCGGGTTTTCCTCCGGGAAGCCCGTCCTCGTTTTGTATGGAATTTATGTTTAAACGACAGGCTGAATATGTTACAATTTATGATGACATCAATCCTTTGATATCCTGGAAAGGAAGAAAGAGATGACCAAAATACTTTTCGTGTGCCATGGAAACATCTGCCGCAGCCCCATGGCGGAGTTTGTGATGAAGGACCTGGTAAAAAAATCCGGCCGCCAGGCGGAATTTGAGATCGCGTCCGCTGCTACCAGCTCCGAGGAAATCGGAAATCCGGTTTATCCCCCCGCCCGGCGCAAGCTGGCTCAGCATGGAATCGACTGTTCCGGAAAAACCGCCCGGCAGCTTACCAAAGCGGACTATACCCACTGGGACCTGATCATCGGCATGGACCACGCCAATCTGCGCAACATGCACCGTATATTTTCCCAGGACCGGGACCAGAAGCTCCATCTGCTGCTGGATTACACTGCCCGGCCGGGCGAGGTGGCCGACCCGTGGTACACCGGCGATTTTGAAACCACTTGGCTGGACGTGCTGGAGGGCTGCCAGGGCCTTCTGGCCACCTTATAAACAGCAAAAGACGGCCCCATCCGTGGAGGATGGGGCCGTCTTTTCCTCTCTCTACACCGCTGTCACCCGATAAGCGGTGGTATGGTGATAGCTCTCCCCGGCGGAAAGCACTGCGGAGGGGAAATTGGGGTGATGTACGGCATCCGGCCAGGCCTGGGTTTCCAGACAGAAAGCCGACCGGGGACCGTAAGAGGCTCCGTCCTGCCCGGGGGTGCCGTCCAGATAATTGGCGGTGTACAGCTGAAGACCGGGCTGGGTGGTAAAGCACTCCAGGCACAGCCCCCCGCCGGTAACCCGGGCAGCCAGCCGCATGGGAGAGCGGGGCTGACGGCAAAGCACAAAATTGTGGTCATATCCGTTGCCCAGGGTCAGCTGAGGATGCTCCATCGCCAAACCCCGGAGAAATTCCACCGGCTGGCGCAGATCAAAGGGAGTGCCCTCCACCGGGAGGAGCGTTCCAGTGGGCGTGCTGTTCTCATCCGTCTCCGTAATGGCATCCGCCCACACCTGGATGCGCTGCCCCTCCAGGGAGCCCCAGGCGTGACCCAGCAGATTGAAGTAGCTGTGGTTGGTCAGATTACACAGGGTATCGGCATCGCTCTTGGCCTGATAATCCACCGTAAGTACCCCGTCGGCAGTGAGGGTATAGGTCACCCGCACGTCCAGCTTGCCGGGAAAGCCCTCTTCCCCATCCGGGCTCACATGGGTAAGCACCAACGCGCCGTTTTCCTCCCGGGCCTCCCACACCGCTTCGTTGAAGCCGCGGATGCCTCCATGGAGGCAGTTTGGCCCATTGTTGGCCGCCAGCTCATAGCGCTTGCCGTTCAGCTCAAAGCATGCCCCGCCGATCCGGTTGGCCACCCGTCCCACCAGCGCGCCCAGATACTTGTCCTGAGCCTCGTACTGTGCCAGGGTCTCGCACCCCAGCACGATGTCCCGGGTCTCCTCCCCGGCGGGAACGGTAAACGAACGAAGAATACCGCCGTAAGTCAGCACCTGGGCGGCGTACCGCCCAGCCTGGAGGGTCCACAGTCCCACCTCCCGCCGGTCGGCGGTCATCCCAAAGGGCTTCCAGATCAGTTCCGCCATATCTCACACCTGCCTCAAAAACCGGAGGAAGGCCTCCTGTCCAGCCGGCGTGCGGGCATACACGCCGGCATGCTCCAGCACCTTGGCAAAGACCAGCCCGGTCTCCTGATATACGATATCCAGGGCATTGTCCGCCGTCAGGCTGTATTTGCCCTTAAAACCCTCCGCCCAATCGGCGTGGGCCTCTGTCAGGGGATCCTCTCTCAGGTCCTCTCCCCTGACCAGCTTGTCCGCTACCGCGGCCAGCTCTGTTTTCAACCGGGCGGGCAGCACTGCCAGACCCATCACCTCGATCAGGCCGATGTTTTCCTTCTTGATGTGATGGAGCTCCGCATGGGGGTGGTACAGTCCCAGAGGATGCTCCGGCGTCGTCAGGTTGTTGCGGAGCACCAGGTCCAGCTCATAATCTGTTCCCCGCCGCCGGGCGATGGGGGTAATGGTGTTGTGGGGCTCCCCATCGGTCTCGGCCAGAACCATGGCGCTCTCGTCAGTATAGCCCCGCCAGTTCAGCAGGAGCCGGTCGGCCAGGTCCACCAGCCGCTCCGGGTCGGCACAGGTCAGCCGCACCACCGACATGGGCCATTTCACAATCCCGGCCTTCACGTCCGCATAACCGGGGAAGGTAAACTCAGTCTCCACCGGGGCCTTTTCCATGGCAAAGGTATACCGGCCGCCCTGGAAGTGGTCGTGGGCCAGAATAGATCCGCCTACGATGGGCAGATCGGCGTTGGAGCCCACGAAGTAGTGGGGGAACTGGCCCACGAAGTCCAGCAGTTTGCCAAAGCAGGCCCGGTCGATTTTCATGGGTGTGTGAACCTTGTTGAAACAGATGCAGTGCTCGTTATAGTACACATAGGGAGAGTACTGCAAAAACCAGGGAGAGCCGTTGATGGAAATGGGGACAACCCGGTGGTTCTGTCTGGCGGGGTGGTTCACCCGGCCGGCATACCCCTCGTTCTCCGCGCACAGCAGACACCGGGGATAGGCGGAGGCGGGCAGATTCCGGGCCGCCGCAATGGCCTTGGGGTCCTTCTCCGGCTTGGACAGGTTGATGGTGATGTCCAATTCGCCATACTCGGTGGGAGCCTTCCACTGCACATCTTTGGCAATCCGGTCCCGGCGGATATAGTTGGTATCCTGGCTGAAGGTATAGTACCAATCGGTGGCCTTTTGCGGAGCCTCCCGGTACAGGGCCTGGAATTTCTCAATCACCTGGGCGGGCCGGGGGGTAAGCGCCCCCATCAGCTTGGTATCCAGCAGATCCCGATAGGTGATGGTGTTCTCGGCCAGCACCCCCCGCTCCGCCGCGTCGTCCAGCAGGGCATCCAGTATCTCAGGCAGCTCCCCCTCCTCTGCGGCGGGGAGCGTCTCGGGCATGGCGCAGCCGTCCAGCTCCAGGGCCTCCAGCAGAACATTGACCCCCCAAATCGCCTCCGACGGCTGGAGCAGCGCCTTATCCAGGGCATAGGACACCAGCTTGGCAATGGCTAGGTCACGCTCCATGCTCAGCCCTCCTCAAAGCCGTTGGGATGGCTTTTGTGCCAGGCCCAGGCGGAGGCCACGATGGTATTCAGGTCGTTGTACTGCGGCTTCCAGCCCAACACCTTCACCGCCTTCTCCGAGGAGGCGATCAGCTGGGCCGGATCTCCCGCCCGGCGGGGGGCCATATGGGCGGGAATGGGATGTCCGGTCACGGACCGAGCCACGTCAATGACCTCCTTCACCGTGAAGCCCACCCCGTTGCCCAGGTTGAACACATCGTTGTCCCCGCCCTTCAGCAGGTAATCCAGCGCCAGAATATGGGCCTGGGCCAGATCGGTGACGTGGATATAATCCCGGATACAGGTGCCGTCCTTGGTGGGGTAGTCCTCACCAAACACGCTCACCGCCTCCCGCTGGCCCAGAGGCACCTGGAGGATAATGGGAATCAGGTGGGTCTCAGGATCGTGGGCCTCGCCGATCTGGCCGGAGGCGTGGGCGCCGCAGGCGTTAAAATAGCGCAGAGCCACATATTTCAGGCCATGAGCCTGGGACACCCAGCCCATCATGTGTTCCATAGCCAGCTTGGTCTGGCCGTAGCAGTTGGTGGGTACCGTGCGGTCATCCTCCAGAATGGGTACCCGTTCAGGCTCGCCGTAGGTGGCGGCCGTAGAGGAAAAGACAATCTTGTTCACTCCATGGGCCACCATGGACTGGAGGAGCACCATGGTACCATAAAGGTTATTGTCATAATACTTCAGTGGATCGGACATGGACTCCCCCACCTGGGAGGAGGCAGCAAAGTGGATGACGCCCTCGATCTGCTCCGCCTGGAACAGGGTATCCAGTGCGCCCCGGTCCCGGATATCCAGCTGATAGAACTTCGCCTTGGGGTGGACGGCGGCCCGGAAGCCAGTCTGCAGATTGTCTGCCACCACAACCTCCCGGCCCGCGTCGATCAGTTCGTACACTGTATGAGAGCCGATATAGCCGGCTCCACCCAATACCAGAATCGCCATTGTTCAGATGCGCTCCTTTCCATCACACAATCAAATTTTAACCCCAGAGGACCGTTCCGCCTACCGGGCGGATGGACAGCACGTGGCAGCTGCCCGCCCCCAGAGTCTGTTCCACACGCTCCCGGAACCGGGCCAGGCGGTCCAGGGGCACGAAGGCCTGAATGGTACCGGCAAAACCGCCGCCGTGGACCCGGCAGGCGCCCTTACCCTCCAGCGCCCGTTCCGCCACAGCCAGAGCCACCGCCATGGCCTGCTCCCGCACCGCGCCGGCGGGCGTGATGTCCTGCAGCAGCTCCCAGGAAGAGCGGCCGGACTCGTTTACCAACGACAGGAAGGTATCAAAGTCCCCCCTGTCCAGGGCGTCGGCCTGGCCCTCCACCCGCCTGTCGTCGGCAAAGAAGTGCAGGGCCCGGAGCACAGCCCGGTCCCCCACCGCCTTCCGCAGCTGGGGCATGGCCTCCATCACCTGGCTCTCCTCCACCTCACGCAGCACCTTTTTCCCAAAATAGGCTGCTACCGCCCCCATCTCCTGGGGCACTGCGGCATACTCGGCCGTCAGGTCGGCGTGGCTGGCGCCGGAATCAATGATGCACAGGGCATAACCCTCTTTATTCAGGTCCACCGCCATGCGCCGCACCACCGGGGCGGTGGGGTCGGCAAAGTCGATAGCCACCGCGCCCCCTACCGAGGAGGCGGTCTGATCCATCAGCCCGCTGGGCTTTCCAAAATACACATTCTCCGCCCGCTGGCCCATCTGGGCGATGGTCACCGGGTCCAGCTCATCCCGGCAGAACAGGTGGTTTTCCACCACGCCCAGCAGCACTTCGCAGGCCGCAGAGGAGGACAGACCGGAGCCGGGCAGCACTTCAGAGGTGGCAAACACATCAAAGCCCGCCACCGGATAGCCCTTCTCCGCTGCCTGGGCCGCCATGCCCCGCACCAGAGCCGCGGTGCTCTCCCGTTCCTCTTCTCTGGGTTCCAGGGTATCCAGCGACACCTCCACCATGGGCCAGCCCTGGGACTGGAAGCGGATGGTGTTGGTACCGTTGGGCGCGGCGCAGGCCAAAAAGTCCAGATTGACCGCCGCCGCCAGCACCCGGCCGTGCTGGTGATCGGTGTGGTTGCCGCAGATCTCCGTGCGGCCGGGGGCGGAGCACAGGGTGACAGGTGTATCCTCTCCCGCTCCAAAGCTATGCTGGAATCCGTCCAGCAATTCCGCTACCCGCCGCCGGGCCGCGGTCAGATCGCCGCACATCAGACCGGTCAGCGCTCCGTCCAGCGCCCCATCCACCACTGCGCTCCGCACAGCGCCTAATTTTTCCATTGCGCAATTCTCCCCTTTTCTCCATAGGCGGCCTCAGCCGCCCGGAATTTCCATGCTTTATCATAGCATAATCCCTATGCTATTCCAACTGTAAATAAAGCCGCTGCAAAGCTGGCGGGTTATCCGCGTTTGCCTTGCAGCGGCTTTCCGCTTCTTGAAAGAAAGGCTTACTTCTTCTGCACGTATTTCAGGCAGTCCAGCATTACGGCAACCAGAATGATGATGCCGGAGAACACGAACTGCAGGTTGGTGTCGATACCCAGAGTGGTCAGGGAGTAGGTCAGAGCGGTGAAGATGAACACGCCCACCACAACGCCGGAGATCTTGCCGATACCGCCGGTGAAGGAGATGCCGCCCACCACGCAGGCCGCGATGGCGTCCATCTCCCAGCCCTGGCCGTAAGCGGCGGAGCCGGAACCGAACATACGCAGGCACTCCAGCCAGGAGCCGAAGCCATACAGGATACCGGCCATGACAAAGGCGCCTACCGTGACCCAGAACACCGAGATGCCGGAGACGGAGGCCGCTTCGGGGTTGCCGCCCACGGCGTACAGGTTCTTACCAAAGGTGGTCTTGTTCCAGATGAACCACACCACGATGACCGCCGCCACCGCCCACAGGATGATGGTGGGGAAGTTGTTGATACGGGGGATGATCATGCTGGGAATGGTGGAGTCAATGGCGCCGAAGGAGACGCCCTTGGTGGAGTAGGTCACCAAACCAAAGATCACCAGCATGTTGGCCATGGTGGAGATGAAGGGGTGCATCTTAAACTTTGCCGTGAAGAAGCCGGCGATGGTGGTGAAAATGGTGCACAGCACGATACACACCACCAGAGCCAGGAACACCCGGCCGATGACCGGCACACCGGTGAAGTCAAAGATATGGCCGAACACAGAGCCGGTATTGATGCCCTGGTGCATGATAATGGTGGCCGCCGTCATGCCCATGCCCACCATACGGCCGATGGACAGGTCGGTGCCGGCCAGCAGGATCAGGCCCGCCACGCCCAGAGCCAGGAACATTCTGGGGGAGGCCTGCTGCAGGATGTTCAGCACGTTGTTCACCGTCAGCAGCGGCATGTTCTTCACAATGGGGGTAATGATGCACAGGGCGATAAAGATGATGACAATGGCAATATACAGGCCGTTTTTCAGCAGGAAATCCCGGCGATTAAAGGTGTACTTGTAGTTCTCCCACTTCTGCGCCATGGACTCGTTGAAGGTGAACTTGGACATACGCAGCAGGTCGATGAGGTGATACTTGTGGTCAAAGGCGGCGTGCTGCCGGTCCTTTACCTCCTGCAAATCCTTGGCCCGCTTCATCTTGGCGTCAAACAACCGGTTCTTGTGGACGTACTTCTCGTCCTTGATCTCATGCGGATCGCTCAGCTTGGTCACCGTCTCCTGGTGCTCCTTGTTGAGCCGCTCCACCGACGTGCGGTAGTTCTGCTCGGCCAGGACCTTTTCTTCCCGGCAGCTGGCCGCCACCGCCTGATAGTAGTCCGTATCATAGTGCGCCTTCAGGTAGCTCTCGGCGTCGGCAATCAGCTTGGAGACCTGCTCCTTGTTCTGGGCCTCCACCGCCTTGGCCTTGTCCAGCTCGCTTCTGAGCTGGGCAATCCGCTTTTCCTTCTCCTGCTGGGTGTAGATCCGGTCCCGCTTCAGGCCGTCAATGGTGTTCTGAATCTCGATGACCTTGTCGGTGCCGTCCTCGCGCAGCTCGTTGATCTTGGCCTGGATGCCGCCGACATATTCGTCGATGGGCTGGAGAAGCTTTGCTTCCTGCTCAGCCGTAAGAATTTTCGTGTTTTCTGATACCATAAGCCTTTTCTCCTACTACAGGTATTTTGCGCTAAGCCGCAAAAGCTCTTCCTGATTGGTCTCTTTGGTGTTCACAATACCGGAGAGATGCCCGTTGGACATGACGCCGATGCGGTTGGTGATGCCCAGAATCTCAGGCATTTCGGAGGAGACGACGATAATCGTCTTCCCCTGCTTGGCCATCTGGATAATCAACTCGTAAATCTCATACTTCGCGCCTACGTCGATGCCGCGGGTAGGCTCATCCATCATGAATACCTGGGGCTCCCGCTCCAGCCATTTGCCAAAAATCACCTTCTGCTGGTTGCCGCCGGAAAGGCTGGTGATCATATCGTCAGGACCCATGCACTTGGTGTGCATGATCTTGATCTCCTTGTTGGTGGCCTTGACCATCTTGGGCGTGGAGAGGGCCACGCCGGATTTGTACTGCCCCAGATTAGCAATGGTGGTATTAAAGGTGAGGTCACATTTGAGGAACAGGCCGTTGGCCTTGCGCTCCTCGGTGATCATGGCAAAACCGTGCTCAATGGCCTCCTTGGCGTTGCTGAAATTCATGAGGCGGTTTTTGAAATAGACACGACCTGCCGCTCTGGTGCGTACGCCGAATATGGTCTCCAGCAGCTCGGTACGGCCGGCGCCCACCAGACCATACAGACCGAAGATCTCCCCCTCTTTCACATCAAAGGTGATGTCCTGCAGATGGGGGGCATACTTGGTGGAGAGGTGCTGGACGGACAGTATGGGCTCTCCCGGCTGGTTGTCCACCGGCGGGAAACGGCTCTCCAGAGAACGGCCCACCATGGCGGTGATCAGCTCGTTCATGTTGGTGTCCTTGGCACTCTTGGTCATGACCAGATTGCCGTCCCGAAGCACGGAGATCTCATCGCAGATTTCGAAGATCTCATCCATCTTGTGGGAGATGTAAATGAGCGAAATGCCCTGTTCTTTCAGCATCCGCATCATTTCAAAGAGCTTATCTACTTCCTGCACCGTCAGAGAGGAAGTAGGCTCGTCCAGAACGATTACCTGAGAGTTGTAGGAAATTGCTTTGGCAATCTCACACATCTGCCGCTGGGAAACGGACATATTCCGCATGGGCTGGGTCAGGTTCACCGTCATACCCAGCTTGCGGAACAGTTCGGAAGCTTTCTTCTTCATCCTGCCTTCGTCAACAACGCCCACGGAATTGGTGGGGAATCGACCCAGGAACAGGTTGTCGATCACGTTGCGCTCCAGGCACTGGTTCAGCTCCTGGTGCACCATGGCGATCCCATTTTCCAGAGCGTCCTTGGGCCCGGAAAAGCTGATCTCCTTGCCGTTTAAGTAGATCTTCCCCTCGTCCTTCTGGTAGGTGCCGAACAGGCACTTCATCATCGTCGACTTACCGGCACCATTTTCGCCCATCAGCCCCATGACCGTGCCCCGTTTCACATCCAGATTGATGTGGTCCAGCACCCGGTTCCGGCCAAAGGACTTGCTCATGCCGCGGATTGACAGGACAATATCATTTTTCGCGTCTGCCATTCTCGTTACTCCCGTTAATGCATATTAGCAGTTTCAGCGAAAATCTGATTCTGCCGGATTTTTCATGATAAATGCCGTCAGGGAGAAGTCCTTCGCCCGCTCAGAGAATTCCTCCTCCTCAACGGAGAATTCCTTCTCCCTGACAGCATACGGTTACTTTTTAACGGACCTCTTCAGGTCCCGCCCTATCTTACTGGCTCAGAATGCCGGTGTAGGAAGCGGCGTTGTCGGTCTTCACCATGTTGATGGCGAAGGCGTCATAGGCGCTGGGGTTGCCCAGGCGGTTGGTGATGTTGGACTCGGTCTGGCCGTCGCCGCCGATGTACTCCACGTTCAGGTTCAGCAGATCGTCGTACTTCTGCAGCAGGGGCTGATAGGTGGCGCTCAGGAAGTTATCAGCGGCGTTGTAGATGTTCAGCCACACGTTCTTGGTGGGATGGGCAGTGGCGTCCAGCTGGTTGGAAACAGGAGCGTAGGGGACGGTGGAGTCCAGGAACTCCTCGTAGTTCTCAGCGGTGACAGCCACGTTCAGGGCGTAGTAGGAACGGGAGGCCTCATCATAGTAGAACACATCTTCGCTCAGCACGTTGCCGGCGTCATCCGCGGTGCCGATACCGGTGTCGATATCCACGCCGTCCAGAGCGTTGCGCAGCACGCGCAGGGTCAGGTAGGCCTGCACATCGGCGTGCTGGCTGATGGTGCCGCCGTAACCTTCCGCGATAGCGGCAACGGCGTCGGAGTTGGCGTCATAACCGAAGGTGGGCACGCCGTTGGCCTTGGACCAGGCGTTGAACATGGACATGCCCATGCCGTCGTTGTTGGAGGCCACGATGTCGATCTGATCACCGAAGGAGGAAGCCCAGGTGCCGATGGCGTTGCCGGCGGTGGCAGCGTCCCAGGTGGCGCCGGCGGAGTTCTTCATCTCCTGAGAGGCCAGCTCACGCACGGTATAGGTCGTGCCGTTGATCTCCAGGGTGCCGTCCTGCACATAGGCGGAGGTGCCGTCCACGTTGGTGCCCACAGGGGTGCTGTCGATGGCGCCGTCCTTCTCCACGGCGGTGTTCAGAGCAGCGCGGACGCCGCGGGTACGGGCGATGGAGTCGTTGTGGCCGATGTCGCCGATGGCCAGCACGTAGCCGATAACGCCGTCACCGTTGCGGTCGATCTCAACGCCGTCGGCAATGGCCTTCTCGATGTACTCCTTGATCATGGTGCCCTGCAGCTCGGCGCCCTGGTTGGCGTCGAAGCCCACATAGTAGGTGTCCTCGTTGAAGGACAGGGCGTTCATGTCCAGCTCGCCGGTGGTGCTGTTGGAGGGCTGACGGTTGAACCACACCAGGGGCTTATCCTTGTTGGCAACCGCGGCACCCTCGTTGCCGGCGGCCGCGCTCTGCTCCGCGCTGGGAGCCGCGCTCTGCTGGGTGTCGCCCGTGCCGCCGCCACAGGCGGCCAGGCTGAACACCATCGCTGCGGAAAGGGACAGTGCAAGTACCTTCTTTTTCATAGCGATTCTCCTTTTTCCTTGGGTTTTGAACGCGGCCTTCCTTAAGGGCCACGCCCTGTTGTCACCATCTTAGCGGAAACCAGCTGGAAAAACAAGGTGAAAATTCACCGAAAGAAGGGTAAAATTTTATTCGAATATAACAATCTACAAAAATCACCCCCATCATTTTTATGCAACTCGCTCAATCCGTCCGCTGCTCGAAGGCAAATAACGCTTTTTGGCTGTCCATGGTGAACAGATTGCTCCGGTCCACGATCTGGGTGGACGTGTCCACCACATGCTCCAGTCCGCCCTCCTGGCCGGTCAGCAGCTTGTAGGCGCTCTCCACCCCCAGATAGCCCATGGCGTAGGGGTTCTGCACGATCAGCGCGTCCACGGACCCCTCCTGCAGGCCGTCCACCGTGGCCACATTGGAGTCAAAGCCCACCAAAAAAACCGCCTCCGAAAGCCCCAGCTCCTCCACGGCCTGGGCGGCCCCCACGCTGGTTGGTTCGTTGAAGGCCAGCAGCACGTTGATCTCAGGATGATTCTGGAGCATGGCCGCAGCGTCCCGCTCCGCCTGCTCGGCCTCAGCCAGCGTGTTGATCACGGCGGTGATCTCCGCCCGTCCGCTTTGGGCAAAGACGTCCGTCGCCCCCCGCTCCCGCTCCTGGCCGTTGGCGCTGCTGATGTCATAGTTGACCACGCCCACCTTCAGCTCCCCCTCCACCCGGTCCAGGGCCGCCTGAGCGGCCATCTGCCCGGCGGCGTAGTTGTCGGTACCGATGTAGATGCTCACCTGGTCGGAATCCACGCTGCTGTCAATGGCCACCACCTTGACCCCTTTCCGGGCGGCGGCGTCAATGGCGGCAGCGTTGTTTTCATAGTCAATGGCGGAAAACACCAGCGCCTCGGCGCCGTCCGCAACAGCCTGGGACACCATGGTGTTCTGACTCTCATAGTCCTCCTCGGTCTCCGGACCCAGGATGGTGAGCTGCAGGTTATACTCGGTGGCGGCGGCCTCGGCCCCCGCGAACACCGAAAGCCAGAACTCCGTCTGGGTGGATTTGGCCACCAGCGTAACCGTATGCTGGGGCGCGGCCGACGTGTCCGCGCCGCAGCCGCTCAGGAGCACACACAGCAGCGCCCACAAAAGGAAGGCCGGTCTATTTCGCCTCATAGTCTCCCTCCTGTACCTTCGGCATCCGGATCTCCACACAGGTGCCCACGTCCAGCTCGCTGGTGATCCGCAGGCCGTAACGCTTGCCGAAATAGATCTGGAGCCGGTCGTTGACATTCTTGATGCCGATACCGGTGCGGTCCGTAGGGTCCCGCTGCAAAATGGTGCGGACCTGCTCCGGACTCATGCCCACGCCGTTGTCCTGTACGTAGAACACAATGTCCTCCCCGTCCTGCCGCACCCGTACCACAATACGCCCCTCTTCCACCAGCAGGTCCAGGCCATGGTTGATGGCGTTTTCAATGATAGGCTGGAGGGTAATTTTATTGCAATAATAGTCCAGACACGCGGAGTCCACATCAAACTCATAGGTAAACTGATTCTTGTAGCGGTATTTCTGAATCTGCAGATAGCTCTCGGCGTGCTCCAGCTCCTTGGCAATGGGGATCATTTCGTGTCCCCTGCTGATGCTGATGCGGAACAGCCGGGCCAGGGCGTGTACCATTTTCACCGCGTCGGCATTGCGGCCCTGCTCGCACATCCAGGCGATGGAATCCAGGGTATTGTACAGAAAGTGGGGATTGATCTGGGCCTGGAGGGCCTTCAGCTCCGTCTTGCGCAGATTGATTTCCTCCTCCCGCACGGTGCTCATCAGCTGCTGGATGCGCAGCACCATATGCCCAAAGGAGTCGGAGAGCTCCTGTACCTCCAGAGTCCCCCCCACCGGCCGGTAAGTAAAGTGGTCCGCGTCGGTCTCAAAGCTCTCCATGGCCGAAGCCAGTCCCCGCAGGGGGCGGCCCAGCAGATGGGACAGCAGCCAGCTGGTAAGCAGCGCCGCCGCCAGCACCACCGCCGCCAACACCATGGACAGGCGGATCATCTCGCTCACATTGCGGTTGACCAGCTCATCCACATAGCTGACCCCCACCACCCGCCAGTCGCTACCCGCCACGCTGGTAATGGAATAGATCATGGTGTCGTCGGCATAGGAGCCGTCCTCCCTGCCCGCCAGCATCTGCGTATCCTCCGACTTCAGCCCTGCGTACAGCAGCTGCTGCTGGGGGTGGTAGACGATATTTCCGCTCTCATCCATCAAAAAGCAATAGCCCCGCTGGCCGATGCTGACGCTGTTGATATAGCTGGAGATGCTGGAAAAGCTCAGATCCAGAGAAACCCAGGCTGCCTCTCCACCAGGCTCCAGGGGGGCCGTCATGGTCACCACCCAGGGATAATAGCGTTCAAAAATTGTCTCCACGTGGGGGGCGGTCATGTAGGGCTCCCCCTTGGCCCGGGCCGTGCTCAGGTCAAAGGAGAGGTTCTGATAGATGGTCTGCCTGGGCTCCCGGCCCAGAGACCAGCAATCCAGCAGCACGCCGCTGGGCGAATAGCTGGTGACCGCCACCACATCCGGGCGAAAATTCAGAAAGGCGGACAGCAGCCTGTCCCGGCTGTCCGCGCTCTCCAGCATGGATTCCTTCACCAGCTCCATGGCCTGGGTCATGTCCCGCAGATAGTTGCCCACCGTGTTGGACACCTGGGAGACAGACTGAGCGCTGGTGGTGCGGGCGCTCTGCACCATGGCGTTTCGGTAGCGGTCCAGAAACAGCAGAATGCAGCAGCACAGAATCACCGCCACGATCCCCACCACCACGGAGACCAGAATGGTGGTAATGCGCAGGCCGGTGCGGGAAATACCCCCCTTCACACCCCCTCACCCACCTTCTCCTGGTCCAGCCTCCGCCGCATGGCGTTGGGAGATTCGCCGCAGTACTTCTTAAAGCAGTAGCTGAAGTAGTGCTGATCGGTATAGCCGCACCGTTGGGAGATCTCCTGGACCCTGAGAGACGACGTGGAGAGCAGCTCCCGGGCCGCCTCCATCCGCTTGCGGATGAGAATGTTGATAAAGGTCTCTCCTGTGCATTTTTTGATACAGGCGCTCAGGTGGTTGGGGCTGACGTCCAGCATCCCGCTGAGGGAGACCAGGGAGAGGTCCGCCTCCATATAGTGCTGGTCCAGGACGTCCAGGGCCCGCTGGCACAGCAGGTTTCCTCCCTTCACCGCAGGGGCCAGGTCGCTGATAAACTGGGCCCCGCCTTCGGTCCTGTCCCCCTGGCGCAGCACCTCCATGGCCTCCCGGTACGCCTGATGGAGGGCTGTCAGGGCATGTGCCGGACGGCTGACCCCGATCCGGCAGCGGCAGCCCAGTACCCGCTCGGCCATCTGGGGGATCTCGTCGGCCAGAATGTGCAGATACTCGTCAAAATCCGACGGGTTGCCCAGCAGTACCGAAATCACCTTGCCGGAGGAAAAAAAGCTGACGCCCCGCAGGTACTTGGCCGCCAGCCGGTCCACCGACGCCACAAAGGATGGCTCCGTCCGGTTTCCCCCGCTCTCATCCAACAGGGTGGAGACCATGACCGTATAGCAGGGTCTGTCCTCGCCGTCCCGCAGCAGACCGCACTGACGGGCATAGGCCTCCGCCTGGGCCTCCCCCTCCGGCTCGGCGTAATCATCCAGCACCAGAGGGAGCAGCATGGCGGCCCGCTGGTCCGGCCCGCTGCTCCGCGGGGCCGTCTGGCGGAACATGGCATACTGGGCGTCAATCTTCTGCCGGATATTGCGCAGCTCCGCCCCCAGTCCCTCCATGGTCAGGGGCTTGAGCATGTAGCTGATGATATTGTACTGGATGGCCTGCTTGGCATACTGAAAATCGTCATAGCCGCTGAGAAAGGCGATATTGGTGGCGGGCCGCACCTCCCGCACCTGCCGGGCAAGCTCTATGCCGGAGATGAAGGGCATCCGGATGTCGGTCAGCAGCAGGTCCGGCCCGTGCTTCTCCACCAGCTGAAGGGCATCCAGCCCGTTGCTGGCGCTTCCCACCAGACAAAACCCATGATCCTGCCAGGGGATCATAGTGCATACCGCCTCCCTGAGCTCGTCCTCATCATCGGCGACAACCACGGTGTACAGCGTCTTTGCTGCCATTGGGGCACCTGTCCTTTCCACCAGAAATCCAGAAGAAAACCCTTTTGCGTATACTCCCCGGTTTTCTTTTATTTTTTATTATAACAGATGCCCTGCTTTCCCACAATATGTTTACCGTTTTTGTGGGATTTCGGCCCTCCTTCCGCCACAAAACAATGCAGCCGTCAGTTCCCTGCAGACGGGACTGACGGCTTCTCACGTCCTGATTAACTATGACTGCCCGGCGCGGCCTCCTGCTCCGCGGCGGGCGTGTGGTTGGAATAGGGCAAAAATACCGAGGCACGAAACTGGGTTCCGTCGGCGGAAAAGTCTACCGCTCCGCCATGCCGGCGGACAATCTCCTGTACGGTGGCCAGGCCCACGCCCGGCCGCCCCGCTCTCTTACTGGAGAGATAGCGGCCGTTCCAAAAAAACAGGGGCCTGGAACAGGAATTGCCCACCACCAGAGAGAGGTAGCCGGAGGCGGAAGTGCTCCTGGCCCGCAGCCATCCCGTCCCCTCCCGCTGCAGCGCTTCGATGGCATTTTCCAGCAAATTGCTCAGCAGCAGACACAGGTCAGGCAGCAGCTCCTCCTGGGGCGGCAGCAGGTCCAGCTTGATATCAGCCTGAAAACCCAGCTCCTCCGCCCGCTGGCGGTAATACTTTTCCAGCGACACCAGCACCCAGCTCTGCTTCGGCCCGGTAGTGGAGGGGCTGGAATCGGTAAACGCAGGCGGCTCCACTGAAGAGGTAAGATTCGTAATATAAAGGTAATGGCGCAGATCATGCCGTAGACGCCGGAGCTCCTCCAGCTCCGTCTGAGCTCTGTTGGAGCTGAGCTGAAGGATGGACCTCAGTTTCCGGTTTTCCTCCTCCTCCCGCCGCAGCGTCCGGCAAACCCGTCTCAGCCGCAGCAGGAGCAGGCACAGTAAAACCGCCATCAGAGGAATTAAAAGGACGAAAAACAGTTTCATATCCGCCTCCATGCCTCCTCTCTTTATGGGGCTGTACATTCCGGGCCGTCCAGGCAGTTACAGCTCCGCCGTCCCCTCCCGCAGCAGACAAAACCGCCGGTAGGCCTCCTCCACCGCGTCTTTCTGGCTGCGCCCCAGCGGGATTTCCGTTCCGTCGGACAGGTGTACGCTGCGTCTGGATATCCCCCGCACATGACAGAGGTTCACCACATAGCTGCGCTGACAGCGAATGAAAATCTGCTGGGGAAGGCGGCTTTCCAGGCTATACATCGGCTCCCGGATGGCAATATCCTGAATGAAGGTGTGAACCAGGCAGCCCTTTCGGGTGCCCTCCATGCGGATCAGATTGCAGAAGGGAATCTGCATCCTCACCCGGTTGGACAGCAGCTCCAGCCGCTCCAGGGCCCCCCACCACAGCGGGGCGCAGCGCCGCAGCGCCTTTTCCAGCTGCTCCATGCTGACAGGCTTTTGGAGGAAGCCGCTGGGATGAAAGAGATAGCTGCGGATAGCGGCCTGCGCATCGGAGGCGCACACAAACAGCGCCTGCTCTTTTCCAGGATAGAAGCGCGGCGGCGGCAGGCCTCCGTCCAGATCCCAGAACAGGATGGACGAGCCTTCGGCCTCGTCAGACGGCCCCTCCACAAGCTCAACGGACGCACAATAGAGCTCCCTCCATACCCGAAGGAGCCGGCAAAGCCTGGCTTGCTCCACCGGGTCGTGCATCTGTACAACAAACTGGATCCGCTCCATGTTCTCTTGCCCCTCGTTCCACGCTTCTGGAAATACCTATTTAACTCCTACCATACCCTATCACAAAACGACAGAGTGGGGGTGATTTTGGCACGAACAGCCCCCAAGCGGCACAAACGACCAAAATCCGCCCTTGCCCTTCCCGGTTATTTTGGATATGATAAAAAATAAACAGTATGTCCATGGACACAGTGAGGAGGCGGCGGCTCTGCATTTCAGGACGGAATCCATATATCAGAAACGGTGGTTTCTGCTGGCCTTGGTGCTTGCCCTTGCGGCAGTATGGGGCATTTTTTCCTATATCGGCATGACCCAAACCGCCGTGCCGGTCATTCAGCTGAACCCCGGCACGGAACCGGAACAGTGGACCTTTACCCTGAAAGACGGGACAGTTCTCACACCGGACCAATCCGGCGGCTTTGCGCTGCCCAGCGCCGACACAGTGCTGTATTGCACCCGCTCTCTGGCGGAATATAGGGACCGCCTCACCTCCAACCCGCTGATCTACGTAAGCGTCTGGAACTGCGACGCGGCTGTTTTGGCCGACGGCAGACTGGTGGCCGACCCTACCCACCGCTTTCTGTGGCCGGAGGGACGGTTTGAGCCGGCGATGGAACCGTCCGCCGGCGGCGGTCTCTTCTCCATCGGCAGCGCCAAAGAGCTGACCATCGCCGTCCGTTTTCTGTCGGAGCCCTTTTCCCTGTCCGCCCTGCCCACACTGAGCCTGTATACAGAGCTTCACGCCTATTCCAGCCAGTGGACCGCCTCTACGGCATCGTCTGCCCTGCCCGCGGGTATATTCCTGGCGGCGGCGCTGTTTTTGGCCGGTCTGTTTCTGTTTCAGCTCTACTACAAAAAGGCGAATTGGGGGGGGTTGCTGCTGGCTCTGCTGGCGCTGTCCTTCTGCCTGCAAAACACCGTATCATACAGCGTTTACGTCATTTGGATGCTCCGAATTCCGGTGGTACTCTGGGGTATCCAGGTATTTCCGGCGCTGATCATCCTGTGGCTGCTGTGGTATCACACCCAGGGGAAACTCCGCCGGCTGGGCTGGCTGCTGCCCGTTCTGGGCTCCGTGGGCTTTGCCGGCGGCATTCTCTGGCGTCTGGTTGACAACGCTTCGGGGGCGCGGTGGACCAATCTGCTGCAGAGCAAGCTTCTGCCCCTGGCGGTATTGCTGGCTCTGCTGTGCTGCGGCTGGCACGCCTACCGCGGAAACAGCTACTTCCGACGCTTCTTCCTCTGGGGCGGCGTTCTCGTCGTGTGCGCGGGATGCGGTCTGTTCCTCTCCTTCCTGCAAAACGGGAGCTGGTGGAACTCTTTTTATATTGCCCTTCGGACGTCTCGTATGATGGGCAATCTGTTCCATCTCATGGAACAGGCAAGCTACCTGCTCCTGCTTCTGTTCTTCCTGATGGCGGTCTATGACTTTGTGCAGAACATCGTCCACCGCAATCAGGAGCTGCAGGCCCTCACCCTGCAAAACCGCTATACCGCGGAGCACGCCGCCTATCTCAGCCGGTCTCTGGACGATGCCCGCGCCCTTCGCCACGAGCTCCGCCACCATATGGAAGCGCTGCGGGCTCTGTGCCGAGAGGGCGACCTGCAGCGCATCAGCAGCTACGCCGAGCTGCTGGGCAGCCAGTGGAACGAGGTGTCCGGCCACTACACCGACAACGCGCTGCTCAACGCCCTGGTCTGCTCCTATGCCGACCGGGCAAAGCGGCTGGGCGCGGAGTTTGAGGCCGTGGTTCAGGCCCCGGAACAGCTGGCCATTGAGGACGCCGACCTGGCGGTGCTGCTGTCCAACATGGCGGACAACGCGCTGGAGGCCCTCTCCGCCGCTGCGGACGGACAGGACCGCTGGCTGCGTCTCAAGGTGGAGATTTTTGAAAACACGGGGCTGTTTATCAGCTGCTCCAACTCCTTCCACGGCCAGCTGAAGCGGGATCACAACGGCGCGCTTCTCTCCACCAAGACCGGACAAGGCCACGGCCTCGGCCTGAAGGCCATGCGCCGGGTGGCGGAAAAGTATAACAGCGTGTTGGTGGTGGAAACGCAGCGGCAGGTTTTTCACATTAAAACCTATCTGTACTTCCAATAAAAAAACAGTTCCCCTTCTCAAAGGGGAACTGCTTTTTCCACATATCGCACCATTTCCTCCTGCAGCTGGCTGCGGTACCGCCTTCCCAACGGGATGGTCATACCGCTGCGCAGCAGAATCCCATTGGAACGGATCTCCCGGACCTGCGCCAAATTTACCACATAGCCCTTATGGCAGCGGACAAACCGCTCCCCCAGCTTCCGCTGCATCTCGCTCAGTGTCGCCCGCACCCGGGCCGGCTCCGCCTGGCCGTCCAGCCGCAGAATCACGTAGTGTCCGTCGGCCTCGCAGTACTGCACCGCCGACACCAAAACGGGCTGCAGCCCGCCGTCTGCCTCCACCAGCACACTGTCATGCCGGTCCAGAATCCGCCCGATGGAGGCATCCAGCATCTCTTTTTCAATAGGCTTCACCAGATAATCATTGGCCTGGACCTTATAGCCGTCGATAGCATAATCCCGGCTGATGGTAATGTAGATCAGCTTGGCCCGGCTGCCACTTTCCCGCAAAGCCTGCGCCAGCTGGATCCCGCTGGTCTCCTCCATCAGTATGTCCAGCAAAAGCAGATCATATTGCCTGTTTCTGTTTGTCACCTGGGCCAACAAATCCTGAGGGTTGTGAAACAGGGAGAGGGCGACCTCCATCTTCCGCTCCGCAAAAATCTGCTCCGCCCACTGAAAAATCTGACGGCCATCCTTTATGCAGTCATCGCAAACTGCGACACGATACATCGTGCCACCCCTTTTCTTGCTTGGTTCCTTCCTTGATCTGGAGGTGCTTGGCACTTTCATTGCATCACATTATACCAATCCCGGATGTAGTTGGCAATACCGTGCATTTTGAGCAAGCATTCCACAGGAGGTAACGGTGTCATGAGCAAAACCCTTGCATCCAGATACAGGTCTCTTCCCCGCACCATACCACAGGAGGCGAGCACATCCGCTTTTCCTGCCTCCTCCCTGCCCAACTCGGTTCTGGCCGATGCCTTGGAGCAGGAAGGCACAGACGGCCCCATCCTCCCCGACCTGGGTGAGCGGCTCCTCAGCCGGCAGCCCGGCCGGGATGCCTCCTCCCAGCTCTCCTCCCTGCTGGAATGCAGCGCCTCCCCCGTCGTCCTTCCGGAGGAGACCAGGATGGGGTTGGAACAGCATTTCGGTTACAGGCTTTCCAACATCAAGTTTACCCAGTCCCCCGCTGTGGCACAGCTGGGCGAGTTGGCCTACGCCCGCGGAAACGAGGTACGCTTCGCTCCAGGGGCCTTCTCCCCCCACACCCAGGAGGGACAGGAAATACTCCGGCATGAGGTGGCTCACATTATCCAACAGGCGAAGGGGCAGGTCCAGCCGGAGGGCGGCATGCCCCTCAACACCGACGCAAACCTGGAGGCCTCCGCCGACGCCATGTCGGCGGAGACCGCTCCCCTGTCCTCCGGTCCTTTGCAGACTCTATCGCCCGCCGCCCCCGCCCAGGCTCCCGCTCAGGGGATTCTGGGCTTCGGCTGGCTGTACAAAAAGCTGAGAGGCCGCTGGGGAGGCCAGGCAGCCGAGGAGGATGCTCAACGCGCCAGCCGACAGGCGTCCATTCAAAAAGCCAAGGACACGTTTCTGGCCCCAGGCGCCTCTGTGGAGGGGTTGGAAAAGCTCGATTACAAAACGCTGGCGAAAACTGTGGATAATATGTCGACCATGGCCAGCGACTTCCAAGGCGTGCACCTGAATAGTTTCAAAGCAATCAGCTTCCCATTTCTGAAGCGCTTCACAACCTACGCCTGGGCGTTTCCCTCCAAGGACATCGAAATGAATGAGCTCCTATACTCAAAAAACAAAAATCTAACCAAATCCATCAACAATTATATGGGCAGTCTTGTAGATATGCTCCATGGCATCAGAAATGCTTACGGCTTTAGCATTGCTAATCTAAACTATACCGGCAATCACGAATTTGGACATGTGATCAATGCGGAGCTCATCCGCGCCGACCAAGAGCGGGCGCGCAAGGAGCGGCAGCGTTGGGATTGGTATGAGTACCAGCTGGAGGCTCGTGAGATAATCCTGGAGTCCATGAATCAGGACACCAGTCTGACCGAGGAAGAACGAGCCAAGCTCCTGGCCGACAATCCTCTTCCGCAAAAGCCAGCGGGTGACAGCCCTCATAAAGCTGCTGGCAGCGACTTCTGGGATGACTGGAACAATGACCTTCTGGCCTCCCAAATCATCCAGGACTCCGCCTGGCAGGCCTACCAGTCAAACACAACATTTCAAGGGAAAATGCGGCAACAGGCCGGCATCCAAACAGGAGACAATCCTGCGGACATTGAACAGAAGGTGCGCACCGCCGCCACCACAAAGAATCTGCGGCGTATGCATTATACCTCCGCCTACGGCGCACGCAATCCCGGAGAGCTCTATGCGGAGGCTTTTGCGGACTATTATCGGACAAAGAAAAAGCTGGCGCGGGGCACCCGCAGAAATATCCGGGAAAATCCCCTGAGTACAGCCATCGTGCAGCAGTCCATGCGCAGATGGAACGAAGCACGGAACGCAGGATATCTCTGAGCATTTCCCGCCCCAAAGCATATAAAAATATCCGGGCGTACATAAGCACGCCCGGATATTTTTATATTACCAGTTATCCTTATTTTCTTCATACACCTGGGGCAGAATGGCGACCAGATGCCCAACCTGCTCAATTTCAAAAAGCCGCACCCGTTACCTGGAGCGCTCCTCCAGCCCTTTGCTCCGGGCGATCCGCACCACCGTGCCGGTCAAGGCAAAGAGGGCGATGGCGTTTGGAATCACCATCAGGTTGTTGAACATGTCGGTCAGCTCCCACACCAGGGTGTTGGACATGAGGGTGCCCAGGAAAATAAAGATCAGGGCAATCACGGCGTATACCGGAGCCGCCTTCTTGCCGAACAGATAGATCACATTGATTTTGCCAAACATATTCCAGCTCAGCACCGTGGAAAAGGCAAAGAAAAACAAGCACACTGCTACAAATATAGCGCCGCCCTCCGCACCGAACACCGTGCCGAAAGCGGTCTGGGCCAGGTTGGTGTTGCTGATCCCCTCGGGGATGGCGCCGGTGTAGAGAATCCCGTCGCTGGTATACAGGGTGGAGATAATCACCAGGGCGTTGAGGGTGAGTACCACAAAGGTGTCGATGAACACGCCCACCATAGCCACCACGCCCTGGTCGTGGGGGTTCTTCACATTGGCCTGGGCGTGGGCGTGGGGGGTGGAGCCCATGCCCGCCTCATTTGAGAACAGGCCCCGCTTGGCTCCCTGGCTGATGGCGGTCTTGATGGCATAGCCGAAACCGCCGCCGATGATGGCCTGGGGCTGGAAGGCGTAGCGGAAGATCATGCCGAAGGTGGCGGGGATGTAGCGGTACCGGGCCACCAGCACCGCCAGGCCGCCGGCCAGGAAAATCACCGCCATCACCGGCACCAGCTTCTCGGTCACTGCGGCCAGGCGGCTCATTCCACCCAGGAAGATCACGGCGCAGATAGCCACCAGAACGATACCCACCACCCAGGAGGGCACGTGGAAGGCGGTCTGGAAGGTGGAGCCGATGGAGTTGGACTGCACCATGCATCCCATGAAGCCCAGCGCCAGGATGATGGCTACGGCGAAGAAGCCGGCCAGGAACTTGCCGAAGGCGCCCTTGAAGGCGGTAGTAATGTAGTACACCGGCCCGCCGTGGAAGTGCCCCTGCTCATCCACCACGCGGGTTTTGATCGCCAGGGTGGCCTCGGCGTAAATGGTGGCCATGCCGAAGAAAGCGATGACCCACATCCAGAAAATAGCGCCCGGACCGCCGGTGAGAATAGCGCCGGAGGCGCCTACGATATTGCCGGTACCTACCTGAGCGGCGATGGCGGTGGCCAGAGCCTGGAAGGAACTCATGCCCCGCTCCTGCCGCCCGCCCCGCAGGGACAGATTTCCGAATACCTTCTTCATACCCTCCCCAAAGCAGCGCACCTGAATAAACCGGGTGCGGATGGAGTACCACAGTCCCACCCCGATCAGCAGGAAAACCAGAATGTAGCTGGACAGGGTGACGTTGATCTCGCAGACGATGGGGTAGAGCCATTCTTCCAGTGCTTGCATTGCTTCCAACATAGTGCTTCTCTCCTCTTCTTGCTCAAAAAACAGGCCGTGGGTCCGCCCACGGCCTGCAAAGACAAACGCCACACCCGGCGGGGCCCCCAGAGGGCCCCGCCGGCGCTTGTTCGTCCTCTGTCCTTTTGCCTGAGAGATTGGCAGCGCGTCGCCGCGCCGCTTTGCACCTTCGGCACCCACAGTTCATGAGCTTCTCCAGAGTGACATTCACGTACAGTCCTGATTCCTTCCGGAACGCCTGAGAGTGTTACTCCTTCGGCAAGCCAGTGGCTTTTTCCTGCACGCTTCAACTGTCCTGTTCAGTTGTGATGGACATTATACCGCCACAGGCGGACATTGTCAAGTCCCGCCTCTCTCCCGACGTTACACCCGGGTCCAGGTGGTACCCTCCTTGCTGTCCTTGATCTCCACGCCCATGGCCTTGAGCTGGTCCCGGATAGCGTCGGCCTTGGCCCAGTCCTTGGCCTTTTTGGCCTCCAGCCGCTGGGCAATGAGGGCCTCGATCTCCTCGGCGCCCTCCGCCGGGGCGGACGCCTTCTCCCGCAGGGCGGCGGCCTTTTCCAGCAGATCCAGGCCCAGCACCTGGTCGAAGCTGCCGATGAGAGCCCGCTTGGTGGCGTCGTTCACGTCGGCCTTCAGCACGTCGTACAGCGCGGTGACGCCCAGAGAGGTATTCAGGTCGTTGCCCACAGCCTCGATAAATGCGGCCTTATACTTGGCGGCCGCCGCCTCGTCCACCGGAGCGGGGTCGTCGGACAGGGCGGCCACCCGGTTGACCAGCTTGTCATAGGCGATCCTGGCGTTGTCCAGGTTCTCCCAGGAGAAGATCAGGCTCTTGCGGTAATGGGACTGGAGGCAGAAGAAGCGGTATACCAGGGGGTCATACCCCTTCTCCTCCAGCAGGGAGACGGTAAGGAACTCGCCACTGGACTTGCTCATCTTGCCGTGGTTGGTATTCAGATGGTGGACGTGCATCCAGTACTTGCACCAGGGATGCCCCAGATAGGCCTCGGACTGGGCGATCTCGTTGGTGTGGTGGGGGAAGGCGTTGTCAATGCCGCCGCAGTGGATATCCAGGTACTCTCCGTTGTACTTCATGGAAATGCAGGAGCACTCGATATGCCAGCCAGGGTAGCCCACGCCCCAGGGGGAGTCCCACTTCAGGGCCTGGTCCTCAAACTTGGACTTGGTGAACCACAGCACAAAGTCGTTCTTGTTGCGCTTGTTCAGGTCCTCCTCCACGCCCTCCCGGACGCCCACCGCCAGGTCCTCCTCGTCGTGGTCGTTGAACACGTAGTACTGCTTCAGCTTGGAGGTGTCGAAGTACACGTTGCCGCCGGCGAAGTAGGCGTAGCCGGTGTCCAGCAGCTTAGAGATGACCTTGATATAGTCGTCGATCATGCCGGTGGCGGGTTGCACTACATCGGGATGCTTGATGTTCAGCTTCTTGCAGTCGGCAAAAAAGGCGTCGGTGTAAAACTGGGCGATTTCCAGCACGCTCTTGTGCTCCCGCTTGGCTCCCTTCACCATCTTGTCCTCGCCGGTGTCGGCGTCAGAGGCCAGATGGCCCACGTCGGTGATGTTCATGACCCGCTTTACGTCATAGCCCTCGTACCGGAGGAATTTCTCCAGCACATCCTCCATGATATAGCTGCGCAGGTTGCCGATATGGGCAAAGTGGTATACCGTGGGGCCGCAGGTGTACATGGACACCTTGCCGGGGGTGTGGGGGACAAACTCCTCTTTCTGATGGCTGGCGGAATTATATAACTTCATATGCTTCGCTCCTCTGTTCCTTTTACTGTTGAATTTTTTGTTCGACCAGCTGCTCCAGCCATTCCAGCCGGGAGCTGAGCGCTTTCAGTTCCTTTTGTACCGGGTCGGTGACGTGGATCTGGTCCACCTGACCGGCAAAATCCACCTTCTCCCCGGCGATACGCACCGTCCGGGCGGGCACGCCCACGGCGGTGGCGTTGGGCGGAATCTCGCTGAGCACCACCGCATTGGCGGCGATGCGGGAATTATCCCCCACCTTGAAGGGGCCCAGTACCTTGGCTCCGGTGGAGACCAGCACGTTGTTACCCAGTGTGGGGTGGCGCTTGCCGTGGTCCTTTCCGGTACCTCCCAGGGTCACCCCATGGTAGAGCAGGCAGTCGTCCCCGATCTCCGCGGTTTCGCCGATGACGATACCCATGCCGTGGTCGATAACCAGGCGGCGGCCGATCTTGGCGCCCGGGTGAATTTCAATCCCTGTCCAGAAGCGGCTCCACTGGCTGATGAACCGGGCCAGAAAAAACCACCTGTGACAGTACAGGAAATGGGCGATTCTATGGTAAATGATGGCGTGTACGCCGGGGTAGAGCAAAAAAATCTCCAACCGGCTGCGGGCCGCCGGATCTCTGGCCTGGTAGGCCCGCAAGGTCTCGCCGAGACGAGTCATGGCTCAACACCTCCAAAAAAATCGCCTCCTATGCACAGGGCATAAGAGGCGATGACTCGCGGTTCCACTCTCATTTCTCACTCGAAGGCCGATAACGGGGCCTGCCGGAGGGCGTCTGCATCCCCCGCGCTCCCGGACGCACGTTCTCCAGTTACCCCCTGGGACCGCTCTCAGCCGGTGACGCTCCCTCTCTGGCGGGTACTCGCTGGGTACTCTTTCCGTTCTTCACGCGATTCAACTGTTTTAGTATATTACCATCTTCCTGCGACCGTGTCAAGGTTCCGGTAAATCGTACCGGGCGCAGAACTCCGCCACGTCGTCAAAGTCCCGCAGCCGCGCCTTCAGCGTCTCATGGCTCCAGTCCCACCAGCCGATGCGCAGCAGAGCCTCGATGGTGGGCCGGTCGTATCGCCAACCGATGTGCCGGGCGGGCACGCCTCCCACGATCTCGTAGGGCGCCACATCATGGGTCACCACCGCTCCAGCGCCCACCACGCCGCCGTGGCCGATGGTCACCCCTCCCATCACCACCGCGTTGTGCCCCAGCCATACATCGTGTCCGGTCACAACCCAGTTCTGCCGCCGCCAGTCCAGAAAAGCATCGTCATCCTCGCCCAGGCCGTAGTGGGCGCAGCGGTAGGTAATGTGATGGGCCGCCGCCCGGAATTTGGCCGGGTGCTGCACCGGATTGAGCCGCACCCCGGTGGCGATGGAGTTGAACTTGCCGATACAGGAATAGATGATGTCGTTATAGCCGAAGCAGTAGCTGTAAGCCCCCACCTGGCTCTCCTCCAGCAGGCAGTGGTCGCCGATCTCCACATAGCCGCCGAAGGCGCACTTTTTGACCCGGCTGGTGGGGTGGATCAGGGGCCGTTTGGGGTCCAGGCGCTTGGAAAAGTCCAGCATTACACCTTGCTCCAGTCAATCACGTCTTTGTTTTTAGCAAAATATTCCACACCCGAATAGATGGTGGTGCCGATAATCAGGGCAATGCACACCCCGTCCAGCACCGGGTGGACGATCACCAGCATCAGACAGATGCACACCATGGTGGAGGCGGTTTTCACCTTTCCCGACCAGGCGGCGGCAATGACCCGTCCCCGCTCCACGGCAAGCAGCCGCAGGCCGGTGACGGCAAACTCCCGCACCACCACGATGAGCAGCGCCCAGGCCGGGAACCGGCCCATTTCCACAAACCACAGCAGGGCGGACATGACCAGCATCTTGTCCGCCAGCGGGTCCATGAATTTACCGAAGTCGGTCACCAGGTTATAGTGACGGGCGATGTATCCGTCCACAAAGTCGGTAACGCTGGCCAGGATAAAGATAGCCAGGGCAAACAGCCTGTGGAAGGGGAAATCCAGATAGAGCACTACCAGAAACACAGGGATCAAAAAGATCCGGAGCATGGTCAGCTTATTGGCGGTATTCACAGCATGTCACTCCTCAATCTCTCCGGTCAGGTCGCCGTCCTGGGTGCCGGTGATACGCACATTGACAAATTCTCCGGCGGGGATCAGCCCGGCGGCGGTAAAATAGACGTGATTGTCCACATCCACCGAGTCGGCATAGGTTCGCCCGGCGTAGCAGCCCATGTCGGGGTCAAAGCCCTCGCAGAGCACCTCCATGGTCTCCCCCAGCCGCTGCTCGTTCCAGTGGTCCATCACCCGGCTCTGCAGCTCCACCAGCAGCTCTACCCGCCGCTGGGCCACATCCGGGTCTACCTGGTCCTCCATCTCCGCGGCGGGGGTGCCCTCCTCGGGGGAGAACTGGAAGATGCCCGCCCGCTCAATGGCGCTCTCCCGCAGGAACTGGCACAGCTCCTCAAACTCCGCCTCCCCCTCTCCGGGCAGGCCGCAGATCAGGGAGGTGCGCAGCACCACGCCGGGGATCCGCTCCCGCAGCTTGCCCAACAAGGCCCGGATCTGGGCATTGGTGGTGTGCCGGTTCATGACCTTCAGAATACGGTCATTACTATGCTGCAGGGGTATGTCGATATACTTGACGATCTTGGGCTGGCGGGCAATCACCTCAATGAGGTCGTCCCCCAGGATATCCGGATAGAGGTAGTGCAGGCGGATCCAGTGGAAGGGCAGCTTGCACAGTTCGTTCAGCAGCTCGCCCAGCATCTGCTTGTGGTAGAGGTCGATGCCGTAGCGGGTGATGTCCTGGGCAATGACGATGAGCTCCTTCACCCCCCGGTCCGCCAGAGCCTTGGCCTCCTCCAGCAGAGCCTCCATGGTGCGGCTGCGGTAGCGGCCCCGGAGGTAGGGGATGATGCAGAAGGCGCAGCGGTTATCGCACCCCTCGGCGATCTTCAGAAATGCGGTGTAGGAGGGGGTGGTTACCAGCCGCTCCCCGTCCTCGTCGGTGCGGCTGATATCCCCGAACCGCCGGGGATGCCCGCCGGCGGCCAGCTCCTCCAGAGCGGACACGATATCGGTATAGCTGCCGGTGCCCATCACACCGTCCACCTCAGGCATTTCCTTCGTCAGCTCGTCCTGGTAGCGCTGGGACAGGCAGCCGGTAACCAGCAGCTTGCCCAGCTTGCCCTGGTCCTTCAGGGCAGCCAGCTCCAGAATGTTCTGGATGGCCTCACTCTTGGCCGAGTCAATAAAGCCGCAGGTGTTAAGCACCGCGATATCCGCCCCCTCCGGCTCCCCGGTGACGGTATGGCCGGCAGCCCGGGTGAGGGCCATCATCTGCTCGGTATTCACCAGATTCTTGGCGCAGCCAAGGGAAACAAATGCAACCTTCAAATGACTGTCTCCTTATTCATACTCAAAATCTTCAGCCCCGCCGTACCGGCGCAGGCCGTCCTTGATGTCCTCCCACCGGAAGCCCCGGCGGGCCAGAGCGGCGGCGGCCCGCTGGCAGCTCTTGGGGTTGGACAGGTCCGCCCCCCGCAGCTTTTTCTTCAAAAAGGCGTCAATGGCGTCGTCAAGGGACTCCAGGGTCTCCAGCGCCTGGTCCCAGTATTCCCGGGGCACGCCCCGGCGGTAGAGCTCCTCCCGGATCCGTGCGGGCCCCCACCCCTTGGCGGCGTAGTGCTCCGCCACCGTACAGGCATAGGCCCCGTCGTTGAGGTAGCCCAGCTCCTCCAGCCGGTCGGCCGCCGCCTCCGCCGTCTCCCGGTCGGCCATCGGCTCCTTCTCCCGGTCTCTGGGCCGGGCGGTGAGCTTGTCCACCAGCTCCTTCCGGGACAGGGGGCGGGCGGACAGCAGATCCATAGCCTTGTCCCGTACCGCGGCGGCCTTCGCCGCCCGGGTCAGCTCTTCCAGTTTCTCCGCCGTCAGCTCCAGCCCGGAGCACAGGCCAAAGACGGCCACCTCGTTTTCCCCCACCCGCAGGATGGTTCCATCCTCCAGGTGGCACAGCCAGCGGCCCTGGACCCGTTGAGATGGGGCCAGCTTACTGATCCGCATCCTCAAAGTCCTCGGCAGAGATGTCCACCGCCCGGCCAGCCGCACGGGCGGCGGCCCGGGCCTGGTTGCTCATCAGCTTGTAGGCGTTCTTGCGGATGTCGGCCTCCAGCTTGTCGCACACCTCCGGGTTGTCCTTCAGATACTGCTTGGCGGCGTCCCGGCCCTGACCCAGGCGGGTCTCCCCCATAGCAAACCAGGAGCCCGACTTCTGCACCAGGTCCAGCTTGGCGGCCAGATCCAGAATCTCGCCCACCTTGGAGATACCCTCGCCGTACATGATGTCAAACTCCGCCTCCTTGAAGGGGGGCGAAACCTTGTTTTTCACCACCTTGGCCCGGGTACGGTTGCCGATGATCTCCGAGCCGCTCTTCAGAGACTCGATGCGCCGCACGTCAATACGCACCGAGGCATAGAACTTCAGGGCCCGGCCGCCGGTGGTGACCTCCGGGTTGCCGTACATGACCCCCACCTTTTCCCGCAGCTGGTTGATGAAGATGACCACACAGTTGGTCTTGGCGATGGAGCCGGCCAGCTTGCGCAGGGCCTGGCTCATCAGCCGGGCCAGCAGACCCACGTGGGAATCCCCCATGTCCCCCTCGATCTCGGCCCGGGGGGTGAGGGCGGCCACCGAGTCCACCACCACCACGTCGATGGCGCCGGAGCGGACCAAGGCCTCGCAGATCTCCAGGCCCTGCTCGCCGGTATCGGGCTGGGAGATAAGCATGGAGTCGATATCCACACCCAGAGCCCGGGCATAGTAGGGGTCCAGAGCGTGCTCGGCGTCGATGAAGGCCACCTCGCCCCCCCGCTTCTGGGCCTCGGCCACAATGTGCAGGGCCAGCGTGGTCTTACCGGAGGACTCGGGACCGTAGATCTCAATGATACGCCCCTTGGGCACGCCGCCGATCCCCAGAGCCAGGTCCAGCGACAGGGACCCGGTGGGAATGGCCTCCACCACGATGTCGGCGTTGTCTCCCAGGCGCATGATGGAACCCTTGCCGTAGGCCTTTTCAATCTGGGCCATGGCGGTCTCCAGCGCCTTCTTCTTATCAGATGCGGGGGCCGCAGCCTCCACCACGGACTTTTTCTTGTCTGCCATACTGTGATTTCTCCTCTCAAAAAGCGGGGCGGTCCGCTCTTACCGGTTTGAAATACCCTCTACCACCCGCCAGATTCCCTGGGTATCCTGGGTGCTCTGGACCTGCTCAAAGCCGTTCATGGTCAAGATCCGCTCCACGTCCTGGGCCTGACCGATTCCCACCTCGAACACCAGGGAACCGCCCAGCCGCAGGGCCTTTCCCCAGCGCTGGGCGATGGCCCGGTAAAAATCCAGGCCGTCCGCCCCGCCGTCCAGGGCCGAGCGGGGCTCGTAATCCCGGACGCCGGCGTCCAGACCTGCAATGTCTCCGCTGGGAATATAAGGGGGATTGCAGGCGATCACGTCAAAACCCCACAGAGCGGCGGGGGGCTCCTCCAGGGCGTCGGCGTGGACGCAGGTGACCCGGGCGTTCAGGTCGCAGCGGCGGATGTTGCCCTTGCACAGCTTCAGCGCCGGTTCGCTGACATCCGCCAGCACCACCCGGCACTCAGGCACATTGGCCGCCACCGCCAGCCCCACGCAGCCGCTGCCGGCGCACAGGTCCAGCACCCTGGCCCCCTCTCCGGCGGCGCGGGCCAGCAAAATGGCCCGCTCGGCCAGTATCTCCGTATCCATCCGGGGGATAAGCACGTCGGGGGACACCTCCAGGGACAGGCCGTAAAACTCCCACTCCCCGATGATGTAGGCCACCGGCTCCCCCGCCAGCCGCCGTTCCACCAGCCCGGCCAGCTTCTCTTCCACCTGGGCGGAGGCATACAACGTCATGTCCCGGTAAAACTGCTCCCGGCTCTTGCCCGCGGCGCAGCACACCAGCTCCCTGGCCTCCAGCTGCGCCCCCTCAATCCCCGCCTGGCGCAGCCGGCGGCGGGCGTCCAGGTAGAGGTTATTATAGGTGGTCGCCATGAAACCACACTCCTGCTTTTAATCTCTCTTTCTCTCACTGGTTTCCCTGACGGGAATTCACCACTGGTCCTTCCCCTCCTCATTGGGAAGCACCAGCGTAAAGGCCCGGATACCCACCTCGATCATGCTGTCGTCCGGCTCAAAGGTGGTCCAGTTCTGCAGCCACAGCCCCGGCGCGGTCATCACCCGGGTAAACCAGTTGTCATACCGGCCCACCAAGCGGTTGAACTCATAGGTCAGGCTGACGATCACCGGCAGCAGCAGCAGATGCAGTCCCATCCGCACGAAGGTGTTCACCACGTCCACATAGGTAAACACCACGCTGGAGAGCAGGATGCTCACCACGATTACCACAAACAGAAAGCTGGTGCCGCAGCGGGGGTGGTGCCTGGGCTGCTTGCGCACGTTCTCCACCGTCAGGGGCAGGCCATGCTCATAGCAGAAGATGGTCTTGTGCTCCGCCCCGTGGTACTGAAAGACCCGGTGGATCTCCTTGGTGTGGGAGCACAACATCAGGTAGCCCGCAAAGATGACGATGCGCACCACGCCCTCCAGCAGGTTGCGCACCCACATGGCCAGGGGCACCGCCTTCCCCAGCAGGCCCACCAGCGCGGTGGGCAGCAGGATAAAGAGCACCACGGAAAACAGCATGCCCAGCACCACCGCCAGGGTGACCAGCGCAGAGGCCGCCTTTTCACTGCCCAGGTGCTTGTCCAGCCACACCTCCAGTTTGGAGGGCTCCTCCGGCTCCTCTTCATCCTCAGGCACAAAGGAGGCGGAATACATCAGGGCCTTCACCCCGTTGGCCATGGAGGAGCAGAAATTGAACACGCCCCGGATCAGAGGCAGGCCCAGCAGGGGGTGCTTGTCCTTGATGAGTACCCGCTCCTCCACCTGCTCCTCCAGCATACCGTCCGGCTTGCGAACCACTACGGCCTTTTTCTCCGGCCCCAGCATCATGATGCCTTCAATCAGGGCCTGGCCGCCGATCATGGTCTTATAGGGGGTATCACAGGCTCGCTTTGTCTGATTTGACATTGAGTTTTTGTTCTCCTTGCTGTTGGAATCTGAATAGTCTTGTCTATTGTATCAAACCCGCACCCTGATTGCAAGGGGTGCGGGTTTGAATTTTAGAACTAATGTTCTATTTGCGTTTGGGGATGGATAGGCAGCCGGATGGTGACAATACAGCCGCCTCCCTCCGCATTGCCGATCTCCAGCGTTCCCCCATGGAGGGTGACGATCTCATCGCACACCGCCAGACCGATACCAGAGCCTCTGGCTTTGGAGGAGCCTTTATAGAATTTGTACTTCACATGGGGCAGCTCCTCCTCCGGGATGCCGGGGCCATAGTCCCGGATGGTGATCACCGCCTGGTCCCCCTCCGGGCGAATGGCGGTATCAATACGCTTGCCGGAGCCGCCGTGCTTGGCGGCGTTGTCCAGCACGTTGCAGAACACCTGCCGCAGCCGCTCCGGGTCGCCGGAGATCAGCGGGAACTCCTCCTCGCAGTCAAAGTGGTTGAGCTCAATGCCCTCCCGCCGAAAGAACTCCCGGTAGGTGTACACCGCGTCCTCCAGCTCAGCCTTGATGTCCATGGGCTCCACCGACAGGGTGAAGCGGCCGTCCTGGATGCGGGAGAACTCCAGCAGCTCCTCCACCATGTTGGTCAGCCGCCGGGCCTCGGACACGATGATGCCCATGCCCTTTTTCACGTCCGCCGCGTCCCGCACCTCTCCGTTCATGATGGTCTCCGCCCAGCCGTTGATGGCGGTCAGGGGGGTACGCAGCTCATGGGACACCGAGGAGATAAACTCATTTTTCATCTTCTCGCTCTGGCTGATTTTCAGGGACATGTCGTTGATGGCGTCGGTGAGGTCGCCGATCTCGTCATCAAACTGCTTTTCAATCTGCACCCCGTAGGAGCCGCCGGCAATCCGCTTGGCGGTATCGGTAATCCCCGCCACCGGCTCCACGATGGAGCGGACAAAATACAGGTTGGAAAAATACACCATAGCCAGAATGGCCAGGCCGATGCCCAGAGAGATGCCCACAATGAGAATGATCTGCCGGTCCACAATGCGCAGGGAGGTGACGTACCGCATGACCCCCACCACCTTGCCGTTGATGATCAGCGGGCTGGAGGCCGCCATGATGTGCTCACCGGTGCTGGGGTCGGAGCCGGACCATTCCTTGGTCTTACCCTGGCTCAGCGCCTCGGCGATATCCGGCGTGCCGGGGGAGCGGAAGGCGGTCAGGTCGGAGCTGGAGAAGCGGATCTGGCCGCTGGCGTCCAGGAATTCCACCTCCAGCTTGTCCCCGGAGGGATCCCCCGCCACCAGGGACTGGGCGTAGTCGTAATAGTTATCCTCCGAGAGGAAGTAGCTGAAGCTCTGCACCGCGTTTTCCGCCTTCTGGGACAGCGATTCACTGAGGGTGGAATAGTAATAGCTCCCCATGGCGGCGGAGAAGGCCGACACCGCCAGCAGGACGATGAACAGCACCACGCTGATGGAGTTCACCATCCAGCGCTTTCGGATTCCGCGGATGCCCTTGATTTTTTTCATAAATCCTTATCTCACCACCTGGGTTTATTAAAAGATGCGCGTGGAGGCTGCCCCTCAGAAGCCCCACTTATAGCCGTAGCCCCACACCGTTGTAATAAAGGTGGGATTGGTGGGGTCGTCCTCAATTTTGATACGCAGACGCCGGATATTCACGTCCACGATCTTCAGTTCGCCAAAGTAGTCCCGGCCCCACACGGAATCCAGGATCTCCTCCCGGGAGAGAGCCTTTCCCGGGTTGTCCATAAACAGCTTGATAATGGAGTACTCCACCTGAGTGAGCTTGATGCGCTGCCCATTCTTCTCCAGCGTGCGGTTGCGGACGTTGAGCAGGAAGGGCGGCTGGCTGATCTCCCCGGAGTCCACCGGGTCTCCCCCGCCGGTGCGGCGGTACAGCGCGTCGATCCGGGCGGTGAGCTCCGCCGGGGAAAAGGGCTTGGTTACATAGTCGTCCGCGCCGGTCATCAGGCCGGTCACCTTGTCCATCTCCTGGGTGCGGGCGGTAAGCATGATAATTCCAATCTTGTTGTCCCCCGCCCGGATCCGGCGGCACACCTCAAACCCATCCATATCGGGCAGCATGATATCCAGCAGCGCCACCTTGATGTCCGGGTTGCGCTTGAGCTGGGCCAGGGCCTCTTCCCCGGTTTCAGCCTCGATAGCCTCATAGCCGGCCCGCTTCAAATTGATCACCACAAAGCTGCGGATGTTGGCCTCGTCCTCCAGCACGAGCACCTTTTTCATCTCCGCTCCCTCCTTCTCATGATTTCTCGTAGGACCATTCGCTGGTAATCAGCGCAAAATTCGCTTTGACGCCCTCCTCGTCCAGGCCGCAGTCCCAGTCGCTCTGGAGCAGGCGGGCGGCATAAATCGTGTCGCCGTCGGTATCGTCCGGCAGCAGACGGAACCGGCCGGCCATATTGGCCCGCATATAGCGGTTGTCGCCGCTGAGGGCATAGATAACCAGAAACGGCACCGGCTCCGCCGTACCCCGTCCCTCCCAGTAGGAGAAGATCACCGCCCGCTCGCCGCCGGCCACGTCGTTCCGGGAGACCGTGATCTTGCCCTCCCAGCTCTCCGGCAGGATGAAGTACCAGCCGTCCCGATCGTTATAATAGGTCGTGAACACCAGGCTGGATTTTCCGTTGATGTCATACTGCAGCCAGCGGATGGCCCAGAAATTCACCGCGATGCTGGAACTGGTGGGATCGGTAAGGGCATAGGGGTCAGGCAGTTCCAGAATCCCATCGCCGTTGATGTCTTTGGCGGACACTGCTGTGTACCAGCGGATGGTTCCGTCACTCTCCCCCGTGGTGGAATTCAGGGTAATATTCCGCAGAGCTCCGTTCTTCCAGGCAAAGACATCTGTAATATGGCCCTCCCCGCTGTATGTGGCGCTGTTGAAGGCGGAGAGTTCTTCGCCCGGCGCGGCGCTTCCCGAGGAGGCGTAGGCCGCGTCTACAAATACCGCGGGCACCCCATCCTTCAGATAGCCTGTCTTGACCCCGTTCTCCACCAGGGAGGTCACGTTACGGGAAAGAGGCGCGGCGGAATCCAGCTCCAGCATCCCGTCCCGGTAGTCATACAGCTCCGCCCGGTTGCTGTTCTCCCCCATGCCTGTGTGGATGACCACAATCTCGTTGACTCCGTCAGTGTCCAGGTCGCACACCTGAAAATCGGTGTACTCTGTCCGCATCAGCTCCAGAACCTGGTCGTTATGAATGGAATAGGCCGCCAGAGAATAGAGCTTGTCGCTCTGCTGCCAGCCTACGATAATCTCCTTGCCGGGCACGCCGTCCACATCCTGGTAGCTGACCACGTTGATGGCGGTACCGGCGCTCTCGATCATGGCCGCCAACTCATAGTCCTCGCTGGACTCCCGGTAAATGCAGATTTTCAGCTGCCGCTCGTCCGAACTCACCCGGAAAAAAGCGATGGCCTCCTGCACGCCGTCTCCATCCAGATCCTGGAGCTGCACCTTCTGGGTCAGCTCGCCCGTCAGCGGCGCGGCGTATTCCCCGCCGGCGTTGAGCACCTCGCTTATCTTGTTGTCCAGCTTCAGATAATCGTCAGGCGCCTTGGGTTGGGCATACAGCTCATCCACCGATTGGGAAAAGCAGCCGGTCAGCAGCAGGAACAGCCCCGCCGCCAGAAGCACTCGGAATCGTCTCATACTATCAAACCCCTCCATGGGATCTCATTTCAGGTTACAAGGATATCATAGCATATCTTTCAAATAAATGATATGATATTTTTCTCAATTTCCTTGTCCAGAGCCCTTGCCAATATACCCAAACTCATGTATAATAGCCTTTGTCCCATGTGCCGGTATGATGGAATTGGTAGACGTGACGGACTCAAAATCCGTTGGTGGCGACATCGTGTCGGTTCGAGTCCGACTACCGGCACCATAATGAATGAGCCCCGCTTTTCGAACTATTTTATCGAAAAGCGGGGCTCGTCGTATGTGGAAAGCCTTGTGACAAGGGGCTTTCCGATTTTTGTAGCTCTTAATTTGTTTTTCAAAATTCCTCAAACGCAAAAACAATATTTTTATATCGGTCAGAGATTTAGACATCACTTTCCGATAAAACTGGCTTGTAAGCATCTTCAAATGCCTGTGGTGTCTTATAATTCAGCGTTTGGTGAGGCCGCACTTCATTGTAGAAGCGAATATACTCTTCTGTGCTTCTGCGGAAATGTTGTTCAGAGGTATAGTCCTTCCGGTAGGCTTCCTCTCTCTTGAATGTCGAGAAAAAGGTCTCGGCCACAGCGTTGTCCAGCGGTCTGGCCGTAGCGGAAAAGGATTGCTTTACTCCATATTTTTGGAACAGACCTGTTAGTGCTTTCGACATGTATTGTTTCCCACGGTCACTGTGGAAGGTCAGGTTTTGAGGTTGTCCACGCTCCTGAAATGCAGCCTTAAAAGTGGCGGTGACCAGGTTTGTACTCATGTTTCGGGATACCCGCCACCCGACGATTTTGCGCGAGTACAAATCCAAGATGATGCAAAAATAGACCCAGTAGCTTTTGACTTTGAAGTATGTAATATCGCTGACCCATATCTGGTTTGGATGGCCTGCTGAAAACTCCCGTTTCAGCAGGTTTTGTTTTTCATATTGCTGTTTGCGCTTGAATTGCTTTTTAGCATCTACACGGACACTGCTGAGACCCATTTCCTGCATGATGGCTAAAATGCGTTTCTTGCTTACATGGATACCGCCGTCCGCCAAGATAATGCGTATCTTTTCCGCACCGAAACGTTGTCCGCTGTCATCAAATACCTGCTTGACCTTCAGCATGAGTTGCGCCTGCTCCTTCTCGTACTTGCTGCGATCTGCTCTGCGAAAGATGTGGTTGTAGAAGGTTCCTCTTGCAACCCCCAGCGCATCACAAAGCTCATGTACGCTGTATGGATTATCCGGCCGGTTATATAGTTCCTCCAGGGTGGCAAGCTTTTTCTGTAATGGTACACTGGAGAGATAGCCGGATTGATGGATGATTTCCATATAATGCTCCAACTTTTTCAGCCACCGGGCCATTGCATCAAATTCTTTGGGCGTGTAGGTGCGATTGGGCATTTCGATGGAGCAGTATTCTTTACGCCATTGATATAGAGTGCTTTGAGAAATATGGAGTTCCTGGCTTAACGCTTTGATAGATTCGCCTTTCTCATAACGCCGAATTGT
>DWXF01000056.1 GCA_019119335.1 Candidatus Flavonifractor merdavium
TACATGAAAAGAGAAATGCTCTCGCTTCTTCTGTGCGGAGCAATGACCATTTCAATGGCAGCATGTTCAGTAAACTCCGGAAGTGAAAAGGAATTAGCTTCCGAGACGCCTAGTTCACCCGTCACAGAAAGCACCCCTGATTCACAGGATAGTTTGGAAGTTGATCAAAACCTATTTGATGTTGAAATCACGGTTCCGGCATCTTTCCTAGATCAGGGGACAACTCAGGAGGATTTGGACACAATTGCAGAAGAATCCGGCTTTAAGTCTGTGACACTAAATGATGACGGCTCTGCAACCTATGTTATGACAAAGGCTCAGCATGACCAGATGATGCAGGATCTTCAGGAGAGTATTGATACAGGTCTTTCAGATATGGTCAACACTGAGGAGTATCCAAATATCACCGGGATATCCGCAAACGATGGGTATACGGAATTCACAGTGAACGTCGCCTCTTCGGAAGTAAGTATGACAGAATCCTTTATTGTACTTGGCCTATATTTATACGGCGGAATGTACAATGCCTTTAACGGAACCCCAGCACAAGATATCACTGTAAAATTTGTGAACGAAAATACGGGTGATGTCATTCAGGAAGCTCATTCAAGCGATATGGGATAATATATTCCCGCTGATGATGGATGGATGATATTATAAAAAATGCCCCGCTCGGTGTTGGCGCACCGGGCGAGGCAAGGGGCAGAGGTTTTGACGGGCCATCTGCCCCTCCATTATACTGGAATGGAGGGTAAAATGCAATACATTCGGAAAACCGCCCGCTATAACGGCAGGAAGTACGAAGCCACGGGAAAGACTGAGCGCGAGGCCATGATGAAGCTGGCCGAAAAGCTGGCTGCCGCGAAGCGGGGCGAGGAGGTCATTGGCGGGTCCATGTCTGTGGACGCATGGTATCATCAATGGAAAGCCACCTACAAGGACCCGGCCGGACTAACCCCAAAATCCCTTGGCATGTACGACGAAAAGTATAGCGGGTACATAAAGCCCATGATCGGCCACATGAAGCTGCGGGACGTGAAGGACATCCACTTGCAGCGGCTGATGAATGGGCAGGCCGGAAAATCTCATTCCCACGTGGAAAAGCTCCGCCGGGTACTGCGGGAAATGTTCAGCCGGGCCAGGAAAAGCAGACTGATCCCCTACGACCCATCAGAGGATCTGCAGTTCCCGGCAGTGGTAAAGGGCTCCCACCGGAGCCTCACCGACCTGGAGCGGACCGTTTTACTCAACGTAGCTGAGACCCACCCAGCAGGCCTCTATATTCTGGCCCTGCTATACACCGGCATGAGGCCCGGCGAGGCGGCAGCTCTGAACTGGGCGGATGTGGACTTCGCACGCAACGAGATCCACATCCATGCCGCCCTGGAAAGTGGGACGGGCCGCATAAAGGGACCCAAGACGCAGGCCGGCATACGGGACATCCCCATTCACGCCGCGCTATTGCCCAGGCTTCTGGCGGCTAGGGGCGAGCCCTTTGCACCGGTGTTTACCGGGCGGGAGGGCCGCCGGCTGAACTCCAACAGCCAGTACCGGCAGTGGGCCACGTTCAAGCGGGCCATGGACATCGCCATGGGGGCGGAGGTCTACCGGAACAAGATCACCCGCTCGGTGATCGCTGATGATCTTACCCCCTACTGCCTGCGGCATACCTTTGCCACGGACTGCGCCCGGGCGGGCGTGCCTCTGGAAACCGTTCGTTGGCTGCTGGGCCATGAGGACATCTCTACCACCGCCAACATCTATCAACACCGCGACTCCACCACTTTGCACTCCGGAATGGCCCTTCTGGACGGGTCTGGTGGGAAAGGTGGTGGAAACGCAAAACAAGCATAGTGTCTACCTATTGGAGCACAGTCAGTTTCGGTGAAGCAATGAACTGTTTCCCAAGCTGAATATGAGGGTTCGATTCCCTTTACCTGCTCCAAAAGGCAGACACGACCTGCGTCGTGTCTGCCTTTTTTAAGCCGCCTGAAAACCATGGGCCGCCGTGTTTTCGCCATCCTCTTAATGATTTAATGGGCATACACGAATTCGAGTAGGAGGCGAAGCAATAAATCTGATATTATAAAGCTTATCGCGGATTTTACATGCTGCGATACGGTAAATAGAGAAAGGAACCGGAGATCTATGTCAGAGCTCTCTATTGCCATCTGTGACGACCTGATTGAGGAAAGGATCAATTTGGCCAAGCTTATCCAAGCCTATTGCAAAAAATGCGCCTTATCTCCTCAAATACATCTGTTCTCCAGCGGAGAAGAGTTGCTGGAGGCCTTTACCCAACCGGGACTGTTCCAGATCATCTTTCTGGACATTTATATGCCAGGTATGTCCGGCGTGGACACCGCCAAAAAAATCCGCGCCATTGACAGCAGCGTATTCCTCCTGTTCGCCACCACCAGCCAGGACCATGGTATGGACAGCTTTCAGGTTCAGGCCTCCGATTATCTGGTCAAGCCCATCCAGGCTGAGAGCGTGGCTCAGGCAATTGACTGGTGTCTGGAGCATATGCCAAAGCCTCTGCGCCAGCTGACAGTCCTTGTGGAAGGTGAGCAGCGAACCTTTCCCCTGGCCGTGATCCACTACATCGATGTCTACGGCCACCAATCCAGAATCCATACCAATCAGGAGCTCATTGTGACCCGCCGGGGGCTGGACGATCTGGAGGCCGCCATTGACAGCCCGGATTTTCTACGCTGCCACCGGAGCTATCTGGTAAATATGAACTATATCCAGGGTATGGAGGGAAACGACTTCCAGATGTCTGACGGCTCCCTGGTCCCTATCGGCTCCACCCACACCACGCAAATCCGCAATCAGTTCATTGATTGGACCTATCTGAAAGCCTGGAAACAGGAATGACATCACCCTTTAACCACAGAAAAGGTGCGCCGCCCTCTGGGCAGCGCACCTTCTTGTTTTTTAATCCTCCCCACAGACTGCAGAGTATTTCTCCACCATACAGTCGGGATAATAGGACTCCTTGGCTTTCCGCAAGCCCTCCAGCCCCATATCGTCCTCCCGGTTCAGATAGCGCACGTCCGGGTAGTGGTCCCGGACCCAGCGGGCAAATTCCCGGTTGATCATGGCGTAGGCCCCCTGGATTTCTCCGTAAGCCTTTTCAAAGTGGACGTCAAAGGTGTCCGCGCTGATAGGACTGCCCATGGTAAAGGCAATTACACGCCCTTCCGCCCGCAGCAGCAGCCCGGACAGCCCCAATGCCTCATAATAGGCAAAGGCCTTGGACATGGCGTGGCGCTCATTCATCCGGCTCTGCGCCGTCTCCGCTTCATTCGCCCGCTCCTGCCGGTAGAGGCGATTCCACTCCAGATCCATCTCAGCGCACTCCGCCAGATTGTCTATGCTGATCTCCTCCACCCGCCAGTCAGGGTAGTTCTCCTCAAAGCGGTGGATATGGTTGCGCTTGCCGTGGAGCTTCTTACCACCCAGCTCTGCCAGCTTCTGCACCTCATAGAGATAGTCCCAACCGTCCCGGTCCGGCGTACAGGTATACCGTCCGGGGCAGACCTGTTCCAACTGCTCCATCTGCTCTGGCGTAACACACAGCAGGCGGCAAATATCCCCCCGCTCCGCCGCGTCAGCCTCCAGCGCATCCAGCACCGGCTTCAGCGGTCCGCTGCCGGCGGGAAACAGATAGCCGCTGCCCACCCGGCCGCACAGACGTTCCAAGACATAGCCGTCCATCCGCGCCACCTCTTGCTGAAAGGTTCCGCTCCACAGAAATACAGTGGCAAAGCTATACTCACAGCCCCTGTTGCCGGCAGCACGGAAGCAGGCGTCAATCCATGGTTTGTCCTCTATTTCAGGGGGATGAAATGCGATCATATTCTTACTCGACTCCTATCCTATCTGGATATTCTTTTTAATGGTCAGGATATTTTTTCCGTCCTCGTAGGTGTAGTCCACTGCGTCCATGCTCTTTTTCACCATCAGAATTCCCAGTCCGCCGATATCCCGCTCCTCCGCCGATAAGGTAATGTCGGCATCCGGCTTTTTCAGCGGGTTAAAGGGCTTTCCGTTGTCCAGGAATTGGATGGTCACCTGCAGCGGGTCTCCTCCGACGCAGCAGCGCACGGTGGCCTCCCCGGTTTTCTCAGGATAGGCATAGTGGGCAATGTTCACAAAAATCTCTTCTACCGCCACATCCAGCTGAAATTTCACCTTGGCTGGACACTCGTGGAGCTCCAGCTGCTCTGCCACAAAGGCCTGCACCGGTTCCAACTGCTCCAGTGTGGCCGGAAAAATCCGTTCAGCCATCTGTTCCATCTCCTCTTTTCAGATATTCCAGACCCAGCATGGTAATGTCGTCAAACTGCTCTGCTTCCCCCACAAAGGCGCCGATACAGCCCTTGATCTTGGACAGCATCTGGTTTACCGGCAGCATCGGCTGTTCATTCAGCGCCGCCTGGAGCCGTTCCTCCCCAAAAAGCTGCTGATGGACGTCGGTAGCCTCGGTGACACCGTCGGTGTACAGGTACAGCACATCCCCGGGAGCCAGCTCCATCTCATTCTCCCGGTAGCGCACGCCCTCCATGCCTGCCAGCACAAAGCCGGGCCGGGATTTCAGCCACTCAAAGCTGCCCCCCGCCCGTCGGAGCAGGGGCGGATTATGGCCGGCGTTTACATAGACAAAATGTCCCGTACTGATCTGCAGAATGCCCATCCACGCCGTTACGAAGAGGCCGGCATCATTCCCCTCACAGAGCTGCTCATTGGTATGGGTGAATACCTCTCCCGGCGTCTCCTTGTTTTGCGCGTGGTTCTTGATCAGGGTCTTGGCAATCACCATGAACAGAGCCGCCGGAACACCCTTGCCGGACACGTCGGCGATGACCACCGCCAGATGGTCGTCGTCCACCAGGAAGAAGTCATAGAAGTCTCCCCCCACCTCCTTGGCGGGGTTCATGGTGGCATAAATGTCGAACTCCTGCCGCTCCGGGAAGGCGGGGAAGATCCGGGGCAGCATATCCGCCTGGATCTGAGTTGCCACGTTCAGCTCCGCTCCGATACGCTCCTTTTCCGCCGTAATCTTCATGAAGCTGCGGATATAGGAGATCATGTCCTCCTCCATCTTCCGGAAAGAGTCGGCCAGCTCCTCCACCTCGTCGCCTGTCCTGATCTCCGGCACATTGACGGTGGCTGTCCCCGCCGCCAGTTCAGCCTCATTGTTCTGGATAAAAGCCCCCGTAGCCTGAGTAAGCTGATCAATGGGCCGGATCACCTTCCGCCGCAGGATCATCAGGAACAGCACGATAAAGGCCACGGTCAGGGCAACCAGCAGCACCACCAGCGTGATGAGAAAGGTCTGTCTGGTGTGCATCACATCGTTCATGCTGATGTCCGCCATGACATAGCCCGCCATGGTACCATCCTCATGGAGCACCGGAACCATCGCCGTCATCAGCCAGCCAAATCCAGCGTCCTGCTGTATGATGGGCTCCACATCTTCGCCGGCCAGCAGCTTATCCAGATTTTCGGCAAAGCCGCCCACCAGGTCCACATAAGTACCCAGCGCGCAGTAGCCGCCGTCATAATACTCGCCGCCCTCTCCTACTTCCATATCGGAATCAAAGAGGAAGGTGACTCCCACCCCATTGGGGCGCACCACATAGAGGTATTCCACGTTATTGCTGGCCACCAAGTCCTGGATGAACTTCTGCGTCTTATAGTAGTTCTCGTCCATTTCCCCCGTCTCGTAATAGTAGTCCAGCTCATCCGCATCCAGCTGGCTGGCCAGTGTGCGCACCAGATTGGTACCCAGCTCTTTGTAGTAACGGGTCATGGTAGAACTGAAAATGCGGTAGCTCACCAGAATGGCTACCAGGCTCAGAGCCACGCTCAGAAATACGATCATGGCCGTCAGCTTTTTGCCCAGGGAAAATTTCACGTTCTGTCTCATACGCGCTTCTCTCTTTCCAATGTTCCTGCTCCTTCCAATTGCTTCACCACTGTAACAGTATCCATGGTGCCGTCGCTCTCAAAGAGAACCCGGCTGCAGTTCTGGACGATAAATTCAGCCGCATGCTTCGAGGCATCGTCCTGGATCTCCTCCAACGGACTGTGTCCGCCAAAGCCCCCCTTCAGGCGAAGGATGGCCTGCCCCTCTTCCTGCGGAATAGCGCACTCCGCCATCAGGCGGCTGTCCGAATCGGCCCGGCGGCAGCACAGGGTAAACAGCTCGTCCGCCAGCACCAGCATCCGCGCCATCTGTCCGCCCTGGAGCTGATTGGCCTCCAGCTGGCCCCGGAGAAATTCCAGCAGCCGGGCGCTGCCCTTGGCGTCAGGCGTCAGAACACAGTGGGCCTGGGCCCGGTCCCGACGGCGGTATTCCATTGCCAGAAGGACATATCCGTTGATGTCCTCCACCCGTCGGGCATAGACCTTGCCCGCATCGCTGATACCCTGCAGCTGCCGCTCCAGCTCCGCCTGGCGGCTCTTGCTTTCATTCAGGGACAGGCGGAGCTGTTCTGCTGCAAAGGGTCTTCCATCACGGCCCGTGATGCCGTCCAGTCCCGCTGTGTGGAAGAGAATCCGGTCTCCCTGCCGCAGTTCCACTTCCATGGTCTGATAGACCACATTCTCATTCTGACCAAGAGGTGCATAGGGCAGAACCCCCATCCACTGATACTGGTCCTGGCTGCGCATCAGCAGCGGATCACTCTGACCGGCATTGATACAGGAGAAGTGTCCGGTAATGCCGTCCAGCACACCCGCCAGCACATTCAGGCTCAGCTCCCCGCTCATCTCATACAGCTGCTGGTTGGCGGCGGTCATAGCCTCCGCCAGGGGCAGGCCGGAGCGCATCTGGCTCTTAATGGTGGCCTGGGCCATGGCGGTATACAATACCTGGGGGATTCCCCCGCCCGGCACCTCGCCTACCAACACGCACAGCCTGTCCTGATCCAGCAGGAAGTAATCATAAAAGCAGCAGGACAGTTCATGTCCCTGGTAAATCTGCCCCCGTATGGCAAAGGGATAGCCGCCCTTCCGCTCCGGCAGTTCTCTGGGCAGCATGGACACATTGAGCTGGTTGGCCAGCTGAAGCTCGCTCTCCAACCGCTGCTCCCGCAGGGCCAGCTCCTGCTGCTCCCGGTTATTCAGCTCTATCTCCGCCAGCATCATGCGGAAGGCGTCCGCCAGCGTACGCAGCTCATCGTTGCTCTTGATCTTCACCTGGCTGAAGGCCCGTTTGTTTTCTCCGCCCTCATAGCCCTGGGCGGCAGCGGTCAGCTCCTGAACGGGGCGGATAAAGCTCCGCCGGATCAACAGCAGATAGATCCCGGCAAAAACCACGGTCAGCGCCGCCAGCAGGCCGCCGCTGTACAGCAGAAAGCGCTGCTGCTCCTCTACCACATCGTTCATACTGATATCCGCCATGACGTAACCGGCCACGCTGCCATCCTCATGGAGCACCGGGGTCATGGAGGTCATCAGCCAGCCGTAGCTGGGGTCCTTCTGGACAATGGGTCCTACCTCCTGGCCGTCCAGCAGCTTATCCAGATTGTCCGCAAAGCCGCCCACCAGATCGGTATAGGTACCCAGGGCGCAGTATCCGCCGGAGAGATAGTCGCCGTTTTCCCCCGCCTCCATATCTGAATCAAAGAGAAACGTTACACCTATCCCGTGAGGACGCACCACATAGAGGTACTGCACACCATTGCTTTCCACCAGATCGGCAATGAACCGCTGGATTTCATAGTAGCGGTCATCCATCTCCAGGGTCTCATAGTAGCGGTCCAGATCCTCCGCCTCCAGCTGGCTGGCCAGGGTCGCCACCACGTTATGGCCCAGTTGCTCATAAAACGCCATGGTACGCCGCTGATAGGTCTGATAGCTGACGAAGAGCGCGGTGGCGCAGAGAATGACACTCATTGCCAGGATCATAACCACAATTTTCTTCCCCAGGGTAAACCGTATCTTCTTCAAGTTCGCCCCGCCTCCCCTCTCTTTTTACAACCTACACCCGGACCACCAGAGTATTGAAGCCCGCGTACCGCCGGTAGAAGAACTCTTTTGCCTTGCTCTTGATCATCTTGACGCCAATGATGTCCAGACCCGTGCCCTCCTCCAGGCTGATAGCGTCGGTGTTCAGCTCAAAGGGATTGAACTCCTTGGCGTTGTCCCGCACATGGAGCGTCACGGTCCCGTCCTCATGGGGCACGATGGTCAGCTGGATGTAGCCGTCGTTGGCGGAAAAGGCGTGGCTCATGATCACCCCGCATACCTCCTCCACCGCGATGGTGGCAAAATAGATCTGGGTGGGGTTGGCATCCATCCGCTCCAGATAGGCGGACACGTCCTGCTCCACCGCCCCCAGGTCTGCCTCCCTGCTGTCCAGGAAGGCGCTGTAAATCTTGCTGTCATCCTCATTCAGATAGGTCCAGGAGCCCTTTTTCCAGTTGTAGATGCAGAGCACCAGCAGGGTAGCCGCCTCCATGCAGGGGTAGGTCCACCAGAACAGCATGACGCCGCCCCGGCTGAGGAGCAGGCTGAACAGCAGGAAAAACACAAAGGACCGCAGCGTAAACAGCAGATAGCTGGTAAATTCCTGTCCAAGGGCCTGGTAATAATAGGTCATCACCATATTAACGCCCGAGGGAAGGACACACAGGGCGTAGATCCGGATGGCCACGCTTCCCATGGCCAGTTCCTCCGCCGTCCGCAGACCGAAGGCGAAGCAGACCCATTGCGGGATGGCCACCAGCAGGGCGATCACAATGACGCTCATGACCGCCGCAACCTGAAATGCCTGCCGCAGGGTGCAGCGTACATTGGATTTGTTGCACTCGCCATGGAAGGTACTCACCATGGGCTGCAGCGCCATACTGATGGCATCATACACCGACGCCGCCACCAGCGCCACATTGAACACGATGCCGAATACCGCTACTCCCAGCTCTCCGCTGATGGACATCAGCAGCCGGTTGCAGACCAGGATGGTGACAAACTGGAAGATGTACTGGATGGAAGTGGCAAAGCCGGTCCGGAAGGAGAGGGCCACGGTCTGGGGCTGAAATTTGGGCCAGGTAAACCGCAGGCAGCCCTGTTTCCGGATAAAATGGGTCACGCTGATAACCAGCATCACCGCCGCGCCCAGGCCGGTGGAGTACACCGAGCCCGCCACGCCCATGTCCATCAGCACCACAAACACATAGTTGAACACAATGTCGATGGTGTTGCTGGTGACCAGAGCCACCGCCGCCAGCTTGGGGTTATTGTCACAGTTGATGAAATAATAGAAAGGCCCCTGACAGAACATCACCGGTACCAGGAGCAGCTGGGCCCGCACCAGGGCCTCGCAGTTCTCCCACACCTCGGTCCCCGGCGTACCGGCCCCCAGGAAGGTGAGCACCTGGGGCAGGAAAATCAGCCCCAGAACGCACAGCAGGATATTGGTAAACAGGTCGGCCCGGAGGACGTTGCCGAAGATCCGGTTGCCCTCCTCCTCCTTACCCTCGCTCAGGGCGTTTGCGTAATGGATCGAGCCGCCGATGGACAGGGAGTAGCTGATGGTATTGAACAGCATATACACCGGCTGGCCGATGCTGATGGCGGTCAAGCCCACCGCTCCCACGGTATTTCCGACAAAAACGCAGTCGGCCAGTCCCCCGATGGCCAGTCCCAGGCAGGAACAGAGGCTGGGCAAAAAGAAATTATAAAACGCTTTGCGGACAAATATGTTCTCCCGCGCGGATGCACCAATCACAATCTCTCACTCATTTCTCAATCACTGAATATCCAGAATGTCCACGAACCCGGTGATCTCGAAGACCTCCATGATATCCGGGCAGACATGATTCACCGTCATATGTCCCTGCTTGTTCATCCGCTTCTGCGCGGCCAGTACCACCCGCAGTCCCGCGGAGGAGAGATAGAGCAGCTGCTCCATGTCCAGCACCAGCTGCTTCACACCGTCCAGGCTGGCGTTCAGTTCCGCCTCCAGCTCGGGCGCGGTGGAGGTGTCCAGCCGCCCCTCCAGGGCAATGGTCAGCTTATCTCCATCTGTGTGTTTGGTAATGGTCATTTTCATTTCCTCCTAATGATGTATTGTCTCTATTCATCCAGCAGGTCTGCGTATTCCCGCAATTCCTCCCGGACCACCACAATTTCGTTTTTCTTCATCTCCCCCACGGCCGCCCGCAGCAGGTGGGCCATGCCGATGGGTTGATTTTCCAGGGCCGCCAGAAAGGCGGCGGATAGGACGATATTTTTGATATGTCCGCCGGAGAGCTGAAATTTTTCTGCCAGGAAAGTCCAGTCCACGTCGTCGGACACCGGCGCCTGAGGCGGCATGGTACGGCGGTAGATCTCCTCCCGCATGGCCGCGTCGGGAAAGGGGAAATGGACCACATAGGTAATGCGGCGCATAAAGGCCGCGTCGATGTTACCGATCAGGTTGGTGGCCATGATGCACACTCCGTCGTGCTCCTCTATCTGCTGGAGCAGGTAGGCCACCTCCACATTGGCGTTGCGGTCGTGGGCGTCCTTTACTTCACTGCGCTTGCCGAAAATAGCGTCGCACTCGTCGAAGAACAGCACGCAGTTGGACCGCTTGGCCTCGGTAAACACCGCCTGGAGGTTTTTCTCCGTCTCGCCGATGTACTTGCTGACAATCTGGGAGATGTTGATTTTGTACATCTCCATATTCAGCTCGTTGGCAATGACCTGAGCGCACATGGTCTTGCCGGTACCAGGAGCCCCGGCAAACAGGATGGACAGGCCCCGGCCGTAGGTGATCTTCTTGTCAAAGCCCCAGTCGTAATACACCTTGTGCTGAAATTTGATGTGGCCGCAGGCGTGCTGGAGCAGCCGCTTCTGGTCCTGGGGCATCACCACATCGCCCCAGCCAAAGGCGGGGCGCACCCGGCTGGCCAGATCTCCCAGCTTGTGGACCACCTGACGGTAACAGCACTGGTGCATCTCCCGGCTGCTTACTGTGGCCCGGCCGTCCAGCTTGGCCTGCCCCGCCGCCTGGCGGCAGGCCAGTTCCACCTGTCGGGGAGAAAATCGGAACTTGGAAGCCAGCTCCTCCACCGTCAGCCCATCTTCCAGCATGGTCTCCCCCAAAAACGCCCGAAACAGGGCCATCCGCTCCTCTTCCGTGGTGGCGGGCACCTCCAGCTCGATAGACAGCCGGCTCAGCTGAGCCCGAATGGGCAGCTGAGAGAGGAAAAACACCTTTTCTCCAGGCAGCTCCAGACCCAGAATGGTCTGAAGGAGCTTTTCCTCCGGCGGCTGCTGTCTGTCCTCGGAATCCTGCCGCTCCATGTGGGTACAGCACAGGCAGGCCCCGGTGAGGCGGGCAATCAGCACGGCCTCCCGTGCCCGCTCCTCCTGCTGATCACAGTCCAGGGACGCGAACACGCATCGCCTGCCCGTGCGGGCCATCAGGTGCTCTACCTGAAATCGTTTGCCCGCCCCCGGGCCGCCAGACAGGCAGATTACCTGCTCCCCCGGCTCCCCAAACAGCAAATCCAGTCGCCGGGCCAGCTCCTGGCCGATGACCAGAGGGCCGGAGGGCTGCTCTGTTTCTCCGTCAAAGAGCCGCAGGCCTGGGAGAGGGGCCACCGTCCCGGTACTGAGAAACTCCAGCACCGAGGGGCGCAGCATCAGCTGTCCCGCCGCCAGCCGCTCCCCGTCAAACAGAGCGGTAAAGGCGTCCCGACGGGAGAAACGGGAGAGGTACTCCTCCATGGTATGCTCCATCGGGAGAAAGAGCTGCACCGCCAGAGACGTAGTGGGGGCTTTTTTGGTAATGTCATCTTGTAGATAGGCAAAGAGTTTCTCATATTTCTTGTCCAGCACCCCGGCATAGGACAGTACCACGCAGTTGGCCTCAAACTCGTCCAGGTCACACCGGCGGAACAGCTGATTTAAGGGAAATTCCTGCTCTGTCCGGCTCAGACGGGCCTGGATCGTGCTGTGAGATGCCTCCAACTGGGCCGCCTCGCCCCCCTCCAACTGGGCGTTCAGCCCCAGCTGGGCCGCCTTCACCAGATTATGCTCAAACTCCTCCCGGCTGACCACCAACCCCAGCATGTTGCGCATATCATTTTTGGGGCCAAGCCATTGGTGGTGCTGATAAAAGAAATAAATCCGCAGGTCCAGCCAGGCAAACAGGTCGTCCATCAGTTCCCACTGGTTCTCGTATCCCCGGCTCATCCGCTCATAGGCTACGTCCCGCAGGTCGTATTCCTCCATGGCGCTCCTCCTTCCTGCCTTCCTGATATTCAGGGAGTACTGACGGTGACGGCGGGAGTCACCATGGGCTGGATCACGCCGCCATAGCTGCACATCAGTTTGCTGGTGTTATTCAGCAGCGGCTTGCCGCACACCATCACAGTGGGACAGCCGGGCATCCAGCTCACCGTGACAGGCAGGCAGGGGGCCGGCGTGGGCGTCCCCAGGGCCGCCGCCGTAGCCGCCGCCACCGCTGGATTGGCCGGATTGGTACACATACCGAAGGTGGGAATATTGCTCATGGCCGCCCCGTCCATAATGGTGGCCGCCGGCATGCCGCCCATAGTGACCGTCATCTGACTGGTCACCAGCAGCGTGGCCGGAGCCATACCGAAGGAACAGGTACACTGTGCCGTCTGAACCATTGGATTTGCCATAGTCGTTCTCCTTTCAGAGAGGGATGGTCTGCCGGTTCTCCCCTTCCTCCAGCTTCAGGCTGGCCAAAAGGCCGGCCTCCTCGGCATACACCTCCACGGTGCAGGCCGCCCGGAACACCGCCGCCAGCTTCCCGTCCGGCCCGGTGTGATACCGCTGGGCGGGCAGCAGCAGCTTGCCCCGGCTGTGGGCGTGGCGGAGGGGCGTGGTAAGCATGCCCATCTCCCGTTCAAAGGACCGCAGGCCCACGATCTCGCTGTTTGTTCCGTCCGCGATCAGATAGGCGCCCATGGGGGCTGTCTCCTCCGGGCCCTTGCAGTAGAGCCGCAGCTGCTCCTCTCCCGCCTCCGCCTTGGTCTGGGCCAGCTTCAGCTCAAACAGGCCGGAAGGGGCCAGCCAGAGCTGTTGCCCTGGGGCGGGACGTCCCGCCGCCTCCACCGTCAGCTCCAGCCGGGTAATGGTCTGCAGGAAGGGATAGCCGGCCCCCGGCTTCATGGTAATATCCAGCTCCCTGGTCCCCCCGTCGGCCTGGAACTCCACCCATTCCTCCTGATATCCCCTGCAGCACAGGGCCAGCCGGTGCCGGCCGGGTGACAGGTTGAGCAGCACCAGATAGCCCCCCTGCTTGGCAACGGGACGGCAGAATACGCCGTCCAGCGTACAGCTCAGCGCGGAACCCTCCAGAGGCTTTCCGGTATAGCCGTCCACCACCCGGCAGACGGCGCTGGCATGCATGGAGATCATGCCCTTCCCCCTCTCTGCATCTGCTCGGTGGAGATAGACACATCGGTAACACGGGTGAAGCGGCGTTCCTTCCGGGAGTCGATCTCGATGCCCGACAGCAGCACCACAAAGGACAGCTTATAAGTGGTAGAGGTGTTGTTCCAGATCTTCAGCAGCTGGTCCTGGGGGGTCTTCTCCAGCACTACCCGGATGGTGGCGTTCTGCTCCGCCAGAGAACCGCCCAGATACTGGGAATCAATGACCGGGTGGTCCTTCAGGACCTGGAGAGCCGCCCCGATCATCCGGTACTGGTCGGCCTCCTTCAGCTGGGTGGGCGCCTTGGAGTGGGCGGTAACCAGAAAGCGGATGTTGTACTGGGTGGGCCGCAGCCGCTCCACATTCTCGCTGACCCGGTAGTAACCGCTCTGTCCCCCCTGGGTGTCCTCCTCCACCTGGTAGAGGTAGAGGGTCAGCTGATTGTTTTCGCTCTCATGCGGGGAACACAGGGAAATCAGCTCCCGGTTGGCGATGGGCTCCGGGGTCAGATTGTCCCGGAGCATCTCCACCAGGGCGTTGCCCGCCTCCACCAGAGCGGTATAGTCTGCCATACGCGCGCTCCTTCCTCTCTCTCAACGCTGGGCCGGGCTGGCGGAGGGCGCGGCGCTCTGGGCCGCCTCCTCCCGGATCGCCTGGCTTGCCTGTTCCTCCTGCTCCTGCCGCTGGATCTTCAGGGCCGCCGCAGCCTCCTCGCCCCGGCGGATCTCCCCCTGGAACAGCACCTGGAAGGTGTCCGCCATCCAGTCCTGCTCCTGGGCCAGCCAGCCGCCGGACAGGGTATTCAGGGCGTTGGCCTGATGGGTAAAGGCGCCGGTGGCCAGCAGCAGGTCGGCCGCCGCCTGATTCAGAGCACACTGGGCCTCGTACAGGTCGGCCTTGGTCACCGTACCCTTGGCATAGGCCGCCGTGGCCTCGTCCAGGGCGGTGGTTGCCTGTTCCACCGCCTTCTGGGCGGAGCGGATATCCTCATAGGCCAGATTCAGGTCGATTACCGCCGTCTTGACCTCCAGCTCCAGCTGGGCGGTGTCCACCTCATACCGCTGGGCGGCTACCGCGGTAGCATACTCCAGAGCGGCGTTATACAGTGCACCGGTATCCAGCTCCACCGGGTCGAAGGCCAGCAGCACCGCCTGTACGTCATAGTCGCCGGGGTTCAGCTTGCTCATGCTCTGCCCGGTCAGGCGGCCCTGCTCGGCGCTGGCGGCATACTGTGTAAGCAGGCGGTCCAGATCCTCCAGCCGGCTGGTGAGGGAATCCACCGTCTCCTGGCTGCCGGAGCCCCGACTCAGCAGAAGCTGCTCCTCATCCAGCCGCTGCTGCAGAAGGGTACGGTTTCCCTCCAGCACCCCGCACATTTCGCTGTAAACATAGTAGTCTGTCAGGGCGTCAATCAGCTCTTGGCCGTCCTGGGCGCTGAGCATCAGGCCCAGCATCCGGTCGATCTCCCCCTGGCTGGCGGCGCTGCCGCCGCCGGAGCCGCCGCCGATGCCATCCAGCGCGGCCAGCAGCTCATCCAGCCGCTCCTGAGACTGGGCCAGGGCATCGTCCCCGCCGCCGGTCCCCCCAACAGGCATTTCGCCGGTGCGCACCCAGTGGAGCTGTTTGGGCGCCTCGTCCTCTCCCCGGCTCAGCCCGGTGCAGGTGTATTCCTCATAGATGTACCGGTGCAGCCACCAGTTGCCCTCCACCGTACCGTCGGCGTACTGGGCGCTGCCCTCCAGATTCTCAGTCTGGGTGGTGGACTCATGGCCCATCAGGGCCCACTGGTCGAATTCTTCGGCGCTCTCCCAAGGCAGCAGCGCGGTAGCGGAGCTGCCGGTCTGCGGCTGGAACCAGAGCTCATAGGCCTGGGGCTCACTCTCTCCCTGCTGGTAGCTGCACAACGCCCACAGTCCAAGAGCTTCGTTGACGATGCGGAAACCGCCGTCGCCGTCGGTCTCGGTAAGCGTTGCCTCCCCGAAGGCGGAACGCAGATCCTGGGCGGTGAGGCTGAGCAGCCAGGCCCCATCCAGGGCGCCCTGGTCGAATTCTCCGGCATAGATGGCCTTGCCGCTGTCGCTGTACAGCGTGCCGAATCCGTCGGGGACCAACTCCACCGCTCCGCCATTATACCACAGTTTTCCGTTCCGGTACCACTGAATCTCTCCGCTGGTGGCTCCCGCCACAAATTCCGCCTGGATCCTATCGCCGTTTTCCAGATAGCGGCTGCCGGTACCCTCGTACAAACCGGCTGCAAAAGAGCCTTTATAAAGAAGGCTGCCGTCCTCAGCGTACTCGGTGCCCTCCCCCTCCCGCAGGCCATCGGCAAAGTCGCCCACATAAGCGCGTTCTCCGCTTTCATAATACCAGGTACCGGTACCCTCGTACAGGCCGGCGGCAAAGGAGCCCCTGTACTTCACCGTACCGTCGGGGTAATATTCCGTACCCTCGCCCTGGTAAAGGCCCTCCACGAAGGCACCGTCATAGCATTTGAACCCATCGGAATAGGCGGTGCCCATACCGTTGGCCAGTCCGCCGGAAAAGGCCCCGGAGTAGACCAGGGCGCCTGCCTCGTAGAGATTTCCGTCTCCCTCATATACGCCGTCCACAAACTGCCCCTCATAGAGCAGCAGGCCGTCCTCGTCGTATTCCTTGCCCTTCCCCTGCAGCACGCCGTCTGTCAGGGTACCGCTGTACATGGGGTGCTCCTTGGCCTCATCATAATACACAATCACCCGGCCGGACCAGTTGGCCAGCTGTTCATCCCCCTGATAGAACCGTGCGGTGAAAAACCGGCTGAGCAGAAAGGGCCACGCCACGAAATAGATCAGCAATCCCAGCAGCACTACCCCAATGGCCAGCATAATCAGAAAGGATTTGGAGATAAACAGCCGGCGGGTTTCGATATAGTCCTCCCGCTTGGTCGGCTTCTGGATCGCCGTGGCCGCCCCCTCAAAGGCGCTGGTGGCCACCTTGGTGGCCTGCCGGGAGACGTTGGTGATCCGGCGCAGACCGGCCCAGGCCCCCGTCAGTTTCCGGGTAAAGAAGGCCCGGATGGTACGGAAGAATATCCCGAAAGAGTTAAACAGTTGTCTCAGCAGTTGGCTCAGCAAAGGAAGTCCCCCTATGTCTTATCTCACGGACTCAGCGTCCGAATACACCCAGCTGAAGAAGCAGATAGACGGCCACACAGGCTACTGCCGCCAGCGCCACAAGCCCAACGGCCCGCAGCAGCAGCCGGCGGTAGTAATTTTTTGCCCGATAGACCGGCTGCACCGGGGAGCGGCGCACATAGCCGTCTGCCGCAGGCTGCTGGGGCTGGGACGGCGTCTCCACAAAACCGTCGTTGGAGCCGCCCTGCCCGCCGGCCCAGCGGACTCCGCGCCGCAGAGCATCCTCTCCAGCCTGAAAGGCCCGCCCGGTAAACCGGTGGGCCTGATTGACCAGGCTGGTTTCCCGCCGCAGGCGGCTGGCGGCTCCTGCCGCCGCATTGCGGGCGGCCGCCTGCACCTGATCTCTTATAATGTCAAATTGTGTCGTGCCCATGGCGCGCTCCTCCTAGGTTGGCCCGCCGGCTTCTCCGCCGCCGGTCACAGGCCGGAATCCAGACTGATCTCCTCCTCCGGCCGTTTTTCCAGCCGGTCCGCCAGATACAGATAGTAGCGGGCTCCCCCATCGCCGGTGTTGTGATGGACCAGGCTGAGGAAAATACGCTTGGCCTGGGCAAAGTCCCGGCTGTAAAGGGCGTACACGCCCTGGGAGAACTGACCGCCGGTGTTCTCCTTTACCTTGCGGATTTCATAGGCGTCTCCGTCAAAAATTTCATAGGTACGGATGGCCTGACCGCTCTCCATGCATTTGCCTATGTAGCGGCTGCCGTAACCTTTCACGCCGTCGATCACCGACTCGGTACACAGGATGTTGGCTTCCAGCCGTCCGCACAGCTCCACCAGATGCTTGACCACGGAAAAGCTGGAGGAGATGGAGGTGGGCTCGATCTGATTCTCGTCTCCCACCACGCCCATCATCACGCTGCCTTCATCCAGAGCGATGCGCACCACCACAGGAGGGCGGCCGGAGAGCTCCCGCTCCCGGTTGATGTCCAGTACCTCCTGCTGGATGGCCACGGCCGTGCTTACCGCCGCGGCGCTGCCCTCCTCGAAAACCGAGTCGTAGCCGTTGTAGGCAAAGTTAAACACCGCGCCTCCCTTTTGAGTGACAATGGAGGCAGTGCGTTCAATGATCTCGTTCAGGTTGTCAAACAGCTCCCGGCCGCTCTTTTCATACACCTGGGGCGGGAACTGAAAGGTAAGCATCATAGTGGCCAGATCCCGGGCCACAAAGGTCTGCTTATCCACCTCCAGGATGCTGGTCTTGCCCAGCAGGGAGAGCACCCGCTCCGGGACAAACCTCCGATAGGACTGGGCCAGCTCGTTCTGCTGCCGGTCCACCGCCTGCAGCGCACCGGACAGGGCGTTCACATCCTCCGCCAGACTGGTCAGCTCGTCGCCGCCGCCCTGGACAACGCAGATATCCCGTTCTCCCGCCGCCAGCCGCTCCATCCCATGGAGGGAGCGCCGCAGACCAATGGTGATCCAGCACAAAATCGCCAGGGCCAGAGCGGTAAGCAGTACGGCCAGGGCCGCCAACCCCCGCACCATCCACTGGCAGCCAGTCCAGCTGGCAGCCAGCAGCCCGGCGCCGTTTACATCCACCGCCAGCAGCTGCTCGCCCACCATCTGATAGAGAATGTAATGGGTCTCGCCCCCCTGGGTGCAGCTCCAGAAGGCGGAACCTGCCGTCCGGGCCTGTTCCGCCTGAGCCCAATCAAACCCGGCCCACAATTCCGCCCGGCTGCCCGCCATACCGCCGGCGTTGTCCGCCACCAGCGTCCAGACGCCGGCAGCGTCCCGCTCATACAGCGCCGCTGCGGCATCCCGGTAGAGACCACCCTGGGCCGCCGCCAGGCTGTCGCCCAACAGCTGGGGCAGGTCACCCGTCTCCTGTCCATCGCGGCTCTGGCTGGCCTGCACCGCCGCCGTACCCAGCAGGGCGGCGGCCTCCCGCTGCGCCATCCGCTGGCTGGCGGGACGGATCACCCCCCGCACCAGAATGGCGGTACCCAGCAGAGCCACCGCCCCGAACAGCACGCCCCAACGTACCAACAGCGGCAGCCGGAACTGACGCTGCTCACACACCGCAAACCACAGCAGTACGGTCAGCACCAGCACACCCAGGGCTATGCCGCCCAAAATCAGCACACACTGAGCCGACGGACGGCACAGCATTCCGCTCAGGTCGGACACGGTGCTCCCCCGGTCCAGCAGCAGGGTGTTCCCCTCCATCAGCAAAAGTACGTCCCCGTCCCGGGTTACCCACAGATCGGTGCAGTCATCCAGGTCATAGTCCTCTTTTACCAGGTCCAGGAAGTTATAGGGCTTCCAATCGGCAAAGTCCGCATAAAACACCTTAAGACTGGCACCATCCACGTAATAAACGCCTGTGCCAGCCTGGGTAATCTGTATGATATTTTCCCCATTGGTCAGGGTGACGGCCTCACGGTCGGTGCGCAGCAGGCTGTCCCCGGTGGCCAGCACCAAGGAGCCGTCAGAAAGGGCGGTGGCGGCCTGGAGACCCGGCTGGGTCATCTGCTGCAGCTGCTCCAGCCCGCTGTCTGCGCTGGTCCTCTGATAGAAGGAGGCGGTATCCCCCTCCAGCACAGCAAAGGTCACCACATTGTCCACCTGGGAAAAGGCGGACAGACGGACGCTGGCCATCTGTTCCTGCAGGTTTGTTCCGGTGCAGGCCCGGTCCAGCAGCAGCTCCGCCGACCGCCCCCGCTCCGTGAGCCGGTAGAGCTGGAGATGGGCGGTCTCCTCCTCCGTGTTGTACAGACCCAGGTAGACCGCGCCGCCGGCGGCCGGATAGAGCACGGAGGGCGTGCTCTGGGCAGGCAGCCCCTCGGCAGTCAGCTCCCACCGCGCCGTCCGCCGGCCGCTCTGGTCGCCCAGCACCAGCGCATACCCTTCCCCGGTGCGGCAAAGGGCGTAAATGCCCCCCTCCGCGTCGGAGGCAGTCATCAAATAGTCCACCTGGGCTTTCCCAGTTCGGAGCGTGGACAGGCACTCCCCACCCACTTCCCAAAACAGCAGGGCGGCCCCGCCTCCCAGCAGGACCAGAAGCACCACAAAGACGCCCAGTTTTTTCAGTCCTATCATGTTTCCTTACCTCCGCTTCCGGCGGGCGGCATACCACCTGATGCGCCCCCACACCAGGGTGCACCAGCGCCAGAAGAAATTCTTGCGATACAGTTTCTCATAAGCTGTCTGGATTTCCTGACCCCGCTCCCGCCACAGGGCATAGAGCTGCACCACATTGAGACAGGTTCCCCGGTCCAGTTCATCCAGAAACTCCAGCTCCGCCCGGGGGGAGGAGAAGCGGGACAGCAGGATCTTCTTCACCTGGTCGCAGGTCAGGTAGACCAGCTCTCTGGGATTCATGCCCTCCAGGGGGAGCACATGGTACCGCAGGCGCAGTTCCCGGTTTTTCTCGTCCACCAGCAGATTTTCCGACAAAAAGACCGCGCAGCTCACCTCCGGGGGCAGATCCGCCATGTTCAGAGCCTGGTGAAACAGCTTCTCGGCGTATTCCAGCCTGGTCTGCCAGTCATGCTTGTCGCCCCGGTAAAACACCTGGTCGATGGGTGTTCCGGTACAGTCCTGGAACACCGTTACCAGACTCTCCCCCTCCAGAAAGATCCCCAGAAAGGCGGGACAGGCGGCCATCTGATCAAAACAGTGCAGGTACTCCCGCAGGAGAGGTCCTTCATACAGATTCAGCAGGCAGCCGCTTTTTTCCCGGTCCAGAATGTCCACCGCTTCGGCAAAGGCGTAATTTTCCCGTACATCCGACACCCGAACCACTTTATAGCGCTCCCGCACCAGCATGGCCTCCACACAGTCCCCTCCTCTCCCTCAAATTCAGCCTCACGCCTTATTCCACAATGACAAAGGCGCTGGCGCTCATCGTCTCGTCCGCTCCGGCCACAACCACAATCTCGTAGGTGCCGGGCAGCTCGGGGGCCTGATAGAGCCCGTTGCGGTCGATGGCCCCGCCGTTCTCCTCCCGGACGCTCCAGACCACGCTCTTGTCCTCGGAGCCCACCACGTCCGCCTGGAACTGCAGCTTGCCCCGGCGGCTCAGCCGGGAGAACTCCGGGGTCACCGTCAGGCTCACCCGCCGCTGGGACAGGATGCGGCTGGTGTCCCGCTCCGGCTTCTGGGCAAAGTAGTGGACCCGCACCAGATTGCCGTCTATTGTGTCGTGGATCCACAGGCCGATGCGCATGGTGCCCCGCTCCGGATACACCACCGCCGCCGCCTCCGCCCAGGGGGGCGCGATCTTCAGCGTCTTGGATTTGAACACCTCGCTGTTGCCGCACAGCAGAGCGGTCTCACCGGTGGTTCCGTCGGCAAATTCCAGACTCAGGCGCACATCCACCGCGCCGCTTCCCAGGCCGTGGGCGATCTCCTCGGAGAATACCCGGCTGTTCACCCGGATTCCGCCGGGCAGGGTCAGCTCCACCGTACCGTGGGCCACCGCGTAATCGTACTGCTCCGGAGAGGGAATGCCGAAATTCAGGTGCAGCCCTCCGGTGGAAGGCTGGTACACCGCCTTCACGTCCGGCTTCTGCCAGTACTCCAGACTGCGCACCGAGGTGGTCACGGTCAGCTCTCCGGCGCCGCCGCCCTTGCTCTCGCCCTCGCCGGCCACCTGCTGTTGGAAGGGCAGATTGGTCACCGCGCCCACAAACACCCCGCCGGCGGAGTGGATCAGCTCCAGCTTGGCCAGATACAGCGGCACATCCCGGCCCCGCAGATGGCGAGAGAGATCGTCCATCTGGCGGCGGCGGAGCCGGGCGGACTCCCCGTCCCGGCACAGCCGGACGGCGGTTTCCACTGTCAGATAGTTCTTATAGTGGTGGCTGCCCAGCTCCACGTTGAGCTCGCAGCCGTTGGGAAACAGCTGGCTGTCCACATCGCTGAGGGCCTTGGCCCGCATGGGAAATTCCACGGTGTATACGCACCGCTGCTCCTCCCGGCTCTCCCGGTACTCCAGACGGACCCGGCCGTTTTCGCTCTCCACAAAGCTGTTCTCGCCCTCCAGAGAAAACTGCACCGGCGGCGTCTTTTCATGCTTCACCACCAGCATCTGGGCCTGGAATTCTTCCCCGGCACACAGCACGGAGGGCAGAGAGAGCACCAAAATCAGATCCTCGCTCTGGTAGAGCACCGATACGTTTTCCCGTCCGGCGGCCTCCAGCAGGCTCTGGTAGGCGGGAGGCTCCGGGGTCAGGAACAGGCGGTAGCCCTCCCGGGTCAGGTCAAACTGCCGCTGGGCCCCCACCTCGGCTCCGGTGGCGTTCACCGGCTCCACATCTTCCTCAGCATAGGTCAGGCAGAGATAGGCGTCCTTGCTGCCCGACAGGGTCTCCTGCCCCTCCAGCATCTGCAGCTTGCGGAACAGGGTCTCAGGCACCACGATTTCCCGGCCCTGGTAATCCAGCGCCATGCCGCTCTCGATCATCAGGGTGGATTCGTCGCTGGCGGTTACCCCAAGGCCGCATACCACGCCGGCGCCATGGACCAGCCGGTTGAGCAGCGCCCGCTTGGTGCAGTGGTACCGCTGTTCCACCTCAAAGTCCCGGACGGTGAGCAGCTTGCCGTAAAAATACCGGTTGCGCTCAAAGGGGAAATAATTGGCGTTATTCATGGTTGGCTCCTCCGATCGTGGTATCGTAATGAATGGTCACCTGCTCGTCAATAGCCGCAGGCACATAGCCGCCTACCCGGGAGTTGATCCCCAGATAGGTATGCCAGTCCAGCTGGACGCAGGGCTTGATCTGGATCATCTGCATGCTCATCCCCGCCGGGATGACCTCCTCCATGTCCTGCTGGAACTGCTCCCGCTCCCGCTGGCTGGAAAAGGTGTCCTCGGGCAGCAGCACGAAAAAGCGGTAGGGGTCCTCCCCGTACAGCCGCCGGTAGAGCTCCGGGTTCCGGCAGTCCGGCCGGTTGGGTGACACCTGAAAATGCTCGATGAGAATGGGATCCCGGCCGGTGAGCCGGCGGACGCTTCGCCGCACCCCCTCTACCGTATACCGGTCCTCATAGTCGGACAGGGCGGTGCGGATGCGCTCCTGCAGCCGCTCGTCGCTGCCCCCCTGGTCCACACACACCCAGGAGGCCAGGGTACGCAGCATGTCTCCCCCGGTGTGCTCGTAGTCCATCTGCCCGGGCAGGGCGTCGATGGCCCGCTCCATATCGGCATACATGCTGTTGAACACAGAGAGGAACCGCCGGGTGAAGTCCTCCCCCTGATATATGGCGGGCAGGTAGTCCACCATATGGTCCCCCCGCATCTGCAGCCGGAGAGCGCGGATCACCGGAGACTGGGTCCCCGTGGCCGCCAGCTCCAGCATCAGCCACAGGTACCGCCCCGTCTTACGGAGCAGGCAGTCCCCCTGCTGGGCCACCGGCGGGCCGAATACAGCCCGAAGCGCCGAAGTGGGGTCCCCCTCCAGCGACCGGAGCCCCTGGTCCAGATCGGCCCAGTCCCCCCATTGTCTGGCGTCGGAGGCGTAGGCGTACACCCGCAAGGCGGTGTCCGGCGGAAGGTCAGCCTCCACCACCACCCGCTCCCAGGAGAAGCCGTTCTCCCCGCTGTCCACCGCCGCCGTACAGTATAGGCCGGCGGAAAAGCGGGCCGCGTCCAGCCGCAGGCCGTCTCCCCAGGGTTCTATCTGGTGGAAACACCCGCCCAGCCACTGCTCCGCACAGCAAAAAACCATCTGCGCCTGGATCGGCTCCATCTTGCCTTCACACTCCTTCTTTAAACAGGGTCCAGTCTCAGCGGAGCGTCCGCTCCACCGGCAGGCACTCCACCCGCAGCTCCTTCAGGCGGGGAATGGCCCGCCGGGGCAGCCGGATATCCCCGTCGGAATTTTGATAGCAGCCCGGATTGGGGGAGCGCAGGTCCACCTCCCGGACCTGAAGCACGCCGGGGGCGCTCTGCGCCAGAGCGGCCACATCCGCCGCCCGGAGACTACCGCCAATTCCCGCCTGCTCCAGGTAGGCCCGTACCCGCCGGGCCAGAATATCCTCCACACCGTCCTCACCGCCCCGCAGGGTGAGGCGCACAGAAAGGTCCACATAGACCGGCGGCACCACCTTTACCTGGGTGCCGATGGGGCGCACCCCGTCCAGCTGCCCCTGGACCGCGTCCAGGAACCGCCGGTCGGGCTGGGGCCGCTCCCCAGTGCCGTCCGGTACCACCACCACCGTCACGGTGGGCATCCGGCTCACGCCGGCGGGCTCGTCCGGATCATAGGCGGGCAAGGCCTTGGCCGCTGCCACCCGCAGGCCCGGGGTCTCCCTGGCCAGCCGCTCATAGTCGGCGGCGGACACACACTTGCGGGTGGTATCCAGCATCTGGAGCAGCCTGGCCTGGGCCTGGGCAGGGGTCTCCCGGTCCGCCCCGCCGACGGCGGCATGGTTGGGCACCCGCAGTCCGCTGTCGGAAAAGGCCAGATTGTCTCGTCCGGCGGGGATATTGCCCCCTGCTCCGTAGCTCAGCGTCAGGTCGGCCACCAGCACCGCGCCCTCCCCCCGGCACAGCAGCGCACCGTGCTCGCCGTCGCCGAAGGTAATGGTCTCCCGCTGGGGATCGTAAGTAAACACCCTGTCTCTGGGACCGCAGGCGTAAAAATCCTCCACCCACCGCCATATGGTGGGCCGGACCTGTCCATCCCGGTCCAGAGTGTTGCACAGCAGCGCAAACGACTGGGTCAGGGCCGTCCGCCCGTCCAGATTCAGAAAAATCGTCTCGCTGGGCAGGCCCTTGGCGTCAAACAGCAGCTGCTCACTGTAAGCGGCGTTCAGGCTGATCACCAGCACGTTGTCCGCACCGTCCTGCACCGCCTCGGTGGTGTCCAGCTGGAGCAGCCGACCCTGTGTGGTGGCGGCCGCCACCCATTTTCCGGTCTGGGTCCAGCAGTCCGCCGTGCGGATAAATACCGCCAGCTCGCTCTCCATCGCCTGGGCGTCCTGCAGGCAGACCGACCAGTCTTCCCGGCCTTCCGCCCGGAACCGGTGGCTTCTGGCCCAGGTCTCCTGCTGAAGGGCGGGCCACCGCCGGGCCGACAGACCGGACAGCCGCACACTCTCCTCACAGCCGGGATCGGTCAGAGTGAGGACCAGCCAGTGGAGGCCCTCCGCTCCAACAGGCCACACGCCCTCCGGCTGAAGGGTCACATAGCCGCTGACGCTGAGGGCGTGGGTCTCGTCCCGCACCAATCTGGTGCCCGCCGCCCCCTCACACTGCCAGGAGATCACCCGAGGGGTCTGCTCCGGGTCGGCAAAGGGGTTGCGGGGCACGCCTGCCGGAGCGGCCACGTCAAACCACAGCCGCAGAGCCCCCTCCCCGATCTGGGAAAAGCCGATGCGCAGCGTCGCCGGAGTTTCCCCTTCCCCGGCAAAGGGCTGGAAGGTAATGCGCCGGTCACCCAGCACCTCCCCCACGTCCACCAGCCTGCTCCCCTGGGCGACCTGCACCCGGGCGATCACCGGCCGCCGCTCCGGCAGGGCCTCGGCCAGCTCAAAGGGGATTCCTTCCCGGGTGGTCAGGGCGCTCCCCGCCAGACGGGCGGGGCAGTCCTCCCCCAGCTCCAGCGCGCACCGGGCCGGGGCCGCCGGACGGCGGCTGATCCCCACCAGCTTGAGCAGCTTGCACCGCAGCTCGTCGGTAAACTGGTTCATGTGGTACTGCTGCATTTCCTTGTACCACGCCATCAGCTCCAGGATGGTAATGCCCGGATCGTGGGCATTGTGGTCCGTCCAGGCCGGACACAGCCAGGGAAGCCGGCCCTCCGCCGTCCTCACGATCTGTTCATAGGTCTGGTCGTCCAGATTGCGGGCGTTCAGCACAGGTTTTGGCCTCCTTTTCCGTTTCTCTCATCAGGCACTCACTCCACCTGCACCAGGTGGAGTCCGCTTTTTACCGTGGCATACGGGAAGGCGTCGTCCTTCTCCAGGGGTACCACCCGCTGGACGCCCGCCTCGTCAAACCGGCCCTCCAGCAGGATGCCCCGCACCAGGCGCACGTTGGGGGTGTCCCGCACCGTCTGCCACACCTGGGCAATGCGCAGCTGGCTGCCGATATCCCGCTCCCGCCAGCGGCCGTTGATGAGTTCCTCCAGCCGCCGGGCGATCTCCTGCTGGGTCACCGCGCTCTGGTCCAGGTCCTCCATCTCCACCGTGATGGTACTGCTCACCGTAATAACCGTGGAGCCCACCACGTGGAGCCGCCCTTCCGCCGCCAGCACGCAGTCGCACTGTTGGGACAGGGCCTCGTAGATCCGCTGGCACAAATCGTCGGTCACCCGGCGGCTGTCCAGGTCGTTCCCCTCCACCACCACGCTGACGTGGCCGGGGGCATACGCCCCGGCGCCGTCCCGGCCGGGAAAGCACTTCACATGCCTGGCCTGGGGAAAGTCCTGGGTAATAATCTCCTCAAAATCCCGTACACCGGCGGCTTTGCTCCGGTGACGCAGGCGCTTGTTTCCAATGCGCTCCGCCTTTTCAGGCGAAAAGCGGTCGGTGCCTCCGCTCATGGGGGTCACATTCTCCACCCGGCTGATCCGGGGCAGGGCGCCGATAAGCTGCCGTACCGCGCCGGCGGGCCGGTTACCCCGGCTGCCGCCGCCGTAGCAGTAGCGGACCCGCAGGTTGTTTTCCCCCTCCGGCGGGACCCGGCCGTGGATACCGTTGCCAAAGGTCACGGTTCCGGCATAGGGGTCCAGGGCGTAGCATCGCTCCTCCGGCCCGGCCAGCGCCAGTTCGTCCCGGCGGTCCCAGCGCACCCAGCAATGAATGAGCACCCGGTCGTCCCACTCCAGCTCCACCCGCTGGGGCATGGCCGCCGCCAGGGCCTCCGCATCGGTCACCGCCAGGGCCCGCACCTCGTCCACCCACACCTGGCACTCCAGAATGGGGCGGCGCAAAAGAGGCAGAATCTTGTTGGCCTCATAGATGCCGGTGGAGAAGGTCTGCTCCTCCGCCCGCTGCCGCTGAATTGCCTCCACCATGTTCAGCCGGACGGTGTTCACTCTGGGCCAGCCTCCGCTGTTCTCCAGGTAGGAGCTGCGGGAGAGCCGCAGCCAGCAGCCTTCCATTCCGAACCGGCTGTGGGTGGGCAGAGGCTTTGGCAGATAGAGCAGCATCACGCCGGGGTGGAGCAGGTTACGGGTCAGGTCCACGGTCCGCACCGGCTCAAACCGCTCCCCGGTCCAGGCCTCAAAGCGCAGCTTGTCCTCCAGCTTTACCCGCCCGGCCACATCAAAATAGATGGACAGCGGCATGGCGTGGGGCGAGCGGTCGAAGCAGAAATACATGGCCCGGGGGTGCTCCTCCATGCCCACCAGAGCGGAGAATTCCAGCCGGTTCACCTGGGCGACATCCTCCATCTGGACCGTATCCCCATTGTTCTCCCCCCGGCAGCGGTCCACCGGCAGGCCATCAGGATAGTCCCAAGCGCAGTCCGCCCCTTTCAGGAAGGGCACCACCCAGCGGGGATTCGTGGAGAACTGATTCTCCACATGGATGACCCGGGCCCGGATAAAGTAGCCCTCCTCCGCATTGACCTCGCTCCGCTCCATGTCGGCGGGGACCTCAAACACCACTTCCAGCGGCCCTTCCTGCTTGCAGGAAAAGGGATTCCGGTTGCCGGACACCGTCAGCGGCCGCCAGCCCGTTCCGTTGAAATACTCCCATACCACCTGAGACACATACACGTCGTCCGGGGTGATCACCACCGCGTCCCGCTTGTCGATGATCCGCTGATTGAACTGATAATGGGGTGCCTGGTCCGCCAGGTCGGTAATGATAGGCGCAATCTCCAAATGCAGATTCACCCGGGCGCCCCGCTTGCGGAAGACCTGGTCGGAGCGGAAATAGCAAAGGCTATATGGGGTAGGACGGCGGCCGAAACAGTAGCCCCCTTCCTCCAGCTCCAGGGGGATATCCCCGTTGGACACCCCATCCAGCGCCAGCCGGCCCGCAGGCTGGCTGCGCAGCTTGATTCCATCCAGTACGATCCGTCCGCTGCCGAAGCTGCCGGTACAGGAAATGGTATAATGCCCCTCCTGGTCCGGCTCAAAGGCACCCTTCCCCTCCCAGGTCAGGATGATCTGGCTGCCCTCCGCCCGGACGGCGGAAAAGGGGACTTCCGTCCCATTGGACCGAAAGCTCCACTGGCCCAGCCTGGGGTCGGCCAGCCGGGCTGCGGTTTCACTGGCCAAATGTCCGCCCTCCTGGCGCAGCTCCACCTCCACCTGACAGGGACCGGACAGGGACAACACATCGTCCTGGCTCAGGGTAAAGCGGTGATGCTGGAGATTTTCCCCGCCGGTGGGGGAAAAGAAGGGCTGCGGATGGTCCAGGTCCAGCCGCTGGATGACCCCCTCCCGGGAGTCCACATAGAACAGCGCCTGCAGACCGGCTGGGGTGGACTCAATCCGCCGGTCCGTCTCATAGACCACGTGTTCCCGGTTCTCGTCCTCGGTAAATACCTGGGTCCCCTCCGGCACGGGCACCGGCTCCTCCACCGTGTCGTTGGCGGTAAACTGGAGTAGGCCGGTTGCCGGCACCGGATCGGGCATCCGGAAGCCGGTGAGATTGAGAAACTCTGTGTGGAGCTTGCCTGGAACCGAATTCATCCGGTCCACCGTTTGGTAAAACATATCGCCGAACAGCTCCGCCAGGGCGGAGCCGGGATCGTCGGCCGCCCCCTCATACCGCCAGTCCGGCGTATAGGAACTGGCGTGGTTGGCCAGCTGGGCCATAATATCCCCCCGGCTTCTGGGGTCCAGAACCGGCTGTTTCATTCCGCGCCGCCCCCTTCCGACCCCTCTGTCTGATAGAAGGGATAGACGTGGTTGTATCGGTTATTGGTGCTGCGCACCGTATAGCTCACATAGATGACCACCGAGCCGTTGCGCTGATTCAGGTCCTCGCAGCGGATCTCCACGTCCCGGATGCGGGGTTCCTGCTCCAGCAGCACCAGCCGCAGCTCATGGGCGATGGCATTGGCCGTGGAGCTGGAGAGCGGCATAAAGGCGTAGTCCATGGTATTGGCGCCGAATTCCGGCCGCATGACACGCTCTCCCCGGCCGGTGCGCAGAATAATACCGATGGCCTCCTTGATATCCTCCTCCTGGTCCACCATGGCCAGCTTTCCTGTCTTGGGGTCTACCTGGAGCGGGAACTTCAGTCCGCGTCCCAGAAATTCTTTTCCGTTCACCCGCTCCCCTCCTCTCCAACTGCGGTCTTGTTCCTTAATTGATACTTACCATGGCTCCCTTGACGGCGGTGGTACCGGAGGCCTGCATATTCAAAGAGGCATCCGCCTTTACCTCCACCGCCGCCCCCTGGACGGCCACCTTGGCGCTTCCCTTTTCCTCTATGGTCGCCGCCTCTATGGCTACCTTGCCGCTGGCCTTCTGGGTCATATTACCTGAGGCCTCCAGCACCACAGAGGTACCCCCCGCCGACAAGGTCAGCTTATTTTTGGCCTTGAGCTCCAGGTTGCCCCCCTTCAGGTCCATGGTCAGCGCGTTCTCGCCGCTCTTGTCCTGAAGGGCCACCGCCTGCTTTTCGTCGTCTATGGACAGCACCGTGCCGGAGGGCAGGGTGAGGGTCACCCTCTGTTTCTCCGGCTCGTCGTAAAACAGCAGCTCACTGCCGCTGGGGGTTTTGATGGTGTAGTTGTGTACCTTGCCCTCCGTGATCTGATAGGGCGGAGTGACCTCGGTATTCCAGTAGGCCCCCAGCACCATGGGCCGCCGGGGATCGCCCCCCAGGTAGGCCAGCACCACCAGATCGTTGACGCTGGGGAAGAAGAACTGGCCGCAGCCCTTGCCACCCAGAGGCGCCATCACATAGCACCAGTCGGTCTCCTCCTGCTCGTCGTTCTCAATGGGAATGCACTTCACCCGGTTGAGCTTCTCCTCGTCGTTGACGTTGGTCACCACCGCCAGATAGAGGCCGGTCCTGCGCATTTCGTCGTCCTGCTGAAAGGCGCCCGCGCCTCCATGCAGCTCTTCCCAAATGCTCATCAGACCCTGGCCCCCTTTACAGTGAAGTCGGTGTAATAGCCCTCCCGGCTGAAGGTATGGGTGACGGAATCCATGTAGTAGCTGCCTACCGTCATGGCATCCATGCCCTTGATGCTGATATAGCGGCCGGGAATCAGCTCCGGGATACCTACGCATCTACCCTCGCCCTTGACAAACTCCATGGCCTGGGCGTTGAGCCGGCACTGGGCCATCCTGGTACACTCCGCCTCGGTGCGGACACACTCGTTGTACTCCCGGGCCACCACGTTTTTATAGGCTGGGGCGATTTCCGCCGCCCATTTCTTCTTCGTGTCACCTACGGTGACCTTGTCCGCCGACCCCACAATGCGCTTTTGGTTGATATCCTTGCCTCGGATCTCCACCTTGCCCAGCTGGGTATGGAGGCTGATGCGCTTTCGGAAATCCAGCAGCCCAGCCCCCAGGGTCAGGGAGATCAGCGCCTTGGAGTCGCTAATCAGGTCGCCAAAATAGAGCTCCCCCCGCACCGCCAGCAGGCTCAGGTTATACATCTGGGACAGCTTCCGCAGGTAGTTGTAGTCGCTGGTCACTTCCTTCACCAGGGGGGTAACCAGATTTTCCATATTGTCCACCTGGGTGCTCTTGGCATACCCCGCCCGGACCGCCTTGAAGAAGATCTCCTCCACCACCGCCTTGGGCCTCTTGTTGCCGTGATAAATGGGCTCGTAGCAGTTGGTCAGAAAGGCCAGGCCGTCCATGCCCTTTACCACCAGCCGGGGCGGCTTGTCCCGGCTGTGCTCCAGGTTGTACTCAAACACAAAGCCGTAGAAGAGCTGCTCCTGCTTGGTATAGCCCCCGGAGACCTTCAGCGTGGCGCCCACCTTGATGGTCTCCTCCAGGTTGTTGATCCACTTGGACTTTTCGCTGTCATAAAGGCTCTCCACGCTGAAGGTACAGCTGCTGATCATGCTCTCGCTCAACTTGACCTCCAGCCGGACAATGGGCATTTCCGTGCTGCTGAGCTCCTTGCCATCCACCAGAATCGTAAAGGCGGGACCGCGGAAATCTTCATATTTTTCACTCAACGCCTGAAAGGTATAGGTGCTTTTATCCATCGCCTGTTCTCTCCTCCGGTGGAACGCTCTGTTATTTCAGCGCCGGCAGAACCAGCCGGGACCCGGTACGCAGCATCCTGGGATTGGCCAGACCGTTGGCGTCGGCAATGGCCCGCCACTGCTCCGGCTGCCCATATTCCTTGGCCGACATGGACCACAGGGAATCACCCTGATGGACCGTACGGTACTTGGTGGTGTCGGGCGACTCCAGCGGCCGGGGCAGGTTGGCCTTCAGCGGCGCCACAAATTCCTGGAACGTGCAGTCCAGCCAGGCACGCAGTGGAATCCCGTGCTCATTGAAACGGACAAAGTTCTGCTTACAGGATATCAAATGCCCCTTGAACTGGAGGGAGGACCACTCCAGCTTGACCAGCGGCGGCACATGCTTGTCCGGGTCAATCTCCATCAGGCTGTACACCTTTTTGGTGTAATTGCGCACGTCAACCATCTTTCCAAGGGTGGGAAGCAGACTGTTGGCCGCAAATTTTGCCTGATCCAGCAGATTTCCGCCCACCTCTGTGCCGGCGGACATGCTGTCAAAAAAGAGGCGAAATTCCAGAATCTCCATAGTACCGCCGGCAAACTGCACCACCGGAGTATTGGTGGACACGCCGTTTGCCTCGGCATAGCGCACACTCCGGCTCTGGGTATAGCTCTCCGGGTTATACAGCACCTTGAATTTGCTCTTTCCCTCCGGCTCAATGGTCATTTTATCCAGAGGAACAATAATGTTCGGATTCGGGATGCCTACATACACAGCCTTTTTCCCTCCTTATCGCAATCAGAAGCCCAGACGGATGCGCTCCTCCCGGATGCGGTCCTCCAGGATCCGATAAACTCTGTCCGCGGCCCGCTGTATCTCCGCCTCACTGAGGTGGATCTGCTGAGGCTTCTGGGGCCGCTCCTCTTTCCGCTTTTCCCGGTGTTCCAGCGGAACATTCGGCTTGTAGCTGGGCGCCGACCACTCCATCATTTCCGTGCTTTGCTCCGGCAGCGTGGCAATCTGCTTGGCCACCCCAATCTCCTGGGCAGCCGGAGCCGCAGTCCAGCTATCCCGCAAAAAACGTCTGGCCCAGTCGGGCAGGCTGCGGACGTAATCCGATTCTTCCGGAAGCTGGGGCGCTTGGGGCTGGACAGGCGGCAGAACCTGGTTGGCGGCCTGCTGGCCGGGGCTGTAAGTCAGCTCCAGAGGCTGCTGTCCGGCGGTATCGCCAGCCTGCCGCGTGTTGCTCCGGGCTGGTACCGTCTGCTGCCCTCCCTGCTGGCCCTGCACGCGCGCTCCATAATCCAGCGCCACGTTTGGAACGGCTATGGGTGGGATGTCCCTTCTGCCGTCAACTTCAAGCGGCAGACTGTTCCTTCCAATCAGGCGCTGCCCGATCCGAATGTCTCCCCGCAGCGCACCGGCATACGGCTGGCCCACAGAAGCCCCCTGTCCCACTGTGGGAGGCTCCAGAGTCTCCGCCGTGGGTGAGACCGCGGCGCCCTGCTCTGTCCTGAGGGCCAATTCCTCACCGGACAAAGTTCCTTGTGTGAGCGTACTTTCTATTGTTCGGTTTGCCGCGGAAGGCAGGGTATGCTCCTCACTCTGTCCTTCCAACCGATGGATCAATCGCCCACCGGAAAGGGTTTCCACTTTACGCTGATCTCGGCTCCCTTCCTCGCCGGTAGAACTGGCAGCTGCCGTACGAATATCCCGGGCAGTCACCAGTCGGGCCTTCCCCGTACTTTGTTTTGCCCTGGATATTTGCGCCGTCCTGCTGGTATCTGTCTCTTTTTGATGATTCGTCTCCGAACTGGAAAGGAGTTTCGCTTTACGCTGATATAACCGATTCTCTTGCCCGGCGATACTAGCGCTGGCTGTGCTGTGCGTCTCCTTGCCAATATGCGTCTGACTTTGGGTTACCGGCTGCGTCGCTCCGTCCCTCTGCTCCTCCTGCCGGTGTGTCAGCTCCTCACTGGGGAGAATTTCCCCCAATCGCTCCTCCGGCTGGGTCGCCTGTTCCCCGGACTCCGGAATGACAGTTCGGATATCCCGGGCGGTTACTTTCTGGCCCAGCCCTGCATGCGGCTGCGCCGGAACAGGTGGGTTCGTCGCCCCACCATCCTGTTCCTCCTGCCGGTGCGTCAGTTCTTCACCGGGGAGAACTTCCCCCAATCGCTGCTCCGGACGGGCCGCCTGTTCGCCGGACTCCGGAATGACTGTCCGGATATCCCGGGCGGTTACCGTCTGGCCCAGCTCTGCATGTGGCTGCGCCGGAACAGGCGGGATAGTGGCCACAGGCGGGGTTATCGCCCCACCGCCCTGTTCCTCCTGCCGGTGCGTCAGCTCCTCGCCGGGGAGAACTTCCCCCAATCGCTGCTCCGGTTGGGCCGCCTGTTCGCCGGACTCCGGAATGACTGTTCGGATATCCTGGGCGGTTACCGTCTGGCCCGGCTCTGCATGCGGTTGTACCGGAACAGGCGGGATAGTGGCCACAGGCGGGGTTATCGCCCCACCGCCCTGTTCCTCCTGCCGGTGCGTCAGCTCCTCGCCGGGGAAAACTTCCCCAAATCGCTGCTCCGGATGGGCCGCCTGTTCGCCGGACTCTGGAATGACTGTTCGGATATCCCGGGCGGTTACCGTCTGGCCCGGCTCTACATGCGGTTGTACCGGAACAGGCGGGATCACGGTCGTAGTCGGGGTTGTCGCCCCACTCTCCTGCTCCTCCTGCCGGTGTGTCTGCTCCTCGCCGGGGAGAACTTCCCCCAATCGCCGCTCCGGTTTGGTCGCCTGCTTGCCGGACTCCGGAATGACAGTTCGAATATACCGGGTAGTTACCGTCCGGCCCGGCTCTGCATGCGGTTGTACCGGAACAGGCGGGGTCGTGGCCGCAGGCTGGGTCGTCGGCCCGCTGTCCTGCTCCTCCTGCCGGTGTGTCAGCTCCTCACCAGGGAGATCTACCCCCAATCGCCGCTCCGGCTGGGTCGCCTGCTCGCCGGATTCCGAAATGACAGTCCGAATGTCCCGGGCGGTCACTTTCTGGTCCGATTCCGCATGCAGCTGCGCCGAATGAGGCTGAGTCATGGCCGCAGGCTGGGTCGTCGTCCCGCTGTCCTGCTCCTCCTGTCGGTGCGTCAGCTCCTGACCGGGGAAAAAACCGGGCTGATGCTGCTCAGGCTGGCTTCCCTGGACGGCAGAGTCAGGAATGACCGTTCGAATGTCTTTGGCTGTGGTCGTCCGCTCTTCTTTTCCCGATGGCTGTTCCGTCAGAGGTTTGGCAGGAGCCTGCCTCTGCGTCTCCATCTGCGGAAACACAGTCTCCGCAGTCCGCGCCGCGCGCTCCACAGCACGGGCTATCTCGCTCTGCTCTGTCAAAGAAGGCGTTTCCAATGTATGTAGGCTGCCGGTGGGGTCCCCGCCCTGACTGGCAGGGTGTTTCGGCAGATCATGTCCTTGCTTAGGGCCCGTATGTTGAGTTACGGGCATATGCTCTCTCTGCTGTATGCTCTGTGTTTGGGTGGGACGGGCGTCTTTCTGCCGGAGTTCCCGCTCCAGCTGTTCCGCCGTCCGCATCAATCTTTTGGCGGCCTGAACGCCGCCCTGTTGGGCGATTTCCGCCGCCGGCTCCCCCTCCTCCAAATGGGTCAGAGGGGGTACTGTCTGATCTCCCAGTGTGGGATATTTCGGTCTTTGAGCCGGTGTAGCGGCTTGCTCCGCCGACTGCTGCGCGGGAAAGGATTTACCTTCCTCCCGCAGTGTCTGCAACATCTGGGTAAACACCGCGGCCCGCTGGCCCAACTGGCCCGGACGCCCGGTCTCCCCTGTCATGGCTCCGGGCTGCTGCCGGAACCCATCCCCGGTCCGCTGTCCATCCGGGCGCTGGAATAAAAAAGTCTGATGCAGAGTCTGCAAGATGTTCTGCTGAAAACGCAGGGCTGCCTGAGCCGTTGCAGCGGGCGCCACAGCGGCAGCTGCCGCCGGAGCGGACCGTGCCGCCTCACGCTGAACCTCCTGCCGCTGCACAATACGCTCCACAATGCGTTCGGTGGCCCGCAGGTACTCTATATTCGGTCTGTCTTTCCGCAGCGCGTCCAGTACCAGTTTGAGATTGAGCTGAACCACTGTCTGGGCCGACGAAGCCGGCGAGACGGGCGGTTCTTCCGCCTCCTGAAGCAGCTCCAGAGGCACAAAGGACCAATACCCCTCTTCCTGTCCCGCCCGGGCTATCAGTTCCTCCGCAAAGGACTGGGCCAGAGCGCCGAAAGGGGATAGCGCCAGTCTCTCCTGAGAGAGCACCCCCATATTGGGTTTTGTCACCGCAATGGAATCCATCAGTAGCACCCGTTATGCATCAATTCAATCCGAGAAACTGCCACGCTGGCCTGGTTGCTGTTCAGCTGGGGACCCACATATTTGACCAGGTGGGCACCCACAATGCTCCAGGTCCGCTGGGCGGAGCCAAAACTGTCCTTGAGTATGATGGTGCCTGCCAGCGGAATGGACATACCCTGGTTCACCAGACCCATCAGGATGGAAACGCTGTCCACATTGGTGATCACGCCACGCTCCAGAATCAGGCGCTGGGGCTTCACATTCTGGAAGTAGTAGCGGGGATAGCTGCTCCCACCCTCCGTATAGACCTCGTACTCCACTTCCATGTCCAGGCCGGACACGGCGGAGAAGCCGCCCTGCAGGATGCCTCCCGTGCCAAGCAAATAGACGTCAAAATAAGCGCCGGAAAGTACCATGCCGCTCTCTCCTCCTTCCTGTCGCCGCCTTTAATATAAATCAGTCTCTCATTCCTTGCCCTGGTTTGCTTTGGGAATAGGGCTTGGATTGGGCTTTTGCCTCGGTTTGATCTCTTTCCTCGGCTTGGGGCTGGGCGAGACTTTTTTCCTCGGCGCCTTCTTCGCCGGGATCTCCGGGGAAAAGCTGCTCCGCTTTAACCCAGTAAAGGCAAAGGTGACGCTCTCCATCAGCACCTCGCTTCGGCTGCCGTCCAGCTCTGATAACTCATAGCCGATGGGCATGGCCTGACTCAGGGTCCAATCCACTTTGGTGTTCCCGTACTTATCCAGGCCGCATATATGAATGGTGCGCCGGAGATTGTTACCCCTTGGTCCGCTGCTGGCATTGGCGGAGGCCTCCAGAATCCAGTTCCAGAATTCATAATCCCCCACCACACCTTTGGTAAAGGTAATCGGCGCGTATCCGGTAAACACCGGTGTATACTCCTTCACACCCCGGTTGTCATCGCCGGAGCGGAACTGAAGGGTCTCCACCTGCATCCGGATCCCGGAGCAGCGGGCAAATGCGGCCTCGACCTGCTCGCCATCCCCTATTTTGATCAGAAAGCGGAAGGCCTGCAGCGGCTCCAACGGCTCCAGAGGTACCGTTGTCTCCATTCCTGTCTCATTTGCCATAGTGTCTCACCTGCCGTTTTACCGAAATTCAAAGGTCTTGTTGTTGTCGCCGCTGAGCTTCTTGTTGATGGCGGACACCTCACGGCACCAGCGCCGCCGCTCCCAGTGATCCAAAGCCATCAGCGCCTCGTTGGACCAGTGCAGATAATAGGCCAGAAACGCCATCTCCTGATAGAGGCGCTCCTGGGGGTAGAGCGACACCCCCCGGGTGTGCTTCAGAGACAACGGGCTGCTCGTCTGTCGGGGAAGGTCCCGCCAGGCGGCAACTCCCTCCCGGGACTGCTCCGGGGGCCTGACCCGCCGGATGGGAAGCCCTTCGTTCTCCGCGGAAGCCCACTCTAGCCCAGCAAAAAATCCAGCGGCACCTCAAACTGCTGGTTGCAGTGGGGGCAGGTCAGCTGGTAGTGGGGCATTTCCGACATATTGATGCGCTGATACATATCCTGCAGATAAGCCAGGTCCATGGTGAACAACCGCTCAATCACCCGGGTGTCGATCCCGTTCAGCGTACCCAGCTTGGTAACCACCCGGGAAAGCAGGATGATGGTGAGATAGCCGGAGTTCTGCTGAACCCGGGGATCCCGCAGGGGCAGGATCTCGTCCGCCGCCGTGGCCAGACGCATGACCCCCCGCTTATGTACCTCCCCATTCTGGTCCACATAGCCCTTGGGCAGTTCAAATTCAAATTCGGTCTGCATGGCGTCCTCCTAGGTGAGATTCCCCACAGCCCACAGGCAAAAAAGCCTGTGGGCTGTAGAGATGTTATAAGACTCAGATGGTGGAAGCGGCGCCGGCCATGGCGCCGGGGGTGTGCTCCAGACCCTCGTGGCACAGCTCCAGGGACTGGATGGCCACCTCGCCGCCCATACCGTTCAGGTCGGGCACGGTGTAGCCCACGGGCCAGGCGTTGATCAGCCGCCAGGAGGGACCGGCGTTGCCGGCGTCGTCAATGAGGGTAATGGTCACGTTATGCCGCACCATGCCGGTGGGCGGGGCATTGTTGGTGGGAGCCACGGAGTAGAGCCAATCCAGGAAGTCGGTGTCGTCGGACACGCCCCAGCGGAGGGTCACGTTACCGAACTTGGTCAGGCCCGCCAGCTTGCGGGGGGTATTGCGCAGGTCGTCGCCTTCGCGGTACTCCACGGCGTCGGTGGAGGAACTCATGCCGGAAACCTCCGAGAAGCCCGCCCGGCTGATTCCGTCGATCTCCACCCTATATCGAAATACTCTGTATGGATAATTGATGGCCATTCTTATTTTCGTCCTTTCTGTATCAGTTTAGGAGGAGGTCGGCTCACTCAGAAGCGGTCTTCTGGGTGATGCGGAAGATTACAAACTCAGCAGGCTTCACCGGGGCAATGCCGATCTGGCAGATCAGCCGGCCGTTGTCAATGTCGTCCTGGGTCATCGTGGTGGGGCCGCACTCCACAAAGAAGGCCTCGGAGGGCGTGGAGCCAGCCAGAGCGCCGTCCCGCCAGCAGGTGGACAGGAAGGTCTCGATGGTGCGGGTGACCCGGTCCCACAGCTCGGTGGAGTTGGGCTCAAAGACCACCCAGCTGGTGTTGGCCTTGATAGACTCCTCCACGTAGATGAACAGTCGGCGGACGTTCAGATACTTCCACAGGCCGTTGGAGCTGATGGTGCGGGCGCCCCACACACGGATGCCACGGCCGGTGAAGGAGCGGATCAGGTTGACGCCGATGGGGTTGAGCACATCCTGCTCGCCCTCATTGTAGGCGCAGGACAGACCGGTGCAGCCCCGGACAACCTCATTGGCGGGCGCCTTGTGAACGCCCCGCTCCACGTCGGTGCGGGCATAGATGCCGGCCATGGCGCCGGAGGGCGGGAAATAGGCCGAACGCTTGGAACCAGCGTCGTACATCTCCAGCCAGGGGTGATACATGGCGGCATAGGTGGAATCGTACATATCCCGGAAGTTGGCCACATCGTTGGTCTTCTTCAGCTCCATGGGCACGTCCAGAATAGCGAAGCAGCTCTTCTTGCCCTCGCAGAAGCCCACCAGACCGGCCTGAACCTCGGGCATGGTGACGCCGGGGATGGCCATGATGGAGACGTTGCCGTTCTCCTGGAAGGCCTGCAGGCCGGTGCGTTTACCGGGGCCGTCGTCCTTGCCCAGGAAAGCGTCGGGGGTAGCAGTACGCACAGAGCCATTGCTGCCGCCCTGAAGGGTGAGCACCAGATCGGCCCCATTGCCGCCGCACAGGGCAAACGGCACGATGGAGGGCGCCTTGGGGGCGGGAGCGGGAATCTCCTTGCCGTCCTTATCCTTTTCCTTGACAGGCGCGGGGGCAGCCTTGCTCTCCAGCACCTCCACGGTGATCAGGTCGGACTTGGCGGTTTTGGCCACGATGTCATTCAGAGCGTCGGGCTTGAGAGAGAGGTTCTCAAAGGTCTCCACATTCTCGCCCAGGCGGACGGTGAGGGTAATCTCACAGGTCTTGATGTACTTGACGGTGCCCACCTTGGCGTCGGCCACATCCAGAGAGCAGGGAGCGTCCAGGGTGACCACCTTGTCCAGTACGTTTTTCACGGTGGCATAGGCCGTAGTCTTGCCGTCGTAGAGCTCCACCACATCGCCGGCATTGAAGCCGTCGGCGTTCTTCAGGGTCAGATCGGCCCCGCTTACCGCCAGGACCTGGGTCTTGGCCTTGGAGGCGGGAGAAACCACCACCCGCAGGTCCTCTGCCCAGGCGCCGGGGTTGGCGGCGGAAATCTTCAGCACACCGGAAACGCAGCTGCCGGTTCTGGCATCGCCGGGCACCGCCCGCATGATGTACGCCCGGGCGCCGCCGTTGCTGAAGAACTGCTCCACAGCATAGGGCAGGAAACGGTTGCTGCCGTAACCGGCCTCGCTGAGGTAGCCGCCGTACATCCGCTTGTAGTCGGCAAAGCTGGTGACCAGCTGGGGCTGACCCATAATGGGCCCCCGCTCCGCCAGACCCACAAAGCCAGCGGTGCTGGTGCTGACGCCCTGCATGGGCGTGGCACCGGAATCATACTCCTCTACGTAAACGCCCGGGGATAAATACTCTGCCATGTCTTTGCTTCACGCCATATATTGGCTGGGGGCCAGACGTGAAGCGCCCCTCCTTTCTATTGATAAAAATTTGCTTATTATAAGGTATCATCCAAAGGCACGGCGGAACTGCGCCTGGATTCCAATGGGAAAAGAGAGCCCTGGGCTCCCGCGGCCAACCGCTCCCACCAGTGGGAGAGCACGGCGGCATTATATTCCAGCGCGGCGGCAATGCGCGCCTGCGCCTCAAAGCGTTCGGTCAACCGGGCGCTGGTGCGGAAGATCAGCCGTCTCTCCTGAAGGAAAAAGCTGCCCTCCACCACCTGGCTGTTGAGTTGGCTGCACAGCTCCAGCGCCTGCTGCGGCTGGGTCACGGGGGTGGGGTGGACGCCGTAGATCAGCACCCGCTGATCCTGGCAGTTGCAAACCGTCTGCCAGGTGCAGCCCCGGCTGGAAAAACGCAGGCGAAACCGGCTGCCCTCCCGGAGGAAGTCCACGCCGCTGCGCTGCAGCAGCGTCTCCAGTTCCGTTCCTCCGTCAGGAGGTACGTCAAACTCTTGCGCCATGGGACCCACCTCCTCAGAAGGATAGCGCCGTCGGGTCAAAGGCTCTCCCCGCCGACTCTCCCGTTGTCACATCCTGGGGCGGCCCGGTCAGCGGCGGTTCTGTCTCCGGCACGGGAAAGGGCTCCGTCTCCGGCGCCGCCTCCGGGAGTACAAAGTGGGCTTCCGCTACGGCTCCCCCCTGGGCCTCCAGCAGAGCCGCCATGTTCTGGTTACCCAGCCAACCGGCCAGCTCCTCCAAACGAGCTGGGGGCATATCCAGCAGGGACGCCCCCTCCGCTACGGCCCGGATCACATATCCGGCGCCGCTGAGCCGTTCCCGCTCAGGAATCCGGCTGGTCTGCCGCTCCGTCTCCCGGGTCTGCTCCGTCTGGCGGGTTTTCTCCTGACTCCGCTGCTCCATCGTCCCCTCCTTCTCCTTGGTCCGGAGGCGGCTCCTCCGCGCCCGTCGCCTCCCGCAGCGCCTGATCCAGCTCCGCGGAAAACCCAGGCTGGGAAAAAACCGTCAAGGCCTCGGTGGCCCGATCGGAGAGGAAACGGAGCTTATTGATAAACTCCTGCTTCATCTGGGCCTTCTTCCCCACCAGCGCCTCCATGCGGGCAATAGCGCTTTGCAGGGCGGCCTTCTCCCGGGGATCCTCCGTCTGCTTCAGCTGGCCGCGGTACTGCTCCAGCAGTTCCCGCTCCCGGCTGTCATCCAGAAAAGGGTACATGGTCCGCAGGGTATCCGCCCCATAGTCTCCCGCTTCGGTCTGGCTCAGGCTACCCTGAACCAGGCCCTGCATATCCTCTACGGTGCGCCGGGCGTCCCGCAGGGTATCCACCACAAGCCCCACCGCGCTGTCGGTGAAGCCCCGGTTGAACACCACCTTGTCGGGCGAATGCCCCGGCACGTTGCGGATGGGAGAGCTCTTTTCAAAGAGCTTCTGCTGCTGCCACCGGGTGGGCTGGGACTGGCCGATGGTCTTTTTCAGGCAGGAAAACAGCATCATCTTGCCGGAACCCTGGAGCACTGCGCCCGAAAGGGTACCGCGCTGAAAGGCGTTCTCGGAAAACCGGCGGAGCATGTCCTGGTCCTCCGGTGAGGAGCGCTCATAAAAGGCCCGGGAGGAGGTATCTCCCAAGCCCGCAGCCGGTTCCCGGCCTGTCTGCTCTCCCCCGGCGTTCTCCTGTGTCTCGCCCTGCATCTGGGCCGCGTGGCGGCGGCCCATCGCGTCAAAGGTCTGCTGAAAATTCTCGGTCACATGGTAGAGCGGGTCTCTGTGCTGGAATTGCTCGGTACCCGCCGCCCACGCCATCTGGCGGCGGAGGGCCTGCTCCATCGGCTGTCCCTTCGGGACAGGGTCTGCCTTTCGCCTGAGGTGAATCCGACTCATCGCATCCCCCCTCCTGTGGCCAGGCCCATACTCCGGACAATGTGCCGGAACTCTACCGGACGGAGAATGAAATCCGTACAATGAATCCGTACGCCCTGCACCGCAAACTGCTGGGTGTCGTCCAGCAGAATGATCCGGCAGCTGTGATCCCGCTCCCGCAGCATTCTGGCCTGGAGAAAACCGGTGTTTCCGCCAAAGCCCACAAAGGCCACGTCGAACCGTCCTTTACAGCCTGAAAACGCCTCCGCGGTAAGGAAGCACTGAACATCCGCGGAAAGCTGATAAAGCAGGCAGTATTGTTCGATCCATCCCCGGAGCCGTTCCACGGCAGCCTGGGTGTTTTCACATACGGCAATTCTCATTCGTCCGTCCCCACACCGCATCCTTCTCTTTTGACCTGTTTGTATTGTATGGAATCTGGAGAAGCATTTCAACGAAATTGACCTGAACGCCCGTTATGTGGTGCAAAATGACTTTTCTCGACAGACACAAGGTTCAAAAAAAGCAAAAACCCCTGGAACCGCAACGGTTCCAGGGGTTTTGTTTGGCAGCGGGAGAAGGATTCGAACCCTCACATACAGAGTCAGAGTCTGCTGTGCTACCCTTACACAATCCCGCTATTTCTGCGCCGCTCTCGCAAGCACAAGCGATATTATACGCATGGAGGAGTAATTTGTCAATAGCTTTTTCAAAGTTTTTTCAAAATTTTTTATACGCTCTCTCAGCTGTCCCAAAGGCCATATACGGCACGTATAATTCCGCCCGTTTTGCCAGACAAGCTGCAAATCTCAAGGC
>DWXF01000057.1 GCA_019119335.1 Candidatus Flavonifractor merdavium
CAGGGCGTCCACGCCGAACATCTCAGCCAGGATATAGGGGTCCACCACGTTGCCCTTGGACTTGGACATCTTGCCGCCGTCCAGCAGCAGCCAGCCGTGGCCGAACACCTTCTTGGGCAGGGGCATGTCCATGCTCATCAGCATGGCGGGCCAGATGATGGAGTGGAAGCGCACGATCTCCTTGCCCACGAAGTGGACGTCGGCGGGCCAGTACTTGTCAAAGTCGTTGTACTTGTCGTTCATGAAGCCCAGGGCGGTGGTGTAGTTGAACAGCGCGTCGATCCACACATACACCACGTGGCCGGGGTCGAAGTCCACCGGCACGCCCCACTTGAAGGAGGTGCGGGACACGCACAGATCCTCCAGGCCGGGCTTGATGAAGTTGTTCACCATCTCGTGGACACGGGAGCGGGGCTCCAGGAAGTCGGTGTCCTCCAGCAGGTGCTGGATGCGCTCGGCGTACTTGCTCAGGCGGAAGAAGTAGGCCTCCTCCTCGGCGTCCTGCACCGGGCGGCCGCAGTCGGGGCACTTGCCGTCCACCAGCTGGGTCTCGGTCCAGAAGGCCTCGCAGTCCTTGCAGTACTTGCCCTTGTAGGTGCCCTTGTAGATGTCCCCCTTGTCGTACATGGCCTTGAAAATCTTCTGGATGGCGGAGACGTGGTAGTCGTCGGTGGTGCGGATGAACCGGTCGTTGGAAATGTTCATCAGCTTCCACAGGTCCCGCACGCCCCGGGGGCCTTCCACGATGTTGTCCACGTACTGCTGGGGGGTGACCCCGGCGGCCTTGGCCTTGTCCTCGATCTTCTGGCCGTGCTCGTCGGTGCCGGTGAGGAACATCACGTCGCAGCCGGTGAGCCGTTTGTACCGGGCCATGGCGTCGGTGGCTACGGTGCAGTAGGCGTGGCCGATGTGGAGCTTGTCCGAGGGGTAATAGATGGGGGTGGTGATATAGAATTTCTTGTTCTCAGGCATCAGAGGATCCCTCCGTATCGTTCTCGTCCGGCTCAACCGGGAGGGGCCGGGCGGCGTTGTGCAGCAGCGTAACGGTGTTGGTCAGCAGATAGAGAATGGTGAAGGCGTACAGCAGCAGATCGGCCGGCTGATGGCCGTCGGCCAGCGTCACCAGGGAGAAGTACACCCCCAGCAGGGAAAACAGGCCGGTGAAGAAGGTGCGGCCCCGCTCAAAGGAGAAGCTGGCCGCGCCGTACAGACCCAGCAGGCCGGCAATGATGGCGAACAGCTCGTACACATAGTCCAGCCGTACCGGGTCCCCCGCCCGCACCTGATAGGCGGCAATGAGCCACACGCAGAAGGCGTAGGCCGGCATCAGCAGCCGGAAGCTGTACTTGCCCGTGCCCGCGCCACGGTAGTTGTCCCGCACCGTGGCCGCCACGCACAGCCCGGCGGCCAGGGCCAGCGCCCCGGTAATGAGTCGGGTGAACACCAGCTCGCCCCCCAGCAGGGGCTGGGCCAGCATCATCGCGCCTCCCAGGAGCATCAGAAAGGCGGACAGGGTGCCCGCGGCGGCGTACAGCGTGCTGCCCTTGGCATGAAAGGCCTGGCCATAGCCGGTAAAGGCGGGCTTTTTGCCCCAGCACAGCAGGGCCAGGACCGCCGCCACCGCCACCGACAGGGCGATGAGGGACAGATGGGAGGGGGCGCCGGAGATGGGCAGGCCGGTGTCGGCCTCAAACCCCGCGCTCAGCCCCCACCGCCGCAGGGCGAAGCCCACGCCGCCGCCCGCCACGGCCACGGCCGGGGCTACAATTTCTTTCCGCATAGTCAGCATCCTTTCCGGATGGTATGAAATGAGTTTGAATTTATATTATAGCACGATTTGGTAAAAAGCGCACGGATTTTCTGTTATCCTTTATCTTACCGTTTCCCGGGTCAAAAGGCAAGGGCGCTCTTGTATTTTTTCCCCTGGCCTGTTATCATGCCTTGGAAAAGGATGTGGAAGTACCATGCGCATTGATCTGACCCGGGGCGGCATTACCCGCCCCATGCTGCTCTTTGCCGGGCCCATGATCGCCGGCGACCTGCTCCAGCAGTGCTACAATATTGCCGACACCCTCATCGTGGGCCGGGCCCTGGGCCCCACCGCCCTGGCGGCGGTGGGCTTTTCTTTCACCCTGATGACCTTTCTCACCTCGGTGCTGCTGGGGCTGTGCATGGGCAGCGGGGCGCTGTGGTCCATGCTCCACGGGGCGGAGGAGATCGACGGCCTCAAGCGGTGCCTGTTCGCCTCCTTCCTCCTCATCGGCGGAGCGGCGGTGGTCCTCAACGTGGGGGTACTGGTCTTTCTGGAGCCCATCATGACCTTGCTGCGCATCCCGCCGGAGGCCTGGGCGGACACCTGGGACTATCTGCGGGTGGTGCTGTTCGGGGTGTGCTTCACCTTTTTGTACAACTATTTCGCCTGCCTGCTGCGCTCGGTGGGCAATTCCGCCGCCCCGCTGGTCTTTCTGGCGGCGTCCACCGTGCTGAACATCGGCCTGGACCTGTGGTTCGTGCTGGGTCTGGGCTGGGGGGTGGCGGGGGCCGCCGGGGCCACGGTGCTGGCCCAGGGGGTGTCCGCCGCCGGCATTGCCCTCTACTGCTGGCGGACGGTGGACCTGCTCCGGCTGGAGCGGCGGCATATGACCGCCAGCCGGGGAGAGCTGAGGCGGATTGTCAGCTATTCCGCCCTCACCTGCGTGCAGCAGTCGGTGATGAATTTCGGCATCCTGATGGTCCAGGGCCTGGTGAACTCCTTCGGGGTCCACGTGATGGCGGCCTTTGCCGCGGCGGTGAAGATCGACGCCTTCGCCTACCTGCCGGTGCAGGACTTCGGCAACGCCTTCTCCACCTTTGTGGCCCAGAACACCGGCGCGCAGAAGGCGGAGCGCATCCGCCGCGGGTGCCGCTCCGCCCTGTGGGTGTCGGTATGCTTTTGTATGGTCAGCTCCCTGCTGGTCTGCCTCTTCGCCGCCCCGCTGATGGGGCTGTTCGTGGACCCGGCGGAGACCGAGATCATAGCCGTGGGGGTGGAGTACCTGCGCATTGAGGGCATGTGCTACTGCGGCATCGGCATCCTGTTTTTGCTCTACGGCCTGTTCCGGGGACTGGGGCGGCCGGGGGTGTCGGTGGTGCTGACGGTGATCTCCCTGGGCACCCGGGTGGCCCTGGCCTATCTGCTCTCTCCCATCCCCGCCATCGGGCTGAAGGGCATCTGGTGGGCGGTGCCCATCGGCTGGATCCTGGCCGACCTGGCCGGGCTGGCCTTTTACCGCAGAAAGCCGGTGTGAGGGGGCCTCAGGCCTCCTTCATGCTCTCCAGGTACTCGTCGTAGGTCATCTTGCGGTCGATAAGCTGGCCGTCGGCGGTGAAGTCGAAGATCCGGTTGCACACCGTCTGCACCAGCTGATGGTCGTGGCAGGCCACCAGCACGTTGCACTTCACCGCCTCCAGGCCGTTGTTCAGCGCGGCGATGGACTCCAGATCCAGGTGGTTGGTGGGCTGGTCCAGCAGCAGCACGTTGGCCCCGGAGAGCATCATCCGGGAGAGCATGCACCGCACCTTCTCGCCGCCGGAGAGCACCTTTACGGGCTTGTACACCTCGTCCCCGGAGAAGAGCATCCGGCCAAGGAAACCCCGGAGGTAGGCCTCGTGGGGGTCGGAGGACCACTGGCGCAGCCACTCCACCAGGTTGTCGTCGCAGTCCTTGAAGAACTCGGTGTTGTCCTTGGGGAAGTAGGAGAAGGTGGCGGTCTGGCCCCACTTCACGGTGCCCTCGTCGGGCTCCAGCTCCCCGGTGAGGATCTTGAACAGGGCGGTCTGGGCGTTTTCGTTGTCGCCCACGAAGGCGATCTTGTCCCCGTGGCCCACGATGAAGCTCACCTTGTCCAGCACCTTCACCCCGTCGATGGTCTTGGACACGTCGGTGACGAACAGGATGTCCTTGCCCACCTCCCGGTCGGGGGAGAAGGCCACCCAGGGGTAGCGGCGGGAGGAGGCGGGGATCTCCTCCAGGGTGATCTTTTCCAGCAGCTTGCGCCGGGCAGTGGCCTGCTTGCTCTTGGACTTGTTGGCAGAGAAGCGGGAGATGAACTCCTTGAGCTCCTGGGCCTTCTCCTCGTTCTTCTTGTTCTGGTTCTTCATCAGGTTCTGCATCAGCTGGGAGGCGTCGTACCAGAAGTCGTAGTTGCCCACGTAGAGCTTGATCTTGTTGTAGTCGATGTCCACGATGTGGGTGCAGATGGTGTTGAGGAAGTGCCGGTCGTGGCTCACCACGATGACGGTGCCCTCAAAGTCCAGCAGAAAGTCCTCCAGCCAGTTGACGGCGTTGATGTCCAGGTTGTTGGTAGGCTCGTCCATCATCAGGATGTCGGGGTTGCCGAACAGGGCCTGGGCCAGCAGCACCTTCACCTTCAGCCGGGGGTCCAGGTTCTCCATGGTGGTCTGGTGGAACTCGGTGCCCACACCCAGACCCTGGAGAATGCGGGAGGCGTCGCTCTCGGCCTCCCAGCCGCCCAGCTCGGCAAACTCCTCCTCCAGCTCGCAGGCCCGGATGCCGTCTTCCTCGGTCATCTCCTCTTTCTCATAGAGGGCGTCCTTCTCCTTGCCGATGTCGTACAGCCGCTTGTTGCCCATGATGACGGTGTCCATCACGGAATAGGCGTTGTAGGCGTTCTGGTCCTGCTTGAGCACCGACATGCGGGTTTTGGGCAGGATGGACACCTCGCCGGAGGTGGGCTCCAGATCGCCGGAGAGGATTTTCAGGAAGGTGGACTTACCGGCCCCGTTGGCGCCGATAATGCCGTAGCAGTTGCCCTTGGTGAACTGCAAATCCACGTGGGAAAAGAGGGGCTGGCCGCTGTAAGCCAGCGTCAGGTCGGAAACAGTGATCATGTAGAACTCCTTATAACATAAAAGTGAAAGAATAAGCCCAAATAGTATATCATAAATTCCCTGGAAAGCAAGACGGAAGAAGGCGGCCCCCCGAAAACCGGGATGACAAAAAACACAATGCAGGCGGGAAAATGCTTGCGCAATTTGTAGATATTATATATAATGTAGGCGTGAGGCTGGGGCATAGAGGGGAGGCAGGCTGATGAAAAAGAAACGGCTGATCCTTCTGGCGGTACTTGTGGGGCTGCTGCTGGCGCTTGGCCCCAAAAAGCTGGGCTGGCTGGTGCCGGGACCGGACAAAGCGGTAACGGGCTATGTGAAATATGAGCTGTTCTCCGGCGGCGGGGGGTATACGCCCACCGAAACCGGGGTGGAGGAGCTGCAAGGGGCGCTGGGGGATACCTGGGTGCTCTGGTGGGGGGTCTCCAACTCCATCCCTATGGCGGACGGGGAGAACGCACCCATCCAGCTGGAGCTCTACACCGACGAGCTGGTTCCCGCCGCCGTTTTCACGGTGGGCTCCGACGGGCTGCTGTACCTAATGAGGAAATAAAATATACTGTGGGCAGCTATATGAAAGATGGGGTTGAGCAGAGCTGTATTGTAAAAGTGGAAACGAGCACTACCGCTATTGCTGCTGCTGCTGTTGCTGCCCCTGACAATTATGCTATTACATATCGTACCACATATTATATTCCAACGACTGAACAGGAAGAGAACTATACAAAGCAAAAGTTAGAAAATCATAATAACAATATTGGTTTACTTGCAATAGATAATGGTGTGGATGACTGGTGGCAATGTAGCTTTACTATTGAAGTAAGAGAAAGTGTAGAGACAAGATATACACAGCTGGGACCGAATGAATGGGGAAACTATAAATTTGTAGGAATTGAATGGGTGAGG
>DWXF01000058.1 GCA_019119335.1 Candidatus Flavonifractor merdavium
CTCTCCTCCTCCTCAAACTCCAGGTCCAGCACCTTCACGCTGGAGCCCAGGCGGACGGAGTTGGGATCGCTCTCGTGCTCCTCAATGATCACGTAGTTGGACAGAATGTTCTCCACCTCCGCAATGCGGGAGTAGAGCTTGCCCTGCTCGTTTTTGGCCTCGTCGTACTCGCTGTTCTCGGACAGATCGCCGAAGGAGCGGGCCTCCTTGATCTGATCGGCCACCTCTTTTTCCCGGACCGTTTTCAGATAATTCAGCTCCTGTTTCAGCTCCTCCAGGCGCTCGGCGCTCAGTTTGAATTCTTTAGCCATGTCGATCGTGCACACCTTTCTTCACTTGCTCTTACGATAAAAAGCGGCCATCTCCGGCGCTCTTGCAGTCTCAACAAAAAAACATTTCGCCACGTTAATATGATATTATATGTAGTTTGCGTCCTCCTGTCAAGTCAATAATCTGGAACTAGGTGGAAGAAAGCCGGATTTTTTCTGCGTCCAACCACCCCGCCTCCCAGAGCAGCGTTAGCAGGGGCAGCCCGTCCAGCGCCCCGGCCGGCCCCGCCTCCTGCGGTAAGACGGGCGCGAAGCCCGCCAGGTCCGGCGCGGGGCCGTAGAGGGAAAAGACAGTCTCTCCCCGGGCCTCCCCCGGCCCAAAGCAGAGGGCCACATGGGCCTGCCGCCCGTCTCCCCCGCTGAACACCGCCGCGCCGTACTCCTTCCACAGCCAGGACGCCACCCGTTCCCCCTCCCCCGGCACGTCCACCGTCAGGCAGCGCACCTGAGGACAGAGGACCTCCGCCGCCCGCAGCAGCGCCCGGCTTACCCGGGGGCCGGACAGGGTCACCGCCGCCCGTGTGGGCGGGATCTGCCGCCGTCCCAGCTCCGCCAGGGCCAGGGAGGCGGCCAGGGCCTGACAAAACCCCTCCACCTCCACCGGCCGCAGCCCGTTTTTCCGCAGCTCCTCCCAGTAGGGAAAGTCCGGCCGGGTGAGCACCCGGCGGGCGCCGGCCAGTTCCAGAGCCCGGGCCCCTTTTTCCACCCGGCGGCGGACCCTGCCCTCCCCCATTCTGGCGGGAATGGGCACCGCCGCCCGCACACAGCGCAGGCCCAGCAGCCGCTCCTGGGCCACCGCCGGTCTGCGTCCCTTGCCCTCCGTCAGCTCCAACACGCCGATCATGATGCCGTCACCTCGGCAAAAGGGTATGCATCCCGGCTCCAAATATGCCCCAATCTGCACCTTTGGTTTTCCCGGCCTTTACAGTGGCTTACACAACCTTTTCTCTATTTTACAGAGATTTGGTAGAGCGGCAGGTGGGTTTTGGTTATGATGCTCTTGTATCTGACATCATAGCTGAGAACAATGTAATTTGGAGGAAGTAAACATGAATTGGAAACGTCCCCTGGCCCTCTCCATGGCTGCCCTGACCCTGGGCAGCGCGCTGACTGCCTGCGGCAGCGATCCCAGCGCCGCCACGCCCGTCCCCTCGGCTGCGCCTACAGCAGAGATTCAGGCACTCAGCAGCGGCACCGTGACAGCGCCCAAGTATGTGTTTCTGTTTATCGGCGATGGCATGAGCTATCCTCAGATCCAGTCCACCGCCGACTATCTGGGCGCTCTGACCGACGCCGACTACTGGAAGGCGGAGCCCAGCCTGGATGACAATGAAGGCGCCATTCTGGACGGCCCCCAGTACCTGAACTTCATGAATTTTGAGGCCGCCGGTTCCGCGGTGACCTACGACTCCAACAGCTTCTGTCCCGATTCCGCCTCCACCGCCACCTCCATTTCCACCGGTCACAAGACCTACTCCGGTACCATCAATATGGACGAGACGGGTACCATCGCCTACGAGACCATCGCAGAGAAGGTTCACGAACAGCTGGGCATGAGCGTGGGCGTGATCTCCTCCGTCAATCTGAACCACGCCACTCCCGCCGCTTTCTATGCTCATCAGGCCAGCCGCAACGACTACTATGAGATCGGCCTGGAGCTGGTGGAGTCCGGCTTTGAGTACTTCTCCGGCGGCGGCCTGCTGAAGCCCACCGGCGCCGAAGGTGATCAGGAGGATCTGTACACTCTGGCCAAGAAAGCCGGCTATACCGTGGCAAAAACTCAGGGAGAGGCGGAGGCCGTTACCGAAGGTCCCGTGATTATCATTGACGAGCATTTGGCCGACGGGGACGCCATGGCCTACGAGATCGACCGGACGGAGGATATGTGGTCTCTGGCCGATCACGTATCCAAGGGCGTCGAAGTGCTGGAGAAGGATGAGGACGGCTTCTTCCTGATGTGCGAGGGCGGCAAGATCGACTGGGCCTGCCACGCCAACGACGCCGCCTCCTCCATCCACGACACCAAGGCCCTGTCTGACGCGGTACAGGTGGCCATCGACTTTGCCGCCGAGCACCCCGACGAGACCCTGATCCTGGTAACCGGCGACCATGAGACCGGCGGTCTGACCATTGGCTTTGCGGGCACCGACTACGACACCTATCTGAACCTGCTGGAGAGCCAGAAGATCTCCTTTGCCAAGTTTGACAGCGACTATGTGGCCGCCTACAAGGAGAACAAGACCTCCTTTGAGGATGTGCTCAAGGACGTGGAGGAGCTGTTCGGCCTGAAGGCTGAGGGAGAGGAAGGGGATAAGCTGGTACTCACCCCCTATGAGCTGGCCCAGCTGGAAACCGCCTATGAGAAGAGCATCCATGAGACTGCCACCGGCATGGACGAGCAGCAGGAGTACGTGCTGTACGGCACCTATGAGCCCCTCACCGTCACCATCACCCACATCATCAACAACAAGTCCGGCGTCTCCTTCACCTCTTACAGCCACACCGGTTTGCCCGTGGCGGTGCTGGCCAGCGGCGTCAATGCCCAGGAGTTCAACGGCTATTATGACAATACCGAGATTTTCAACAAGCTGGCCGACATGCTGAAGGTCACCGTGTAACCCAATATCTTACCTTTCCCAACCGGGCTGTCCCCCGTCTGCACAGGCGGGGGACAGCCTGCGTATCTGAATAAGGAGTGCCCCCGCCATGAAATTAAAATTTACCCCCTCGTTTCTCCGCTATAACGCCCCGGTTCTGGTGTGCCTGGCGGTCATCGCCCTTCTGCTGGTTCTCCCCACCGGGTATGAAGGGGCGCTGCTCTACCAGGAGGCGGAGCGGTGTACCGCCCTGGTGGTGGATACCGACAGCTCCGCCATTGTGGACACCGGCCTGGTGCGCTCCGGCGAGCAGCGCTGCACCCTGGAACTGCTGGACGGCGCCTTTGCCGGGCGCACCGTCACTGGAATCAACATGCTCAATGGCTCTCTGGAGCAGGACAAGCTGTACGCCCCGGGAGACAAAGCTCTGGTGGTGGTGAGCCACGATGGGGATACCATTACCAACGTCACCATGTCCGACCACTACCGGCTGGGCTGGGAGGGGCTGCTGGCCGCCCTGTTTGCCCTGTTCCTCATCCTCTTTGCCGGACGCACCGGGATACGGGCCATTGCCTCCTTTGTGCTGACAGTGCTCACCCTGTGGAAGGTGCTGGTACCCCTCTACCTGAACGGGTTCAACCCCATCTGGGTGGGGCTGGTCATCACCCTGTTTCTCACGGTTCTCATTATTGCCCTGGTATACGGCTTTGACCGCCGGTGTGCCGCCGCCGTGTCGGGGGCATGCCTGGGCGTGCTGGTGACCTGCGTACTGGGGATTGCGTTTACCAACCTGTTTCAGATCCACGGGGCGGTGATGGCCTACTCGGAGAGCCTGCTCTACGCCGGATACCAGAATCTGAACCTGACCCAGATTTTTATGGCCTCCATCTTTATCGGGGCTTCGGGGGCGGTGATGGATCTCAGCGTGGATATCACCTCCGCCGTGTTTGAGGTTGTGGAAAAGCGCCCCGACATCTCCCGGTGGGAGGCGGCGCGCTCCGGCATGAATGTGGGCCGGGCCGCCATGGGCACCATGACCACCACCCTGCTGCTGGCCTACTCGGGCGGATATGTAGCCCTGCTGATGGTGTTCATGGCCCAGGGCACCCCGGTGGACAACATTCTCAACTACAAATATGTGGCCTCGGAGATCATCCACACGGTGGTTGGCTCCTTTGGCCTGGTGACTGTGGCCCCCTTCACCGCCCTGACCAGCGGTTTCCTGCTGGCACGGGGAAAGGCGCCCCTTTTTCAGGCAGCAAAAAAGGCAGCGGAGTAATCCGCTGCCTTTTGGCATGGTTACGGTTGGAGGGTCATGGTAAATTCCATCCGGTAGTACAGCTGCTCCTCCGGGACGCTGTCTCCGGCAAACAGCCAGCCGCCCGCGTCCTGGTATCCCTCCCGCAGCACGGTCTGAGTGATGGTCACGTCTCCGGCCTGAATGGTGTAGTCCTCAAAACCGCCCTCTGAGATGTCGGACAATACGCCGCTGCTCAGCCAGCTGATGCCGTTATAGTTTCCCACAGCCGCGGCAAAAGAGAGGGCGGCCAACTGCTTGCTAAAGGTGGTATCAGATATGACCTGCTGCCCCTTCACCTCTTCTGTCAGGGTCACGGCGGTCACCTTCCCCTCTTCGTTCAGGGTAAGCTGGTGGTCGGGAGAGCCATTCCCAAACAGGTGGATGGTATTGGTCCTCTCCTCCCAGTGTCCGTTCTCGTCCATGACCTGGTCGGAGCTCTGAGTGATATAGTGATACAGGTCGTTCACATTGGCCACATACTGCTCTGCGGTGAGCATCCCCCGGTGGCGGGGCATTTGGGCCTGGGCTATCGAAAGAAGCAGCAGCGCAAACAGAACAGCCGCCGCACCCACAAAGCCCCAGCACCGCCGTGCCCGGGTATCCTTGATGGCGTAGCCGCACTCCTCCTCCCAGGGCAGGGTCTCGCAGTCTGCACAGGCCCGATAGCTCTTATAGTAGCGGTAAAGGTTATAAAATGGAATGCCATAGCCCTCGCCTTTGGCAAAAACCAGCCAGGTCCGGCTCATGGCGGCGGTCCAGCCGAGCTTTTTACCATATGGATCCTTGACCTGAAGGCCGAAGATCCACTTGCCGGGGGTGTAGCCCCAGGTGGACAGCAGAAGGGGCTCCAACACCAGCATGGTAACATAGTCCCGATACATGCTCAGCAGATTGATGAACAGATTGCCCGGCGGGTTAAAGCGCAGTACCAGCAAACCGAAGGCCGACCACAGCGTGCCATAGAGAAACAGGTCCAGCCACCGGGCAAAAAAACGCCGCCAGGGATAGGCCACCATGGGGGTGCTGTCCTTCTTCAGGCTGAAATACCCCTCCCCCTCCGTCGGGCGGTCCAGGGCGTCCAGGTATTTTTGCGCGTCCAGGGTAGCGTACTCCACCCGGTCGGAGCGCATGGAGGCGCACACCCGGTCGGCCCAGGCCAGCTCGGCGCGCTGCTCCTCCAGGGTGTGCTGCTGCCGGGCCAGGGCGGTATCCAGGCCCAGCTCCCCGCTCTGCACCTGTTTGATGGTGTCCAGAGGCAGGCCCAGCTGCCGCAGGAGCTTGATCTTCCGCAGGGTCTCCACATCCTCCTCAGAGTAGATGCGGTAGTTGTTTGCCCCCCGCTCCGGGGTCAGGAAGCCCTCCTGCTCATAAAAACGGATGTTGGCACGGGTCATGCCCAGGCTGGTTTCCAGCTCCTTAATGGTCATGGATCTCGCCTCCTCACCCTCAATATAAAGCATCAAGTCCCTTTACAGTCAAGGCTTTTTGCAAATTTTACGGTTTCAGCAGCTCCAGGGCGGCCTCCAGCTGGGCGTCCCCCTCCCCGGTCTGATAGACCTCCTGGTCCAGGGTCAGGCCGGTGCCAATCAGCGAGGTGCCGCTGCCTGTGAAATAGGCTCCGGTAGAGATGGCGATGGCCCCGCCGTGAGGCAGGGCGAAGGTCTGCTGGGAGTAGCCCTTGCCGCTGGTGGGCTCGCCCACAATCCGGGCCACCCCCCACTCCTGCAGCTCGGCGGCAAAGAATTCCGCGGCGGAATAGGTATCCTCGTTGACCAGCACCACCATGGGCAGGTCCACACAGGATGCATCGGAGTATGTAACCTCCTCATGTCCCGCTTTGTCCCGGGTAATAAAGATGGGGCCCTCCGGCAGCAGAAAATCCAGCATGTCGGTCAGCTGGTTGAGGTAGCCGCCGCCGTTGTCCCGCATGTCAAAGATTATGGCCTGGGCTCCCTGGGTCTGGAGCTCGGTCACCGCCGCCTCCAGGCGGGCGGCGCTGTTGTCATAGAAATTCAGCAGGCGGACATAGCCCACATCTCCCTCCAGCATTTCGTACTCCACCGGATCGGTGTCCATACTGGCCCGGGCCACCTCTACGGTACGGCTGACGCCACCGGCCCCCAGCACCTCCAGGGATACCGTGGTGCCCTCCTCTCCCTGGATCAGGGAGGCCCCCTCAAACCGGGCGTCCCCTGCCAGAGATACGCCGTCCACGGCGGTGATAACCTCGCCGGAGCGCAGCCCCGCCGCCTCCGCCGGACCGCCCGGCGTTACCTCCTGGATCAGAAGCCCGTCCTCCCGCTCGTAGGTAACGGTGACGCCGATGCCCACATATTGGTTGGTCCGCCGCTGATTCTGGGCCTGGTACTCCTCCTCGGTCAGGTAATAGCTCCACCGGTCCCCCAGGCCGGACACCAGTCCCTCCAGGGCGGCGTCCACCGCGGCGGTCTCGTCATACTCCCCTACAAATTTGTCCTCCACCAATTTCAGCCCCTCCAGCAGAGAGGCGCCGTAGGTCCCCATGGAGGCCCGGAAGAACAGTATGCTCCCCCCCACGCAGACCAGGGCGGTGAGCAGTACTGCCGCCAGCAGGTGCAGGCTGGTAAAACGTCTGGTTTTCATCCCGTGTCAGATCCTTTCGCTCAAAAAATCAGAAAGGGCGGAGAGGTGGTCCTCCCCGCCCTTATGTAGATCCATATGCCTTACCAGGAGTTTAAATTCAGATCCGGGAACTTGGCCTCCGGGTCCGTCCGCTGTCCGTTCACCCGGATCTCCAGGTGCAGGTGGTTGCCGGTGGAGTTGCCGGTGGTACCCACGTAGCCGATCACCTGGCCCTGCTTCACCATCTGCCCCTCGCTCACCGCCCGGGAGCTCATGTGGGCGTACAGCGTGGAGTTGCCGTTGCCGTGGTCGATGACCACATAGTTGCCGTAGGACCAATAGGCGCCGCTGCCATACACCGAGGTGATGACCTGGCCGCTCTTGGAGGCCAGAATGGGCGTGCCGCCATTGGCGGGAATGTCAATACCACCGTGGTTCTGCGCCCGGCCGCTCACCGGATTGATCCGGTATCCGAAGGGGGAGGAGATCCGATACCAGCCCGGCAGCGGCCACATGTAACCGCTCTCCGACACGATGCTGGTGCCGTTCTGCTGGCGCTGAGCCTCCAGCTCCTTCTGCTTTTTGACGATATCCGCCTGGATGGCGGCGGCGGCGGCGTCCTCCTCGTCCAGGAGCCGGTTGACCTCCGCCACGTTCTTGTTGAGCTCCTCCAGGACCTTCTCCGCCTCAGCCACCTTGGCCTGCTGCTCAGCCTTCTTGGCCTCCTGCTCTTCCTTCACCGCCTGCTCGTCCGCCCGGGCGCTCTCCAGCTCCGCCTGAAGCCGCTCCAGCTCTTCCCGGGCGGCGGTCAGCTCGTCCATGATCTGATTGTCATAGTCCATGACCGCGTCAATGTCCGCCAGCCGGTCCAGCATGTCGGAAAAGCTGTCGGCGTTAAAGAGGATGGACCAGTAGGAGACAGTGCCCTCCTCCTCCATGGCCCGCACCCGCTGGCAGAACAGCTCGTACTGGGCCTGTTCCTTGGCCTCGGCCTCCTTGCGCTCCGCCTCCTTCTGGGCGATCTGCTCATCATACCAGGCAATCTGCGCATTGATGTTGTCCAGCTCATCGTTGATGGCATCCAGCTGGGCCAGCAGCAGGGTGCGCTGCTCCTCCGCCGCGGACTGCTTTGCCTCGGCCTCCGCCAGCTGGTCCTTCAGCTCCTCCTGCCGGGCCTGGCTCTCGGCCTGCTCCTGCTTCAGGGCGTCGATCTCGCTCTGCGTCACCGCCCCCGCGCCGCCCATGATCATGGTGAACATGGGCAGCAAAATCAGCAGTGCCATAAATCCAGCCAGTATCGCGAACATCACCCGGCGCTTGTCTACCTTCTGCCTCTTCGCTTGTTTCTGTGTCTTAGCCACGTCGCCGTCTCCTTTTCTGCCGTCGGTCTGCCTGCCTACCAGTTGTAGGCACGGATAAAGGAATGATAAAGATCGGGGAAGCACTCCTCCGGGTCCACCCGCTGGCCGTTTTTTCGCACTTCAAAGTGCAGATGGGGGCCGGTCACGTTTCCTGTGGCTCCCACGTCTCCGATGTACTGCCCCTGGGTCACAATCTGTCCTTCACTCACCGCCCGGTAATTCATATGGGCATATAGCGTGGTGGTACCGTCTCCGTGGTCAATGACCACATATTCACCATAAGACCAGGTGGAACCGGTACCCTTTTCCGAAATGATAACCTGGCCGCTCTTGGCCGCCGTGATGGGCGTGCCGGTGGTGGCGGAGACATCGATGCCGGTATGGCTGTGGGGCACATGCGTCACCGGATGGATCCGGTAGCCGAAAGCGGAAGTCAGCTTCAGGTTGCTGCCCGGCAGCGGCCACTGGAACCCGGTGCTGGACACCGGCAGCGTCACATTCTGCTGCTGCCGCTGGGCCTCTAGCTCGGCCTGCTTCTTTTCTATATCCGCCTGGATGGCCGCCGCCGCCTCGTCCTCTGCCTCCAGCTGGCGGTTGACCTCCGCCACGTTCTTGTTGAGCTCCTCCAGCACCTTTTCCGCCTCGGCCACCTTGGCCTGCTGCTCGGCCTTCTTGACCTCCTGCTCCTCCTTCACCGCCTGCTCGTCCGCCCGGGCGCTCTCCAGCTCCGCCTGGAGCCGCTCCAGCTCTTCCCGGGCGGCGGTCAGCTCGTCCATGATCTGGTTGTCATAGTCCATGACCGCGTCAATGTCCGCCAGCCGGTCCAACATGTCGGAAAAGCTGTCGGCGTTAAAGAGGATGGACCAGTAGGAGACGGTACCCTCCTCCTCCATGGCCCGCACCCGCTGGCAGAACAGTTCGTACTGGGCCTGTTCCTTGGCCTCAGCCTGCTTGCGGTCGGCCTCCTTCTGGGCAATCTGCTCGTCATACCAGGCAATCTGCGCATTGATGTTGTCCAGCTCATCGTTGATGGCGTCCAGCTGGGCCAGCAGCAGGGTACGCTGCTCCTCCGCCGCGTACTGCTTTGCCTCGGCCTCCGCCAGCTGGTCCTTCAGCGCCTCCTGCCGGGCCTGGCTCTCAGCCTGCTCCTGTTTCAGGGCGTCGATTTCACTCTGGGTCACCGCCCTTGCGCCGCCCATGATCATGGTGAACATGGGCAGCAGAATCATCAGTACCATAAAGCCAGCCAGTACGGCAATCATCATCCGGCGCTTGTCTGTCCTCTGCCTCTTCGCTTGTTTCTGCGTCTTAGCCACGTCGCTGTCACCTTTTCTCCGCAGCGCAGGTTTCTTACACCTGCAGGAACTTCCGAATCGCCAACACAGAGCCCCCCGCGCCAATCACAAAGCCGGTGAGCACGAACACGCCCAGCACCTGCAGCGCCATGGGCTGGAAGGGCAGGACCTTGATAAGCTCAATGGTATCCGAGGTGGTGATGGCGCTGCTGACCAGCGCATAAAATCCCCACTCCAGCAGGAAGGCCACCACCGCGCCGAACAGTCCCAGAATCAGGCCCTCAAACACAAAGGGCCAGCGGACAAAGGAGTTGGTGGCGCCGCACATCTTCATGATGGCGATTTCCTCCCGGCGGTTGAAGGTGGCCAGCTTGATGGTGTTGGCGATGATAAACAGACTCACCGCCAGCAGGATGATCACCAGGATCACCGCCACCGCCCCCGCCACGTTGCGGATGACGGTAAAGCCCTCGGCGATCTCAGGCGCGGACTTGGTCCAGGCCACCCCCGTAATCTCCCCCACCGCCGTCTCCGTCTCAGGCAGCTTGCTGATGTCGTCCAGGTAGATGTGGAACCGGTCCCGGTACACGTCGGAGGGCAGGCCCTCAAACAGCGGGTTGCCCTCATAGTCGGCCTCAAATTCCGCCTGGGCCTCCTCCTTGGTGACAAATTCCGCCCGGGCCACGTTGGGTATGGCCTCAATATCGCTCTGGAGGGCTCTGGCCTGATCCTGGGTCAGAGTCTCCTCAATGTAGGCCGTAAACTGGTTCTCCTTTTCCAGGTCGCTGAACATGTTGGAGGCGTTTACCGCCACCAGGGTAAAGGACCCCATGATGAGCAGACAGCACACGATCATGCACACCGCCGCAAAGGACATCAGGCCGTGAGTGAAGATGCTGCGAAAGCCCTCCATGAAGAAATAGCCAAAATCATATCGTTGTTTCATTATTATAATACCCGCCTGTCTCGTCGCTGATGATTCTGCCGTTTTCGATGGCCACCACCCGTTTGGAGAAGCGGTTGACCAGCTCCCGCTCGTGGGTGACCACCAGCACGGTGGTACCCAGCTCGTTGATGCGCTCCAGCAGCATCATGATCTCCAGAGAACGCATGGGGTCCAGGTTTCCGGTGGGCTCGTCGGCAATAATCATCTGGGGATTGTTCACCAGCGCCCGGGCAATGGCCACACGCTGCTGCTCGCCGCCGGAGATCTCATCCGGCCGCTGATCCCCCTTTTTGTCCAGACCTACCAGATCCAGCACATAGGGCACCCGCTTACGGATCTCCCGGGGGGAGGCCCCCACGGCGCGCATGGCAAACACCAGGTTTTCCTTCACCGTCTTTTTTTCAATGAGCCGGAAATCCTGAAAGATCACCCCCAGAGTACGGCGCATATAGGGTACCTGACGGGGGCGGATGTTATTCAAATTGTAGCCGTTGACCATCAAGCGGCCGGCCGATGGCGCAATCTCCGCCGTGATGAGCTTGAGAATGGTGGACTTTCCCGACCCGGAGGGGCCCACCAGGAACACAAACTCTCCGTCGTCGATGCGCATGTTGACCCCCTTCAGGGCCTTGGTCCCATTATCGTAGGACTTCTGAATGTCGATCAGACGTATCACTTGGTTACCTCATCCTATGTATTTCATCGTATCCGAATCAACCGGTTCAGCACCAGCAGGGACGCCGTCTCCGGCGTCCCTGCTGACGGCGATTCAGTTGTCGATGCCCCGGGAGATCAGATATTTCTTGACCATCAGCGCCACCTTGAAGGTGATGGCGTCGTCAAACTCCCGCAGGTCCAGACCGGTCAGCTTCTTGATCTTCTCCAGCCGGTACACCAGGGTGTTCCGGTGGACAAACAGCTTCCGGGCGGTCTCGGACACGTTCAGGTTATTCTCAAAGAACTTGTTGATGGTAAACAGGGTCTCCTGGTCCAGGGCGTCAATGGGGTTTTTCTTAAAGACCTCCTGGAGGAACATCTCGCACAGGGTGGTGGGCAGCTGGTAGATCAGCCGGCCGATTCCCAGATTCTCATAGTTGATGATGCTCTTTTCTGTATCAAACACCCGGCCCACGTCGATGGCGATGCCCGCCTCCTTATAGGCCCGGGCCAGCTCCCGGATGTGGCCCACGATGGTGCCGATGCCGATGACCACCCGGATATGCAGTTCCTCGGTGATCTTATCCTCGATCTGCTTGGCAATCTTATACAGGTCCCGGGTCTCCGAGCCCTCGCTGAGCTGCTTGATCAGGGCCACGTCGGTCTCGCTGATGGACAGAACAAAGTCCACCTGCTTGTCGGGGAACATGGCGTGAACCACGTCAATAAGGCCGGGATCGGTGGTCTCCACCTGCCGGATAAGAAATACCGCCCGGGGCGCCTCGGAAATAAAGTGGAGCTCCTTGGCCCGCACATAGATATCGCCCAGCAGAATGTTGTCCGAAATGATGTTCTTGACAAAAGTGGCTTTGTCGTGCTTCTCCTCATAATAGGTTTTGGCGCCGTTGAGGGCCACGGTAGCCATGGAGCAAACCATCCGGGCCTCTCCGTCCTCCCCCTTGGCGAAGGCGGCATAGTCAAACTGGGAGCCCCAGCCGGTCAGCGCCTTGAAGGTACGACCCTCAAACTGGACCGTCTCTCCCTCCCCGTGGTTGACCGCCTCCACCGCACCGGGCCAATGCTCTCCGATGCAGCTGAGTTCGTTGCAAGCCACCACCGTTCCCTCAGAATCGATCACGCCTATCGCCCGGTCCGTGCTGTCCTTCATTTGTAAGACAACGCTCTGAAAAATCCTGCTGGACATGGTGTCAGCCTCCTTCATATCTCGGTCCCTCCACCCCTCGCCGCCCGCAGGCGGGTCATTGGCTGGGAACACTTCACAAACGCCCGTTCTTCTTGCTTAACAGACAATATTATACCGATTCTTTTCTCTCTTTTCAATATCTTTTTGAAAGTTTTTTGTGGAAATTGCCGAAAGCGCCTGCCCGCCAAGCTGTCGGGCCATTCCGCCGCCGGGCTCAGACCCCCAGCGTTTTCCGCTCCCCGGCGGTCAGGGGCCGCCACTCCCCGGGCGCCAGAGCCGGGTCCAGCGTCAAAGGCCCCATGCTCAGCCGCTTCAGATAGCGCACCGGCTTACCCCGGCTGGCCAGCATCCGCTTGACCTGATGGTATTTTCCCTCCCGCAGAGTGACCAGCCCGGCCTCCCCATCCTCCAGGATCTCCAGGCCGGCAGGGAGACAGACCAGGCCGTCCTCCAGGGTCACTCCCTGTTGAAAGGCCGCCGCATCCCCGTCGTCCAGCCTCCCTTCCACCTGTACGTAGTAGAGCTTGTCCACATGCCGCTTGGGTGAGAGCAGCCGGTGGGCCAGGGGGCCATCGTTGGTGAGAAGGAGCAGGCCCTCGGTGTCCTTATCCAGCCGCCCCGCCGGGAACAGGCCTACCCGCTGCAGGTACTGGGGCAGCAGGGAGAGTACGGTGGGCTCCCTGGGGTCCTCGGTGGCCGAAACAAGCCCCGCCGGCTTGTGGAGCATCAGATAGACCAGCCGTTCCCCCGATATGGTCTGGCCATCCACCTGGAACCACGCGCCCGGGTCGTGCTTTTCCTCCGGCGTGCGGGCCACCGTGCCGTCCACACTCACCCGGCCCGTCCGCACCAACTCCCGCACTTCCTTCCGGGACCAGCGGCCCGTATTGGCCAAAATCTTGTCCAAACGCTCCATGGCCGTCCTCCTTGTCCTTTTTTCGCCCTTTGGTCATACCCCGCCCCCAGGCCTCATATGGATACAATACCAGCATATTGGGAAGGGAGCGTTGCGCTGTGTTTATTTTTACCGCCAAGGTCCGCAAGGGCCGAATCGCCGCGGTAGCGGTGGCCGCCGCGGTGGTGTGCGGCGTTTTGGTGACCGGGTCCGTCCTGGCGGGAGGGCGGGATGCGGCCGCTTCCGCAGCCGTCGATCCCAAAGGGGTCAAAAGCAACGAGGACCGCATCGCCTACCTGGGCAGCTACGGCTGGACCGTATCGGAGGAGCCGGTCTCGGTGGAGGAGCTGCTCATTCCCGAGGAGTTTGACGAAACATACAGCCAGTACCTGGAGCTCCAGGCCTCCCAGGGCTTTGACCTCACCCAGTACTGCGGCAAGCGGGTGAAGCGGTACACCTACCAGGTCACCAACTACCCTACCGGGGAGACCAACGTCCAGGCGGGCCTGCTCATCTACAAAAACACCGTCATCGGCGGGGATGTGCTCTCCGCCCAGTTGGGGGGCTTCATCCACGGACTGGCAATGCCCTCCTGACGAAAAAACGCGGCGCTGGCAGAGCGCCGCGTTTTTTATGCCTTCTCGTCCTGGATCACGTGGACATTCAGGTGGTTATAGGGAATCTCGATCCCCTCCCGGTCAAAAGCCGCCTTGACCTGCTCCAGCAGGTCATAATACAGCCCCCAATAATCCCCAGTGGCGCACCACACCCGGACGGTATACTCAATGCTGCTGTCCTGGAAAGCTGACAGGCGCACAAAGGGCTCCGGGGTAAACAGTGCCATGGGGTGGGCCCCCACCACGCCCTTGATGCAGGCAATCACCTGTTCCGGCGGGGCGTCGTACGAGGCACCGAACACCAGATCCACCCGGCGGAGCTCCGCTGTGGTGTAGTTGATGATCTTCTCTGCGGAAATCTGGCCGTTGGGCACCGAAATCACCTTGTTGTCCACCGTGGCCAGCTTGGTATAGGCCAGACCCACTTCCTTCACCGTGCCGCTGACTCCGCCGGCCTCCACATAGTCGCCCGCCTTGAAGGGCTTGGACAGCAGGACCTGGATGCCGCCGGCCAAATTGGACAAGGTTCCCTGGATAGCCAGGGACACCGCCAGACCGATGACTCCCAGCAGAGCCACCAGGCTGGTCATGGGCACCCCCATGTAGTCCAGCACGATACACAGCGTCATCAGCCACAGGACCACCCGCAAAGCCGCGTGGATAAAGGTATGCAGGCTCTTCTCCATCTCCAGGCGGACAAATGCCCGGTCAATGAGCTTCAGCACCACCTTCATTACCACCATACAGCCCACAAAAAGCAGTATAATGGTCAGAATCTTCTGCAAATTCAAAGTGGTGAAAAAACTGTTGACGGACTGGATGGTCTCCTCCGCGTCCTCCGGTGTCAGGCTTGTAAGATTGGTCAGCATACGGCTCATCCTTTCCGGGAGTTATTTTATCATAACTTGTCTTTTTGGACAAGCCCTCCCATTCATGAGGCTGGAAATGGTAAATTCATTGTGCTATACTTGGAATATCTCTCAGGAAAAAGAATGGGAGCAATAACAGGGGATTTTCAGGAACAGCCGGGCCGGGAATTGCAGCCGCACCTCAAAGCACATCGGCCCGGCTGGCTCTGTCCACCTTTTTATCGTGGACACGAAAGGAAGTAACGGTATGAGCAGCAAAAAAATTGATACTACCCCCTTTGACCGGAAACGGGAGCCCCCGCGGCAGAATCCGCTGATCATGCCGGCGCTGTGGCTGTGGAGCTGGCTCTCCACCCGGTCAGGCAAGCTGCGCATCCGGAAAACAGATATGGAGGGGCTCAAGCCCCCTTTTCTGGTCCTGTCCACCCATCACGCCTTTATGGACTTTTATGTGACCCCCCTGTGCCTGTTTCCCCATCGGGCCAACTATGTGTCGGAGCTGGAAGGGTTTGAATACTACGGAGAGTGGCCCTACCGTCAGGTGGGCTGTCTCGGCACCCGGAAATTTGTCAACGATCTGGCCCTGGTACGCAACATCCGCCGCTGTATGGACCGGGGAGGTATTTTGGTACTCTATCCCGAGGCCCGGTACGCCAACGTGGGCACCAGCTCCCTGCTGCCCCCTTCCACCGCCAAACTCATTCACTATCTGAAGGTACCGGTGGTAACCATCAATATGCGGGGCAATTACCTCCAGTCCCCCATCTGGAACCTGCGCAAGCGCAAAGGGGTGCGGCTGGAGGCCGACGTGCGGCAGCTGCTGACGGCGGAGCAGGCCGGCTCCCTGCCCCTGGATGAGATCCAGGCCGTCGTGCAGGAGGCCCTCACCTATGACGAATACGTCTGGCAGGCCCACACCGGCATGGTCATTGACGCTCCCTGGCGGGCCGAGGGACTGGAACACCCGCTTTACCAGTGTCCCGCCTGCGGGACGGAATTTCAGATGTCCTCCCAGGGCGCGGAGCTTTTCTGCGGCGCCTGCGGCGCCCGCTGGCATATGACTGAATACGGACAGCTGCAAGGCGTGGGCGATACCCCCACTCTTTTCTCCCACATTCCCGACTGGTATGAATGGGAACGCCGGCAGGTCATGGAGGCCCTGGCCTGGGACGCCTACGAGGAGGATCTGCGGGTACGGGTCCAGTCCCTGCCCAACGCGGTCAACTTCATTGAGCTGGGCGAGGGCAGGCTCCACCACGGTCCGGAGGGCTTTGCCCTGACCTTTACCGATTACGGAGCCAGCCAGCCCTCCACCCTGCGATTTCCCGCCCAGTCCACCTTCTCGATCCATACGGAATATGACTACCGGGGACAGGGGGAGTGCATTACCCTCTCCACTCCGGACAACACTTATTTTCTCTACCCTTTGGAGGAGGGCTTCAGCGCCACCAAGCTCCAGTTCGCCACCGAAGCGCTCTGGCAGCGTGCGACAAAAAAGACTGCAAACATCTGATTACCACAGCAACAAACCCGGGGTTCGCCTGTTGCAACGAACCCCGGGTTACTGATAATGAACACATCCACCAGCGAAGCTGGTGGTTGTCACTATGCGGGCATAGCCCTCTGTTCCTCGCGGACGCGTGCAACGCGTAATACGGTCTGCCAGCTGCGTAAGGACTGTTACTTGCCGCCCGTAAACG
>DWXF01000012.1 GCA_019119335.1 Candidatus Flavonifractor merdavium
CTGGCCGCCCCCGGCAAGACGGTGGTGTTCGTCATCCCCGACATCGTCAAGGGCGGCAACCAGCCCACCAGCCACCGGAAGGTGGCCATCCGGGCCTGCCTGGACGAGCTGTATGCCGCCGGGGTGGAGAAGAAGGACGTGCTGCTGCTCTTCTCCAACGGCCTGCATCCCCGCGCCACCGTGCCTGAGATGCGCACCATCCTGGGCGAGGAGCTGTTCAACGAGTTCTATCCCTCCGGCCAGATCACCAGCCACGACAGCGAGGACTACGACCACCTGGTGGACCTGGGCTACACCGCCCAGGGGGACCACGTGATCATGAACAAGTACGTCTTTGACGCCGACATCGCCATCCTCATCGGCCATACCCAGGGAAACCCCTACGGCGGCTACTCCGGCGGCTACAAGCACTGCGCCACCGGTATCTCCCACTGGCGGAGCATCTCCGCCCACCATGTGCCCCAGGTGATGCACCGGCAGGACTTCGTGCCCGTGTCCACCAACAGCGAGATGCGCCACAAGTTCGACCAGCAGGGCATGCTGATGGAAGAGAAGATGGGCAAGAAGTTCTTCTGCTGCGACGCGGTGCTGGACACCAAGAGCCGCCAGATCGAGATCAACTCCGGTTGGGCCAAGGAGATGCAGCCCATCTCCTGGAAGATGGCCGACAAGCGGACCTACGTCCACTGGGCGGAGAAGAAGTACGACATCGTGGTGTTCGGCATGCCCACCAACTTCCACTACGGCAACGGCATGGGCACCAACCCCATCCAGATGATGCAGGCCCTGTCCGCCCAGGTGATCCGCCACAAGCGGGTGCTCAGCGACAAGTGCGTGTTCATCGTCAGCAGTATCTGCGACGGCTACTTCCACGACGAGCGGTGGCCCTACCTGCGGGAGCTGTACGACATGTTCCAGCACGACTATATGAACACCCTGGCGGACATGAACCGGTACGGCGAGTACTTCGCCACCAAGGAGGAGTATATCCGCAAGTACCGCTTCGCCAACGCCTTCCACCCCTTCCACGGCTTCTCCATGATGAGCTGCGGCCACATCGCCGAGATGAACACCAGCGCCATCTATATCGTGGGCGCCCGGGAGCCGGGCATCGCCCGGGGCATGGGCCTGAAGACCCGGGCCACCTTTGAGGAGGCCCTCCAGGACGCCATGCGCAAGTACACCGGCCCCAACCCCAACATCCTGGCCCTGCCCCGCACCTTCACCACCGCGGCGGTCCACCTGTGCATGAAGGACCCCGCCCTCAACTCCGCCCCCATCAGCGGCACGCCCTGCGGGTGCTGAGCAGGGCCTAACCTGTAGAAAGAAGGCGCTGCCTTGCAGTACGTGATCTATTTCCTCATCGCCATCGGGGCCACCACCGTGGGCTCCCTGACAGGAATGGGCGGCGGGGTCATTATTAAGCCCCTGATGGACGTGCTCCACGACTTTGACGTGCAGACCATCGGGGTGATCTCCTCCCTTACCGTGTTTTCCATGTCGGTGGTGTCCATCGGCAAGCAGATGCTGGCCAAGACGAAGATCCCCTTCGGCACCGCCATTCCCCTGGCTCTGGGCTCGGTGGCGGGCGGCCTGGCGGGAGAAAAGCTGCTCCAGGTCATCGTGAACGCCCTCCAGGCCAACTCCGCCGTGACAGTGGTGCAGAATGTGGTGCTCTCCCTGCTGATTCTGGCGGTGTTCCTCTATATGAAGAACAAGAGCCGCATCCCCAGCAAGCATCTGGAGGGCGTGGCGGTCTCCCTGCTGGTGGGCGTCTTTCTGGGCATCTGCTCCTCCTTTTTGGGCATCGGTGGCGGCCCCATCAACGTGGCCCTCATTATTTACCTGTTCTCCATGGACACCAAGTCGGCCACGGTGTGTTCCCTGGTGACCATCCTGTTCGCCCAGATCTCCAAACTGGGCACGGTGGCCCTCACCACCGGGTTTGGCGGCTTTGACCTGTCCATCGCCCCGGTGATGATCGTGGGCGCCATCGCCGGCGGCTTCATCGGCGCCAGCCTGAACAAGAAGTGCTCGGAGGTGTCGGTGGAAAAGGCCTTCAACGCCGTGCAGCTGATCGTGTTGGCCATCTCCATTTTCAACATCGTGCGCAATCTGGCGGTCTGAGCCGGATTTGCGCGAAAGGCGCCGGGTTTTGCCCGGCGCCTTTTTGCTGTTGCTTTTTCCATGGGGAACGGCTATAATCTAGGGTAGTTATGGAAACCTACGTACATATGATGGAGGGAAGCGTATGAAGGGGAAGCGATTTGTGGCCTGGGTGCTGACCGCCGCGCTGGCGGTCTCCCTGCTGACGGTTTCCGCCGCGGCGGTCACCTTTTCCGATATGACCAACCACTGGGCCAGGGAAGACGTGGAATATCTGGCCAACCAAGGGGTGGTGCAGGGTACCAGCGACACCACCTTTGCCCCCGAACGGGCCATGACCGCCTGCGAGGCGGTGATCTTCTGCTCCCGGACCACCGGCGTGTCCGCTACGGATAAGGCCAAAATCTTCCAGAAATGGGCCCTGACCCTTCAGGCCATTATGCCCACCTCCCTGTACTCCTGGGCGGGAGAGGAAATGGCCGTCTGCCTGGAGACCGGCATCATTTCCGAGGCCGAGCTGCGCTCCCTCAGCCAGTCTGACGGGCTGGTGAAGGCCATCAGCCGGGAGAATCTGGCCATGTATCTGGTGCGGGCCATGCAGCTGGAGCCCATGGCCAAGAGTCTGACCAGCTATTCCCTCAGCTTTGCCGACGCCTCCTCCGTCTCCCCGGCGCTGCAGCCCTATGTCTATGTGCTGAGCAGCTACGGCATCGTGCAGGGCGACCAGTACAACCGCTTTCTGCCCGACCGCTCCCTCACCCGGGCGGAGATGGCGGTGATGCTCCGCCGGGCCATGGACTTCATGAGCAAGCGGGGCCTGTACGCCGAGCTGCCCGCCTTCACCGATTACGAGTGGGTAGGCGGAGTGATCACCTCGGTGGGCGCTGCCGGGGACGGCGGCACCCTGCTCACCCTGGAGAATCCGCTGAGCGGGACGCTCAGCATCTCCCTGCCGGTCAGCATCATGATCTATGAAAACAATATGCTCACCAACGCCTCCGCCCTGCGGACGGGCCAGTATGCCCGGGTCAACCAGAATTCCCGGGGCACAGCCCAGGCGGTGCGGCTGAGCGGGGCGATGACCACCGTTGCCGGGACCGTGAACAGCGTGGACCAGGACCGCATCAGCCTGACGGTGGAGGGCACCAGCCGGAGCTATGCCATCGACCGCTTTACCAAGGTGCAGACGGGCGCCGCCATCGGCGGGCCGGAGCTGATCGACGCCCAGGCCGGCTACACCACCGCCCAGTGCTATGTGGACGCCATGGGCCACCTGGCCGCCCTGAAGCTGGACGGCGGCAGCCGCAGTGAGCAGGGCATCCTGGTATCCATCGTGGAGGCCGCCGGAGGCCAGAATCTGCAGGTGGCCGCCTTCAACGGCGAGACCCAGCGGTATACCCTGCCGGTGGGCGGGACGGTGACGGTCAACGGCGCCGCGGGCGTGCTGTCCAACGCCTATGTGGGGGACTATGTGACCATCCGCATCAAAAACGACAACTCCAACCAGCTGGATGCTGTGGCGGTGGATACCGTGACCCAGTACGTGCAGGGCGTGGTCAAGAGTTACAGCTCCAACAGTATTACCATCAGCAACGCCACCACCAACGTGGCCCAGACTTACAACCTGGCCTCCGGCGCGCTGGTGAAGTACAACGGCGAGGTTATTTCCCTGCAGAAGCTGGAGAAAAACTGCTTTGCCACCGTGCGGCTCTATGGCGGACAGGCGGCGGAGATCAGCGCCTGGCCCGGCTCGACCACCACCCGGGGCACCCTTGAGTCCATTACTTACGGCACCCCCACCGTTCTGGCGGTGCGTACCGCTGACAACAGCGTGGTGACCTTCCAGATCGACCTGACCAACCTGCCCACCGTCTACCGGGACGGCAAGGTGAGCACCATCGACAAGGTCCGCAGCGGCGACGTGGTTACCGTCACCGTGCGCTATAACCGGGTGACCAGCCTGGAGACCTTCAGCCAGACGGCCAACGTCACCGGTACTATTACCCGGGTGGTGCAGGACACCAACGGCATCACCATCGACGTGGCCCTGACCTCCGGCGGCACGGTGACCTACACAGTGCCTGACGGGGTATCCGTCACCCAGGACGGAAATGCCATTTCCCTCTACACCCTGAAGTTCAACGACAAGGTGGCTATGGTGGTCAACGGGGAACAGGTGAGCTCCATTGAGGTGCAGGGGGGCGGCTCCAGCACCCAGCTCAACGCCACCGTCCTGCTGCCCAACGTCACCGACAGGACTCTGATGGTCCAGCTGGAGAACGGCTCCGTGCTGACGGTGGATGTGTCCAATGCCAGCGTTGTGAGCACCGCCGGCGGCGGCATGGCCCTGAGCAGCCTGAAGGTGGGGGATTCCGTGCAGATTTACGGCAATTACTCCGGGTCCAAGTTTATGGCCACCCTGGTGCTGAAGCTGTAAGAGGCAATCCCGAGGCCCGGACCGGACGGTCCGGGCCTTTTTATACCCCGACCGCCCGCCAAAAGCGGGGTAACCCTTGACTTTTGGCCCCCAAATGCATAAAATAGGGAGAACCCACGTTGTATTTTTTAATAAAGGATTGAGATAGAGTTATGGCACAGGACAAAAAGCAGGTGGAACAGATCACCGATATGGAGGTGGACTTCGCCAAGTGGTTCACCGACGTGTGCAAGAAGGCGGAGCTTATCGACTACTCCTCCATTAAGGGTATGTTTATCCTCCGTCCCTACGGCTACGCCATCTGGGAGAATTTTCAGAAGATTCTGGACGAGAAGTTCAAGGCGTGCGGGCATGAGAATGTGTATCTGCCCATGCTGATCCCCGAGAGCCTGCTCCAGAAGGAGAAGGACCACGTGGAGGGCTTTGCCCCCGAGTGCGCCTGGGTGACCATGGGCGGCTCGGAGAAGCTGGAGGAGCGCTACTGCATCCGGCCCACCTCCGAGACCCTGTTCTGCGAGCACTACGCCAACATCATCCACTCCCACCGGGACCTGCCCAAGCTGTATAACCAGTGGTGCTCCGTGCTGCGGTGGGAAAAGACCTCCCGCCCCTTCCTGCGCCACCGGGAGTTTTTGTGGCAGGAGGGTCACACCATGCACGCCACCGCCGAGGAGGCCCGGGAGGAGACCCAGCGGATGCTCAACATCTACGCCGACTTCCTGGAGAATGTGCTGGCCATGCCGGTGGTCAAGGGACAGAAGACCGACAAGGAGAAGTTCAACGGCGCTGAGGAGACCTACACCGTGGAGTGCATGATGCACGACAAGAAGGCCCTCCAGGCCGGCACCAGCCACTACTTCGGCGACGGCTTCGCCAGGGCCTTTGAGATCACCTTCACTGGGAAGGACAACC
>DWXF01000059.1 GCA_019119335.1 Candidatus Flavonifractor merdavium
CGTTGTTGCCAAAGCCGTCCATCTCCACCAGCAGCTGGTTCAGGGTCTGCCCCCGCTCGTCGTGGCCGCCGCCCAGTCCGGCGCCTCTCTGGCGGCCCACGGCGTCGATCTCGTCGATGAACACGATGGCGGGGGCGTTCTTCTTGGCCTGGTCAAACAGGTCCCGGACGCGGCTGGCGCCCACGCCCACATACAGCTCCACAAAGTCGGAGCCGGAGATGGACAGGAAGTGGACCCCCGCCTCGCCGGCCACCGCCTTGGCCAGCAGGGTCTTGCCGGTGCCCGGCGGGCCCACCAGCAGAGCGCCCTTGGGCAGCTTGGCGCCGATTTCGGTATATTTTTGGGGATTGTGGAGGAAGTCGATAATCTCCACCAGGGACTCCTTGGCCTCGTCCTGACCGGCCACGTCCTTGAAGGTGACTCCGGTCTTTTTCTCCACATACACCTTGGCGTTGGACTTGCCCAGGTTGCCCAGGCCGCCCCCCATCTTGCCCGCCATGCCGCGGAACAGGAAGGAGAACAGGGCCACCATAATGATCACCGGCAGCACGTAGGAGATGAGCAGGGAGATGACGGGGGAGAGCTGCTCCACATACTCCGGGCCGAAGGCCACGTCGTGCTCCTTAAGCAGGGGGATGAGCTCGTCGTCCCGCAGGCCCGCCTGGGACACGGGGGCGCAGAAGTAGGTAACGCTTTCGGACTGGCTGCCCCAGCTCTCCAGCGGGGGCAGGCCCAGGGAGCTGCCCGGCTCATCCGCTGGGGAAGTGTCGGAGTCTGTGGCGCCGGAGCTTACCACGTTTCCGTTTTTGTCCAGGGAGACGCCGTCCTTCAGGGTGATGGTGTACTTGCTGGACTCCATCACCACCGACTTCACCATGTCGTCCTCCACCAGCTGCAAAAACTGGCTGTACGTGATCTCCACCGAGTTGGCGGAGCGGGCCATGGAGGTGGCGTAATTCACCAGCACGGTAAGCACCAGGGCCCACAGGATGATGGAGACAATGGCGGTGACGTTGCGGCGGTTGTTGCCGCCGCCCTTCCCCCGGTTGTTGTTCTGATTGTCTGAATTCAAGTGATAGTTCCTCCTCAGGTTGGAGTTCTTACTCAATGCGAAAGATACAAAGTATTTATAGTTATAGCACAGCCCACCCGAAAAAACAAGAAACACAGGAGGGGAAAGCTGTAAACTTTCTATGAAAATCCCATAGGAGGACAGAGGTTCTTTTTGCGCAAAAGAAGCAGATTTGGCTTTTTCTGCGGGGCGGGTTGTGGTATACTGGGGAGGATGAATGAGAAAGGCGGGACATCAGCATGAAGGAGCGCAGACCCATGCCCCAGGCCGAGGCGGACGGACTCATCGAGGGGCGCAACGCGGTGACCGAGGCCCTCCGGGCCGGCACCCCCATCGACAAGATCTTCCTGGCCCGGGGTGAGACCGACGCCACCCTGGGCCACATTGCCGCCGCCGCCCGGGACAAGGGCGTGGTGGTGGTGGAGTGCGACCGGCGGAAGCTGGACTATATGAGCCGCACCCACTCCCATCAAGGGGTTATTGCCCAGGCCGCCGTGCGGGAATACGCCAGCGTGGACGATATCCTGAACGCCGCCCGGGAGAAGGGGGAGCCCCCCCTGATCGTGGTGTGCGACGAGCTCTCCGACCCCCACAACCTGGGGGCGGTGCTCCGCACCGCCGAGTGCGCCGGGGCCCACGGGGTCATTATCCCCAAGCGCCGCTCCGCCGGGCTGACGGCGGTGGTGGCCAAGACCTCCGCCGGGGCGGTGAGCCACATCCCCGTGGCCCGGGTGCCCAACCTGCCCGCCCTGCTCAAGGAGCTGAAGGACGAGGGCGTGTGGGTGTTCGGCACCGCCGCCGACGGGGACCGGCTGCTGTACGACGCAGACCTGAAGGGCCCCGCCGCCATCGTTATCGGCAGCGAGGGGGACGGCATGGGCCGGCTGGTCAGCGAGACCTGCGACTTTCTGGTGCGCATTCCCATGAAGGGCAAGCTCAACTCCCTCAATGCCAGCGCCGCCGCGGCGATCCTGCTCTACGAGGCGGTGCGCCAGCGCATGGGCTGACCCGTCATCCATACCTGAGATAAAGGAGCTCTCTCCCATGGCCAAAGACCGGGACGACGAACTGAATACCGACCTGCCCGGCGGGGAGGAGTTTTCCCTGGAGTCCATCCTGGCGGAGTTCGGCAGCGGAAGCGGCCGGAAAAAGCCCAAGGAGGACACCATCCCCTTCCCCATTGTACCCAAGCGGAGCGGCGGCCGGCCGGTGCCCGGCGGGGGCCGGGTGGTGGAATTTCCCGGCGGACGTCAGGCCGAGCCGCCCCAGTTCCGCCCGGACGGGCCTCCGGTGGAGCGGCAGGCCGCCCCCGCCCGGCCGGAGGAGCCGGAGGAGGAAGAGCAGCCGCCCCGCCGGGACGAAAAGGTGGTGGAGTTCCCAGGTGAGGAGGGCCCCGCCGCCGACAACCCCATCGCGGAAAAGCTCAACCGTCTGGTGCGCCGGGCGGACGACTACGCCTCCCATATGTACGAGGAGGAGGGGAAGGAGCACGACGAGCAGGTGCGCCGGGCGGAGACCTATATCCCCGGCACCGACGAGGAGGAGCCCGAGCGGCTCCGGCGGGAGCGCCGCCCCCGCCGTCAGCCGCCTCCCGCTCCCGACCTGCCCGCCGGCGACCTGGCCCGGCGGTACAACAAGGGCCTCAAGTCCCTGGGGGTGCGGGGCACGCTGATTCTGCTGCTCTTTTTCCCCGCCCTCTACCTGACGGTGGATCTGCTGCCCTATCCCGCTCCGCTCACCCCCCAGATGCGGGTGTGGGCCCTGGCGGGGCTCCAGGTCCTGGCCATGCTGTTGGGGCTGGACGGGCTCCTCCGGGGCCTGTTCCGGGTGTTCCGGCTGGAGTTCGGCATGGACACCCTGCTGGTCTTTGCCGCTGCCGCTACCCTGGCCGACGCGCTGACCATGTTCCAGCTGGACAGCCGGGAAGGGGAGATGCCCTACTGCGCCGCCATCGTGCTGGGGCTGGCTCTGCTGCTCAAGGGTACCGCCCGCAAGCGCCGGGGCCAGCGACTGGCCTGCCGCACGGCGGCCTCCGCCTCCCATCCCTATCTGGTGACGCTGGACGAGGGAAAGTGGAATGGCCGGGAAGCCTACGCCAAGTGGTCGGGGGAGCCCATCGGCTTCGGCCGTCAGATGCAGGCCAGCGACGGAGCCGAGCGGATCTTTCAGCGGGTGGTCCCCCTGCTGCTTATCGCCTGCCTGCTGCTCAGCGTGGTGGCCTCCATCGGGCGGGGCGCCCCGGAGCGGCTGCTGTGGTGCCTGTCCGCCACCTTTACCGCTTCCACCTCTCTGTCGGGCGCCCTGTGCTTCTCCCTGCCCTGGCTGCCCCTGTGCCGGCGGCTGAGCCAGTCGGGGGCCGCCATTGCCGGCTGGGACGGGGTCACCGCCACCGGCGGCAGCGGCATTTTGCTCACCGACACCGACTTCTTCCCCCCGGGCTGCGTGGCCCTCAACGGCATCAAGGTCTTTGGGGACTTCCCGGTGGACAAGGTGGTGGCCAATACCGCAAGCCTCATCAAGGAGTCGGGCTGCGGCCTGGACAAGATCTTTCACGACCTGCTCCGCTCCCAGGGGTGCGTCTACCGCCGGGTGTCCCAGTTTTACAGCTACGAGGGGGGGCTGTCCGCCGTGGTGCGGGACCAGCAGGTGCTGGTGGGCTCGTCGGCCTTCATGCACCTGATGGAGATTCCCCTGCCTCCGGGCCTCAACGTGAAGAATGCGGTGTTCTGTGCCATCGACGGGGAGCTGGCGGGTATCTTCGCCCTGAGCTACACCCTCCACGGTACCCTGGAGCCCTCCCTCAACAGCCTCATCCGCAACCGGATCACCCCCGTTATGGCCACCCGGGACTTTAACCTGATCCCCGCCATGCTCCGCCAGCGGTTCAAGCTGCCGGTGGACAAGATGGAGTTTCCCCCTGCCGAGCGGCGCATCGAGCTGTCCGACGAGGACCAGGAGCACAGCGATATCCTCACCGCCGTCCTCTGCCGGGAGGGGGTGGCCCCCTACTCCGAGGCGGTGGTGGGGGCGGCACGGCTCCGCCGGGCGGTGCGGGTGGCCGCCCTGCTGGCCAGCCTGGGTGCGGTGGCCGGATTGCTGTTGGCCTTCTACCTCACCTTCGTGTGCTCCTATGCCTCTCTGTCCGCAGGCAACCTGCTGGTATTCCTGATCATGTGGCTGGTGCCCACCCCGCTGATCTCCGGCATGGTCAACAAATACTGAGCCAAAAGGGCCCGTCCTCTTCCAGGACGGGCCCTTTTGCAAAACATTCATATTTTACCTCCGGCTGTGAACAATATGTAAATCCTGGTCATGAGCCGTTGACTTTTTTCAGTGGGAGGCATACCATATGTTTCGTATAGGAAATAAATTTCGGATTACGGAGGAATAAAATATGAAAGAGGTCAAGGAACCGGAACAGAAGCCGTCGCCGCCGAAAAAGCCGCTGATCTTTTACTACTGTGTGGCCCTGATCGTCCTGATGCTCCTAAACGCCCTGTTTTTCCCCTTGGTGCTGGAGCGGCAGGTCTACGAGGTGCCGTACAGCCAGTTTCTCACCATGGTGGACAACGACCAGGTGAGCCAGGTGGCTCTGGACGAGGACAGCCGGGAGATCATCTTCATCGGCACCGACGAGAATGGCCGGGAGGGGTATTACAAGACCGGCGTGTGGCCGGACGACGGCCAGCGGCTGCTCAACCAGCTGCGGGAGGACCCGGACATCGTCTTTACTGCCGAGATCCCCACCCAGGCCAACCCCATTCTCTCCATTCTGGTGAGCTGGGTCCTGCCCATTTTCTTCTTCCTGCTCATCGGACAGCTGCTCTCCCGCTTCATGATGAAGCGGATGGGGGCCGGAATGCCCGGCGGCATGGGCAACGCCATGACCTTCGGCAAGGCCAACGCCAAAGTCTATGTGGAGGAGGCATCCACCGGCGTGTCCTTTGCTGACGTGGCCGGCCAGGACGAGGCCAAGGACGCCCTGATGGAGGTGGTGGATTTCCTCCACGACCCGGAAAAGTATACCGCCATTGGCGCCCGGCTGCCCAAGGGCGTGCTGCTGGTGGGCCCTCCGGGTACCGGCAAGACCCTGCTGGCCAAGGCGGTGGCCGGGGAGGCCAAGGTGCCCTTCTTCTCCATCTCCGGCTCGGAGTTTGTGGAGATGTTCGTGGGCATGGGAGCCGCCAAAGTGCGGGACCTGTTCAAGCAGGCGGGGGAGAAGGCCCCCTGCATCGTATTTATCGACGAGATCGACGCCATCGGCAAAAAGCGGGACACCGGCGGCTATGGCGGCAACGACGAGCGGGAGCAGACCCTGAACCAGCTGTTGGCTGAGATGGACGGCTTTGACTCCAGCCGCGGCGTGGTGCTGCTGGCGGCCACCAACCGGCCCGAGAGCCTGGATCCCGCCCTCATGCGGCCCGGCCGGTTTGACCGCCGGGTGCGGGTGGAGCTGCCCGACCTCCAGGGCCGGGTGGCCATCCTGAAGGTCCACGGCAAGCACGTGCATATTGACGGCGACGTGGACTGGGATGCCATTGCCCGGGCTACTGCCGGGGCCTCCGGCGCGGAGCTGGCCAACATCGTCAACGAGGGCGCCCTCCGGGCGGTGCGGCAGGGCCGCAAGACCGTGACCCAGGCCGACCTGGAGGAGAGTGTGGAGACCGTTATTGCCGGCGCCCAGCGGAAAAACGCCGTTATCTCCCCCGAGGAGAAGAAGCTGGTGTCCTACCACGAGGTGGGCCACGCCCTGGTGGCCGCCCTCCAGACCCACTCCGCCCCGGTGACCAAAATCACCATCATTCCCCGCACCTCCGGGGCCCTGGGCTACACCATGCAGGTGGACCAGGGGGAGCGCAACCTGATGAGCCGGGCGGAGCTTACCAACAAGATCGCCACCCTCACCGGCGGCCGGGCCGCCGAGGAGCTGATCTTCGGGCCGGACAACATTACCACCGGCGCCTCCAACGACATCGAGCAGGCCACCAAGCTGGCCCGGGCCATGATCACCCGCTACGGCATGACCGAGCAGTTCGACATGGTGGCCCTGGAGACGGTGCAGAACCAGTATCTGGGGGGCGACACCTCCCTGACCTGCTCCGCCGAGACCGCCGCGGAGATCGACAAACAGGTGGTGGCCACCGTAAAGGCCGCCCACCAGAAGGCCCTGGCCCTGCTGAAGGACCATCAGGAGCAGCTCCACAGGCTGGCGGGCTATCTGCTGGAGAAGGAGACCATCACCGGCGAGGAGTTCATGTCCCTGCTGGAGGAGAAATGAGGATAAAAACGCCGCCCCGCGGTACCGCGGGGCGGCGTTTTGTCACAGAAGGGAGAGTTCCTTCCACAGCTTTTGCTGATTGGGGAACATCCGCCGGGGGGGTGTGCGTTTGGCGTACCGGCGCGCGGCCTCCTGCCGCAGGCGAGGGGGGAGAAAGACCACCAGCGGCTGGGCCCGTCCCTCAAAGGCCGCCAGGGAAAAGGCGATGTTGCTGTCCGCTGGGATGGGGTAGAACAGCATCAGCTCCAGAGCCTGAGCCGCCAGCTCCCCGGCCTCCTCCTCCGGACAGTCCGCCAGCAGCCCTGCCAGGACTGCCACCTGCTGGGTGACAATGGCGTCGAATTCCTCCACCGCGTAGGCCACCCTGGGATTTCCCTGGGAGCGGAAGAAACGGCCCATGACCTCCCCCACGCTGGAGGCCCGGCTTTTTCCAGCTTCTGAATAAAGGCGTCGTAGCAGCCGCGCAGCTCCTCCAGCGCCTGGGGGGCGGTCAGGGCTTGGGCTTGGTCCATGGAGATCCCTCCTTTTTTTCACATTATAGCGGCCCGGTGTGGAAAAAACAAGGCCCCGGCGGAAGCCGGGGCCTTGCTGCTGCGCGGGTACTTACGCCTGAGCCGCCACGTAGTCGGCGAACATCTGCTCAGCCTCGTCGGCCTTCTCGCCGATGAAGAAGAACACGTAGCCGTCCTTGATTACGGTGCGGGCGTCCTCCACCTTGGGCAGGTGCTGGGACAGGTACCAGGAGAAGGTGTCCTCCTGGCTCTGACGGTAGGCCTCCAGGGCGTCGGTGACCACCTTCTCATCGGCATCCTCGGCCAGCTTGCCCACAATGATGGTGTCGGGGCTGGTGATCATGGGGAAGAAGGCCACCACCTGCTCAAACTGGTCCACGGGGAACTGGTAGGCCTCGGCCAGGGTCTCCTCATCGGTGCGCATGCCGTACATCTCGCTGTTTTCCATGATGGAGTAGGCCAGCTTCACCATGGGGTCGTTGTTGGGGGTGGTGATGGTGACCGAGCTGTCCTCCACGGTGACGGAGAAGCCCTCCAGCCCCTCCAGCACGGCGGCGGGCACGTAGGTCACGCCACCCACGACCTCAGCGGTGGTGTTCACCGCCACGTCGTTGACCAGGATGGTGTTGGCCTCAAACTGGACGGTGATCTTGTCCTGGCCGAAGTTGAACCAGCCCTCGTTGTTCTCCTCGTCCCAGTAGGCGGAGCCGTGGTCGGCCTCGGCCACCAGACGCATGGGCAGCAGGTCGGCCCGGCTGGCGGCGGGCACGCCGGTGGTGTCCAGCGTCTCCCCGTTCAGGGTGATGGAGGTGGCGTAGGCGTTGGGATTGGGGGAGATCAGCAGGTCCTCCGCGGCGAAGGCGGGGACGGTCATGGCCCCGGCCAGAGCCAGGGTAAGGGCGGCGGCGCCAAATCTTTTCATAGCAAATTCTCCTTTGCGGTTTCATATAACAGTCACATAGACGAGCGGCGGTTGAAAAAGTTCCCTCTTTGGCCAAAAATTTTTAACCCCGCATGGCCAGCTTGCACGCTGCTTCGTTTTCTGGTACAATAAAGGGAAAATACCCGATGATATGGGAGGAAAGGTGGCGAAAAAGCCATGAATGGCGCGCTGATGCTCATTGGAGCCGTCATCCTGATCTGCATCCTGATGGACCGCTTTCTGGAAAAGCTGGCGGTTCCGTCTCTGCTGATTTTTCTGGGACTGGGCATGTGTTTCGGGGAAAACGGCCTGTTCCGTATTCCCTTTGACGACTATGCGGGGGTCAACCTCATCTGCTCCTTCAGCCTGGTCATCATCATGTTTTACGGCGGCTTCGGCACCAACCTGAAGGCAGCCCGGCCGGTGGCGGTGCAGGCGGGGGTGCTGGCCACCCTGGGGGTGGCGGGCACCGCCGGAGCGGTGGGCCTCTTCGCCCACCTGGCGCTGGACCTGCCCTGGCTGGAGAGCATGCTCATCGGCTCGGTGATCTCGTCCACCGACGCCGCCTCGGTGTTCAGTATCCTCCGGTCCAAAAAGCTGGCCCTGAAGCACCACACCGACTCCCTGCTGGAGATGGAGTCGGGCTCCAACGACCCCATCTCCTACATGCTCACCACCGTGGTGCTCACCATGATGGCGGGCCGGGACCTGTCCCTGCCCCTGCTGCTGGCCAAGCAGCTGCTGCTGGGCGCCGGGGGCGGGCTGCTGCTGGGGGCGGGAGCCGCCTGGCTGCTGCGGCAGGACCTGTTTTCCTCCCAGCAGAGCCGGACGGTGTGCCTGTTCGCCGTCATGCTGCTGGCCTACGCCCTGCCGGCGGTGGCGGGGGGCAACGGCTATCTCAGCGTGTATCTGTGCGGCATCTGGCTGGGCAACACCAACCTGGTGGAAAAGCGCTATCAGGTCTACTTCTTCGGCGTGATTACCCACGTGGCCCAGGTGCTCATCTTCTTCCTGCTGGGCCTGCTGGTCACCCCGGTGCAGCTGCCGGCGGTGCTGCTGCCCGCCCTGGCCATTATGGCCTTCCTCACCCTGGCGGCCCGGCCCCTGGTGTGCGCCGTGCTGCTGCTCCCCTTCCGCTCTCCCTGGGGGCAGATCGGGGTTACCGCCTGGGCGGGGCTGCGGGGGGCTGCCTCCATTGTGTTCGCCATCTCCGCCGTCCTCAGCGGCATCGACATGCAATACGACCTGTTCAACCTGGTGTTCTGCGTGGTGCTGCTGTCCATGGGCATCCAGGGCACCCTGCTGCCCTGGGTGGCGGGAAAGCTGTCCATGACCGATCAGAGCGCAGACGTGGGCAAGACCTTCACCGATTACCAGGAGGAGAGCGACATCGACTTTGTGGAGGTCCGGCTGGACGCCGGCCATCCCTGGTGCGGCCAGGAGCTCAGCGCCCTGAAGCTGCCCGCCCAGCTGCTGGTGGCCATGGTGGACCGGGGCGGGACGGCCATCGTCCCCCGGGGAGACACCCGCGTTCAGGAGGGAGACCGGCTGGTGCTGGCCGCCCGGGCCTTTGAGGGGCGGGGGAACCTGTCTTTGCGGGAGGTGGCGGTGGACCGGGGCCACAAGTGGGCCAACCAGCCTGTCAGCCAGATTTCAACGGGAAAGCCCCGCCTGATCATCCTGATCAAGCGGGGCCTGGAGACCATGATCCCCACCGGCGGTACCGTACTCCAGCCGGGGGACGTGCTGGTGCTGGCCGAGCCGGAGGAGGTTTCCTGAGGGGGGCTATTTGCCCACCGGGGCGAAGCAGGCCCGCACCAGGGCGGCCAGGTCCCCCGGCGCCAGCTCCACCTGGCAGCCGATCTTCCCGGCGCTCACCGTGACGGTGGGCAGGTTTTCCACACTCTGGTCCAGAACGGTGGGGAACTGCTTCTTCATCCCGATGGGGGAACAGCCCCCGTGGATATAGCCGGTGAGGGGGAGCAGCTGGGCCTGGCGGAGCATCTCAATGGACTTTTCCCCCACCGCCCTGGCGGCCGCCTTCAGGTCCAGCTCCTTCAGGACCGGAATGACGAATACATAATACTTTTTGCTGGCCCCCTGGGTCACCAGGGTTTTGCACACCGTGGCCGGGTCCTTTCCCAGCAGCGCGGCGGCAGTGCCGCCGTCCAGCGCCCCCTTGGGGTCGAACCAGTGGGGGGTATAGGCCGTCTTTTTCTGCTCCAGCACCCGCATGACGTTGGTCTTTTCTTCCGACATGGTTGCATCTCTCCTGTGATCTGGTATAAGATAAGGACATCTTACTACAACAGAGGAGAGGATGCAAATGCTGGATACCCAGGGATGCCGGGGGCAGCTGCTGAACATTGCCCAGCGGCTGCTGTCCATTGACAGCCCCAGCGGTTTTACTCATAACGTGGTACGGGAGGCCGAGCAGATCGCCCGGGACCACAGCTACGCCACCCGGCGCACCAACAAGGGCTCCCTCATTGTGTCGGTGCCCGGCCGGGAGAAGGGGAAGACGGTGGGCCTGTGCGCCCACATCGACACCCTGGGGCTGATGGTGCGCTCCATCACCGACGACGGGATGCTGATGATCACCAGGGTGGGAGGGCCCATTCTGCCCACCCTGGACGGGGAGTACTGCCGGATCTATACCCGGGAGGGGAAGAAATACACCGGCACCATTCTGTCCCTGTCTCCCGCCGCCCACGTCTTTGACGACGCCGCCACCCGGCCCAGAGACGAGAAAAATCTGGCCGTGCGCATCGACGAGAAGGTGAAGAGCAAGGCCGACGTGGAGGCCCTGGGCATTGCCGCCGGGGACTTTGTGTGCATCGACCCCAAAACCACCGTTACCGAGAGCGGGTTTCTCAAATCCCGGTTCATTGATGACAAGGGCAGCGCCGCCTGCCTGCTGGTGCTGCTGCGGCTGATGCACTTCGCCCAGGTGCGCCCCCGGTACGATACCCAGGTGTGCTTCACCGTCCATGAGGAGGTGGGCCACGGCGGGGCCACTCTGCCGCCGGTGGACGAGCTGCTGGCGGTGGACATGGGCTGCGTGGGGGACGATCTGAACTGCACGGAATATCAGGTGTCCATCTGTGCCAAGGACAACAACGGCCCCTATGACTACGAAATGGTGAGCCGGCTGGTATCCCTGGCCAGGGAGAACGGGGTGGACTACGCCGTGGACATCTATCCCCACTACGGCTCCGACGTGGCGGCCGCCTGGCACGCCGGTATGGACGCCAGGGGAGCCCTGATCGGCCCCGGCGTCCACGCCTCCCACGGCATGGAGCGGACCCATTTTGACGGGCTGAAGGCGACGGTTGATCTGATTGGCCTCTACCTGGAGCTGGGCTGACAAGACGGATGCATACAAGCGGGCCTGCCGGAACCGGACAGGCCCCTTGTCATAAGGTGCGGCATTTGATATAATAAAGGGTAATTTTGAGTGCGGGAGGGCGGTGCTGCCCATGAAATACAAACAGTGGAACCGGGCGTCCTGCCCGCCGGAGCGCAGACGGGCGCTGGAGGAGGCGGGCTTTACCGCCCTGGCCGCCCTGGCCCTGTATGCCAGAGGTCTGGACACCCCGGAGAAGGCGGCGGCCTTCCTGGCGGCGGACCGGGGCCAGCTCCAGGACCCCATGGAGATGCGGGATATGGACCGGGCGGCCGGACGGGTGGCCCAGGCCCTGGAGCGGGGGGAGCGCATCGCGGTCTACGGAGACTATGATGTGGACGGCATCACCTCCACCTGCCTGCTGACGGATTTTCTCCGGCGGGAGGGGGGAGAGGTGCTCCCCTACATCCCCGACCGGCTGGAGGAGGGCTACGGCCTGAACCGGGAGGCCCTGGACACCCTCTGCCAGGAAGGGGTGCGCCTGGTGGTGACGGTGGACTGCGGCATTACCGCCGTGGAGGAGGCCGATTATGCCCGGGAGCTGGGGATGGACCTGGTGATCACCGACCACCACGAGTGCAAGGCCCAGCTTCCCCGGGCGATGGCGGTGGTGGATCCCCACCGCAGCGACTGTCCCTATCCCTTCAAGTCCCTGGCGGGGGTGGGGGTGGCCCTGAAGCTGGTGCTGGCCCTGGGCGGGCCGGACCGGCAGCGGGAGCTGCTGGAGCGGTACGCCGACCTGGCGGCCATCGGCACGGTGGCCGACGTGATGAACCTCACCGGGGAAAACCGCACCATTGTGCGCCTGGGGCTGGAGGCCCTGCGCCATACCGTCCGGCCGGGGCTGAAGGCCCTGCTGCGGCAGGCGGGCATGGAGGAGCGGCCCCTCACCTCGGTGGCCATCGGCTACACCCTGGCCCCCCGGCTCAACGCCTCCGGCCGGATGGGCCGGGCCAATCTGGCGGCGGAGCTGCTGCTCACCGCCGACCCCGCCCGGGGGGAGGAGCTGGCGGTGGAGCTGTGCCAGCTCAACCGGGAGCGGCAGGCCATTGAGGCGGAGATTTACGACCAGTGTATCCCCCTGGTGCAGGCCCTTCCCCAAAACCGGCGGTATGCGCTGGTGCTGGCTGGGGAACAATGGCATCAGGGTGTGGTGGGCATTGTGGCCTCCCGCCTGGCGGACCGGTACTCCTGCCCCACCTTCATGATCTGCCTGCAGGACGGAAAAGGGAAGGGCTCCTGCCGGTCCTTCGCCGGGTTTAACCTGTTCGCCGCCCTGGAGCACTGCGCCGGTCTGCTGGAGGGCTTCGGCGGCCACGCGCTGGCGGCGGGCTTCACCATTCTGGAGGAGAACATCCCCGCCTTTGCCCAGGCCATGAACGACTACGTGTGCGCCTGCACCGGCGGGAAAGAAATGGTGGCCGCCCTGGACATCGACGCCGAGGTGGAGGAGCTGGACCTGCTCACGCTGGAGGAGGTGGAGGGCCTGGACCTGCTGGAGCCCTGCGGGGCCGGCAACCCCAAGCCGGTGTTCTCCCTGTCCGGCTGCATGGTCACCGCCCTCAGCGAGGTGGGCGGCGGCCGGCACCTGAAGCTGAAGCTGTCCGCCGGGGGGCGGAGCCTGGACGCCATCTTTTTTTCCACCACCGCGGCGGAGGCCGGGGTGGCGGTGGGGGAACGGGTGGACGCGGCCTTCACTCCCCAGGTCAACGAATACCGGGGCTGGCGGTCGGTCCAGCTCCAGCTGTGCGATCTGCGGCCCGCCCTCACCCGGGCCCAGGCCGAGCGGGCGCTGTACGAGAAGTTCCGCCGGGGGGAGAGCCTCACCCCCGCGGAGGCCGCCGCCCTGCTGCCCAGCCGGGAGGAGTTTGTGGTGCTCTGGCGCTACCTGCAGGGCCACGCCCGGCCCCACCCCCTGGAGGAGACCGCCCACCGGCTGGCCCGGAACATCGCCCGCTCCGCCGGAAAGCGGGAGACCCTGATGCGCACCCTGGTGTGCCTGGAGGTCTTTGACGAGCGGGGGCTGATCCAGCTCGAACACACCACCGACCATCTCCATATCGCCCTGTGCCCGGTGGAGGGCAAGGTGGACCTGGAGGCCTCCTGGATCCTCCGCCGCCTGCGGGAGATGGGCGGTCTGTCCCGGTGAGCCCTATTTCAACAAACAGGAGGTGCCTGTATGGACCCCATTCTGGAGCGCTATCAGGCGCTGGAAGATAAAATCAAAAGCTATAACCCGTCCCTGGACGCCCAGCGGCTGTTCAACGCCTTTACCTTTGCCGACAACGCCCACTCCGGCCAGCTGCGCAAGGACGGCTCGCCCTACATCACCCACCCCCTGGCGGTGGCCGAGATCGTGGCCGAGCTGGAGCTGGACACCGACTCCATTATCGCCGCCCTCCTCCACGACTGCATTGAGGACACGGGGGTGACCCATGAGGAGATTGCCAAGCTCTTCGGAGCCACGGTGGCCGACCTGGTGGAGGGGGTCACCAAGCTGACAAGGGTGCAGTATACCTCCAAGGAAGAGGAGCAGATGGAGAATCTGCGCAAGATGCTCATGGCCATGGCCAAGGACATCCGGGTGATCCTCATCAAGATCTGCGACCGGCTGCACAACATGCGTACCATGGAGTACCAGTCCCCCAGGAAGCAGCGGGAAAAAGCCCTGGAGACCATGGAGATCTACGCTCCCATCGCCCACCGGCTGGGCATGCAGCGCATCAAGTGGGAGCTGGAGGACACCTCCCTGCGCTACCTGGACCCGGTGGGCTACAAGGAGATTGCCGACGAGCTGGCCGCCCGGTCCGCCGCTCACGAGGAGTTTATGGCCTCGGTGCAGAAGCGGATTCAGGACCGGCTGGACGCCGAGGGCATCCGCTGCACCATCTACGGCCGGGTGAAGCACGCCTACTCCATCTACCGCAAGATGTACGCCCAGAACAAGACCATGGACGAGATCTTCGATCTATACGCCTTCCGGGTGATCGTGGACGACATCCCGGAGTGCTACAATGTGCTGGGCGTGATGCACGACATGTTCAAGCCGGTGCTGGGCCGGTTCAAGGACTATATCGGCACCCCAAAGCCCAACGGCTACCAGTCCCTCCATACCACCGTGTTCGGCCGGGAGGGCATCCCCTTCGAGGTGCAGATCCGCACCTGGGACATGCACCACACCGCGGAATACGGCATCGCCGCCCACTGGAAGTACAAGCAGGGCATGGCCAACGCCAGGCTGGGCACCGAGGCCGCCTTTGAGTGGGTGCGCAAGCTGCTGGAGAGCCAGCAGGACGTGGACGCCGAGGAATTTGTCCGCACCATGCGGGTGGACCTGTTCTCCGACGAGGTGTTCGTGTTCACCCCCCGGGGGGACGTGATCAACCTGCCCGCCGGGGCCACCCCCATCGACTTTGCCTACAATATCCACTCCGCCGTGGGCAACCACATGACGGGGGCCAAGGTCAACGGCCGGATGGTCACCTTTGACACCCAGCTGAAAAACGGCGACATTGTGGAGGTCATCACCTCCAAGTCGGCCCACGGCCCCAGCCGGGACTGGATGAAAATCTGCAAGTCCAACGAGGCCCGCAACAAAATCCGCCAGTGGTTCAAAAAGGAGCGGCGGGAGGAGAACATCGCCACCGGCCGGTCCTCCTTCGAGTCGGAGCTCAAGCACATGGGCCTGTCCCTGGCGGCCATCACCGCGGAGGACGTACTGCCCTTTATCCTGAAAAAGGTGCGCTTCGGTACCCTGGACGAGCTGTACGCCGCCATCGGCTACGGCGGCATGTCCGCCCAGAAGGCGGTGGTGCGGGTCAAGGACGAGATGGCCCGGCTCAACCGCCTCCACGCCGAACAGGCCGCCGCCGAGCGGGAGGTACCGGACGATTCCATTTACCCCGCCACCGGCAATCCGCCCCCCGCCCCCATGAAAAACGGCAAGCGGGATCAGAGCGGCATTATTGTGGAGGGCATCGACAACTGTCTGGTGAAGTTCGCCAAGTGCTGCACCCCCGTGCCCGGGGACCCGGTGGTGGGCTTTATCACCCGGGGCTTCGGCGTGTCGGTCCACCGCTGCGACTGCCCCAACGCCGACCCCGCCAGGCGCAAGCCGGAGGAGGCGGGCCGGTGGGTGCAGGTCCACTGGGCGGAAGGGGAGCTGGCCTCCTACCGCACCAGCCTAGAGATGTCCGCCAAGGACCGGGACGGCCTCACTCTGGACGTGGCCATGGTTCTGTCGGCGGCCAAGGTCAAGACCACCAGCCTGTCCGCCCGATCCATGCCCGACGGCTACGCCAACGTGAACATCGTGCTGGAGGTGAAAAACCAGTCCGAGCTCACCACCGTCATCAACAAGCTGGTCCAGATCCAGGGCGTGTATCAGGTGAAACGCGCCGCCGGATAAAGGAGAGACAGTATGACCAACCAAGCCAATACCACGGACCCGGCCCTGGACGAGCTGGTGTCCCAGTGTTTCCGGGGCGGCGAGGTGCTCCTGCGGGAGCTCCGCCTCACCCCAGAACAGGCCCGCCGGCTGGCGGCGGACTACCCGGCCCGGGTGGAGCCCCTGGGCCAGGATTGGTATGAGATCAGCTTTCAGGAGGCGCAGTATATTTATGTCAACTGAATTTGTGCCCGTGCTGCTGGGCGCGGATATCAACGCATACAGTATGGCCCGGGCCTTCCACGAGGCCTATGGGGTAAAGAGCGTCGTGTTCGGCATGTTCGCCGCCAGCGTGTGCGCCGGCAGCAGGATCATCGACTACCGGGTCCGGCCCAACAACGACACGGTGGAGCAGGTGCTGAAAAACGTGTCCGAGGTGGCCGGAGAGCACCCGGACAAGAAGATCCTGGTGCTGGGCTGCGGGGACAACTACCTCAACGCCATCTCCGCCAACCTGTCCAACTATCCGGGGAACGTCATCGCCCCCTATGTGGAGCTCAGCGTGCTGGAGGGGCTCATCCACAAGGAGAAATTTTACGAGCTGTGCGACAAATACGGCATCGATCACCCCGCCACCGTGGTGTACCATAAGGGCATGGGCCACAGCTTTGCCCTGCCCTTCGACGGCCCCTTTGTGGTCAAGCCCGCCGAGTCGGACACCTACTGGAAGCATCCCTTCCCCACCCAGAAGAAGGCCTACGTCCTCCAGACCCGGGAAGAGGTGGACAAGGTGATCGACCAGATCTACGAGGCGGGATATGAGGATGCCCTGATCATCCAGGACTTCATCCCCGGGGACGACAGCTACATGCGGGTGGTCACCAACTACTCCGGCGCCGACGGCAAGGTGCGGCTGATGTGCGTGGGCCACGTGCTGCTGGAGGAGCACACCGGCCACGCCATCGGCAATCACGCCGTCATCATCACCGAGCCCGAGCCCGAGCTGTGCGAAAAGCTGAAAGGCTTCCTGGAGGCCATTCACTTCACCGGCTTTTCCAACTTCGACATCAAGTACGACCAGCGGGATGGCAAGTTCAAGGCCTTTGAGATCAACTGCCGCCAGGGCCGGAGCAACTACTATGTTACCGGCGCGGGGTACAACCTGGCCAAATATCTGGTGGAGGACCGCATCGAGGGCAAGCCCTGCGAGCTTACCATCACCAAAAACCGCCATCTGTGGTGGGTGATTCCTCCCAAAGTGGCTTATGATTATGTAAACCCCAGATATCATGAAGAAATGAAGGCCCTCCAGGCCCACAACGCCGTGGTCAACCCCCTGTTCTATAACAAGGATAACGGCCTGATCCACAAGCTGCGGATTTTGAAGGGCCAGCACCGCTATGTGGGCTGGTATGCCTCCTGCATGGAGAAGGTGCGATGAAAGAACAGAGATTGGGCATTCTGGGCGGTATGGGTCCCCAGGCCACCCAGGATTTTTATCAGCGGGTGCTGGACCGCACCGACGCCGCCCGGGACCAGGAGCATCTGCCCACCCTGATCTGGAGCGACACCGCCATTCCCGACCGCACTGCCGCCATCCTGGGGGGCGACGCGGAGGCCTGTTACCAGCGTCTGCTGGAGGGGGCCAGGCTGCTGGAGCGGGGGGGCTGCACCGTGCTGGCCATTCCCTGCAACACCTCCCACTACTTTGCCGACCGGCTCCAGAGTGAGCTGTCCCTCCGCCTGATCCACATGCCCCGGGAGACCGTGGGGGTGCTGACGGAGGAGGGGAAGAAGAAGGTGGGCATCCTGGCCACCGACGGAACCGTCCGCACCGGCATCTACCAAAAGGAGTGCGACGCCCGGAATATTGAGGCCCTCTCCCCGCCGGAGGACATCCAGAAGCTGGTTATGAGCATCATTTACGACGAGATCAAGCGGGGCGAGACTGGCTCCCGGGAGAAATTTGCCGTCATCGACCGCTGGCTCCGGCAGGCGGGCTGCGACGGGGCCATTCTGGGCTGCACGGAGCTTTCCGTCTACCGCACCTACCACGGCCTGCCCGACTACTATCTGGACGCCATGGACGTGCTGGCCCAGCGGTGCATCACCGCCTGCGGCTACAAGCTGCGCCTGGTGTAAGGCGGGCGGGCGAGGGAGCCCAGATAGAGCCCCGCCTGGAAGGCGGAGCGGAAAAGAGCCTCCTCTTTGCGCTGAGCCGCCAGGGCGGTCATGCCCTGATAGTCCCGCAGGTGGGCCGCCTGTTCCGCTGTAAGCGTCTGGAGCAGCATGTCATACTGAAGGGCTGCGTACCGCAGATTTTCCCCGTACTCCGGGTCGGACAGGTCCAAATGGTCTAATAAATCGTTATAGATATGGCTAAGAAAGTCATTCATTTGAATACCCCCTGTTGACATTGTCCCGTTTGGTCCTATAAATTATAACTGGCCCGAATGGGCCTGTCAAGGGGACGGAGAGAGAACATGTCTATTTTGTCAGAGCGCATCCTCCTTCTGCGGAAAGAGCGTGGGCTGAATCAGGAACAAATTGCGGAACAGACCGGCATAGGGTATCGGTCGTACCGGCGATATGAGTCTGGAGAGCGGGAACCCTCCGCCTCCACCCTGACTGTTTTGGCGGACTTCTTTGGGGTCAGCGCCGACTATCTGCTGGGGCGCACTGAGCAGCCGTAGCATTCTTACATTTTCACATGGTGGTGAAGAAACATGAGCAACGCCCGCCTGCCTTTGGGCGACTATGTGCAGCTGCTGCTGCGCCATGACCTGCTGGCCGACAAGGGGCCCATCCCCGCCGACCTGACCGCTCCGGTGTCCCTGGTGTCCTGCGACTCCCAGGTGGTGATCCCCCGCACCCTCTTTGTGTGCAAGGGGGCCAAGTTCAAGGAGGACTACCTGCGCCAGGCCATGGACAGCGGGGCCTTTGTGTATGTCAGCGAGCAGCCCTACCCCAATATCCCCCTGCCCTACCTGCGGGTGAAGGATATCCGGCGGGCCATGGGTCTGCTGGCCGACTTCTTCTACGGCCACCCCTCGGGAAAGCTGTCCATCACCGGCATCACCGGCACCAAGGGTAAGACCACCACGGCCTACTATATCAAGTCCATTGTGGACACTTGGCTGGCCGCCCGGGGGCACCGGGAGAGCGCGCTGCTGTCCACCATCGTCACCGACGACGGGGTGGAGCGCAAGACCGCCAAGCTCACCACCCCCGAGCCTCTGGACCTGCAGCGGCACCTGTCCAACGCTGTGTCCGCTGGCTCGGACTGGCTCACCATGGAGGTGTCCTCCCAGGCGCTGAAGTACGGCCGGGTCATCGGGGTGGACTTGACGTGCGCGGTGTTTCTCAACATTGGAGAGGACCACATCTCCCCGGTGGAGCACCCGGATCTGGAGGACTATCTCCAATCCAAGCTGCTCATTTTCCGACAGGCGAAAACCGCCTGTATTTCCATGGACTGCGACCACGCCGACCAGGTGGCCGCTGCCGCTGCGCGGTGTGAGCGGGTGCTCACCTTTTCCCAAACCAATCCCCAGGCCGACGTGTACGGCACCAATGTGCGCAAGGAGGGGAACCAGATCGCCTTTCACGTGCGCACCCCCCGGTACGAGGGGGAGCTGGCCATCTCCACTCCCGGCCTGTTCAACGTGGCCAACGCCCTGGCCGCCGTGGCCGTGGCGGAGGCCTACGGCATCCCCTATGAGGCGGTGCAGGAAGGCCTGCTGAAGGCCTTTGTCCCCGGCCGTATGGAGCACTACACCAGCGCCGACGGGCAGATTTCCGTCATTGTGGACTACTCCCACAACGGCATGAGCCTGCAGAACGCCCTGCGGTCCGTGCGGGCGGAGTATCCCGACCGCCAGCTGACCGTCCTCTTCGGCTGCACCGGCGGCAAGGGCATCGACCGCCGGGAGGGCATGGGCAACGCCGCCGGAGAGTTTGCCCACCGGATCATCCTCACCGAGGACGACCCCGGCCCGGAGGAGGTGGAGGACATCTGCGCCGACATCGGGGTGTTCCTCAAGCGCTGGAACAAGGACTATACCGTAATCCCCAACCGGGAGCAGGCGGTGGAGACCGCCATTCTGGAGGCTCAGCGTCCCGCCGTGGTGCTGCTGGCGGGGAAGGGGTGCGAAATCTTCCAGAAGCGGAAGAACGGCCCGGAGCCCTGCATCCCCGACGGCACCCTGGCCCGGCACGCCCTGGAGAAATACGACCGTGAGCGGTCTTGATAAGGCTTTTGCCGCCGCAGGCGCCGCCGCCTGGGGCGGCTTGCCGTTTTCAGAACTGGCGGCTGACATGAGCCGGGAGGCCGTGGAGAAGGCGGAACAGCTGTGTCCCAATCCCCGGACCGTGCTGGTGGCGGCCTTCCCCTATTACGCCGGGGAGCGGGCGGGCAACCTGTCTCTCTACGCCCGGGGGCTGGATTATCACACCGTGGTCACCCAAAGATTGAATACTGTTTGTGATTTTTTGAAAGAAAAATACGAAAACAGCTGCTTTTTGCCTGCCGCCGACAACTCCCCCCTGCCCGAGCGGCAGGCGGCCTGGCGGTGCGGCGTGGGGCTGCGGGGGAGGCACGGACTGGTGATCCTGCCGCCTTACGGCTCCTATGTGTTTCTGGGTACCATCCTCACCGACGCCGTGCTGGAGTTGCCGTCCTGTACCCCATCCCCCGGCTGCACCGACTGCGGCAGATGCCGGGCCGCCTGCCCCGGCGGGGCCCTGGGGGAGGATGGCGTGGACCTTTCCCGCTGCCTGTCCGAGCTGACCCAGAAGAAGGGAGAGCTGACGCAGGCGGAGGCCGCCCTGCTGAAGGCCCACTCCCTGATCTGGGGGTGCGACTGCTGCCAGCGGGCCTGTCCCTACAACGCCCGCCCTGCCCTGAGCCCTCTGCCGGAATTCCGGGAGGGGCTGGTGGACACTCTCACCGGGGCCGACCTGGCGGGGCTGACCAACCGGACGTTCCGGGAGAAGTACGGGGAGCGCTCCTTCGCCTGGCGGGGCCCCGCCCCCCTGCGCCGCAACCTAGAGCTCCGGGGGGAGTAGGGCCAACGGGGGGGATTTGTTCACAATTTCCCCTTTTTTATCAGGGGGTTCTATGATATACTAAGAAACCGATATTGGCACAATACGCCCGGCTCCGCCCGGGGAGGAATAAGAAAGGTGAACGTGATCCATGGGACTGCTGAAGAAACTGTTTGGCACCAGCTCGGAGAAGGAGCTCAAGGCCATTAGACCCATTGTGGACAAGATCGAGGCGCTGGACGGGGAGTACTCCAAGCTCACCGACGAGCAGCTCAAGGCCAAGACCCCGGAATTCAAGGAGCGTATCCAGAACGGGGAGAGCCTGGACGATATCCTGCCCGAGGCCTTCGCCACCTGCCGGGAGGCCGCCTGGCGTGTGCTGGGCATGAAGCCCTACCGGGTGCAGCTCATCGGCGGCATCATCCTCCACCAGGGCCGCATCGCCGAGATGAAGACCGGCGAAGGCAAGACCCTGGTGGCCACCCTGCCCGCCTACCTGAACGCCCTGGCCGGCGAGGGCGTCCACATCGTCACCGTCAACGACTACCTGGCCAAGCGCGACAGCGAGTGGATGGGCAAGGTATACCGCTTCCTGGGCCTCACCGTGGGCCTGGTGATCCACGACGTGCAGCCCAAGGACCGCAAGGCCTCCTATGCCGCCGACATCACCTACGGCACCAACAACGAGTTCGGCTTTGACTACCTGCGGGACAACATGTGCATCTACGCCACCGAGATGGTCCAGCGGGGCCACGCCTTCGCCATCGTGGACGAGGTGGACTCCATCCTCATCGACGAGGCCCGCACCCCCCTCATCATCTCCGGCCAGGGAGACAAGTCCACCCAGCTGTACACCATTGTGGACGACTTCGTCTCCCGCCTGAAGGGCCAGCGGGTCACCAGCGTGGACACCAAGGAGGAAGAGGACCCCGACGTGGACGCCGACTACATCGTGGATGAGAAGGCCCGCACGGCCACCCTTACGGCCCGGGGCGTGAAGAAGGCGGAGGAGTATTTCCACCTGGAGAACCTCTCCGATCCGGAGAACTCCACCATCGCCCACCATATCAACCAGGCCATCAAGGCCCACGGCGTTATGAAGCGGGATATCGACTATGTGGTGAAGGACGGCCAGGTGGTGATCGTGGACGAATTCACCGGCCGTCTGATGTTCGGACGCCGCTATAACGAGGGACTCCATCAGGCCATTGAAGCAAAGGAACATGTAACAGTCGAGCGGGAGAGCAAGACGCTGGCTACTATCACCTTCCAGAACTACTTCCGTCTCTACGATAAGCTCTCCGGTATGACGGGTACTGCCCGGACGGAAGA
>DWXF01000013.1 GCA_019119335.1 Candidatus Flavonifractor merdavium
GAGGCCCTCCAGGACGCCATGCGCAAGTACACCGGCCCCAACCCCAACATCCTGGCCCTGCCCCGCACCTTCACCACCGCGGCGGTCCACCTGTGCATGAAGGACCCCGCCCTCAACTCCGCCCCCATCACCGGCACGCCCTGCGGGTGCTGAGAAAAAACAGCATTGCTCGTAACGTTTCACAGGGAGAACGGCCGCTCCATTTTCCGATACATCTATGCCGGAACGTATCAGGGCTCCAGAGTACAACTCTGGAGCCCTGATTTTTAGTCTGCGGCTGCTTGTAAAGCAGATGATGAAAATAGACCGGTCTGTACCGTTAAAGCCAGCCCACCTCCAACTCCGTGGGCATAAGGCTTACATCCGGCTTGACCCGTTCTCCGTGGAAATCACTGCCGCCTGTGATGTGCAGTCCGTACGCTTCCGCCAGTCGCAGATAATAGGCCGTCTGCTCCTGGGTGTGTTTGGGGTAATGGCACTCCAGGCCGTCCAAACCGGACGCCTTCAGCCGTGCCAGCAGGGCCTCCAGCTTTTCGTCTGAATAGCCCAGTTGATAAGGATGCGCCAGTACCGCTTTTCCCCCGTCGGCGTGAATGGCGGCAATACAGTCCTCTGCCGCCGCCTTGGGCCGCTCGATTTTTTGGTATTCATCCGTATCCAGATAGCGGTCAAAGGCCTCCCGCAGGGAAGCGACATAGCCCCGCCGCAGCATGACCTGCGCAAAGTGCGGCCTGGACACAATTTCCCCGCCGGCCAGGGCCTCTGCCTCCGCCAACGGAACATCCAGCCCCTTTTCCCGGAGATATGACACTATCCGGTACTTTCGCTCCGCCCGGCCGGCCTGCAGAGTGCGGCACAGAGCCTCCAGCGCGGGATGCTCCGCCCGAAATCCCAGGCCCAGGATATGGAGGTGCCGGTCCTCCTTTGCCCCCAGCTCCACGCCGCGGACCACCGCAATCCCCAGTTCCCCTCCGGCCCGGATGCCCTCCTCCAAGCCGTCGGTGGTGTCATGGTCTGTGATGGCCAGGCATGCGATACCGGCTGCCTGCGCCTGGTAAACCAGCTGCCGGGGCGTATACTGTCCGTCGGAGGCCGTGGAATGGGTATGCAAATCTGCTCTGCACCTCATACCATCAGCCCCGGAGTACCTGCGGAAAACGCTGCTCATAGGTGAGGATATCCTGCTGCGTATCGCATTCCAGCCAAAGCTCCTGCACAGGAATGGTCTGGATCGGAAAGCCATGCAGCAGCATCCCCTGAAGCAGGGTTGTCATATCCAGCTTGTCCGCCGGCTTTGGCAGAGGCTGGCGGAGGGTCTGCCGCACCCAGTCCCAGCTCTGGGGCGTAAACCGCAGCAGGCCCATAAACTGGCCCTGGATCTGCTCCCGGCGCTCCGGCTTTTGCCCGATCTCCAGAAGCCGGCCGGCAGAGTCCGTCCGGAAGGTCTCCAGGTCTTCCAGCGGGTTCTCCATCCGCTGCTCCCAGAGAGACCAGTAACCCGAGTAGGAGGTGATGGCAAGGGGGGCCGTGCTGTCCATCAGGGCCCGGACCGCGTTTGGATGAAAGACAATGTCGGAGTAGCAGACGATACACGTCTCTTGTTCCAGCCAGGAACTGGCCATGGTGAGGGAGTGAAACATATTGGTCCGCTCCCAGTCGGGATTGTGAAAGTAGGTTACGCCGGGGACCGCAAACAGCTCGCTTCGGTAGCCGGTGACAATTCCGGTTTCCGAACGGGAAATCCCGGCCTGCTCCAGCGTGTCCAGGCAGCGGTCCAGCAGAGTCTTTCCGCCCAGCGTACACATACATTTGGGCCTGTCCTTGGTGCGTTCTCCCAAGCGGCTGCCCCTTCCGGCGGCTAAAATAACGGCCTTCACAGTGCAAATACCTCCTTCATCCACCTGACATCCCGGGGCCGCGGCGGGAAATACCGCTCCGGATGCCACATGATTCCATGAATCCAGGGATACTCTTGGTGCCCAACCGCCTCCAGCACGCCGTCAAGCCCCCAAGCCCTGGGGTACAGGGGCGGCGGACAGGTGGTGGCTCCCCAGCCGTGGTAGCTGTTTACAATATCCCCGTTGTCCAAGGGATGGTCCACCCGAATGTGTCCGCTGATCCGCTGCAGCGGCGTGCCAAAAAAGGAGAGCAGCATCTGCATGCCCCGGCACACACCCAGCAGCGGCAGCTTTTTCTGGATGGACTGTGCAATCAGGAATTCTTCCACCTCATCCCGCTCGGGCGCGTCTCCTCCATAGGCGCTCAGATCATTGCCGCCGGTCAGCAAAATTCCGTCCAAGGGAGTCTGGCTCAGAATCCGTTCCACCGCCGGCAGATGGTTGGGCAGAATGACGGGACAAAAACCGCAGGTCTCGGCAAAAACGGCCCATTCCTGAGAAAGGGCGTCCCGCCGTTCCCCGGTCTGCTCCACAACCTGTACCCGCTGTGTAATGGCAATTTGCTTGTTCATAAAACCATGACCGTCCTGTTCCTGCAGTCTACCGCCAGCCGTTGGGCCGCGGTATAGCGGGCAAACTGCTTTTCGCCCACGCCGATCACGGCCGGAATCCCAAATTCCGCCGCCCGAATGGCCATATGGGAATTAGCCCCTCCGTAGGCGGTAATAAAACCGGCAATCTGATGGGAAAAGATCCAGTCATAGCCTGGGTCAGCCCCCTTAATCAGCACCAGCTTGCCCGTCAGCGCATCATCGGAGGGCAGCGTCACCGTCTCCGCGGTACATTGTTCCTGTGTAATAAAATTGGGAACGCCATCGGGCTGGAAGAAGCTGTATACCTGTCCCTCTTCCCACAGCAGCGGGGGAAGCGTCAGTCCCTCGGCCGCCTTTGCCATCATCTTGCCCTCCCGGATGGAGTCCCGCAGCACCTGGCCCAGGTCGCCGGCGGAAGAGCAGAACTCCATCACCCGCTGGATGGAGACATAGGACATCTCCTCCCGGTCCAAGCCGTACCCCTCTCCCAACTGGGCCAGCAGCTCCAGCACGTCGGAGAGGGTGCGGGTAAAGACAAACTTCGCGTACTCCCGTCCTTCAATAGCCTGCTGGATGAAGGTAAACAACGACAATACATCCGCTTTCAGCCGGTGCTCCTCCAGCAGCCGCTGGAGAAGCGTATACTGCTCCAGGGACAGTTTAAACACCTTTTTGTCCGACGCTGTCTCCCGGGGAAGGGCCGTTTCAAAGTAACGCCGCTCCTGGTCGTACCGGGGCGAGCAAATATCATAGGTACCCGGCCTGAGATGTCCGTATTTTTCCAGAAACGCCTGCCGGGAAAGACGGGAGAGGTCCCGGGAAATATTTTTCCCCACCGTGGCCAGACTGCCCAGATAGGCCGCCCGCTCCTCCTCGGTAAGCACCCCCACCACCACCATGGAGCGCAGAAACTCCACCGCGATAAAGCCCGCCCGGGCCAGCCCCGCAAAGGGCAGCGTGCCGTAGCGCTTGCAGTATTCCAGCAGCCAGTAGATCTTTTCCACCGGACTTAACTCGCTGTCCAGAATCTGCCGGTGCTTGGTCTGCAGCACTTCAATCTTGCGGGCGTCCTTTTTCCACAGGCCGTCCTGACAGATGATGGAATTCGTCAGCTCCCGCAGCGCGTCCACCAGGCAAGCCTGCTCCTCTCGGGAGAAGCCGTGGGCATCCAGACGCCGCACTCGCTCTGACAGGTCAAAGGGATAACAGGTAAACGCGATCTCAAACTCGATCTTGTCGTGAAACTCCGGATGCAGCCGCAGCTGGCTCAGATAGTGCTCCGCCAGCTTTTCCGCCAGCTCCTCCGGCAATGCCTTGGGCAGGAAGGAATTGAAGCTTACCCGGGCGTCGATGTAAGGCAGGCCCCGGAAATTCTGCATCAACGGGAAGGAGCGCAGGTTGCGGTAGCCGTAATTGTCCCGCTGGTAGGCCCACACGCCGTCGGTAATGATCTCCTTATACAGGCTCAGCGCCAGAGGACGGGGGCGAATGCCAATCATTTCCGCCGGATTCCAGTCCGGCATCACGCCATAGACCGCGGTCCGGCCGCAGAGGTCCGGATGAGGCCGCATGGAGGCGCGCAATTTTTCCTGAATCTGCCCGAGGTAGCGGCACTGCTCCTCCAGTTCAGCCAGGGGGCGGCGCAGCACCAGGGGCCGAACCTGGAGCAGATACAGCACATCCTCCGCAATGGCAAATTCCAGATCCAGAGCCGGGCGCTGGAAAAGCTCCTCCAACTCCCGGCACAGATCAATGACTTGGCCCAGGGGCGCAGGCGGGGGCACGGGGGAGCGCTTAAAGTGGTAAAAGGTCTCCAGCTGAGCGCCCGTGCCGTCTGTTACCGAACTGGTGGAGCCGGTGGTTTTGTCATAGTTGAGGATGTAATAGTTGCCGCCGGTGTTGGGGTCGGCGGTAAACGCCACGCCGCACAGCTGGACCCGCTCCAGACAGGGCTGGAGAAAGAGCTGGTTTTCCGGGTCGTCCCCCATGGCGGCAGCCACCTGCCGGGCAGCCTGCAAAATGGCCTCCTCGCCCTGCACACCCGGAATGGAGAGAAATTTTCCCGCATTGGAGTTCTCTGCCGTATCCTCGCTGCGGGCGCTGCTTCGGACGATAAGGGGCCGGTTTTGCCAGCCTGCCTCCCGCACCAGGGCCAAAAGCCGCTCAGGCTCCAGTTCGCCTGCCCGCAGGCAGAGCTGGGGCAGCACCCGGGCTGTGGTCAGGACCGGCTCCAGCCTCCGCAACGTGTCTGCCTTGCTGCCAAATTTTATCATAGAATCACCGCTTTGTGGAACGGACTGCAAAGGCGCGGGAGCGGTAGAGAACGGTACCCTGCTCCGGTCCGCTGCCCGTTTCCTCCATTATTTTTTCGTCTGGGCCATCCAGATGCGCGTTGTATAGGGAACCAGGATGGTCTGCTGATGCAGTCCGTGAACAAGGCCGCGGATCTCGCCGATAATCTTTTCAAACACCTCAGGAGACTGGCGGTACACAGTTCCATGGGACTTCCAGCCCTCAATAAAGTCATCCGCGTCAAGCCGGTGCGTTACGGTACCCTGCAGAAAAATCACCTTGCCAAACAGCCCGGATTGGTCAATGACCGCCGTTTGGTCCTCTCGGCGTGTTCCGTAGGTATACCCCGCAATATTGGACTGGATAATTCCCTCAATTTCCTTCTGCAGCGGGTCATCCAGATCGCGATGGTTCCACATGCACGCAAAATACCCGCCGGGTTTCAGAATGCGGTTTGTTTCGCTCAGCGCCATCTGCCGGTCGCAGACGTTAAAGGAGGAGCCGAAGGTAACCAGTTCAAACTGGTTGTCATCCATGCCGGTGTGCTCTCCCACGCCCTCAAACCACTGCACCTGCGGATACTCGCTGGTACGCTTGATCCCGTTGGCACGCATGGCGTCGTTGGGCTCCACCGCCGAAACGCGCAGGCCGAACTTCGCCAGCTCCAGGGTCAGATGGGCCGCGCCCGCGCCCACATCGCATGCGGCGTCGCCGGGGCGCACCCCCGCTTGCTCCAGCATCTGAGAAATGGCGGAAGGGGCGTAATCAGGGCGAAGCAGATAAGCTTCTGCCAGGTTGGTATAATCCCACTCAGTTTTCATAATGGTCCCTCTCTCCTGATATCAGTTTTAATATTTGGGCAGCCTGTTCCCGCGGCGCAAGGCCCCCGTTGTTTTCCAGCACCAGATCGGGCTGTTTGGGCTCTTCCACGGAAAAGTCAATTCCGGCCACCGCGCCGTCTCCCCGGGTATATAACCCCTTTTGATCCCGTTTGCGCAGGGTCTCCAGGGATACCTTCAGATAGACCTCCACATAGCCGGGAATATTCGTCCGGTTCCAGTCCCGAACGCTGTCAAACATGGAAATGGTGCAGCAGATCACGTCCAGACCCTGTTCAGCCAGCAGCTTGCACAGGCGGGCGTTTCGCATGGCGCTTTTGAGGCGCTGGTCCGGCGCATAGCCCAGATCGTCTCCAAACACCTGCCGCAGCTGGTCTCCGTCCAGGAATACCACATTGTCCTTTCGCTCCCTGAGCGCTTGATAAAGCAGCGTTCCAATGGTGGTCTTTCCCGCCCCGGAAAGACCGGTCAGCCAGAGCATCATGGCCGCCTCGCCTCCTTATTCGTGTCAGATCGCGCCCCGGCGGCGCCGGTGCGCTCAGTGATAAAGCGGCTGCTCCAGCAGGGCGGGGTCCAGTTTCAGCTGGTCCATGAAACGCAGCGGCTGGCCGGAGTGGCCGACAAATTGAAGGCCCTGAAACAGCGCGCGCGTAATATTGTAGCGGTTGCCGCGCGCCCCCTCGACCCGTTTCTCCGCCATGGCCCGGGCGGTATTCTGGTTGTCCAGCAGGGTACCGTCCCCGGCGGTCACATCAATATGTATCGCCGTCTGGAACGTCTCCATCATCCGCCGGTCCAGGGTGGTCATTTGGGCCAGCTTTTCATCAATCCAGCTCAGATCCACTTCTTCTCCATGGTAATAGTGGAACGTATACCCGTATCGGGCATAGGCATCCCGCAGGAAATATTCCAGCAGCGCCCGGTCGGCGTCGTCGGAATAGTCGTCATAGGTGCGGTAGACGGCGGCGGGGTCGAAGCCCCGGTTATTGCCCTTCAGCGTCTCCGGGTTGAGGCCGCCGATGCCCGAGCAGTAGGTCATGCTCTCTGCATAGGGAATGTCCAAAAACGCCGCCAGGGCGGTAAAGGTGGCGGTTGGATTGAGCTTGCCGTCTTCAAAGCGTACCAGGACGCTGTCCTGGTACAGCCGGTCCTGAGGGTCCACCATAAAGCTGCGGTTGAGCAGCCACTGGGAGAAGGCGTCGCCCACCAGATTGTTTCGTTTATCCCTGGGGGACTCTTTGTATTCCTGCATGAAGCGAATGGTGGCGCCATAGCTGGTGGTAATGCGGCGCATGGCGGTAAAGGCTTTGATATACTTGAACTCCCGGAAGATGGGCGAGTCTTTGATCTTGTCGTACTCCTTTGAAAAGAGCGCGGTCTTTCTGGTTTGCTCGTTGTAGCGCAGCTCATACTGGATGTTGGAAAAGTGGGGCTGGAACAGAAGGGCCGGCACAATGCGGGATTTGGTATCCAGACCGTTCCTGGCGTATTTTTCGTCCAGAAACAGGGAGACCAAAATATCCTTGTCGGTAGGCGCTTTGAGCTGGCTGAGCTGAAGCTGCGTGTATGAATTGTTCAGCTTCCGTTTCCGCAGATTTTCTTTGGCCGTCTGGATATTTTCCAGCATGTCCTTCAGCATGGTGGTGCCGATGATCAGCAGATTGGGGTGGCCGTAAAGCACCTCGTTGAAAAAGTCCGTACCATTGTGGGAGGCCAGCTGAGTGTGCCAGATCATCCGCTTCACCTCACGGATCCCGATGGGCTTGACGGGATACTGGCTGTAATCGATGCCGAAGCGGGCCTTGAAGTCGATGGGATATTGACAGATCTCATCTCCTATCAGAAAAACAAACTTTTCCTCTTTCAGCAGGGAGACAAAGTCCAGACAGGACAGATGGGCGCAGAACATGGCCCAGTCGCGGTAGTGGAGGTAGATGTGGTTTTCCCGGCCTACCCATTCGCTCTTGCGCACATTGTCGTTCAAATATTCCAGCTGATACTGGGAGAAAACATCCCGGGCCAGGATGGGATTTTCCAAGTCCTTGAAAAAATAGCGGTCGATCACCGGGCGATTAAAGTCTATATAGGCGCCGAACTGGTTTTCGCTTTTGGAAAAGGGAATGAACCCCTGGTCGTCGTAGGGGAAAAAGAGGACGGGCAAGTCCTCAAAGGCAGGAAAGTCTTTTTGGAACAGATAGGCATACTTGGCCAAAGCCTGGCAGTTGGCCTCATAGCGCGCCTTTTGTTCGTCCACATTGGGCAGGTAAAAGGCCTGGAGCATCAGGTCCATCAGCTCCGCCTGGTAATATCCCCGGTTGTACAGGGAGACAAAGGACGCGTACGCCATCTGATAGCTGCCCTGGGAAAAGAAAATGTAGTTGGCGGCTTCCAGCTCCTCCTCCGGCGTCTTTTCCGCCTGCCCCAGCACCAGGGCGTAGGCCTTTTGGGCGCTTTCCACCTGTTGATAGTCCGCCATTTTTCTGGCCATTTCGATCGTCGTCATAGAAACGCTTCTCCTTCGCTCGGCGAAGAAAAGCGGGGCGGGCTTTTGCCCGCCCCGACTTTCCCCATAGGATCGGTCCTGCTCGGTCAGATACCGGCTTACTGCAGCAGCTGCAGCACGCCCTGAGGCACCTGGTTGGCCTGAGCCAGCATGGCCTGGGCAGACTGGATCAGGATGTTGTTCTTGGTGTAGGACATCATCTCATCGGCGATGTCGGTGTCGCGGATGGTGGACTCGGCGTCCTGAATGTTCTCCTGCATCACGGACAGGTTGTTGATGGTGTGGTCCAGACGGTTCTGGGTGGCGCCCAGGGTACCGCGGACGTCGGAGACGTAGTTGATGGCATTTTCGATGGTCTGGAGGGCAGCCGCGGCGCCCTTCTGCGTGCCGATGTCCAGCTCCTCAATGCCCAGGCTCTTGGTGTGGCAGTCCTTGATGGTGACGGTGAGCTGGTTGTAGCTGTCGCTGGTGTCGCCGATCTGCAGGGTCAGGCCGCCGGACGCGCCCTCGGTGCTCTGGGTGCCGGGCTTGAAGATGATCTGGGTGCCGGTAGTACCGGCAGTCCACTTTCCAGCGTCGGTACCAGTGCCAACGGCACCCTGCTCCACATCCAGGCCGGTCTCCTTCTTGATCTTCTCCACCATGGCGGTGACGTCGGCAGCCTGAGCGGTGGCGCCGGTGGCCTGCACCCAGTGCTCCACGCCGGCGTCGTTCAGGGCCTTCAGCATGTCGTCGTCGATGGTTACGCCACTGGCAATGAAGGCAAACTTCTTGCCGTTGATCTCAAAGATAGAGTCCTCCAGAGTGCTGCTCTTGCCGTCCCACAGCTTGGCGTCGGCCAGGTCGTAGCCCTTCATGGCGTCGGTGGGCTTGGCGGTCACATCAATCTTGGTGGCGTGGTTGGTCTCAGTGGTTCCCTTGGTGTCGGTGAACTTGATGCCGGTCACGGTGGCTCCCGCGGAACCGGGCACCCGGGCGGTAAAGCTGAGTCCGTTGGCATTGTTAGCAGCACCGCTGGAGATTATCGCCACCTCGAAGTTTTCCTTAAAGGTCTTGTCCTTCTCCAGAGCTTCCTTGACGGCCTTATTAAGCTCGTCGCGCGTAACGGTAACGTTGGAAGTACCCGTACCAGAGATTGTCTGATCCAGCTTCAGGCCTTCCTCGCTGCCGTCATCCAGGTAGAAGTTCCACTTGCCGGTGGTACCGTCCTGCTTAACGGTGATGGTCTTGTTGATGGTCTGCTCCTTACCGTTGGCGTCCACGAAGGTCATGGAGAACTCGAACTTATCGCCATCCGTAAGGCCGGTAGCACTGGTAGCGCCCAGCAGATCGTTGACCTCATACACGCCCTTCACGGCGTCGATATTCTCAGCGCCCAGAGTGATGTCCAGGCCCAGCTTGGACAGGTCGGCCTCAATGGAGCCGGTGGTGCCGGCGGCGCCGGCCTCAGACAGAGAGCCGTCCAGCAGCTTGATGCCGTTGAAGTTGGCGGAATCGGCGATACGGTCGATTTCGGTCTTGAGCTGAACAACTTCCTTCTGCAGCTGGGCACGGTCGGTCTCGTTCTCGTAGGTGCCGTTGGCGGACTGCTCGGCCAGGGAGTACATGCGGTTGAGCATGTCGTGAACCTCGGTCAGGGCGCCCTCAGCGGTCTGCACCAGGGAGATGCCGTCCTTGGCGTTCTTCTGAGCGCCTTCCAGACCGGTGATCTGGGCCCGCATCTTCTCGCTGATGGCCAGACCGGCGGCGTCGTCGCCGGCGCGGTTGATCTTGTAGCCGGAGGACAGCTTCTCCAGGTTCTTGCTCAGCGCGGAGGTGTTGTTGTTGTAGTTGCGGTAGGCGTTCATCGCCATGATGTTATGTTGGATCCTCATTTCGCTTGCTTCCTTTCATTAGAAATGATTTTGGGGTGATGCTTCGTCGCGCTTCGATGTCCTTATCTCCGCGCATTTGGCCTGGCGCGTTCCGGGCTGGACTCCGTGGCCTTTGTCATCCGGCCTTTCCCGCGCGGTTCTTTTATTCCAACCGGCTCGCGAGGCCGGGTGAAACCAAAATAAAATATCATATTATGCTGAGTGGACGGCCCGGAAGCGCCGGGCTTTGGGCGCGTCCCCCGCTCTGCGGCGGAGGAGTAGCCCTCTGTTCTTCCCACCTGGCGGCTTTTGTCGGAAGCACCGACCGAACCGGCAAACTCTTTTGCCGGTCAGGTCAGCGCTCCCCGGCCGCGCGCATGGGCATTCACCGGCGTCCCGACCGGTATAGCGTGAGGGGAGCGGCAGGCTCAGGCAACGCCCGCCTGCCGGGAAAAGGCCGCAAGGCCGAAGTCCCGGATATTCCGGGCGGTATTTTTCTCGCGGAGCAGTTCTTCCCCACAGTGGGGACACACCCAGTCTCTGGCCCGCATCGGCAGCTTCTCGTTCACATGGCCGCAGGCGTGACAGGTCTTGGCGGCTGGCGCGTAGGGGTCCACGTCGATGTACGGCTTGCCCTGGGCCTCCAGCTTGTAGCGCAGGAACGCCCGGAACATACCAAAGCCGGAGTCCAGCACATTTCCGCCCTTGAGGCGCTGGGCCATCACATTCAGGTCGTCATCCCGCACACACACGGCGTCCCAGGCGTTGGCTATCCGCCTGCTCTGCTGGTGCGCGAAATCCCGGCGCTGGTTTGCGATATGCTCATACTGGAGCCGGATTTTATAAAGCTGGGCCTCATAGTTTCTGGAGCCCTGCTGCATCCGGGAAAGCTTGCTCTGCATCCGGGCCAGCTTTTCCCGGGCGGCCGCCATCTGCGGCGGGAGCTCCGGACTGCCGCCGTTGCTGTCCACATAGAAACGGGCCATAGAGTAATTCAGGCCCACAGTCCGCTCAGGAGTGGGTACAACAGGCTTGGGCGCTTCAGCCTCATATCCAAACGTTATGGAGCAGAAATACTTTCCGGTTTTTGTCTTGGTAATGGTCACAGACCGCAGCAACCACCAGTGCAGGGGCTTTCTGTACAGCTTCACTCTGAGCAGGCCCAGCTTGGGCATTTGCAGCCCGGCGCTGGTGAGACGCAGGGAAGGGCCCGTGTGATAGGGGCGGCAATACACGGTAAAGGAATCCTTCCGGGCCTTCTTGGTCTTGGGTTTGGGATATTGAAAGGCCTTGGGGTTCCTGAAAAAGTCCAGGTAGGCCTTGCGCAGGCTCTGGTGTACGGCGCAGAGGGCCTGGCTGTCTACTTCCTTCAGGAAAGGGGCCTCTTTTTTATACCGTGCCGGGGTGGGAATATAGTGGATATCGGTGGCCGCATAGAACTCCTGCACGTCGGAGAGCATCTGGTTCCAGAGATACCGGCAGCAGCCGAAGGTTTTTTCCATCAGCTCCGCCTGCTCCGGCGTCGGATAGGCCGGAACCTTGAGGACGGTATAGCGGCTTGACCGGAGGGTCTTAGTCCGGTCTTCCCTGGACTTCCCTGACATCTCCCTCCGCGCTCCTTTCCTTTCGCCTTGGGCCGCTCCCGCCCGGCCATTCCTCCCGGCGCTTCTCCTCATACCTGCGTCTGGCCGGACTCCTGGGCCGCTCTGGCAGCAGGCCCTCCGGACGCTCACCCAGGCGCTCGTGGAGCTCCCCCCGGAGAATGGGGATCTCTCTGGGGGCCTGGATCTCTACGCAAAAAGCTGAGCCGGCCTGTTTGAACACCTGTATGGTGATGTTTTCGCCAATGGTGAGGTAATCGCCGGATTTTAATTTCAGTGAAAGCATGAAAGCCTCCTTCTCCGTCCAGGCGCATCCATGCGCCGCGCGAGTTTGCGTTTGTGTAGGTTTGCAAACCTACATTTTCAAACTGCCTTCATTATTTCTTTCGGCTTGAATTTTAAAAAATTAAGGCCTCCGGCAGGATTTTTTTATTTGTGGGATCGGTTTGCAAACCTACACGTTTTCAAACTGCTTATTGCATGGCTTCCTGTTTTTCAAATCTGACAGCTTTTGCGTAGAACGTGTCCTTCGGCATCTCGCACAGCTTTGCCGCCTGGCGGAGCGTCAGCTTTTTCCCCCGCCATGCCTGATACACCTGTTGAAAATTATCCGGCAAAGGCAGGGGCGGACGGCCAAAGCGGACCCCTCGCGCTTTGGCCGCCGCGATACCCTCGGCCTGACGCTGGTGGATGTTGTCTCGCTCACTTTCCGCCACAAAGCTCAAAACCTGCAAAACGATATCGGCAAGAAAGGTCCCCATCAGGTCCTTGCCGCGCCGCGTGTCCAGCACCGGCATATCCAGCACGACGATATCCGCGCCTTTCTCCTTTGTGATCAGCCGCCACTGCTCCAAAATCTCCTTGTAGTTTCTGCCCAGACGGTCAATGCTTTTCACGTAGAGCAAATCATCTTTCTTCAGCCGGTGAAGCAGGTTTTTGTACTGGGGGCGTTCAAAGTCTTTGCCCGATTGCTTGTCCAGATAGAGGTCTTTTTCCGCCACCCCCGCTTCCCGCAGCGCAATGCGCTGCCGGTCCTCATTCTGGTCCTTGCTGCTAACCCGTATGTACCCGTATGTTGTCAAAACAGTTCCTCCTTTTTCATAATTTCATAGGCAAATCTCCTAACCTTTTAGTTTACAATAAAAAAACGCCCGTTCTCACCCATCAGGCGCCTAACCGGAGAGGGGAGAGCGGGCGTTTCCTGTGCATGAAAAAAAGAGCACTGCAGAACAAAAATCTGCAGCGCTCTTTTTTGTATGACGCATCTATCTGAAGGCCAAAAGGCCTTTCAGGGGCGAAAGGCCGGTCATGGAGTTGTTGCTCAGGTTCAGGCTTTGAATGGTCCGGGTATCCTCTATAAAGCCCCCGCTTATTCAGGCGCTCACGCAGCCCGATAAGCGGGGGCTTTCATCCGTTTGAATGTCTGGAAATGCCGCAGCTCTCAGCAAACGCCCAGAGAAGCCAGGGCCACGCCCAGGAACTGGCAGATCAGAGGAATCAAACAGGTGATGACAAATACAGGGGGATACCGGAGCAGTACATCAAGCGCCCGGAGGAGCGGGCCTGCAACCCGGTACTTCAGGCCAAGGTTCTCAACCGGGCGCAGACCGGCCTGAACGTAACGCTGGGGCTGTGCGTGGGGCACGACAGCCTGTTCTACCGCTTTTCCCAGGCGCCTGTAACCACCCTGTTTGCCAAGGACCGGGTCACGGGACACAGCCCGGCTGCCCCCCTGTATCTGACCCACAGCTTTTACCGGCGCCTGCTGGAGCCGGAGAAATAAAAAAAAGCGGGCCTGCCGCAGTGGCGGCAGGCCCGCTTTTTCAGCACATGGGCTTTAATTCCGGTGAGACGATCAAAGTGGCCTCTGTGGCCGCCTGGATCTGCTCCACGGTGAACTCGGGGTTGTATTCCACCAGCTCCAGGCCCTTCTCTGTCACGTTGATGACGGCCATCTCCGTGATAATCTTGGTAATGCAGCGGACAGCCGTATAGGGCAGGCGACACTTCTTCAGGATCTTGGGGCTGCCCTTGGCGGTGTGCTCCATAGCCACAATGACGTTTTTGGCTCCCACCAGCAGGTCCATGGCGCCGCCCATGCCGGGCATTTTCTTGCCGGGTATGATCCAGTTGGACAGAGAGCCCTCCTCGTCCACCTCCAGACCGCCCAGCACGGTGGCATCCACGTGACCGCCGCGGATCAGCCCGAAGGAGGTGGCCGAGTCGATAAAACAGCCGCCAAAGCCCACCGCCGAGGGCGCGCCGCCGGCGTCCACCACATGAATGGGGTCCAGATTCTCCTGAGAAACCCCGCCGGTGCCGATGATGCCATTCTCCGACTGAAGGGTTACCTGAACCCCCTCGGGCAGATAATTGGGCACCAGGGTGGGCAGGCCGATACCCAGGTTGACCACATCTCCGTTCTTCAGTTCTTTTGCCACACGCTTGGCAATAAAAGCCTTGATTTCAGACTTTTCCATTAGTATTTGCCTCCCTCAACCACATAATCCACAAATACGCCGGAGGTGCGCACGTCCTCGGGAGCAATCTCCTCCACCTCCACCACTTCCTCCGCCTCGGCGATCACCACGTCGGCGGCGGTGGCCATAACAATGTTGAAGTTGCTGGTATCTCCCTTGTACCACACATTGCCCGCTTTGTCGATTTTGGCCCCGGCAATTACGGCAAAGTCGGCCCGCACCGGCTCCATCAGCAGGTAGTCCCTGCCTTTGACCGTATGCTTACCCAGGCAGAAGGGATTGTCCTCCACAATCGTACCCACGCCGGTGGGGGTGAGCACGCCGCCCAGACCGGCTCCGCCGGCCCGGATCATCTCAGCCAGGGAGCCCTGGGGAATCAGCACCACTTCCAGCGTGCCCTCCTGCATGGACTGGACGGCCACCTCGGGATTCAGGCCCACATGGGTGGCAATGAGCTTCTTCACCTGCCGGTTGTGCACCAGCTTGGCCACACCGTAGTAATCCTCCCCCATGGGGCCGCCGGGCATGGAGGCGTCGTTGCAGATCATGGTCAGGTCCTTGACGCCGCTTTTGGACAGGGCGTCCACAAACCGATGCGCGCTGCCGCAGCCCATAAAACCGCCGAACATGACGGTGGCCCCGTCGGGAATCAGCCCCACCGCCTCTTCCATGGAAACAAATTTAGGCATGATAAATCCTCCTGTCATTTAAAGCCATATGGCTTCTGCCTCCAGGCAGGCCAGGGCCTGTTCCGTCAGCTCAGCCAAAGTTTTCAGTTCTTCTCCCGTGGCCCCGTCATAATGTATCCCCCCAGTACAGACGGTTACCGCGGCGTAACGGCTGCACAGGGTTTCAGCCACCTTCCGGCACAGATACTCGTCCTTGTGCCCGGTGTGGTTGAGCACCGAGGAGGTACAGCTTGTCCGCCCCGGCTCAGCCAGGGAGGGCCTGGGCACCGCCAGCACGGCAGTGCCCAGATGGGCCGCCCCGCCGGTGAGCACCGCCAGCAGGTCGGCGCCCACCCGCTCCACCCGGAGCTCCACGCTCAGACGGCCTTCATACTTCCTCACCAGCATCGCCGGTCCACCTCCGAAAGCCGTTGGGCTGAATGCCGAACCGCTCCAGCATCTTGCACACCAGATGGTGCGTCATCTCCTCAATGGTGGCCCGCCGGTTGTAAAAGGTCATCATGGGGGGAAGAATGGTGACCCCGGGAATCCGGGACAGCTCCGCCAGGTTCCGCAGATGGATCGCGCTGAGGGGGCTCTCCCTGGCCACCAGCACCAGGGGCCTGCCCTCCTTGATGGTCACGTCGGCGGCCCGCAGCAGCAGGTTGTCGGCGTAGCCGCAGCAGATGCCCGCCACCGTTTTCATGCTGCAGGGCACAATCAGCATCCCCTCCGTCCGGAAGGTGCCGCTGGCCGGTCCGGCGCCGATATTGCCCGTCTCATAGCAGGTGTGGGCCAGGGCCTTCATCTCCTCCAGGCTGCGGCTGCTCTCCCAGCGCAGCGTCTCCGCTGCGCCGGCGCTGACGATGAGGTGAACCTCCCACTCCGGATGCCGCCGCAGCTCCTCCAGGCAGGCCAGGGCCAGAGGCGCGCCGCTGGCGCCGCTGACTCCCACCACCAGCCTGCGCTTTTCGCCGCTCATTTGAACAGCTCCGGCACCCAGTGGGCCGGATCCACATCCTTGAACTTGCAGCGCTGGAACCGGGCTTTCTGGTCAAAGGGCACCGTGCAGTCAAAAATAGCCTTGCAGGCAATCCCCCGGTCCAGGATAGAGGGGGAATAGGACGGGTCGTTGGAGGGGTCCAGGGGATGGCAGCGTACCCCGGGAATGGTCACAATGTCCCGGTCGGCCTGGAAGCGGGTGGTCATGGCCCACATCACATCGGACAGGTCGAAGCAGTCCACATCCTCGTCCACCAGGAACACATGCTTGAGCTCGCTGAAGGCCGAGAAGGCCAGCAGAGCGGCCTGCCGCTGGCGTCCCTCGTCGGAAGGCATGGTCTTTTTGAACTGGAGCACCGCCACATATTTGCCGCCGCCGCAGGAGGCGCAGTACACGTTCTGCAATTTGCCCGGCATGGCCCGGTTGACCATGGCCAGGATGCTGGTCTCGGTGGGAATGCCCGCCATGGAGACGTGCTCCTCGCTGGGCCCGATGCAGGTCTGCATGATAGGATTTTTCCGGGTGGTCACCGCCTTGACCTTGATGACGGGCAGCGAGGGGTTGGCCGGTCCGGTGTAGCCGGGGAATTCCGGCATGGCCTTGCCGGTATTGGTATTCTGGTCCTCCCGGCAGCGGGTGCCGGGAAGCAGTTCCCCTTCGATCACATATTCGGCGTTGGCAATGCAGTATTCCTCGATGGTAAGGCAGCGGGTGAGCTTCACCCCCTCTCCCCGGATGGCGCCGGCGGCTCCCAGCTCGTTGTAGCCCAGGGGGGTCGTGGGGGGTTCGAAGCAGGAGGCAATCTCAATGGCCGGATCCACGCCGATGGAGAGGGAAATGGGCAGAGGCTTGCCGGCAGCCTCCGCCTTCTGGCGGAACACTTCCAAATGGCGGGCGCCGGGAACAAAGTACATGGAAATCTCGTCCTTGCTCTGGAGGCAGAGGCGGTGAATGGTGACATCCGACTCCCCGGTCTCCGGGTCAGAGGCATAGCACATGCCCATGGTGATATAGGGACCGGCATCCTCCTCGGTGTTGGTGGGGGCGGGCACCAGCTTGCGGATGTCAAAGTCCGGGTCGCTAACCAGGTGGACCACCTCCTGGCAGGGGGCCTCATCGTTGGGAACCACTACCGGAGCAATGGGCTTTTCCACCGCCCGGTTGAGCAGGAAACCCAGCCGCTCGGGCCGCTCATCCAGCAGGCAGCCCACCCGCTTCCGGCTGGCCAGCAGGCCGATGAGCACCCGGGCGTCGGGATGGCCCTTCACGTTGTTGAAGATCATGGCCGGGCCCTCCCGGGTGGGCCGCATCACCGTACCGCCCGCTCCCACATGCCGGTAGACCCCGGAAAGCTCGGCGTGGGGCTCCACCGGCACGTCGGTTTCAACCAGCTGTCCTTCCAGGCTCTTCAGCAGCTCCAGGGCGGACCTGAGATCCGTAACCTTTTGTTTCATATTGAATTTCTCCTTTCAGAAATAGGACCATTTTAAAAATACCCACCGGAGCCGCAGAGCGCCCGATGGGTATTTCCGTGCAATCAGCCTACTGCAAAGACAGGCCCATTTTTGTATGGTGGAAAATGCGCTCATCCATGGTTTTGAGCTGGTCGGCGATCAGGGGCCGGAAGGCCATTTTGCTCAGAATGTCCCGCTCCAGATCCACGCCGGGGGCGATTTCGGTGAGCATCACGCCCTCGGGAGCCAGACGGAACACCGCCCGCTCGGTGATGTAAAGGATTTCCTGGCCGCTCTTCCGGGCGTAGTCGGCGGAGAAGGTGATCTGCTGTACCTGCTCCACGAACTTTACCCCATCGCCGTCCTTGTGGATGGTGAGGCGGCCGCCGCCCACCTCGACCTCCAGCTTTCCGGCGGTAAACGCCCCCATGAAGCAGACTTTGTGGGTGTTCTGGGAGATGTTGATAAATCCCCCCGGCCCGGTGCAGCGGGTGCCGAACTTGGATACGTTGACGTTTCCGTACTGGTCGATTTCGGCCGCGCCAAGGAAGGTCATATCCAGCAGGCCGCCGTCGTAGAGGTCAAAGGTATCGCAGATGGTGTCGATCACATCCGGATTGACCGAGGCGGCAAAGCCCACGCCCTCCACCGGCACGCCGCCCATGGGGCCGGACTCCAGGGAGAGGGTCAGGCCGGTAATGCCCTCCTCGTTGGCCACGCTGCCCACACCGGAGGGAATTCCGATGCCCAGGTTGATGACGACGTTGGGCCGCAGCTCCATGGCGCCCCGGCGGGCAATCACCTTGCGGATGCTCATGTCCATGGGCGCAATGGCGCTGACGGGACAGCGCAGCTCACCGGACAGCTCCGGGCGGTAGGCGTCGGTGGCGTAGCCCTGGCGGTGCAGCTCCTCCGGAGCTACCACCACATAGTCCACCAGGCTGCTGTGGATGCGCACCCGCTTGGGGTGGATGCTCCCCCGCTGCACCACCCGCTCCACCTGGGCGATCACCTTGCCGCCGCAGTTGTGGACGGCCGCAGCGATTTCCAGCTCCGCGCCGGTCAGGGCTTCGTGGTCCATGGAGAGATTGCCGTCCTCATCGGCATAGGTGGCCCGGATCAGGCAGGCGTCCAGATGGAAGGCAGGGTAAAACAGGGACTCCTTCCCTCCCAGCTCCACCAGAGACACCACATCCCGGCCCTGTTCCCTGGCCCGGTCATTGGCCTTGCATCCCTCCACCCTGGGGTCGGCAAAGGTGCCCAGGCCCACATGGGTGAGCACGCCGGGTTTCTTTCCGGCAATGGCGCGGAACAGGTGAACCACCACACCCAGAGGCAGGGTATAGCCGGCAATTTTGTTCTCTCCCACCATCTGGGCCACATAGGGCGGATTGGCCAGGTGTCCGGCCACAATGGTGTCCATCAGCCCCGGCTCAGCCAACCGGTTCAGGCCCTGATTGTCCCTGGCGTTGCTTCCCGGGCTGATGCCGGCCACCACTGTCAGCTTACTGGGGTGGCCAAATTGATCATAGCGGTCGCGCAGCGCCTTCAGCAAGGCGTCCGGACAGCAATAGGCGCCAAAGCCGCCCACCACAACAGTCTGCCCGTCCTGGAGCAGCTCGGCAGCGTCCCTGGCCGTAATAAATTCCGTCATGTCGTTCATCCTTCCGTATGAGCGTTACCCTGGTATTGAGCAAAAGGAATGCCAACTAACGGCCAACATGCTGTATTCCTTGCAGCTCAACGCTTACATGGGATACTGGTCCGTCCGGAAGGAGGTGCGCTCAAGAAAACGTGTAGGTGTTTCTCCGATAATTCCAAAGCAGTGTAGGAGAAAACCAACATTTTGTCTTGACAAGTTTTGAAAATGTGGTAGGCTTTTAACCAAATCAATTTTGCAGGGAGGGTTTCATGTGGAGCACGAAGCAGTCTGCTATTCCCGCTATGACCAGGGACCTGAGTATGGACTTGACATGCTGGAACGTTCTCTGGCAGCCCTGGGGCACACCTGTATCGTAGATCACGAGGGCCGGTATATCTACATCACGAAAACCTATGCCGAGCAGTTGGGTCTTGCACCGGAACAGGTTATCGGGCGAAAAATTTCCGACGTACTGGACGATTCCACCGTGCCCAACGTGCTGAAAACCGGCCAGCCCATCCGCGAGTCCCTCTACCTGCGGAATAACACCATCAATCTGATTAACCGCTTGCCCATTTATGCCGGCGGAAAGGTGGTGGGCGCAGTGGCCCAGTCCCTGGCCACCGATGACAAAACCGTACGGCAGCTCCAGAACCGCCTGAGCAAGGTGGTAACCGAACTGAACTACTACAAGGAAAAAGTACGGCTGAACGAGGGAAAACGGGTATCCGCCGACGCGATCGTCACCCGAAACGAGGGAATGATCGCCCTGAAGGAAAGCCTGAGCACGGTAGCCCGCACCCGGTCCAGCGTATTGATCACGGGAGAGAGCGGTACCGGGAAGGAGGTGGTCTCCTGCGCCATTCATGATCTGTCCCCCCGCAAGGACAAGCCTTTTATCCGGCTTAACTGTGCCGCCATTCCGGACAATCTGCTGGAGGCGGAGCTTTTCGGCTACGAGGAGGGGGCCTTTACCGGCGCGCTGAAGGGCGGCAAGATGGGGGATTTTGAAGCGGCCAACAAGGGTACCCTGCTGCTGGATGAGGTGGACTCCCTGACGCTGAATATGCAGTCCAAGCTGCTGCGGGCCATTCAGGAGCGGGAAATCAAAAAAGTGGGCAGCATCAAGTCCATCCCCATCGACGTACGGTTTATTTTCGCCACCAACAAGGACCTGGCCTCCATGGTGCGGGAGGGAAAATTCCGGGAGGATTTTTACTACCGCATCAACGTTATCAGCCTGGAAATTCCGCCTCTGCGGGAGCGTCTGGATGATATTCCCCTGCTGGTTGACCATTTTATTCAAAAATTCAACGAAGAAATGGATATGGACATTCAGGGCATTACGCCCAAGGCGCTGGATCTGCTGCAGCACTATCACTGGCCGGGCAATATCCGGGAGCTGGAAAATCATGTGGAGCGGGCCTTCAACTATACCGCCGGACCCTTTCTGGATGTCTCGGATTTCGGCCTTGCGGGTGAAGCAGCGGAAGCGGTCAAGCTGCCCATTTCCCTCCGGGAGGCCAGAGAGACTGCCGAACGGGACGCCATTCTGCGCGCCTTGCAGCAGGCCGATGGCAACAAAAAAGAAGCCGCCCAGATTTTGGAGATTGACCGCAGCCTGCTCTACGACAAGCTCCGAAGATATAACCTGGTCCAGGATGTGAAGGACAAAGCAGACACCTGACAGAAAAAATTCCGTTTTTTCCTACACACTTTATATGGAAAATTGCCACACAGTCTGCAATCAGGGCATCTTCGAGTTGGCACATTTTTTGCTCATATATTTGGTATATCATACCCTCTCCGGCGCCCGGCCGGAGGAGAACAGGAGGAATGGTCTACCGTGAAAATGGAAGGTGTCAAGCAAATCGCAATCGTGGGCACAGGGATGATCGCCACCAGCCTGGCCGTGCTGACCACAGGCCACGGCTACCCCACCGTTATGCTGTCCTTGAGCGAGGATCTTACCGCGGCCAGCAAAAAAACCTATGACGGTTTTTATGAGCAGATGATCCAGCGGGGCCTGCTCACCAGGGAACAAGCGGAAATCTGTGCCCGCTATCTCAGCTATACCATGAACTACCGGGACCTGGCCCAATCCGATGTGGCCTTTGAGTGCGTACTGGAGGTGCTAGAGGTCAAGCACCAGGTATATCAGGCCCTGGAGGATACCTGCCCAAACCTGAAGGCCATCTGCTCGGTCAGTTCCGCCCTGGTGGTAGATCTACTGCGGGAGGGAATGGAGAAATATCGCAGTAAGATTCTGGTAACCCACCCCTTCAATCCTCCCCACATGGTTCCCTATTTTGAACTGGATGCGGGCAGCGAAACCGAGCCCCAGGTGGTGGAATTTGTCCGGGAGCTGCTGGAATCCATGGGGCGCAAGCCTGTTCTGCTGAAAAAGAGCGCCCCCGGCTTTATTGGCAACCGCCTGCAGTTTGCCCTTTGGCGCGAGGCGGTCCATATTGTGGAGAGCGGAATTGCCGACAGCCGGGACGTGGACACCTGCTTAATGTACAGCTTCTGCCCCCGCTATACCTCCATCGGTATTTTCGAGCATTTTGACAACGGCGGCCTGGATCTGAATCTGAACACCTGTAAAAGCATTTTCCCGGACCTGTGCAATGACACCACGCCTCCCGAGGCGGTGAGCCAGCGGGTGGCCCGGGGAGATCTGGGCTACAAGACGGGGAAAGGGTTTTACGACTGGACCGGCGTGGACCATGACGCGTTCCAAAAAAGAGTAACGGAACCATACTGGGGCTTTTTTAACTGGACCCTACCTACGGAATAAGTCAGCATATTTTTTCCATTTTATAAACGCAGGGGCAGCGGAGATTCCATCCGCTGTCCCTTTTTGCCTTCGTGTTACAAGAAAACGCTATTCGTCGTTCAATTTATAAAGCCTTCAGCCCGATTTTTAGCGGCTCATCGGAAAGTCATTCTTTTTCTGCCCGGCTCAACAGCTCCTGCTGTCTCGGCCATAACAGCAATCCGGCTGCGGAGCTGACGCTTTTTCAACGCCTCGATGTGGGTTTGACGCGGATTGGCCTTCCCCCATTTTTCGTTTGTCAGACACCTGTCTGCGGCTGGTTGTGTGGTCAAAACAACCACAGTAAATTCTGATTGGAAATTCAATTATCCCTCTTCAACTTGCAGAAATTCTTTTCCTTGTGCCCTGGACTTACATTCTCCCGACCATTTTCTCAGCAGAAATTATGATGGAAACATGCAATTCTCGGACAAATTTTTCATTTAGGTTAAGGCAAGAAACGGTGTTTCCAGTTCTCCCTTGTACACCGCCTCCAGCGTGGCTTGAAAATTGCATTGGATAGCGCCATCCTCCGTCATGCAATAGTCAAACGTTATGGTAAGAGTGCGCGCCCCATCCAGAGTATCCAACCGGGAAACACTGGTACAGGAGAACGAACCGCTGGTTTTCAGACGTTCCCCGGCCTCCTCGGCCATGATGTCCGTACCGTGGGGGTCCACAGTGGCTCCAAAGGTCTTGCACACCTGCCGGACCATGTTCTCCTCCCGTCCGTGTATCGCCGGGCCGGCCATGGTCAAGGTCAGCACTCCGCCGTAATCATCCTCCGCCGGCTCCCACAGACCCTTAAAGTCAATGGAATCGCTTTTCAGCTCCACCTCATGCTCCGCGCTGCTGACTACCTCACAGTAACCCATCCCCAGCGCGTTTCGATTGTCCTGGCTGCTGAAGTAGTCGGCAAAGCTTCCCATTCTCCCGGGGGCAATGCCCATAGTCTCCTGCCCCGAGATGTACGCCAGCAGATTTTCCGGGTTGTCCAGATCCGCCTCAATCCGGTGCACCAGGATGTTTTCCAGATAGAAGTGCCCCATCTCGTCAAGGTAACACCGAATCAAAAGCCGCTCACTGGTTTTCTTGCCGTTCTCCCGGAAATCACTGGTGGAGTTCTGATAGATCTCCTGGGTGATGCTGTCCGTATAGCAGGTTCCTACGGTCTGAAAATAGCTTCTGCAATAATTTACAAACTCCAGAACGGTGCTTCTCTCATAATACGGCTCCTGCACATTGTTCAGGTAGGCCAGCACCTGCTCCTCTGTGTCCGCAAGAGTCCCTGACCGGCGGACACTGCCCATGATTTCCCCGGTGGTCTGGTTGTACAGGTTTGTTTTTTCCACATATTGAGTTTTATCCTGCGTTTCCGCCCGAAATTCGCCATCCGGGCCATCGGGTTGCTTTACCGTATAGGTGCTGGGAACTGTGTCACCCGTCATCCCTGCCGTGTACCGGAAATAGGACTCGACTGTTTTCCGCGCCATCTCCTCTCCGGTCATTTCGTGAGGAAAGTAAGCCCAGTCAAAGAAATGTCCGTATTGGGTTACATTGTACTCCACCTCCGGCACGGAGGACTGTACCCCCAGCAGCACAATGTCTCCCCCATTTGGAATCCGCTCCGGGACAATGGCGGTATCGCACACCACAGCGCTGGGGAGCGCCGGTTCTGACGTATCCCCTGACTCCTGTACGGACGAATCGGGCTGGCTTTCTTCCGGTCCGGCTGTCATCTGGGGCACGTCCTGTTCTGCATCTTGTTTTCCGCCGCAGGCAGTCAGGGACAGCAGCAGGAGTGCGGAAAGGATCAGGGACAACATACGTTTCATAAAATCATCGCATCCTCTCATCAAATTATTTTGGCGGGCGCTCCGGCCCAATGGTTTGCATCAGCGGAACAGGGCAAAATCAGGTCTGGTCAGCGTAAAGGAAGGCCTTCGCATTGGTAGGCATCAGGGGGCGGGGGCAAGTCCTCCCTTCCCCTGAGCACAGCGGTATCATACCAAATCTCCCGCCCGGTCTTTTTCAAAATCAATAGAAATACTCCGCAGCGGCAGCCCAAACGCAGAACGGCGCCCCCTGTCCGGCAGCGGGACAGGGGGCGCCGTGTTTTCATATTCCGCAAATGGCCGGAGCTGTTTCCGGCTCCAGCGCCTGCTCCAGAAGCCCAAGCAGCTCTCGGCGCAGAGGCTCTGGACCCAAAAGAGTAACACCCGGACCCAGAGAGAGCAGCCGGCGAAGAATAACACTGCGGTCAAACCGGTACCAACGAAAGCGCAGGAGAAAACGTTCCCGGCCCTCCTGCGCGATTTCCACGAACAGCTGATCCTCAAAGGCCAGAAAGCAGCGCTCCAGCGCCCCCCGGTTAGGGGACACCCCCAGCACCACCGGTTCCGGCTCCAGCAGAGTCTCCATGGCCTCCTCGATCTCCTCAGGGGAAATGTCCACCGCAGCCCCCAGGCGGAGGCCGGATAGATTATCCAGCCGGGCCTTGATGGTCCGCCGGGCCGCCGGATCATAGAAAATGACCCACCAGCGCCGGTCAAAGGCCCCGTACTCCACCTTCCAGGGGAGGGTAACCGCCTGCCGGAGCCGTGGGTCGGCCCGGGTCTGGTAGGTGTACTCCATCATCCGTCCCTGGCGGATGGCCTGAAGGATGGCGGCGAGATTTTCCTGCTGGGGCAGGGGGTCCAGCCGGTTCTTGGGCCGCAGCCGCTGGATGGACTCCAGATTCTCCTCCCGCTCCACCAGCTGATGTCTGAGCTTCTCCGCCGTCTCCGGGGTCAGGAAACACGCCGCCTCCGGCCGGCTCAGCAGGAAGGAGAGAAACTCCTCCTCCGCCCGGCACAGCGGCAGCGGGGCGCGGGTGTTCCGGTCCCTCCGGCGGCAGCCGTCCTGATCCAGGCGGAGCATCCCCGCCGCCTCCATGGGCCGAAGCACCTGACCGCTGTAATCCAGACCCAGCCGCCGGGCCAGCCCGTCCAGTTCCTCCCGGGTCACCCGCTCCCGGGCAGACAACAGGGCCAGAACCTCCAGGGCAAACTGAAGGCTCCGGCCCTGATACTTGTGAAACAGTTCCATATTCTTACTCCTCCCGGCCGCACAGTCCATCCCGGATGCGCTCCAGATCCTCCTTCAACCGCCGGGGCAAGTCGTGCTCCCCCGGCTCCACCCGCAGCCAGGGGGAGAAGGACCGCAGAAAGGGCACCAGCTCCTGGGGGTCGTTGACCCGGGCCTCATAGTACTCCCCGCCGTTCTCCTCTCTTACCTCACCCACCTGCATCTCCCGCAGGAACTGAGCCCTCATGCCGGGCAGGCGTTCAAAATTCAGCCTGGCCCGCACCAGCACCGGCCGACCCGAGGGTGGGAGAAGGCCGGAGCACAGGCTGTCCGCATAAGCCTCCCGCACTGCCCTCTCCGCGGCGCTCCATGTCTCCTCGGGCAGGGGCTCCAGCGGCTTCACCCGGCGGATAGACCGCACCCGGTGCAGGGTGGGCCTGTCCTCCTCCAGACACAGCAAATACCACCGGCCCAGCCGCACATCGGCCCGCAGGGCCACAGGAACGGCGGCCGCCGTTCCGCAGACCAGCTCCAGCTCCACCCGCCGGTGCTGCTTCCGGGCGTCCAGCAGCTGATAGACCACATTTTCGTCAAAGATGTTGCACTTCACGTTTCCCCGCAGGAGGAAGGGGCTCTCCGGCCGCTCTGACAATCCCCGGCGCTCCAACTCCCGCCGGATGCTCCGGCGCAGGAAGCTGCCCGCTACCCGGGGGTAAGCTACCCCGGCGGCAAAGCGCACATAGTCCTCCAGAGCCATCAGCTCCTCCGCGGTCAGCGGGGCCAGGGGACTGCCCGCCAGGCGGAAGGCCTTGCCCTCCCGCCGCAGGTAGCCGTACTCCTCCAGCTCCAGGGCACGGCGGCGCACGGTGGCGTAGGCCGCCTCCCGGTCGCCCAGCCCCATGAGCTCCACCGCCGCGCACAGCCCGTCCAACGTTCTGGGCTGCCGGGCGCAGGCGGACAGGATGCACAGCACCTGGAGCAGCTCCTCCTCCTTCATGGAGTGGAGCAGATAGGAGTCGGCCAGGCGGTCCTCCCCGCTTTTGGAGTACTCCCGCTGAAAGCGCAGGTACTTCTTCCCTCCCTGCCACCGGGCGTCCTCGTCCATTTCGGGATACAGGGATCGGAGCAGGCCCGCCCCGTAGTCGTAGTCCTTCACCCCGCCGATGCCCGATTGGGCAAAATCCTCCCGGCTGAAAAACCCGTAGAGGTAGATCTGCTCCAGAAAACGCCGGATTCGGTTGTAGTCCTTGATTCCCTTGACCGCCGCCACAGCTCCATCTCCCAGAACCGCCGGCAGAGCCGTGACCCGCCGGACCGTTTTATACTTAGAAATAGCTGGATTTTATTATAAGGCCCCCCATTTTCCCTGTCAACGCTTCCGGCGCAGGCAGAAAGCCGCCCCGGGTCCTCACAAGGACCCGGGGCGGCTCCGATTTGCACAATGCGGGAGACGAAGACCGCTACCGGAGGTATGTCCGGGGGATGCGCCCTACCACAGCCCCCATTTTTTCGTGCAAGCTCCTTCTGGGCTTTCTCAAATCCCTGTTTTGCCGCTCTTGTCAGCCAATGGCAGTACTGTTCCTCGTCCTTCTCCGCGCCCAGGCCGTACTTGTAGCACCGGGACAATTCCCACCGGGCTTCGGTATGTCCCCTTTGAAGCCGGCGGGCCCGCTACTCCCCATCCGCTCCGTCCGGATGGTATACGTCCAACTCATGCAGGGCTTCGGGGTGTCCCTGCTCCGCCGCCTTTTTCAGCCAGTGGAGGTACCGCTCCTCATTTTTCTTCACGCCCTGCCCGTCCCGATAGCAGCAGGCCATGGCATACTGGGCCCCGGCGTCCCCCAGTTCCGCCGCCCGCAGGTACCACATGGCCGCCTCCACCCGATTCCGGGTCACGCCGTCCCCTCTGGCGTACAGGCTGGCCAGCCCCACCTGGGCCGGGATGGAATCCAGCCCAGCCGCCCCATACAGATATTTGCGGCACTCCCCGTCGTCCCGGGCCGCGCCGTTTTCCTGGGCGTATGCCTCTACCAGCTCCTTTTTGGCGTTCTCATCTCCGCCCTCAGCCAGCCGCCGCAGCCAGGACAAACCCCGCTCCCGGCTTTGTGGGTCGTCCGGTCGCTGCCGGCAATACCGGGCCAGCTCCCACATTGCCGGAGCGTCCTTTTGCTCTGCCGCCCGCTCCAGCCAGGCGATCCACGCTTCCTCGCTCTGCTCCACGCCCTCCCCGTTCCGGCAGCACTGGGCCATCTCTCTCTGGGCCCCGACGTCCCCCTGCTCCGCCGCCCGACGGTACCACTCCGCCGCCCGGGTCCAGTCCTGTGGGACACACATTCCATACTGGTACTCATGTCCCAGCTGCCTCTGGGCCTGGGCAAGCCCCTGTTCCGCTGCCAGGCTCAGCCAGCGGAGGTGCTCTTCCTCGCTCCGCTCCACGCCGTACCCGAACCAGCAGCACATGGCAAATCGGTACTGTGCCTGGGCGTCGCCCTGCTCCGCCGCCCGCCGAAACCACTCCGCTGCGCTCCGGCGGCGCTCCGCCGCCTGCTCCCCGATATACTTGCCCGACTTCAGCTCCTCCAGACACAGATCTCCCAGCTCCCGCTGTGCCCCGGGCTCTCCGGCCTCCGCCCCGGCCCGGATCCGGCGGCGATGGACGCAGCGCTCCTTTGCCTTCTGCCGGCGGGACCAATCCTCGCCGTAATAGCGGGCCTCGGCGTCGTCAACGCCCGCCCGCTGTGCCCGGCGCAGCCAGCTCAGCCCGCGCCCCTGGCTGCGGGGTACGCCGTCCCCGGTGCGGTAGCGGAGGGCCAGCTTCAGCATGTCCTCGCCGCTGCCCCGCCGGGCCGCGGCAACAAACCAGGCCTCCGCCTGTGCCAGGTCCTGTTCCACACCCTTGCCCTGGGCATAGCACTCCCCCAGCAGCACCATGGCCCGGAGCTCACCGCCCTTCGCTGCGCTGCGCAGCAGTTTCACCGCCTGCTCCGGCTGGTCGGGCAGCAGCATCTCTCCCCGCAGCAGACAGGCCTGGGGGTGTTCCTGCTCCACCGCCATGCTCAGATAGCGCTCCACGTCGGAATCCCACGCGGGGTCGGGGTGGTTCAGAAAATAGGCCGCAATCTCATACTGGGCCTGGGCCTCCCCCTTCTCCGCCGCCTCACACCAGTCGGGCAGGGTATCTAGGGTAAGCGCTTCCCGGGACGGCTGGGGCTTCTCCACCACGGAGCGCAGCAGCGCCGCGGCCTCCTCATGGCCCTGCTCCGCCGCCCGGCGCAGCCACTTCTCCGCCTCCGCGCCGCTCTGTTCCACACCCGCTCCCCGCAGATAGCACTGTCCCAGGGCAAATTGTACCTCCGGGTCGCTCTGATCCGACTCCCAAAGGTCCAAAACCTGATTTTGCCCGTATTCATCCATCTTCCGTTCCTCCTGCTTCCCCATTGTATCCCGCCGCTCCTGCCCCGGGCTTCGCGGACGCGGGGTGCGTCAGGCCTCGTTGTACCGCTCCAGCTCCCACCGGGCATCCATAGACCGATTCAGCCGCGCTCTGCGCAGCCAATGGAGATATTGCTCTTCGTTTCGCTCTACGCCTGTCCCTTTCTTATAGCACATGGCCAGGTCGTACTGGGCGGACGCACTGCCGCTCTCTGCCGCCTGGCGCAGCCAGTGGAGGTACTGTTCCCCGCTTTGCTCCACGCCGTACCCATTTTTATAACAGTAGGTCAGCCGTCTCTGGGCGTTGCAATTTCCCTGCTCCGCTGCCTTGCGCAGCCAATGGACAGCCTGTGTCTTGTCCGGTTCCACACCGCACCCATCGATATAGCAGGTGGCCAGATCGTACTGGGACAGAGCATGACCTCCCTCTGCCGCCTGGCGCAGCCAATGCAGGTACTGTTCCCCGCTTTGCTCCACACCGCTCCCATCTCTGTACAGACGGGCCAGATTTCGCCGGGCGTACCCATCTCCCAGTTCCGCTGCCCGCCGGTACCACTCTGCCGCCAGGGCCGGATCCCCGGGGACACCTCTGCCATCTTCGTATGCCGCCCCCAGATTATTCTGGGCCGCGGCATTTTTCTGCTCCGCCGCCTTGCGGTAGCACACAGCGGCCTGCTCCAGGTCCTGGGAAACGCCCCTTCCCCCTGCATACGCGAGGGCCAGACTCTTCCAGCCTAATGCGGCTCCCTGCCCTACCGCCCGACGCAGCCAATCGAGGTACTGTTCTGTGCTCTGTTCCACGCCGTGTCCCTTCCAATAGCACCAGGCCAGGTTGCATTGCGCCGTGGCATATCCCTGCTCCGCCGCCTTGCGGTACCAGGCTACTGCCTGCTCCAGGTCCTGGGGAACGCCCTCTCCTATGTTGCAGGCAAACCCCAGACTGTTCCACGCCCCGATATCGCCCTGATCCGCCGCCTTTCGCAGCCAGCTGAGGGCCAGCTCCATATTCTGTTCCACGCCGGTACCACTCCAATAGCACAGGCCCAGGCGCCGCTGGGCCTCCCCGTGGCCCTGCTCTGCCGCACGCCGGTACCACTCCGCCGCCTTGGGCCAGTCGGGGACGGTCTCATTCCACCGGGCATACTGCTGCCCCAGCTCATTCTGGGCCTGGGGGTCGCCCGCCTCCGCCCGGGCACGGAGGGGAGCCAGGCGTGCTTCCCGGGCCTGCTGAGCTTCCCGCTCCTTCCGGGCCGCCCACTCCTCGCCATAGTAGCGCGCCTCGGCGTCGGCCACGCCCGCCTGCTGCGCCTGCCGGAACCAGCTCATGCTACGCCCCGGGCTGCGGGGCACGCCGTCCCCCCGGCGATAGCGGATGGCCAGCTTCAGCATATCCTCCCCGCCGCCCCGCCGGGCCGCGGCAATAAACCAGGCCTCCGCCTGTTCCGGATCCTGCCCCACGCCCTCGCCCCGGGCGCAGCACTCGCCCAGCAGCTCCATGGCCCGGGGCACGCCGCAGTCCGCCGCGTTGCGCAGATGAACCAGGGCCTGCTGAGGGTGAGCCTCCAGCAGCTTCATCCCCAGCCGCAGACAGGCCTGGGGATGCCCCTGCTCCACCGCCATCTCCAGATAGCGCTCCACGTCCTCCTGCCACGCCGAATCGGGGTGATCCAGAAAGTAGGCCGCAACCTCATACTGGGCCTGGGCATTTCCGTCCTCCGCCGCCACACACCAGTCGGGCAGCGTCTCATCATCCAGCGCCCCCTCCGGCAACCCGGGCTCCCGGGAGGAGGCCAGCAGGGCCGCCGCCCCGCTGTGCCCCTGCTCCGCCGCCAGGCGCAGCCACTTCTCCGCCTCCCCTCCGTTTGGCTCCACACCGGTCCCCGTCAGATAGCACCGGCCCAGCTCATACTGGATCTGAGGGTCGTGCTGATCTCCCTCCAGAAGGTCCCGAAATCGGTTCTTTTCGTCTTCGCCCATGGTTCTCTCCTCCCGTCATCCCGTGTGGGCCGTTCATCATTGGGGCTGCTTTCTGAAGATCAACAGCAGCGGCAAAGCGGCGCTGACAGCGGCCACAAGGATATTCCACAGCAAATAGAGCAAAACAAACACCAGACAAAGGATGAAACCCAAAAAGCCCCTTCCTTCCACTAAAAAAGACTTTACCAAATACATGACCTGTATAATTACCATACCATATACCGGAAACTGCAGGAAGGTCAGGTGTCCGCTGAGCATCAGCAAAAGCCATGCCGTTATGCACAGGCCCAGCACAGAGCTGGCCAGAATACTCGCAAGTGTGCTGTGAGAAAATGTGAACTCGTAGAGAAACACTGTAACCGCTTCGCTCTGGAACTTCACATGGAACGTCTGGTCCGCCAGACAAAGCGTCCCCAATACCGCTGGGGCCAGCAGCGCGATACTGTATACAACGAGCCCCCCTTTAAGCACAGGGCCTTGAACCAGCGCCGGTTTATTCTCGCCAAAAAGCCGTTTCCACAAAGGTGTCCCCTTCCCCGTGAAAAGGAGCACGAATCCTTTTCCCAGGAAATGCTCCGGCATAAAGGGCTCAAATCCCAAGCGTAAAGCGCTCCACGTTGCGGCACCCACGATCCCCTTGGACAGGGCAACGTTCCATCCCACATAGGGGATATAGACAAAGAGGAACAGCATGAGAATCGTACTTAAAGGACGATCATAGGAAATAAGGGACAATGCGCTGATCAAATTGAATGCCACCAGGAACGGCGGGACAATCCGCAGAAGTCTTATGCGCCCACCGTAAATGAGGAGGACCCATCCGCCCAGGCACAGACCCAGAGAGCATGCCAAAAACCCATAGAACAAAAGTCCGTGGGCCTCCGCAAGGCGCTGCGCCAGGGCCGCGCCCATACCCACGGCGTCTGTCATCCTGTCGAGCACATCCGCACTGAGTTTGAGCACCTCGTTATTGATGCCGCTGCGGTGGAGGGCGATGGCCGTACACAGCCAGGTGCCCAGTCCGCCGGCCAGCAGCAGCACCGCGCCCAGCAAAAAGGTCACCCATTCCAGCGTTCCCACCAAAAGCGCCTCGCGGAAGGCGTACCTGGCCTCCAGCTTTGCCTGGCGCTCCGCTTCTTCCTTCTCCCGGCGCCGCCGCTCCGCCTCCCGGGCGGCTCGCTGCTCGGCTTCCTCCTTCTCCCGGGCGGCCCGCCGCTCGGCCTCCTCTTTCTCCCGGACAGCCTTCCGCTCCGCTTCTTCCTTCTCCCGGCGCTGCCGCTCGGCTTCCTCAGCCGCCTTCCGCTCCGCTTCTTCTTTCTCCCGGCGCTGCCGCTCAGCTTCCTCCGCGGCCTTCCGCTCCGCTTCTTCCCTCTCCCGGCGCTGCCGCTCAGCTTCCTCCGCAGCCTTCCGCTCGGCCTCTTTCCGCTGCTGCTCCCGGACATACTGTCCGTACTCCGCTTCAAACCGTTCCCGGGCGTCGGGGCAGCCCGCGTCCCGGGCCTTCTTGACCCAGCTGTACGCCTTTCCCCGGCTTTCGGGCACGCCATCCCCCTTGGCATAGCGCAGAGCCAGCAGCAACATCCGCTCACTGCCGCCCCGCTCCGCCGCCTGGATGTACCGGCGCTCCGCCTCCGCCTCGTCCCGGGCTGTGCCCGTACCCTGGCTGCAGCAATCGCCCAGCAGCTCCGCCGCCTCCCACAATCCGCAGTCCGCCGCGTTGCGCAGCAGCTTCACCGCCTCCTCCGGCTTTTGCTGGGAAAAGCGCCGCTTGGCCAGCAGCAGGCAGGCCTCCGGGTGGCCCTGGCCGGCGGCCATGCTCAGATACCGCTCGGCCTCGGCCTGCTCCACCTGACCGCTGCACCCCAAAAAGTAGGAGGCCACCCGGAACTGAGCCTCCACGTCCCCTTCCTCTGCCCGGAGACACCAGTCGGGCAGGGTGTCCTCTGTCAGCGCTTCGGCCCGGGGCTTCTCCCGGTGGGAGGGCGCGGCCAGCAGGGCCGCAGCCTCGCTGTGCCCCTGCTCCGCCGCCCGGCGGAGCCACTTTTCCGCCTCCGCGCCGTTCTGCTCCACGCCGGTCCCCGTCAAATAGCACCGGCCCAGCTCATACTGGACCTCCGGGTCGTGCTGATCCCCCTCCAGAAGGTCCCGAAATCTCTCTCTTTCTTCGTTCATGCTTCTCTCTCGCTCCCGTCGTTCCAGTCAATGACCACAAGGCTCAGATCGTCCGCGCTGCGCGGGGCAAAAAGCCGCTCTGTGTTTTCCTCCAGGGCCCGGCTGATGACCGTCTCCTCCCCCTCCCAAAGCCAGCGGGCTATGGTGGAGCAGGCGTGGGCCGGAGTTCCGGTGCGGCGCTCATAGAGGCTCTCCCCCATACCGTCGCTCATGAGCAGAAGGCTCCCTCTGCCTGCCAGCCGCCCCCGGCACAGCCGGAAGTGGTCCAGAGCGTCCACATCGGTGAGGAAAAAGGTCTCGTTTTCAAATTCTCCGTTTTCCGGGGGGCTGAACACCTCCGCCCCCTCGGAAGTCACCCGGACCTGCACCCCGTCTCCCAGGTGGCCGGAGAGGTACCGGCCCGCCCCGTCGGCGGCAAAGAACAGCAGGGTGCTGGCCAGCTCATAGACGGGGTAAGGCTGTCCCTCCAGCTCCTCCAGACAGCGCCGGAGGATGCGGGCCGCCAGTTTCCGGTCCTCCTGCGCCCACCACCCTTCAAATTCCTCGCAGGCCAGTGCGGCCACGGCGGCGGTGACGCAGGCGGCCCCGATGTGGCTGCTCGCCCGGCTCCCCGCCCCGTCGGCCAGGGCGGCGCACACCACGCCCCCCTCCCGGCACACATGGATCTGGTCCTGGCAGGGGATGCCTTCGGCCTGGTGACGGCGGCCGGTACGCACCACATGGCTGATTTTATAATTCATGGACGTGTCCTCAACTTTGTCCCAAAATTTCGCCCCAGGTGGTGGTGGGGTCGTAGTAGACCTCCTCACCGGTCATGGACATGGCGCTCTTCTGGATGCTCCGGCTCAGCCAGGTGAAAAATTCCTGAAACTTCAGATCCTGCAAGTAGTGGACCTTGTGGTCGGGAGAGAGCTTGAGGAGGGAATCGCACTTCATATTCTCCTTGTCTCCCACGGTGACGCACAGCACGCTGAGGTGCTTGTTGTCGCTCTCTTCCTTGAGGATGGCGGCGGCCTCCTCCAGCTCGGCGGCGGAGCGGGTCTCGTCTCCGTCTCCGATGATGATGAGCCAGGGACGGAAGTAGGAGTTGCCGTTGTCGGCGTAGCGGCGCTTACGCTTCTCCAGATTCACCAAGGCGGTCTTCACCGCGTCGGCCAGGGGAGTCTCCCCGTCAGCCATGAGCTCGGGCAGCTTCATGTGGTCGGGGGCGGTAAAGTCCCGCTCCACCACCGCCATGTCGCCGCCAAAGCTGATGATGCACAGCTCCACCGACTGATTGGCCACAGTGTCCGCCGCCATGTCCAGGCAGAATTGCTTCAGCCCCTCCATCACCTTCACCAGCCGCCGCTGCTGCCGCATGGAGTAGGAGCAGTCGATGCACACGGTGATGGGGGTGCGGCGCTCGGAGTTGCGGCACAGCTCCTCCTCCTCCAGCAGGTACTCCTGAGGTGTCTTCTTGGGAAACTTGCTCCGTTTCTCCTCGCTCATGTTTCTTCCTCTCTTCCTTGTTCTTTGTTCAGCTCTGCACAGCTCCTGCACCAGATGGGCTTTCCGCTACTCCGTCTAGCCTCCAGCCAGCCCTGGTGGGGCCGGAAGGTCTGCCCGCAGGATTCGCACACCGCGCGGGGAAAGACCTGTTCAAAGCAGTCCGGACACAGAAGGTCGGCCCCCCGGGCCTGAAGCTCCTCCACCCGCTCCCGCTTCTCGGCAAAACTTCCCCCGCAGCGGCTGCACGTCACCTTGGTGTTGGCACAGTCCGGACAGATCATGGGTTTGCCCGCGTTGGTACGCTGAAACCACTCCCCGGCGGTGGTGGTAAATTCCTTTCCGCAGATGCCGCAGGTCTCCTGCTGTTCCCGCCGCTGGAAATTCTGCCGGATCCCCCAGTGGGTGCTGCACAGGTCGGGCTCCCCCCGGCTCCTGCGGCGGCGCCACACATCCTCTCCCAGGTTGAAGGGCTGCTTGCACTGCTGGCACACCAGATTCACCAGCTTCACATTCTTCTCGTCATCCCGGCCGCTGGTGTCCTTGTAGGTGCTGGGCTCCAGCTCGTCGCTGCTGTGTCCCAGCTCAATCTGCCGGACATACTCCCGGAAGATCTGGGCCCACTCCCCGGCCGACAGTCGTTTTTTTCCGGTAAAGGTGTTGTAGAATCCAGTTTTTACCAGGTAGGTGGTGTTGCTCCACATCTGGCGCCACTTGCCCACCGGGGCGCTCAGTTTGCCCGGCCCCCGGGATTCCTCATCCTCCTCACCGGAGTGGTAGGGGTAGGGGAAATCGCCGGCAATAATGGCCTCTGTCACCTCTTTGGCGTTCTGGTCGCAGCTCTCAAAGGGGGCCCGGCCCAGCATGACGATACCAAAGAGCAGCATGGCCAGGGAGTAGCGCTCGTTGTCCTCCGTGCGGGTGTAGCCGTAGCTGTCCGTACCCAGCTCCCGCATTTTCTTGTGGATTTCGGGGGACGTAAACACACAGGTGCCCACCTGACAGGGGAAGGGGCCCATCTGGTAGCTGTCGCAGTCCACCAGATGAACGGTGCAGTCCCGCTCCACAACAAAGTTCCGGGGATTGACGTCCCCCATGAGGATGCCCTGTTCGTGCATCCTGGAGAAGATGTCGGCAATGTTGGCCGCAACGAGGGCCAGACTTTTTCTGGTCCAGCCCTGGGCGGTAATGGAGCTGTTGTCGCGGCCGGGATGGAAGGACGTCCGGTCCAGCTCCACGCCGGGGGCTCTGGCCATGAGAAAGCCCATCCACTCTCCCCGGCCGTTGTACAACAGGGCCAGGGGCCAGCACAGACCAGGAATGTGGGGGTCGTGCTCTACCATGTACTTCAGCTTCGCCAGGCGGCGGCTGTCCCGCTCCATGTACACCTTGGCCAGCAGCTCCCGCTGGGCGGTCTCGTAAACCACGCCCTCGCCCCCCTGGCCGATGGCCTTGCCGATGAGCAGCTCCCGCTGGCTGCCGTCGGACCACCGGGCGGTCAGCCGCTCCCCGGGCAGGGGGAGCGCCACGCCCTCCGCGGCGGTTTTCTCCCTCGCGCTCCGCTCCACCCATGCCGCCTGCACCACCGGGACCGCCGGGGCGGGGTTAGCGGGTTCCTCCGGCTCCCGGGCCAGCATAGCCTCATAAATCTGCCGTGTGGCCTTGTAGGGCAGCAGCGGCCCGTCCAGATTCACTTTGCACACCACCACATTCTGCCCCCGCACCTGCTTGAGCTCCTCCGCCAGCCTGCCGTCCTGGGTGAGCATCAAAAAGCGCACTCCGGGATAGGACTGGGCCAGGCAGAAGAAGTTTTCATAGCTGTAAGGGCTGTCGGTGGGGCTGGCCACCACCTTCAGGCACCACCGTTCCCGCATGAAGCGCAGGGTTTTGATGGCCGCCTTACTGTCCTGGTGCAGTTCCTGGCGCAGCTGCTGCATCTGCTCCACCTGTTCAGGATCCAGCTCGGCCATGGCGGGCTCCGCCAGCTCCAGCGCCGTGTAGGGCACGCTGCCCCGGAACTGCCGGAACAGCGTACCGACCACCGACTCGTCCACATAGAGGCACTGGTGCTCCTTCATCAGCAGGGGCGTCAGATGATCCGTCACCAGCTTGCGTCCCTCCTTGCACAGAAAGACGCTCTCGTCCACCAGAATCACAAAGGAATTCAGCAGTGCGGACAGCGTCCCCTCCTCCGGCGGGATGACATGGGGCGCCCGGCGCAGCTTGGCCGCCGCGGTGGCGGGGACCCCCTTCCACAGAGGCCTCTCCAGAGCTGGCGCCTGCCGAAGCTCCGCCGGCTTGACGCTGGCGCGCTCCGCCTGGGCGGCCGCTTCCTCCGGCGTCTGGCATGCCGCGCCCCCCAGCAGTTCAGCCACGGCAGGCATGTGCCGCAGCTTATCCATCAGCTTCCGGCGGTCCTCGCCGTAAATTTTTCCCCCCTGACAGTCCAGCCGCAGCCACTGGATTGCCTGCTCCATGGCCTGGCTCTGCTCCGGCGTTACATTCTCCTCCACCATAAACAGCTCCCGAAGCACCTCGTCCACCGGGATGGGGGCGGCGCCAAACTGCGTTTCAAACTGCTTCTTGGTCTCCTCCCAATAGCTTTGGACACAGTTCAGCTCTCCCTCCCAGCCAGGACTGCGCATTGCCGGCTCCGTCAGCTGCTCCAGAACAGTCAAATCCGCCTTGAGCGACTCCAGCGTTACATTCTGAATGACCGCTTCGCTGTCGTGGGCGTACTTATTGCGTATCTTAATGGCCTGACAGAGGACATGGCTGTACTCCCTCTTGGGTCCGGGCGCCTTCCACTGCCCATCCTTTCCCTTAACGGCTCTGGAAAAATACTCTACATGAAACTTTTTAAAAAAATTCAGGCTGTCTGTGGCAAAAACCGGTTGCCCGTCCCGCTCCTCTAAAATCCGGCTTGCACCATAAAGCAGATATTTATTGCAGCCCTGCAGATCCAAAAGCTGATAGGGATTGGAGGGGCAGACTGTCCCCAATTTACCGCGCTCCACCAGGGTTTGTCTCTTGGGCCCTGTGGGCAAAAGCAAATGCATCCAAAACTCCTCATCTGATACCTTGTAGTCTCTGTTGGCCGCCTCAATGGCTCTGGACATGTACTGTGCCACTCGAGTGGTCATTTCTTTCCCAAATCCATGGGCCTTCAGCTTTTCCTCATACCCAATCGCCCGTGTCGTGTCCATATTCAATCCCCTCTCGTTTTCAAGCTCTATTTTAGCAAACGCTCTTGGGAGGATTTTCAATTTTTATAGAAACATCCGCATTCTTCAATTACCACCCCTATTTTCCAAAATTATGTTTAATCTTTTCCCTGTTAATTCGTCAAGGCGCAAATTACCCCCTCTTACGGGCAGCTTCTTCTGCTGGAAGCCACTGAACCCGCTGCTGTTCCCACCTGGCGGACCAAATGTTGAAAACTTTCTTAATCTATGATATATTGCCCTCTGAGACAGGCCCCGCTGCGCCTATATTTTTCATTGCTTGCGGAGATGAATGATTATGCTGAGAGATCCAGTGGAGCAAACTAAGGAATACATGGACGCCATGAAAATTATTAGCAAAGAAATGGATGAACTGCCTCAGTGGGTGTCCGCTGCCGGTTGTCAGGCATTTAAGCAAAGGCGTCTGGCGGAGATGGGAATCCGCTGGAGAACCCCCGCGGAAATGAACCCTGATATTATTTTTGACTAACACGCTCTTTTTCCGCCCATTGCATTTCTCTGCATACTTCCTGTATGCAGAGAAACAACCCATATGGATTGACTTGTCTGCTTCTCATCCTTTCCTGACAGTTTTACAGGGAAAAAGCAAAACAAAATAGATGCAGCCGTGCTGCACCGAGCTGTGGGCGCTCAGACGATGTCTTTGCGTCACTAAATTGCCGGGCGCATGAGAAGAACACGAAACCATGCAGTCTCCTGCTGGTCACCGTGTTGTTCTCATGCGCCCGGTTTTGTAGTCTGGAATGTTTAGAAATAATGTTAGGGCGCTGCAGAATCTGCTCTGCAGCGCCCTCTGTTTTTATAAAATCAATAGTTGTCGCTGTGAATTTCAAAGAAGCTCTTGGAGTACAGGCAGGTGGGACACACCTCCGGGGCAGCGGTACCCACCACGATGTGGCCGCAATTGCGGCACTCCCACACCTTGACCTCGCTCTTTTCAAAGACCTGGGCAGTCTCCACGTTGTGCAGCAGGGCGCGGTAGCGCTCCTCATGACGCTTCTCAATGGCGGCCACCAGACGGAACTTGGCAGCCAGCTCGGGGAAACCCTCCTTCTCGGCGGTTTCGGCAAAACCGTCGTACATATCGGTCCACTCGTAGTTTTCACCCTCAGCGGCATGGAGCAGGTTCTCGGCGGTATTTCCCACACCGTGCAGTTCCTCAAACCACAGCTTGGCGTGGGCCTTTTCGTTTTCCGCGGTCTGAAGGAAGAGGGCGGCGATCTGCTCATACCCCTCGCGCTGAGCCACAGAGGAGAAGTAGGTGTACTTGTTCCGGGCCTGGGACTCTCCGGCAAAGGCTGCCTCCAGGTTTTTCTCGGTCTGGGTACCGGCGTATTTGTTTGCGCTCTTGACGGGGGCCTGCTCAATCATCTCAAAAGCGGAGGCAGGCTGCTTGCAGAGGGGGCAGCACTCCGGGGCGCTGTCGCCTTCATGAATATATCCGCAGACTTTGCATTTCCACTTTTTCATAACCTTTTTTTCTCCTCCTGATATGGATTCATTACAGACAGTGCGTTCCAACGCCTCTTTTACTTCGCTTGAGGACCGTTGAGGAGAAAAACTGCTCTTACCCGCACCGCACAGGGGACACACCCAGCTCTCCGGCAGCACTTCAAAGGCAACGCCCTCCTTTGCCTCGTCATAGATATACCCGCAGATTCCACAGACCCATTTTTTCTCAGAATTTTCTTCCTTCTGATGAATGAGTTCACTTCGGTCCTGGTAGGTGGTATGAAGCATCCGTTCAGCCAGCTCACTGAGGGGCTGTCCGTAAAAGGCTTCGTAGACCGCTTTGATTTCGGGATTTTCGTGACTGGTGCGAAGGGCCATGGAACCGTCCCGCTGGTAGAGCGCGGCAATGCGGCTCTTGCGGGTCTCATCGGCGTTTTTCATCAGGTCCTTGGGCTGTCCGCCGCCGCCGATGCAACCGCCCGGACAAGCCATGACCTCCACAAAGTGGTACTGCTTTCCGCTCTCCTTCATGCGCTGGAGGAACGTGCGGGCGTTGGCGGTACCGTAGACTACGGCTACCTGCAGCGTCAGTTCCCCGATTTCCACCTGGGCCTCCCGCACACCTTCATAGCCCCGGACAGGGCTGAGCTGAAGCAGTGTTTGAGGCGCCGCCTGGCCGGTGAGGTATTCATACGCTGTGCGCAGAGCGGCCTCCATCACCCCGCCGGTGTTGCCAAAGATGACCCCCGCGCCCGAGGCCTTGCCCATCAGGGAGTCGTAAGCAGAGTCCTCCAGGGTGTTCCAGTCGATTCCAGCCGCCTTGGCCCACCGGGCCAACTCCCTTGTCGTAATCACCTGGTCGGTGTCCCGCATTCCCTCCACACCGTGGTAGTCGGCGGCGGCGCACATCTCCTCCCGCCGGATCTCAAACTTTTTTGCCGTGCAGGGGGTCAGGGCCACATGAACGATCTGCCGGGGATCCAGGCCCATCTGTTTGGCAAAGTAGGTCTTTACCGTAGGCCCCTGCATCCCGATGGGGCTTTTGGCGGTAGACAGGTGCGGCAGCAGCTCCGGAGCGTAAATCTCCGCAAAATGTACCCAGCCCGGGCAGCAGCTGGTAAACTGGGGCAAGGGGCGGTCCTGCTCTTTTATCCGGCGGAGCAGCTCGCTGGCCTCCTCCACAATGGTGAGGTCGGCGGCAAAGTTGGTGTCCAGCACGTAGTCCACCCCCAGAGCCCGCAGCAGGGCCACCATCTTCCCTTCCACAAAGGCGCCCGGCTCCATGCCGAACTCCTCCCCTAAAGCAGCCCGGACAGACGGGGAAGTGCTGACCACAACCACTTTGTCGGGGTCGGCAATGGCCTTTTGCACCTGGGGACTCTCGTCCCGCTCCGTGATACTGTCCACCGGGCAGACATTGGCACACTGCCCACAGTAGATGCAGATTGCCTTGCCTCCGGTTTGCTCCAGCGTGTAAGTGCCGTGTACCCCCATCAGGTTGGTGCAGGCCTCTTTGCACATGCCGCAGCGGATACACTTTTCTTCCCAGCGGACAATGCTGGGATTGTCCGCCTCAATGGGGACACGGACAGATAAAGGTAAATGGTTCAGTTTCCTCACATTCCTTTCTTCTTCATTTTTTCTGGCAGTCCTCACATAAATAAGTCAGCTTCAGATCATACGACAAAATAGAAATTCCCGCCTTTTGTTCCAGCTGTGGGGTGAGATCACCCAGATCAATGTCCAATAGTCTGCCGCACCCCTTGCAAACCAAATGATCATGGCGTTGGATACGGTCATACCGATCGGGCATTCCCTCCACCGATACCTTGCGGATCAGATTCTCCCGCCACAGTCGGTTGAGGTTGTTGTACACGGTGGCCAACGCCACGGACGGATAGGTTTGCCGAAGTGCATCAAAAATTTCCTCAGCTGTCTTATGACTGCGGGAGGAACTGACAATCTCTAAAATTTTCTTTCCATACTTGGTCATGGCCACAACACCAAAATTAGAATTATTCTAATTTTATTATATCGACTTTATAACTCCCGTCAAGAGGCAAACCGCCCAAAAATAGTGGGCAGTCCAAAACCACCCGGTAAACGTGTAGATTATTAAAGGCTAAACCCCATATCCACAGGCGGGATCTGAACTGCATTCTCAAAAAATCAATTAGCTGGTTTGTAACCCATCGTGCGGCATGGATCGCAGCCATCATAAATGCGTCTGGCTCCACATTTGCTAACGCGAACTCATAGCCAAGATGTTGAATCCACCGCCAACTGTTGACGGGACAATCCAGCTGGACCAAAGGTACTCAATCGCTTAAAAGCGGAAACAGAGGCTGTTTTCTTTTTTGAAATATTGATAGAGCGTATTTGATCTGCCCAATCATGGAGAGCACGAAATGAGAAATGATAGATACGCTTGTAGCAGTCAAAGTCAACTTCACCTTGGATTGGCTGTTGATCCAGCTTTCCATGCAGTGTATAACAAAGAAAAACCGCCATTCCCAACGGAAAAAGGCGGTTTTTATGGAGCTGCTGTTCGTTCGTTTCCCCATACGGGTCAGTGTGTGGGTCAACAAGAATGTTCTATCCTTAGCCGGAAGATATGGTCAACGTGCTGGCACCCATCTGAATGTATTGTCCGCTGCTTTCATGCTCCAGCCTGACCCATCTGCCTACCTGTCCATACCGAATCGCACCCTGATCGAACATTCCCGTGGTAAAACGACTACAACCGCGCCATGGAGGGCAGCTCCGGCCCGATGAGGGGGGCGCACCAGCGGCGGAAGGCCTCCGTCACGTCGGTGCCGTCGGCGGTGAGGTACTCGGGGGTGAGCACCCGCTCCCCCAGCATGACCTCCTCGATGGG
>DWXF01000060.1 GCA_019119335.1 Candidatus Flavonifractor merdavium
TCAGATTGATGCTTTATCCCGGCTGGCGAAGCTTTTTCTCCAGCTTGTTTTGTCATGCCCTTTTTCAGTCGCGCAATTTTTGCGGGACTTTTTTTATTTCAGCTATTGACTTTTGTTTGCAGGACTCCTTAAATTCAATTAGATTCTGTTAATAAAATAACATTCCTTTGCCCCAAAAAAAACTTCTGATTTGTTATGCTTCCATAATCTTTTCTAATGCCATAAAGAAAAACCCCCTATTCCGCCCCGGAGGACGGTATAGAGGGCTTTTTGGTTGCAAATTTCCGTAAAAAAGGTTATTTTCCGCATAATTCCTGAAAAACCTGTCGGAATTCCTGCTCAAACACGCTGTTTTTCCGCCACAGGAAGGTGAACTCGTGGGAGACCTGGAAATCGGCCAGCTCCACCTGCCGGAGGGAGCCGTCGGCCAGCTCCCGTTCCACCGCCTTGCGGTAGAGGAAGGTGATGCCGCAGCCCCCCTTCACCAGCTCCTTGATAACGAACAGGTCGCTGACCTCGGTGAGGTGGCGGAAGTCGGACAGGTGGTGGTTCATCCCCTCCAGGGCCTTTACCAGCACGTCCCGGGTGCCCGAGCCGTCGTTGCGCAGCAGCAGGTTGTGGGAAAACAGGTCCCCCAGGTGGAGGGGGCCATCGGGCAGGGGGTAGTCCGCCCCCCGGATGCAGATGTAGGGCTCGTGGGACCAGAGGATATAGTCGTACTCGCTCTTGTGGAAGTAGCCCTCCACCACGGCGAAGTCCAGCTCCCCCTCGTTGAGCCGCTGCAGCAGCTTTTTGGTGTCCTCCACCATCATGTGGATGTGGGTGGTGGGGTTGCGCTTCATATAGGCGGCCAGCCGGTCGGGCAGCAGATACTCCCCGATGGTGAGGGTGGCCCCGAAGCGGATCGACCGCCGGCCTGCCTTCAGATCCCCCATGTCCCGCTTGAGCTTTTCCTCGTCGTGGCGCATGGTGAGGGCGGCGCTGCGCAGCAGCTCCCCCTCCGGGGTGAGGGTAAGCTGCTTGTTGTGGTAGACAAACAGCCGGGCCCCGTAGTAGTTCTGCAGATACTGGATATGCTGGGTCACCGCCGGCTGGGTGATGTTCAGGCTTTCCGCCGCCCGGGTGTAGTTTCTGCACCGGCACACCTCCAGAAAGGTGTCCATCCGGAAGTCCAGCACGGGCCTCCCCCCTTCCCTGTTTTTTATAGTATACTCCACTTTCCGCCCCTGGAAAAGGGGAATCTCCGGCGGAGGTTTTGCATATAGATGCCCCGTGAGAATCATTGCGGGGAGTGTTGCTGTGTGAAAGGGAACATCGAGGAGCGCGCCTGCCGGCTGGCGCTTTACATCATAGAGAACAAAGCGACGGTGCGCGGCGCGGCCAAGAAGTTCGGCGTCAGCAAATCCACGGTACACAAGGACCTGAGCGAGCGGCTGCCCGCCTTCAACCGCACCCTCTACCTCCAGGTGAAGGGGGTGCTGGAGGAGAACAAGGCCGAGCGGCACATCCGGGGGGGCATCGCCACCCGGCGGAAATACAAGGGGAGCTGAAAACCGGAGCCATCAAAATGGCCGCCCGTACGGGCGGCCATTTTCAGGGTGCGGGGGCTTCGGTCAGATGTTGATCACCATTTCGCTCATGGTGAAGGCCAGTACCACGAAGGAGAGGAGGAACCCGCCCAGCCAGGCCGAGCCGCTCTTTTTGAACAGCACCCGGCTGGCGATGGCCGCCAGGGGCAGGATGAAGAGCAGGGAGAACAGCATGATGCCCGCCAGGGCGGTGGGGAAGGTCATGCCGATGGTGGCCAGCCATTCGGCGGAGGTGGTGCCGGGGATGTACTCGATGCCCCGCACGCCGGTGGCGAAGAGCTTGCCGTAGTCGTAGGCGAACATCACCGCCAGCCCGCCGCAGGAGGCCACGGCGATGAGCACGTAGTTGAGCCAGGCGGGGGCGTTGTTGATGCGGGTGAAGCTGTTGAAGATCACGCTGACCAGCAGGAAGAAGAACAGCCACACCGGCAGATACACGAAGAAGGAGCGCCAGTGGGCCCCGTCCATGGGCATCAGGTGGAACTTGAAGAAGGAGAACTCGGTGCCCGACAGGCCGGAGCAGGCGTACACCAGGGCGTACACCAGGCCGAAGGACACCACCGCCAGCAGCAGGGCCTTGAACACCTGGGCCGCCGGCAGCTTCAGGCCGGTGTTGACCCAGCCGCAGCCCGCCTTCCGGGCGATGAGCAGGAACACCAGCACATAGACCGCCAGCAGGATCACGCCCACCACCACGTTGAACAGCAGCAGGGAGTTCACCGGAGCCATGTTGAAAATCTCATTAGGCCAGAACTTGGTGAGGAATTTGAACCACTGGGGCTGCATGTAGTAGGGGTAGCCCACCAGCCAGTAGTACAGCAGCGGGGCGGGCAGCAGGCAGAGGATGTAAATAATGGCGTAGCGCAGGCCATGGGCGGGGGTGTCGCAGGTGGTGATGGACTTGGGCTCCGGCCGCACCAGGGTGGCGAAGAAGGGGACCTTCAGCAGGGTGAGAGCCAGGGCCACAAAGGCCACCAGGGCGGAGAGCAGACCGATGAGGCCGCAGGCCGCCCGGCCGTGCCACACCTGCTGGGCGGGGTCGATGGTGGCCTGGCCGCCCCGGAGGGTAATGTCGAAGAAGTCGATGCCGTAGGAGATGGCGGTCTGGTCGTAGTAGGTGTCCGAGTGGGTGCCGTCAAAGGTGTAGGCCGCCCGGATGGGGGCCATGGTCACGGCGGCGGAGGCGGCGGCCTCCACGGCCTGCTCCCGGGTCAGGGGGGTGGCGGCGGCGTCGCCGTACATGAAGTAGGTGCCGGAGGGCACGTTGGTGGCCCCGCCGGTGCCGTAGGCAAACTTGAAGCTGGTGGTGTACTGGCTGGCGTTCTTCACACCCCACAGCAGCTCGGAGAACTCGTCAAACGTGCCCTCAATGGTGCAGATATTGACGGGGGCGGCGTACAGGGGGAACACGCCGTTGTCGGCGGTCACACCATTGTAGGTCAGGTCGTTGACGTTGCGCACGTTGTAGTTGTAGCCGGTAAGCACCATGGAGGAGGGCAGCACAATGCCGGAGGACATGGCGGCGGCATAGGCGGCAGCGGCGGCCGTGGCCTCGTCCTGCCCGGCGGCGGTGGCCTCGGCCAGCGCGGCGTTATAGGCGGCGGTCCATTTGGCATAGGCCAGGTAGGCCCCCTCCTGAATGGCGGCGGTGCCCATGGAGTGGCCCAGCATGCCGATCCTGGTCAGGTCCACAAAGTCGTACTGGGCGAACTGCTGAAGGGCGGAGTAGGTGCCCAGGTCGGGGGCGTAGTCCTCCACCCCGCCCATTTCCACCTGGCTGTAACCGGAGGGGGGCAGGGTGCTCTCTCCGTGGCCGTACAGATCCAGGCACATGACCACATAGCCCCGGCGGGAGAGCTCAATGGCGTTGGGCTCCATGGCGTCCATGGAGGCGGTGTAGCCGTGGCAGAGCAGAATGGCGGGGGCGGGGTTCTCCGCCGTGGCAGTCTGGGGAATATAGAGCTTGGCGTGGCTGGTGGCGCCCACGTCGGTGGTGAAGGTAAACTCCTCCGTCCGCACGGCGCCGCCGCTGGTCTGGATGTTGTGTCCCACCCCGGCGGTGACGACCATCAGCAGCACGGTGATTGCCAGCACCAGCGGGGCCCATTTGATTTTCTCTAACATCTTTGCACACTTCCTTTTTTGCCCCCGTCCGGGGGCGGTATTGGGACCCCGGGGCTCCCATACCCCGGGGTCAAGGACCATCCCTGCAAAAAATGTAAAAACTTTGCAATTTACATGCCAAGTTTACCAATCGACGGAAAAAACAGGAAAACCTAGAGCCCCAAGGGGTTTACCAGAAAGAGGCAAAAAAGAGACCGCCTGCGGCGTTTCATTTTTAAAACACCGCAGGCGGAAACCGTTGGAATATCAGGGTTTTAGCTTGTTTCAAAAACGCAGCGTGCTGCGTTTTTGAAACAAAATCCAGGGAGGGCTCAGTGCAAAAGTACCCCCAGAGCAGTGAGCGCAGTACACAGCACCACCGCCGCCGAGGCGCATACCTCCGCCACCAGCCAATAGGACGTGCGGCCCTTGGGGGCGGGGTCCTCCGCCTGCCGGGGCAGCTCCTCTACCGGAGGAGCGGACTCCGGCTCCAGCGCCTGGCGGTAAGCCGTAAAGTCCAAAACCTTTCCCTCCGCCGGGGCCGGCCTGACCTTTGTGGGGAGCACCACGCAGCGGAGCTCCTCCCCGCCGGATACCTTCCGGCTCCCGCCCCGGGTGACCCGGGCGGCATTCAGATGATAATAAATGGTCTCCATGGCGCTCCCTCCTGTTCTGTGCCCATTGTCCCACATATGCGGTCCCATAGAACGGACCAAAGGTCCTGTTATCCACATAGACGCTCTGGAACGTGGAAAAGTTCCCCCTGTTTGACAGAACTTATGTTCGAGTAGAGTATACAACATATGTTCGAGTTTTGCAAGGGGAAGTTTGCGGGGAAAAGACCCTTTTCCGGGGCTGGGCCCATTCAGGGAGAACCCTCTTGCCTTTCCCGGAAAAACCGTGTAGAATCTTGGTGCGGCCCCTGCGGGACCGCACTATGTTTCTGTTCAGGAGGGATTTCCATGCGGCTGGGACAGACCGGCGATATCACCCAGGGCGTGATCTGGAAACAACTGCTGGCCTTCTTTTTCCCCCTGTGGTTCGGCACCTTTTTTCAGCAGCTTTACAACACGGTGGACACGGTGGTGGTGGGCCGGTTTGTGGGCAAGACCGCCCTGGCGGCGGTGGGCTCGGCGGGCGTCATCGTCAATCTGACCGTGGGCATTTTTACCGGCCTTGCCAGCGGCGCGGTGGTGGTGATCGCCCAGCGCTACGGCGCCCGTATGGGGGAGGACGTCCACAAGAGCGTCCACACCGCCATGCTCTTATCGGTCCTGGTGGGGGCCTTTTTTACCGTGGCGGGCTTTCTGCTCACCCCCTGGACCCTCAGGGCCATGAACACCACACCGGACGCCCTGCCCGGCGCCATCCTCTATTTGCAGGTGTTTTTCCTGGGGATGATTCCCAACCTGGTGTACAACATGGGCACCGCCGTGCTGCGGGCGGTGGGAGACGCCCGGCGGCCCCTGTACTTCCTGATTGCCGCCTCCCTGTGCAATATCGTGCTGGACCTGCTGCTGGTGGTGGGCTTTCATCTGGGCGTGCTGGGCGTGGCCATTGCCACGGTGACTTCCCAGCTGCTCTCCGCCGTGCTGGTGGTCCTCTCTCTGGTCCGGGCCCAGGGTATGCCCTTCCAGCTGTTTCCCAGATCCCTGGCCATCCATCCCCAGCCCCTGCGGGCCATTTTGCAGGTGGGAATCCCCACCGCGCTGCAGTCGGTGATGTACAACGCCTCCAACATTGTCATCCAGGCCTCCATCAACTCCTTCGGCACTGACGCGGTGGCGGCCTGGACCGCCTACGGCAAAATGGATATCATCTTCTGGATGACCATTACCGCCATGGCCCAGTCCATCACCACCTTCGCCGGGCAGAACTACGGCGCGGGCAAATACGACCGGCTGAAAAAGGGCGTGCGGGTGTCGGTGGCCATGAGCGCGGCCATCACCCTGGGCATCAGCGCCATCATGGTGCTCTTCGCCCGGCCCATCCTCACCGTGTTCACCCCCGACCACGACGTGCTGGAGATCGGGGTGGGCATGGTCCGTTTCCTGGCCCCCAGCTATATCACCTATATCCTTATCGAGCTGCTCTCGGGCGCCGTCCGGGGAGCGGGCAAGTCTCTGGTGCCCACCCTCATCACCGTGTTCGGGGTGTGCGGGCTGCGGCTGGCGTGGATCTTCCTGGCCGTGCCCCTCAACCACAGCATTGTGATGGTGGAGGCCAGCTACCCCATCACCTGGGCCACCACCTCCCTGGCCATGCTGCTCTACTACTGCTTCGGCAGATGGCTGACACCCCCCAAGAGCGCCCTGTAAAGGGGAAAACGTGGAGATTTTACTGTCGGATGGCAATTGAGGAACACAAAATTATATGTTATAATATAACATTATGTATGCGGCTGTTTTGCCGCACAGGAAATAAAGGAGCTGTGTAAACAGATGAAATTAGGCATTGTGGGTCTGCCCAACGTGGGCAAGAGCACCCTGTTCAACGCCATCACCAACGCCGGTGCCGAGAGCGCCAACTACCCCTTCTGCACCATCGACCCCAACGTGGGGGTGGTGGCGGTGCCCGACAGCCGGCTGGACGCGCTGAGCGAGATGTACCACCCCAAAAAGACCACCCCCGCCGTGGTGGAGTTCGTGGATATCGCCGGTCTGGTCAAGGGGGCCAGCCAGGGCCAGGGCCTGGGCAACAAGTTTTTGGCCAACATCCGGGAGTGCGACGCCATTGTCCACGTGGTCCGCTGCTTTGACGACGAGAACATCATGCACGTGGTGGCCGATACCAGCACCAACGTGCCGGTGGACCCCGCCGGGGATATTGGGGTCATCGACATCGAGCTGATCATGGCCGACGTGGAGATGGTGGAGCGGCGCATCGACAAGGCCCAGAAGGCCGCCAAGGGGGACAAGAAGTACCTGCGGGAGGTGGAGGTGTTCACCGCCCTGAAGGGCTGGCTCAACGACGGCAACTCCGTCCGGTCCTTTGACTGCGACGAGGACGACGCCGCCATCATCGCCACCGCCGAGCTGCTCTCCCTCAAGCCCATCATCTACGCCGCCAACCTGGACGAGGACGGCTTTGCCGACTGCCACAGCAATGCCTACTACAAGATTGTGGAGGAGCTGGCCGCCAGAGAGGGGGCCCAGGTGATCCCCGTGTGCGCCAAGCTGGAGGCCGAGATCGCCGAGCTGGACGGCGACGAGAAGAAAATGTTCCTGGACGATCTGGGCATCGCCCAGTCCGGCCTGGACCGGCTCATCCAGGCCAGCTATGCCCTGCTGGGCCTCATCTCCTTCCTCACCTCCGGCGAGGACGAGTGCCGGGCCTGGACCATCAAGAAGGGTACCAAGGCCCCCCAGGCCGCCGGCAAGATCCACACCGACTTCGAGCGGGGCTTCATCCGGGCCGAGGTGGTCAACTTCGACGACCTGATGGCCTGCGGCTCCATGAACGCCGCCAAGGAGAAGGGGCTGGTCCGCTCCGAGGGCAAGGAGTACGTGATGAAGGACGGGGACATCGTCCTGTTCCGGTTCAACGTATAAGATGGCGTACCGGGCGTCTCTCTCCCAGCCGGAGCGGCTGGATATTCTGGGCCCGGAGGGAGTTGTGACTCGTGGGGCGGACCAGGAGTGGTATCCCGACCGCTGGCAGCGGCTGGCGGGGTGCGGGCCCACCGCCGCGTCGGTGATCTACGCTTATATTTCCCGGGTCTACCCCCAGCTGGCTGCTCTGTGCCCGGAGGACGTGACCGGCCGGGAAGCCTTCACCGCCCTGATGGGCCGGGTGTGGGAGTATGTCACCCCGGTGTTCCACGGCCTGAACAAGCCGGAGCTGATGGTGGAGGGCATGGCGGCCTATGCAAGGTCGGTGGGGCTGGAGCTCTCCCCCGCCCTGTTCCCCGTCCCCGCCGCCCGCACCAAGCGCCCGCCCTACGAGCAGGCCGCCGCCTTTGTGGCGGCCAGTCTGGAGCGGGACTGCCCGGTGGCCTTTCTCAACCTCCACAACGGCCTGGAAAAGCGGCTGGACTGGTGGCACTGGGTCACCATCGTGGCCCTGGACGGGGACAATGTCTCCATTCTGGACAGTGGCGAGGAGCTGGAGATCAACCTGCGGCTGTGGTACGAGACCAGCAAAAAAAGGGGCGGCCTGGTGGCCGCCCTGGGGGAACAGGTATGAGCAAGTGGGTGCTGGCGTGGGTTTTGGTTTTCAGCCTGGCGGATTTTCTCCTCATGGGCGTGGACAAGCGGCGGGCCCGCCGGGGGGCCTGGCGGGTGCCGGAAAAGACCTTTTTCCTGGTGGCGGTCCTGGGGGGCTCCCCCGGCGCCATTCTGGGCATGCGGCTGTTTCACCACAAGACCCGCCACTGGTATTTCAAGTGGGGCCTGCCGGCGATCCTCATCGCCCAGCTGGCCCTGGGCATCTGGCTTTTTTGGATATGGAACGGGCGGCCGTAAGGGCCGCCCGTTTTGTTATGCCTGTTTCCAGCCGTACATGCTCCGGTTGCGCCACAGCAGGCTCACCGAGAGCAGGCAGCTCAGAACCTCCGCCGCCGGCACCGCCAGCCATACCCCGGTCACCCCCAGCAGCCGGGGCAGCAGCAGCAGCCCCGCCATGAGAAAGCCGAAGGTGCGGGCGAAGGAGATCAGCGCCGACCGCCGCCCGTCCCCCAGGGCGGTGAACAGGGCGGAGGCGAAGATATTCACCCCGGCAAACAAAAAGGCGGGGGCGAACAGCCGGAAGCCCCCCAGGGCCAGTTCATAGACCTGGGACCCCGGCGGGGAGAATACTCCCACGATGAGGGGGGCCAGCAGCTGGGCCAGGGCGAAGATGGCCGCCGCTCCCAGCAGAATAAACCGGCCGCAGTGGGAAAAGACCGCACGCAGCCGGTCGTACCGCTCCGCCCCGTGGTTGAAGCTGAATACCGGCGCCACCCCCATGGAGAAGCCCAGAAACAGGGACACCAGCAAAAACTGGGCGTAGAGCAGGATGGTGATGGCGGCCACCCCCGTCTCCCCCAGCAGGGAGAGCATGATGGCGTTGAAGCAGAAGGTGGTGACGGCGGTGGACAGGTTGGTGACCATCTCCGACGAGCCGTTGAAGCAGGCCCGGCCCAGCAGCCGCCACCGGAGTTCCGGTCTGGCAAACCGCAGGCCCTGCCGCCGCAGCAGGAAAAAGAGGGCGCCGCACCCCGCCGGGATGCAGAAGCCGGTGACGGTGGCGATGGCCGCCCCGGCGATACCCAGCCCCAGCGGACCCATGTACACCCAGTCCAGCACCCCGTTGGTGATCCCCGCGGCGATGGTCAGTCCCAGCCCCAGGCCGGGCCGGCCGGCGGTGACGAAAAAGCTCTCAAACAGAAGCTGCAGCATGGCCATGGGGGCAAAGAGCAGCTGGATGCGCAGATAGATGGCCGCGTCCTTTTCCAGCAGGTCGCTGGCCCCCAGCAGCCGGGCCAGCTCCTCCGGCCACAGGCCCCCCACCAGGGCAAACAGTCCCCCGGCGCACACCGCCGCCAGGGCCAGAAAGCCAAAGGTGCGCCGGGCGCCCGTCATGTCCCCCGCCCCCATCCGGTGGCCCACCACGGCGCTGCCGCCGGTGCCCAGCATGATCCCCACCGCCAGCATGGCGCTGATGGCGGGATAGGCGATGTTGATGGCGGCCAGGGCGTTCTCCCCAACCAGCCGGGAGGTTAGCACCCCGTCCACGATGGTATAGAAAGAGGTGACCAGCATCATAATGGTGGTGGGCAGCGCGAAGCGCAGCAGCCCGCCCAGGGTAAAGTCCTGGTCCAGCCGGTTTTTCATCCAAAATTCCCCCTTCCGATTGTGCTCCGCCTATGATAAACTATCGGGTAACCCGAAAGTCAAGAGGAGGCGGCCAAATGTCCCAGAAAAAAATGGGCTTTACCACCGGGGAGTTTGCCCGGCTGTGCGGGGTCAAACGGCACACCCTGTTTCACTATGACGAAATCGGCATTTTCTCCCCGTCCCTCCGGGGGGAAAACGGCTACCGCTATTACGCCCCGGCCCAGATCGAGGTGTTCCATGTGATCGCCGCCCTGAAGGAGCTGGGAATGCCCCTGGCGGAGATCCGCTGCTACCTGGACCGGCGCAGCCCGGCGGCGCTGCTGGAGCTGCTGGACCGGGAGCAGGCCGCCCTGGCCCGGAAGCTGGCGGGTCTGGAGCGCATCCGGCGGCTGATGGGCCGCAAGGCGGAGCTCACCCGCCAGGCCATGGCCCTCACCCCCGGCCGGGTGGAGCTGGAGGACCAGCCGGTCCGGTGGTATGTGGTCACCCCCGCCGACGGCATCACCGACCAGGAGAAGTTTGCCCATGTGATGGCCCGCCACCTGGAGTACTGCGACGCCCATGGGGTGGACAGCCCCTACGCCCTGGGCACCCTCATGCCCACCGCCGCCGCCCGGCGGGGGGACTGGGACGGCTACACCAGCTGCTACACCCAGGTGGATCAGCCGCCGGCGGGAGTGGAGCTGTTCACCGCCCCGGCGGGCCGGTACCTGGTCTACTGCCACGCCGGCAGCTTTGACACCGTGCGGGAGGGATATACCCGCCTGTTCGCCTACGCCGGGGAAAAGGGGCTGCATCTGGGCCCCTGGGTGCTGGAGGACGTGCTGCTGGACGAGCTGTGCTGCAAGGGGTACGACCAGTATCTGCTGAAACTGTCCGTGGCAGTTTTGGGGGAAATTTAAAAAACATGCAAATTTTCTTCATGTTTTATACACAATTTCCGGTTATCCTAAACTCGTTCCAAAAAGGAATTGAAACCCGTTAAAGAGGAGCGAAGCGTCATGTATTACAGCGATTATAACAGACCCCCTGAAGAGCGGGAGCCCATCATAGAGACCGACCAGTTCCACGTCCATGGAAATGAGCCCCCCAAGAAGAAGAACCGCGCCGCGGCCAAGTTTGTGGCCCTGGGCCTGTGCTGTGCCCTGGCGGGCGGCCTGGTGGGCGGCGGCAGCGTATGGGCGGCCAGCCGGCTGGCCGGCGGCTCCAGCGTCATCTACCAGGGCACCGGCAACACCACCGCCGTCTCCCTGGCCAACGTGGACGGCCAGACCGTCCTCACCCCCGAGGAGATTTACGCCGCCAACCTGGGCGCCGTGGTGGGCGTCAACGGCAATGTGGACACCAACGTGTGGGGCTACACCGTGAAGAACGCCGTGTCCGGTTCCGGCTTCGTGATCAGCTCCAACTCCACCACCAGCTACATTCTGACCAACTACCACGTCATCGGCGGCGTCAGCGACATCACCGTGTTCTTTGCCGACGGCAAGAGCTATGACGCCACCCTGGTGGGCGGCGAGGAGGACAACGACATTGCCGTGCTGAAGGTGGACGTGGGCAATCTGCAGACCATGGTGCTGGGCGACTCCGACTCCCTCAACGTGGGCGAGAGCGTGTACGCCATCGGCAACCCCCTGGGCGAGCTGACCTTCACCTTTACCGGCGGCTACGTCTCCGCCAAGGACCGCTCGGTGACCATGAGCGACGGCACCGTGATGAACATGCTCCAGACCGATACCGCCATCAACTCCGGCAACTCCGGCGGCCCCCTGTTCAACGAGTACGGCCAGGTCATCGGCATCGTCTCCGCCAAGCTGTCCTCCAGCTCCAGCTCTGAGGCCTCGGTGGAGGGCCTGGGCTTCGCCATCCCCATCAACGACGTGAAGGATATGGTGACCTCCATCATGGAGAATGGCTACGTCACCGGCAAGCCCAACGTGGGCATCCTGATGAGCGACGTCAATGAGGCCGCCCAGCGCTACGGCGTGCCCGCCGGCGCCGAGGTGCTGGCCGTTCTGGAGGACTCCGGCGCCGACAAGGGCGGCCTCCAGGTGGGAGACATCATCACCGCCGTGGACGGCCAGACCGTGAAGGGCAGCGACTCCCTCAAGTCCGCCGTCCAGGACCGCAAGGCGGGGGATAAGGTCACCTTCACCGTCTACCGGAACGGGGAGAGCGTGGATGTGACCGTCACCCTGGACGAGGACAATCAGACCACCCAGGCGGCCATGGAGCAGCTCCAGCAGGAGTACAACTCCCAGCAGCAGAGCCAGCAGCAGCAACAGCCCCAGCAGGGCGGGAACTACTACTACAACTTCCCCTTCGGCTGGTAAATCATAAGAAAGCTCCGCCCTCCGGCATGGCCGGAGGGCGGAGCTTTTTGTCGTTACGGTTTTTTGCCCAGCTTGTGCCGGGTGCCGTCAGGCTCCACAATGACGGTGTTTTCCAGCTGGGCCACCAGGTTGTCCCGGTAGGCGGCGATATACTCCTGCCGCAGCAGGTCCCGCTCCACCATCTCCTCCGGGGTGAGGCCCTCCACGCTCTTGGCCTTTTTGGCCAGCTCATTGATGCGCGCGATCTTTTTCTCGTCCATTATACATACCGCTCCAATCCGATCATGATACGCCCCTTTTTGGACGGGCCGCCCACCTCTTTTACCACGCACTTGCCCAGCCCCCGGCAGCTGATCACGTCCCCCTCTGCCACCGGCCGGTCGGGCTTGAGGCACTCCTGATGGTTGAGCTGCACCTTGCCGGAGGAGATCAGGTCGGCGGCCTTCCCCCTGGACAGGGAGAAGCCGGAGGCGGCCACCGCGTCCAGCCGCAGGGAGCTCACCGTGTCCCGGACGGCCTTCACCTGTACCGGCGGCGGGCTCAGCTCCTCCAGGGAGATGGCGCGCACCTTCAGCTTCACCCGGCCCGCCTGGTCCAGGTGGAGCAGCAGAAAGTCGGCCACGTCCTCCAGGGCCAGCACGTCGCAGCTGCCCTCCCCCACCAGCAGGTCCCCCACCTTCTCCCGGTCCAGACCCAGGCCCAGGATGGACCCCAGAAAGTCCCGGTGGATCAGTTTGCCGCCGGTCCAGGTACACCGGACCGCCCGGATGGGGTTATACCCGGCTCCGGCCAGCCAGTCCTCCTCCTCCAGCCAGTCGGGGAGAAAGGCGCACACCGTCCGCTCGGCGTCGGCAAAGCCGCCGGAAAACAGGTGGCGGGGGTAGCCGCAGGCCCGGATCAGGCCTTCTATTGCAGCCCGCTCATGGGGGGAGAGAAAGCCGGTGTGGCTGGGCACGCCCCGGTTCTGGGCCAGCTCCAGCTTGTCCAGGGTCCGGGCCAGCAGCAGCCGCTCCTCCCCGTCCCGGGCCAGCTTGTTTAGCAGTTCGGTTTTGGTCATGGGTTCCCTCCTTATCCAAGAGCAGTATAGCATATCCCGGCCAGATAGGATATAATCGTTTCAAAAAAAGAGAAAAGGAGAACCGCGCCACATGCCAGAACAGATCATACCCAACCTGTACCGTATTCCGGTGCCCCTGCCGGGCAACCCCCTGAAGGAGCTCAACGCCTACCTAATCCGGGGAACAGACCGCCCCCTGCTGGTGGACACCGGCTTCCGACAGGAGCCCTGCCGCCAGGCCCTCTTCAGCCAGCTGGCCGAGCTGGGGCTAGGCCCCGGCGACGTGGATGTGCTGCTCACCCACCTCCACTCCGATCACGCCGGCCTGGCCCCCGAGGCCGCCGGGGAGCGGGGGGTTATCTACGTCAGCAGCCTGGACCGGCCCATGCTGGACTGCACCAGCCAGCAGCGGGCCCGGCGGTGGGAGGACATCACCCGCAGATTTGCCGCCGAGGGTTTTCCCGCCCATCTGCTGGCGGATCTGGAGCGCACCAATCCCGCCCGCTCCATGGCCCCGCCGGAGGGGGGGCGCTATGAGAGCCTGTCCGACGGCCAGGTGCTGGAGGCGGGGGGCTTTCAGCTCAAAGCCCTGCTGATGCCTGGCCATACCCCCGGCCAGATGTGCTTCTGGCTGGAGAAGGAGGGGCTGATGCTCACCGGGGACCACGTGCTCTTTGACATCACCCCCAACATTACCTCCTGGCCGGAGATGCCCGACGCCCTGGGGTCCTACCTGGACAGCCTGGACGCCATCCGCGCCTACGACCCCATCCGCTCCCTCCCCGGCCACCGGGCCGCCGGAGAGCTGGCAGCCCGGGTGGATCAGCTGAAGGAGCACCACCGCCTGCGGCTGGAGGAGGCCTTCCGGGCGGTGAAAGCCCACCCCGGCGCCGGGGCCTATGAACTGGCGGGGTACATGACCTGGAAGATCCGGGCCAACAGCTGGGCGGAGTTCCCGGTGGCCCAGAAGTGGTTTGCCGTGGGAGAGTGCATGTCCCACCTGGACCGGCTGATGGTCCAGGGCCGGATCACCCGCCGGGTGGAGGACGGCCAGTACCGCTATCAGGCGGTATAAGAAACGGGGAGCGGACCGCCGCTCCCCGTTTTTTTATACGGAAACCGATTTTTGAAGGCTGTATAACCGGGCGTATTCGCCGCCCTTGGCCATCAGCTCCTCATGGGTGCCCTCCTCAGCGATGCCGCAGCCGTCGATGACGATGATGTGTCCGGCGGAGCGGATGGTGGACAGCCGGTGGGCGATGATGAGGGTGGTGCGGCCCCGGGCCAGCTCCTCAAAGGCGGACTGGATGCGGGCCTCAGTGACGCTGTCCAGGGCGGAGGTGGCCTCGTCCAGGATGAGGATGGGCGGGTCCTTGAGGAAGATCCGGGCGATGGACACCCGCTGCTTCTGTCCGCCGGAGAGCATCACCCCCCGCTCCCCCACCTGGGTCTGGAAGCCGTCGGGCATCTGTATGATGTCGTCGTAGATCTCCGCCCGGCGGGCGGCCTCCACCACCTCCGCCTCGGTGGCGTCGGGCCGGCCGTAGCGAATGTTGTCGTAGATGGTGCCGGCGAAGAGGAACACGTCCTGCTGCACGATGCCGATGTGCTCCCGCAGGGAGCGCTGCTGGAGGGCGCGCACGTCCTGGCCGTCCACCAGCACCCGGCCGCCGGTGACGTCGTAGAACCGGGGGATCAGCTGGCACAGGGTGGACTTGCCGCCGCCGGAGGGCCCCACCACCGCCACCGTCTCGCCGGGGCGGACGTGGAGGGTGACGTGGTCCAGCACCGGCTCCGGGGAGGAGTCGTACCGGAAGGTCACGTCGTCCACCAGGATGTCCCCCTTCACATGCTCCAGAGGTCTGGCGTCGGGGGCGTCCTGGATGTCGGGCTCCACCCCCATCAGCTCCACAAACCGCTTGAAGCCCGCCATGCCCTGCATGAACTGCTCCACAAAGGCGGACAGCTTGCGGATGGGGGTGATGAAGGTGGTGACGTACAGGGCGAAGGTGGTCAGGTCGATGAAGTCCATCTGCCCGATCATGATGAGGTAGCCGCCGTAGGCGATGACCAGGGCGGACAGGATGCCCATGAAGAACTCCATCCCAGACTGGTAGAAGGCCATGGTCCGGTAGTAGCCCCGCTTGGCGCCCCGGAACTGGTCGTTGGCGGCGTTAAACTTGGCGCTCTCGGCCTGCTCGTTGGCGAAGGCCTTGGCGGTGCGCATGCCGGAGATGGAGGACTCCACTTCCCCGTTGATCCCCGCCAGCTTGGCCTTCACTTCAATAGAGGCCCGCATCATCTTTTTCCGGGTGAGGGCGGTGAACAGGATGAAAATAGGGATGACGGCGAACACTACCAGGGCCAGCCGCCACTGGACGGTGAGCATGATGCAGAAGGCCCCCAGGATGGTCACCGACGAGATGAACAGGTCCTCCGGGCCGTGGTGGGCCAGCTCGGTGATTTCGAACAGGTCCCCGGTGACCCGGCTCATCAGCTGGCCGGTGCGGTTCTTGTCGTAGAAGGAGAAGGACAGGTCCTGCATGTGGGCAAACAGGTCCCGGCGGATATCCGCCTCCATCCGAACACCCAGCAGGTGGCCCCAGTAGGTGACGATGTAGTACAGCCCGCCCTTGAGCACGTAGGCCCCGATCAGGACGGCCATCACCCCGAAAAAGGCGGCGAACAGCTTCTGGGGCAGCAGGGTCTGCATGGACCAGCGGGACACCATGGGGAAGAGCAGGTCCACGATGCAGATGCACAGCGCGCACACCATATCCAATAAAAACAGCTTCCAGTGGGGCTTGTAATAGGAGGCAAACAGCTTCAGATAGCCCTTTTGCCGTCCGGTGGCACCGGCCATGACGCCCCCTCCTTCCATGTAAGATCAGCAATTCAGTATAGCCGCAGGGGGGCGGCTTTGTCAACCGGTTTGCAATTTCCCGGGGAACAGGTATAATGAGACTACATTTGTCCAAGAGAATCGGAGGAGGAATGCGGCGTGGCGGACAATTTTCTGCTGGTGGCCTCACAGGTGGGGACCCTGTTTTTGATGATGGCCGTGGGCTACACCCTGACCAAGGCGGGCAAATTCAGCCGGGAGACCCTGTCTCAGGTCACCTTTCTGCTGCTGTATGTGGTGGTGCCCTGCCTGATGGTGGACACCCTGCAAATGCCCCGCAGCCCCCGGCTGATGAAGGTCATGGGGCTGTGCATGGCGCTGTCCCTGGGGCTGTATCTGCTCTCCGCCCTGCTGGTCTGCCTGTTTTTCCACCGGCAGCAGCCGGATACCCGAACGGTGCTGCGCTACGGCGCCATGTACGGCAACATCGGCTTTATGGGCCTGCCCCTGATCCAGGCGGTGCTGGGTGAGGAGGGCATGGTGTTCGCCATTGTGGGCCAGGTGGCCTTCACCCTCTTTGCCTGGAGCCACGGTGTGCTGCTTATGGGCGGCAAGGAGGGCTTTTCCGTCAAAAAGATGTTCCTCAATCCGGGGATCATCGGCTCGGCGGCGGGGGTGGGGCTGTTTTTGCTGGACCTCCGCCTGCCCTCTGTGCTGGCCGACGGTGCCTCCTTCCTAGGCAGCATGAATACCCCCCTGGCCATGGTGGTCATCGGCGCCCAGATGGCGGGGGCCGACCTGGGGGCCACCTTCCGCAACCCCCGGCTCTACCTGGCCGCCCTGCTCAAGCTCATCGGTCTGCCCCTGGCGACGGCCCTGGTCCTCCTCCCGCTGAGGCTGGACCCGGTGATGTACACCACCCTGGTGATCCTGGCCGCCACCCCCACCGCGGGCTATACCTCCATCTTTGCCCAGCAGTACCGCCGGGACGCCGGCTCCGCCGCCCAGCTGGTCACTCTCACCACCCTGTGCTGCATCCTTACCCTGCCCTGCTTCGCCGTGCTGGCCGGTATGTGGAGCGGGGCGTAACCTGATACCGAAAACGGAAAGACCCCCGGGCATGTGCCCGGGGGTCTTGGTGTTTACACTTACTTGTAGAGCTCGACGAGGCGGGTGAGGTGCTCGTACCGCTCCTTGGCGGCCGGGCCCAGCGGGGCCATGGCCCCGCTGGGGACCCATGGATTGCATCTGCCGGGCGGAAGTGAATTCCGCCGGCATCAAGGTTTTGGGCCGCAGGCCCAAAACACTTGGACGGCGCACAGCGCCGCCCCATCTTGGATGGGGCCCCCGAAGAGGCCGCCAAGCAGAAAGGACCCCGGGCAGGTGCCCGGGGTCCTTTGAGGTAAAACTTACTTGTAGAGCTCGACGAGGCGGGTGAGGTGCTCGTACCGCTCCTTGGCGGCCTCTTCGTTGCGGGCGAAGAGCTCCTTGGCGCGCTCGGGGAAGGCGCGGGTCAGGGAGGCGTAGCGGGCCTCGTTCATCAGGAACTCCTGATAGCCGCCGGCGGGGGCCTTGGAGTCCAGGGTGAAGGGGTTCTTGCCCTCGGCCTTCAGAGCGGGGTTGTACCGGAACAGGTTCCAGTAGCCGCAGTCCACAGCCTTCTTCATCTCCACCTGGCAGTTGGCCATGCCGCCCTTGATGGAGTGCATCTCGCAGGGAGCGTAGCCGATGACCAGGGAGGGACCGTGATAGCTCTCAGCCTCGGTGATGGCCTTCAGGGTCTGGTTGGGGTTGGCGCCCATGGCGATCTGAGCCACGTAGACGTAGCCGTACTGCATGGCGATCTCAGCCAGGCTCTTCTTGGGCTGGGTCTTACCGGCGGCGGCGAACTGAGCCACCTGGCCGATGTTGGAGGACTTGGAGGCCTGTCCGCCGGTGTTGGAGTACACCTCGGTGTCGAACACGAAGATGTTGACGTCCTCGCCGGAGGCGATGACGTGATCCAGGCCGCCGTAACCGATGTCGTAGGCCCAGCCGTCGCCGCCGAAGATCCACACGGACTTCTTGTTCAGGTACTCCTTCTCCTGGAGGATGGCGCGCACCAGGGTGCAGGCCTCGCAGGTGCAGCCGTCGCCCTGGGCCTTGTGACCCTCCATGGCGGCGATGTAGGCCTTGGCGGCCTCACCGTTGGCCACGCCGTCGTCCATGGTGTCCAGCCACTTCTGAGCGGCGGCGGCGATGCCCTCGTCCACGTAGTCGATGGCGATGAGCTTGCGGGTCTGGTCGGCCAGGCGCTCGCGGATGGCCTTCTGGCCCAGGTACAGGCCCAGACCGTGCTCGGCGTTATCCTCAAACAGGGAGTTGGCCCAGGCGGGACCCTTGCCCTCCTTGTTGACGGTGTAGGGAGAGGTAGCGGCGGGACCGCCCCAGATGGAGGAGCAGCCGGTGGCGTTGGAGACGAACATCCGCTCGCCGCACACCTGGGTGATCAGGCGGGCATAGGCGGTCTCGGCACAGCCGGCGCAGGAGCCGGAGAACTCCAGCAGGGGCTGCTTGAACTGGCTGCCCTTGACGGTGGTGGTGTCCTCCACGTCGGCCTTGGGGGCCACCTTGGCCACCATGTAGTCGAAGACCTCCTGCTGGGCGGCCTGGGACTCCTGAGGCACCATGGTCAGAGCCTTCACCGGGCAGGTGCTCACGCACACGGAGCAGCCCATGCAGTCCAGGGGGCTGACGGCCAGAGCGAACTTGTACACGCCCTTGCCCTTGCCGGCCTTGATGTCCACGATCTTAGACTGGGCGGGGGCGTTCTTGGCCTCCTCCTCAGTGAGAGCGAAGGGACGGATGGTGGCGTGGGGGCAGACGTAGGAACACTGGTTACACTGGATACACTTGGTGGAATCCCACTCGGGCACGTTGACGGCCACGCCCCGCTTCTCGTAGGCGGCGGCGCCCTGGCAGAAGGTGCCGTCCTCGTGGCCGTTGGCGAAGGCGGAAACAGGCAGGCTGTCGCCGTCCATGCGGCCCACGGGCTCCATGATCTCCTTCACCATCTTCACGGTGGCGGCGTTGCCCTCCAGGTGCTCGGCCTCCACCTTGTCCTCGGCGGTGGCCCAGGAGGCGGGAACCTCGAACTTGTGGAAGGCGGTGGCGCCCATGTCGATGGCCTTGTGGTTCATATCCACCACGTCCTGGCCCTTCTTCAGGTAGGAGTGAGTGGCGGCGTCCTTCATGTAGCCGATGGCCTCGGCCTCAGGCATGACCTTGGCCAGCTTGAAGAAGGCGGACTGCAGGATGGTGTTGGTGCGCTTGCCCATGCCGATCTCGATGGCCAGGTCGATGGCGTTGATGGTGTAGACCTGGATGTTGTGCTCGGCGATGTAACGCTTGGCCACGGCGGGCATGTGGTGATCCAGCTCCTCGTCGCTCCACTGGCAGTTGATGAGGAACACGCCGCCGTCCTTCACGTCACGGACCATGGGGAAGCCCTTGACGATGTAAGCGGGCACGTGGCAGGCCACAAAGTCGGCCTTGTTGATGTAGTAGGGGGCGCGGATGGGCTCGTCGCCGAAGCGCAGGTGGCTGATGGTCACGCCGCCGGTCTTCTTGGAGTCATACTGGAAGTAGGCCTGCACGTACTTGTCGGTGTGGTCGCCGATGATCTTGATGGAGTTCTTGTTGGCGCCCACGGTGCCGTCGCCGCCCAGACCCCAGAACTTGCACTCGATGGTGCCGGGGGCGGCGGTGTTGGGGGAGGGCTTCTCCTCCAGGGAGGTGAAGGTCACGTCGTCCACGATGCCCACGGTGAACTGCCGCTTGGGCTGGGGCTTGGTCAGCTCCTCATACACGGCGAACACGTTGCTGGGCGGGGTGTCCTTGGAGCCCAGGCCATAGCGGCCGCCGATGATGGTGGCCTGACGGCCGGCGTTGGCGAAGGCGGTGACCACATCCAGGTACAGAGGGTCGCCCTGAGCGCCGGGCTCCTTGGTGCGGTCCAGCACGGCGATCTTGGTGGCGGTGGCGGGAATGGCCTCCAGCAGCTTGTCGGCGCGGAAGGGCCGGTACAGGCGGACCTTCACCAGGCCCACCTTCTCGCCGTGGGCGTTGAGGTAGTCGATGACCTCCTCGGCCACGTCGCAGATGGAGCCCATGGCCACGATGACCCGGTCGGCGTCGGGGGCGCCGTAGTAGTTGAACAGCTGGTAGTTGGTGCCCAGCTTGGCGTTGACCTTGCCCATGTACTCTTCCACGATGCCGGGGATGGCGTCGTAGTACTTGTTGGCGGCCTCACGGTGCTGGAAGAAGATGTCGCCGTTCTCGTGGGAGCCGCGCATGACGGGCCGCTCGGGGTTCAGGGAGCGCTTGCGGAAGGCCTCCACAGCGTCCATGTCCACCATATCAGCCAGATCGTCGTTGTCCCAGATGGCGATCTTCTGAATCTCGTGGGAGGTGCGGAAGCCGTCGAAGAAGTTCAGGAAGGGGACGCGGCCCTTGATGGCGGCCAGGTGGGCCACGGCGCCCAGGTCCATGACCTCCTGGGGGTTGGACTCGCACAGCATGGCAAAGCCGGTCTGGCGGCAGGCCATGACGTCGGAGTGGTCGCCGAAGATGTTCAGGGCGTGGGTGGCCACGGTACGGGCGGACACGTGGAACACGCAGGGCATCAGCTCGCCGGCCAGCTTGTACATGTTGGGGATCATGAGCAGCAGGCCCTGAGAGGCGGTGTAGGTGGTGGTCAGAGCGCCCGCGGCCAGGGAGCCGTGGACGGTACCGGCGGCGCCGGCCTCAGACTGCATCTCCACCACGTTGACGGTGGTGCCGAAGATGTTCTTGCGGCCCTGAGCGGCCCACTGATCCACGTTGTCAGCCATGGGGCTGGACGGGGTGATGGGGTAGATGCCCGCGACCTCGGTGAAGGCGTAGGACACATGAGCGGCAGCGGTGTTGCCGTCCATGGTTTTCAGCTTTCTCGCCATAGAAACGATTCCTCCTTGTTCGTTATTCCAGGGCAATGGGAATCTGTCCCCGTCCCCACAACAGACCGGGCCTGATTCCCATTACCCTGGCAGTTCCCATTTGTTTACAGGAATATGCTCCTAAAACGCCTTCATTTTATCACCATCCCTCCCGTTTGTAAATCCATTCTTACTTTAAAACAAAAATTTTCTGTTCTGTTCCAAAAGCCCAGTGAAATTTGTGCCTTTTGCTACAAAAATGGGCAAAACAGGGGGGTGAGCGGGAGACAAAAAATAAAACCAGAGGTACTGAAACAACCAGTTTAAGAAGTTCTTCTAATTGCTGAATAAGTTGTGGTAAGGCAAGGGGTCTTCGGGCCTTGGGGCAGGCCCTTTCCACCGGGGCGCAAGTGTGGTATAATCAACCATCAGGAAGCGGTATACTGGGAAAAAGGCGGTGATATTGTGCTGTGCGAGGTGCGCTCCCTGGGGTTGTCCGGGGTGTCGGGCTACGAGGTGCGGGCGGAGTGCGACCTGTCCGCCGGCCTGCCCGCCTTTGAGATCGTAGGCCTGCCCGACGCGGCGGTGAAGGAGGCCCGGGACCGGGTGCGCGCCGCCGTGAAAAACTGCGGCTTTACCTTTCCGGTGTCCCGCATTACGGTAAACCTGGCCCCCGCCGACCGGAAAAAGGGGGGCACCATGTACGACCTGCCCATTCTGGTGGGGGTGCTGGCCGCCGGGGGCCAGCTCAAGCCGCCGGAGCCGGGCAGCGCCTTTGTGGGGGAGCTGTCCCTGTCGGGCAGGCTGCGGCCGGTGCCCGGCATGCTGCCCATGGCCCTGGCCGCCAGGGCGGCGGGGATCACCAGCCTGTACGTGCCCGCCCCCTCCGCCGCCGAGGCCACCCTGGCCGGAGGGCTGACGGTGTACCCGGTGGAGGACGTGACCCAGCTGGCCGCCCATCTGCGGGGGGAGGTCCCCCTCTCCCCCGCCCAGGTCTGGACCCCCGGGGCGGAGGAGCTGGACTCCCCCGACTTTGCCGACGTGAAGGGCCAGGACAACGCCAAGCGGGCCCTGGAGATTGCCGCCGCCGGGGGGCACAATCTGGCCATGGTGGGCCCGCCGGGGTCGGGCAAGTCCATGCTGGCCCGGCGGCTGCCCTCCATCCTCCCCGATTTGTCCCGGCGGGAGGCCATGGAGGCCACCGCCGTCCACTCGGTGCTGGGCCTCACCGACGCCCAGCACCCCCTGCTGCTCAAGCGGCCCTTCCGCGCCCCCCATCACTCCATCTCGGCCACTGGCATGGCGGGGGGCGGCTCCCCCATTCCCCGGCCGGGTGAGATCTCCCTGGCCCACAACGGGGTGCTCTTTCTGGACGAGCTGCCGGAATTCCACAAGGACGTGCTGGAGACCCTGCGCCAGCCGCTGGAGGAGGGTCAGGTGGTGATCAGCCGGGCGGCGGGCAGCGAAAAATTTCCCGCCCGGTTTATGCTGGTGTGCGCCATGAACCCCTGCAAGTGCGGCTGGTACGGCTACGGCAGCCGGTGCCGCTGCACCCACCAGGCGGTGGAGAAGTACCTGGGCAAGCTGTCGGGGCCCCTGCTGGACCGCATCGACCTGTATGTGGAGGTGCCGCCCCTGGAATTTGAGGAGCTCTCCCGCCGGAGCCAGGGGGAGTCCTCTGCCGCCATCAGGGCCAGGGTGGACGCCGCCCGGGCCATCCAGGCCGCCCGCTTCGGCCCCGACGGCCCGGCGTGCAACGCCCAGATGGGTCCCAGGGAGCTGGCGGAATTCTGCGCCCTGGACGGAGCGGCCTCCGCCCTCATCCAGGGGGCCTTTGACCGGCTGGGCCTCACCGCCCGCAGCTACGACCGGATCCTGCGGGTGGCCCGCACCATCGCCGACCTGGACGGGGCGGCGGGCATCGGGGTGGACCACCTGGCCGAGGCCATCCAGTACCGGGAGAGCGCCCACCTGCGGCGCTGAGCCGGCGCATGATAAAACATCCATCAAAATATAGATAAGGAGAACGAGCATTGAACGAAATCATTTTGCTGAAGCTGGGGGAGCTGGTGCTGAAGGGCCTGAACCGTCGGACCTTTGAGGACCGGCTGATCGCCAACGCCAAGCGCCGCCTGCGGCCCCACGGGGACTTCAAGGTGTACTCCAAGCAGTCCACCATGTATGTGGAGCCCAAGAACGACCAGTGTAATATGGACGGGGCCTGGGAGGCCATGACCAAGCTGTTCGGCGTGGTGGGGCTCAGCCGGGCCCGCTCCTGCGAGAAGGACGCCGACGCCATGCTCCGCACCGCCATCGAGTACCTGGGGGACAAGCTGGCCGCCGCCCGCACCTTCAAGGTGGAGTCCAAGCGGGCGGACAAGAGCTTTCCCATGACCTCCATCCAGCTGTCCCAGTACGTGGGGGGCGAGCTGGATGAGAGGTATCCCAACCTGAAGGTGGACGTCCACCACCCGGAGCTGACGGTGTATCTGGAGGTGCGGGACTACGCCGCTTATGTCCACGCCGATCCGGAGCCGGGCGCCGGCGGCCTGCCGGTGGGGGTGGGGGGCCGGGCAGTGAGCCTGCTCTCCGGCGGCATTGACTCCCCGGTGGCCTCCTGGATGATCGCCAAGCGGGGTATTGCCCTGGAAATGGTCCACTTCTTCTCCTACCCCTACACCTCCGAGGAGGCCAAGCAGAAGGTGCTGGACCTGGCCAAGCTGCTTACCCCCTGGTGCGGACGGCTTACCGTCCACGTGGTGCCCTTTACCACCATCCAGGAGGAGTTGAGGCGCAAGTGCCCCGAGGAGCTGTTCACCGTCCTCATGCGCCGGTTCATGATGCGCATTGCCGAGGCGGTGGCCGCCCGGTGCGGCGCCGGGGCCATCGTCACCGGCGAGTGTCTGGGCCAGGTGGCCAGCCAGACCATGGAGGCCATGGGGGTGACCAGCGCGGTGACCGACCTGCCCATTCTCCGCCCGGTGGTGGGTATGGACAAGGAGGAGATCGTCACCATCGCCCGTAAGATCGGCACCTTTGAGACTTCCATCCTGCCCTATGAGGACTGCTGTACCGTCTTTACCCCCCGCCACCCCCGGCTCCGTCCCACCGAGGAGGAGTGCCGGGCGGCCGAGGCCAATCTGGACATTGCGTCCATGGTTCGCTCGGCGGTGGACGGCATCGAGCGCATCAAGATCGACCCCTAAACCATCCTGACCTGTCCAAACCAGAAAAGGAAGTGCATCGTTATGTCACATACCGCGGAACTCATCGCCGTGGGGACGGAACTGCTGCTGGGCAACATCGCCAACACCGACGCCCAGATGCTCTCTCAGGGGCTTTCTACCCTGGGCATCAACGTCTACTACCACACCGTGGTGGGCGATAACCCCCAGCGGCTGAAAGCGGCGGTGGAGCTGGCCAAGACCCGGGCGGACCTGATCATCACCACCGGCGGACTGGGTCCCACCTGCGATGACCTGACCAAAAACGTGCTGGCCGAGTGTTTTGGGAAAAAGCTGGTCTTTGACGAGGAATCGGCCCGGCGCATCCGGGCCTATTTTGCCCGGCTCCATCCGGACCGTCCCATGACGGACAACAACCTCCAGCAGGCCATGCTGCCCGAAGGTTGCACCATCTTCTCCAACGACTGGGGCACCGCGCCGGGCTGCGCCTTTGAAGCCGACGGCGTGCGGGTCATCATGCTGCCCGGCCCGCCCAGAGAGTGCCGGGCCATGTTCCAGTATCGGGCCATTCCCTACCTGATGGCGCTGGCCGACGGGGTGATCGTCTCCCGGACGCTGAAGCTCTTCGGCATCGGCGAGTCGGCCATGGAGGCCCGGCTGCGGGATGAGATGCAGGTCATGACCAATCCCACCCTGGCCCCCTACGCCAAGGAGGGCGAGTGCGAGCTGCGCATCACCGCCAAGGCGGCGGACTACCACCAGGCCATTGCCCTCATCGCGCCGGTGGAGGCCCAGCTGCGGGGGATTTTCGGCGATAAAGTGTACGGCGCGGACATCGGTTCTCTGGAGGAAGGGGTGCTGGCCCTGCTGAAGGGGCGGAAAAAGACCTTCGGCACGGCGGAGAGCTGCACCGGCGGCCTGATCGCCAAACGGATGACCGATCTGCCCGGCGCGTCGGAGGTGTTCCGCGGGGGTGTGGTGAGCTACGCCAGCGCGGTGAAGGAAGGGGTGCTGGGGGTCCCGGCGGGGATGCTGGCCCAATACGGCGCGGTGTCGGAGCCGGTGGCCAAGGCCATGGCGGAGGGCGCCCGTCGGGTGCTGGGGTGTGACATCGCGGTGTCCACCACCGGCGTGGCCGGTCCTGACTCGGACGACCGGGGCAATCCGGTGGGACTGGTGTATGTGGCCATCGCCACCGAGCAGGGCGCCTATGTGCGCCAGGTGCGGGCAGGCAGCGGCCGGGAGCGTATCCGCACCGTGGCGGCCCACCATGCCTTCGACCTGGTGCGGCGCTATCTGACGGGGTTACTTTCTTTCGAGAAAGAAAGTAACCAAAGAAAGCTTCCGATTGCGTAAAGGAAAGCGATTTCTTTC
>DWXF01000061.1 GCA_019119335.1 Candidatus Flavonifractor merdavium
TTTATTTGTATTATAGCGAAACTTAAATGAAATGCAAGACTGTTCACAAAAATAAGTCCCCCGGTGCAACACACCGGGGGCATAGTAGGATGCGTTTGAGATGTCAGAGTAATCTTTGCTAATGCCTGCACAGATAAACCGCCGAAAATTTTGCTCTCGTATTTACCAAAAGAGGACGATATGATATATTAACTACATACACATATCGTATGACAGGACGGTGATTTTATGGCCGCTGTGCGTCCAATCGTAATCTACTCCCGAAAATCTAAATTTACCGGTAAAGGGGAGAGCATCGAAAACCAGATTGAAATGTGCAGGCAATATATCCGGCTGCAGTTCGGAGACGATGCCGCAGAGCAGGCCCTGGTATATGAGGATGAGGGCTTCTCTGGTGGCACGCTGGAGCGTCCCCAATTCAAAAAAATGATGGCCGATGCAAAAGAAAAAAGTTTCCGTGCCATCGTTGTCTACCGCCTGGATCGAATCAGCCGCAACATCGGCGATTTTGCCAAACTGATCGAGCAGTTGAACAAGATGAAGATCGACTTCATCTCCATCAAGGAGCAGTTTGACACTTCCTCCCCTATGGGGCGGGCCATGATGTATATTTCCTCGGTTTTTTCCCAGCTGGAACGGGAAACCATTGCCGAGCGCATCCGTGACAATATGCATGAGCTGTCCAAAACAGGGCGCTGGCTGGGCGGTAACACCCCCACCGGCTATGAGTCGGAGAGTGTCTCCCATGTGACCATCGACGGCAAGACCAAGAGGGCCTGCAAGCTGAAGATTCTCCCGGAGGAGATCGGCATCGTCAAGTTGATCTACGACAAGTTTCTGGAAACCGGCTCACTGACAAAGACGGAGACATATCTGCTGCAGAATGGCTATACAACAAAAAACGGCAAACAGTTTACCCGCTTTGCCGTCAAGGGGATTTTGTCCAATCCGGTTTATCTGATTGCCGATGAATTTGCTTATGACTACCTGACGAAAAATCATGTCGACCTCTTTGCGGAGCAAAGCGACTTTGATGGTGTCCACGGCATCATGGCCTATAACCGCACCTTACAGCAGCCGGGTAGAGCCCACCAGATCAAGCCAATGGAGGAATGGATCGTGTCGGTGGGAAAGCACCAGGGCGTCATCGAGGGGAAGGCATGGGTCAAGGTACAGACGATTTTGGAGCGGAACAAATCCAAAAGCTACCGCAAGCCCCGCAGCAATGTGGCCTTGCTCTCCGGCCTGCTTGTCTGCGGCAACTGCGGCGAGTACATGCGCCCCAAAATGTCCCAGCGGCGGAACATAAAAGGGGAGACGATCTATACCTACCTCTGCTCTATGAAGGAGCGCAGCCGGGGTCATGTCTGCAATATGAAAAACTGTAACGGCAACATGTTGGACGCCGATATTATAGAGCAGTTGAAGCATTTGAGTGAAGACGGCTCCGATTTTATCCGGCAGCTGGAACAGAGCAAGCGGGCGCTGCTGGGCAACCGGCAAAGCTATGACGAGGAGATTTCCAAATTAGAAACTGAGATCGCTGCAAATGAGGAGGAGATCAAGGGCCTTGTCTCTGCCCTGGGAAAGTCCTCTGGTACCTCTGCCGAAAGTTATATTATGCAGCAGATTGATGAACTGCACGCGAAAGGGGAGGGCTTGAAGCGGCATTTGGCGGAGCTGAAAGAACTGACCTCCAGCCATGCCTTGGCGGACATTGAGTTTGACCTGTTAGCGCAGATGCTGTCCACATTCAAGGACACCGTTGACAAAATGACGGTGGAGCAGAAGCGGGCAGCCATCCGTACCTTTGTCAAGGAAATCATTTGGGATGGGAGGGACGCCCATGTGGTGCTGTTTGGCTCGGAGTATGAATACGAGTTTCCCAAGACGCCAGCGGGCATAGGGAAACAAGTCGCAGGCAGTAAAACAGAGGAAAATCTTGAAGGAGCGGCGGAAGGAGGGCTTGCGGAGCCGTCAGGAGAGGATAGCAAACGAGATTCTGATGCACTTTCGCGCCCAGCGGAAGAATCAAGGGGAGCTGTCCCTTTCCGATTCCATCGACGGGGACGGAGATGGGAACTCCCTGTCCCTGATGGATACCATCAGCGTGGACGACAACATGCTGGAGGAGCTGGACGCGCGGGACGCCTGCGTGAAGGTACGGCGATGCGTCCGGGATTGTCTGGAGCCCAGAGAGAGCATGATTATCACACTGCGCTACGGGCTGAGCGGGAAACGTCCCATGACACAGCGGGAGATCGCGGAGCAGTGCGGGATTTCCCGCTCCTATATCTCCCGCATTGAAAAGAAGGCCTTAAAGAAGCTGGAGGCCGCTATGGAGGGCCGGTAACAAATAGACCTTGTGTCGGACCCGGGGATATGGTAAAATAAAGACAAATAAGTTGAATGATCTTTATGCGGGAGGGACCGGATTGCCGAAGGTGGGATATTCCGCCCAGGAGCGGGAGCATATTCGGGAGGCCCTGGTGGCTGCGGCGCTGGAGCTGATGGCGCGGCAGGGGATCCAGCACACGACGGTGGAGCAGATTTATAAGGCGGTGGGAATCTCCCGTACCTTTTTCTACACCTTTTTTCCCACAAAAGAGGATCTGATTGTGGAAACACTCTACCTCCAGCAGCCCAGGATCCTCTCCTATGCCCGGAGCCTGATGGCCGACCCGGCCCTGAGCTGGCGGGAGGGGGTCAGGCGGTTTCTCCACAGCTGCTGCTACGGGGAGCAAAACGGCATTGCGGTTCTGACCATTGAGGAGCAGCAGATGATATTCCGGCGTTTGCCGCCGAAGAGCCGCCGGGTGTTCCGGGAGAAGCAGGCCCGGCTGTTTGGCGGCATTCTGGAGTGCTTTGGGGTGCGGGCCGACAGGGAACGGGTCAGTCTGTTCACCAATCTGAGCCTGACAGTCATGATTGTCCGCCGGGGCATCCCAGGTTCGCTGCCGCTGCTCGTGCCGGAGGCGGTTGACCAGACCACGGCCGTCCAGATTGAGGGCATTGTAGATTGTCTGGAGCGGCTGCGGAAGCAGGACGAAGGGGAATAGTGCGTTGCGGTCCGCCTGAATAGCAAGAGCAAAAGACGATTCAGGCGGATTTTTTTACCTATAATAAATATAAATACGATTAGAAATATTTATTTTAATTGAGCTGCACGCACGCTCCAGGCGGCGTCAGATAGAAAACAGGACATGCAGGAGGAGAAATGTATGGGATTTTTCAGCAAGCTGTTCAAGGGACCGGAAATCGACATGGAGAAAAGCAGGGCAAACGCGGAAAAGATGCGGGCTCTGTTCAACCAGGCGGTGGAAAACGGAGCGGATTACAAGCTGATCTTCGGCTATACCGAGGATGTATCCCGCTTCAACTACGGGTTTGTCCACGGCAGCAAGACCAAGATTGGAAATCTGCTGGTGGGGTGGAACGAGGGTGGCCAGACCATTGTGGTGGTGCCCACCGTACCCGACCTCTCCGGCTGCGGAACACCGACCTATTACCGCCGCGGGGAGATCCTGAAGGCCTATCGGAACAAATATCCCACCGATGCCTTTGTCATCTATCCGGACAAAAAGGGCTACATTGCCATCAACGCCTATGACTGGCTGGAGGACGAGTCCCTCTACGTCTACGTATCCCAGGAGGAGGAGCTGGCGGCGTTTACCGACTTCTTCGTAAACCGGTTTGCGACCAAGTAATGGGAGTGAAAAGGGCCGTCCCACTGCCTGAAAGCAGTGGGACGGCCCTTTTTCCATTTGAAGCAAGACTATGGGGCGAAGGCGGCCAGAATGGCGTCCACCATGGTGTTTGCCGATTCGCTCCCGGTGCTGAATATGGCGTTGAACACCCGCTCCAGAGTGCGTTTTTCTGTATGGCTCAGGTGGTTCAGGGCGTTGATGGCCTTGTAGGAGGTGGCGCCCCGCAGCGTGCCCAGCAGCAGATCCAGCTCTTCAAAGGCAATCTCCTGGCAGGATGCATCCGCCCCGCTGCGGATGGGGGCCTGGCCCACAAGCTGCCTGGCGTCGGTAAGCTGCCGGGCCAAAGGACCTTTTTGCCCGGAGGTCAGGCCGGATTCCAGGGCGGCGGCGGCCGCTTTCACGGCCTGCTCAGTCTGGTCCAGTGCGGCGGACAGCTGGGCGTTTCGCCGGAGAGAGGCTCCTCTGAGCTGCTTTGTAATCCCGGCGGCAACCCCCCGCAGCTGCTCCAGCAGCAGCAAAAAGGCCTGGTTCCGCTCGAAATTGTCCCGCCTGGCGTTGGGGATCAGCAGGGGGTCCACCACAAAGAACTCGCCTATGGACCAGCCGTTGAACCGGGGGTCCTTGAATACGGCGTTGAGGGTCTGTCCGTCGCCGATCAGGATATTCCCCTTCCGCAGCCGCAGGCCTCGGATGGATTTGTCGGGAATGCGGCCCAGATACCCGGTTTGTGCCACCCAGCCCACCGCGGAGGGGGAGCCGTCCGCCCCTGTGAGGGTTATAAGGTCAATGTCGGAGATCCGGTCGGTGAGGTTTTTCCCCCTGTCCGCCAGAAAGGTGTCCCGGTAGGGCTTATAGATGGAATAGGTTTTCGGTCCGAAGGTCAGGCGCACCTCAAAATGCCGGACGGGACAGCCCACATTCTGGAGGCGGGCCTCAATTTCCCGGCCCCAGGTAAAGGCCGGGTCGTAGGGGACAGGGGCGGTCTGGGCGATGTAGTCCGTCACGTCCTCCAGGCGAAACAGACCGGCGGCCTGGTCCACCCCCTCCAGCTCGACCCTGAAATAGTGGGCCTCCGCCCGCTCCGGAGAGGTTTCCACCGTATAGATACGCTGAAGCACGTCTGCCGCAGCGGCGTCCTCCGCCGTACCGGAGGAAAGCCGGGCGGCCAGCTCCGCCCCGCTGATGGCCAGCCGGGTCCGGACAGGTTCGCCGGGGTAGCTGGTTTCAAAGGTGAGTCTGGAGCAGCAGCTCAGTGCGGCCAGCCGTCCGATCCCCCGAAACCCCCGGTCGGTGCGGGCGGATTTTTTGGAGTTGCCGATGCTGATGAGGGTGCTCTCGGCCTGACTGGCCGGAATGCCGGTCCCGTTGTCGGAGAAGGAGAGCCGCCCCTCGCCGGGCGCGAGAGTAATGTGGATAAGCCCCCCTCCGGCGGGCAGGATCCCGCCGCTTACCGCCGCGTCAATGGCGTCGGCGGAGTTCTGGATGTACTCCCGGAATACCACGTAAGGGTCGGAATACATGCCTGAGGTCAGGGACTCCAGGGTGTGCTTTCCAATGATCACGCCGCCCATGTCACGCCTCCAGCAGCTGGGACAGCTTGCACTGGATGTTGCGGAAAATGGCCTGGGCGGTGGTGTTCAGCAGCTCCTGTCCCGCCTCCCCGTCCACCGACGCCAGCACCGCCGTCTCAAAGTCTCCGCTCCGCTGGCTGAGGAGCGTTGCCAGAGCCGGCATATCCAGCTCCAGAATGGCCCGGTGGGCGGCGGTCCGCTCCTCAGGACTGAGGACCTTTGCGTCCAGATACCGGGTGTATACCCGAATCAGCTCAAAATCCACCAGCCCCATGCCGCTTTTCACGCAGGCATCGTGCCATTTTTTCAGCAGGCGGTCCGCCCGGAAGTCCTGGCGGGCCAGGGCGGACAGCAGATCGGCCAGCCCGTCCCGGCCGAAAAACAGGACGAAATTCTGAAACATGTACTGCTGCTGGGCCTCGCTGGTGGACAGCAGCTCCACCATGTCCTGGTACAGGTCGGGAAACTCGCTGCATATATAGCCCTTCAACATGTCGTACGTGGGAGAGCCGGAGCGGACCATGCCCAGCAGGGCAAGGGTCCGGGGAGTGGTCAGATAGAGCAGGTACAGCTTTTTCTGAAGGTCGGAGGGAGCCCCCAGCAGCTTCTCCGGCAGAAACTCGTTGTCGCCGATCAGGGCGATAAACTGGGTCCGCTCGCCGCCCAGCTGCTGATACAGCCGGTTCCACTCCCGGATTTTCCGCTGGTTTTTCTCCCAGACGGTTTTCCGGGCGGCCTGCTCCTCCGGGCTCTCTCCGCCCCGGCCCCGGCTCCCCAGGCTGAACTCCCCTCTGGCGGCAATGAGCTTGTCGGGCATGCAGAGAAAGCGCACGAACTCCTCCGCGTTTTTTCCGAAATCCGCCTCGAAGAAGGAGCGGCTGCCCACGCCCTTGCCCTGGGTGGGGATGAGCATACACTGCACAGCCCGCAGAAACTTGGCGTTCCATTGGGAGCCCACATACCCGCGCTCATGGGCGGTGAGGGGGATATAGCGCATGGGGAAGGAGAAGGCGGTCACCTGCCGGTCCTCCGGCAGGGAGCGGTTGATATCGTCCTTGATGTCCAGCGTCAGCCGCATGCGGTTGTACAGGTCGGCCGGAGTGTCCGCGGCGTACTGGTGGCCCTTGCCGCCAAAGGCCTCGCTGTTGTAGAGCACGTAGTTGGACAGCTCCGTGATCCCGTGCTTGGCGCACAGGCGCAGCGCCCTTTCATAGGTGGGCAGGTCCTCGATGTGGTCGAAGGCCACCCGGGCGGGACGGAGGGCGATTTCCCCCAGCCGCCTGGCCTTCTCCTCGGTGAAGAACAGGGCGTCAAGCCCCTGGTTGAAGTCCACATACCTGCGGACCCGCTTTCCGGTTTTGGGGTTGAGGTAGGTGGCCCCCTTGCCGAAGCCGGCAGCGATGATGTCGTCGATGATCTGGTCGAAGTTGGGGGAGCGCAGCACGTTGTTGTCCATCAGCAGCAGATCCCGCTTGGACCCGAACTCCTCCTCAATGGCGGCGATGCGCTGCTTCAGGTCGATGTAGGGAATGTATTGGGGTTCCAGGGTCTGCACCGCGCAGAAGCCGCATTTGTTGCCGCAGCCCTTGGTGGCGCTCAGGAAGTAGGCGTCGTGAAAGGGGTATACATAGTCGATGTCGTCGAGAATGGCGTAATCGGGCACAATCTGGTCGATGCACTCATCGCCCGGCAGGCCCAGCTTGCCGGGCTCGTTCAGAAGTCCGCACACGGGCCTGATGCCCGTCTCCTCATAGATCTGCTGAGGGAGCATGGTAGCCGCAATACCGCCGACGGTAATCTTGTCGATGGAGTCCACAAGGGTCTTGGCGTACTGGATGGCTTCTATGGTTTTGGCCCATTCAAATGTAAACAGAGAGGTCACGTAGACCCGGTCCCATTTGGCCTCCGCCAGGGCGGCGGGGAGCCTGCCCTTGGTAAAGCGCACGTGATCTCCCAGCACATGCTTGTGGAAATAGGAGATCTTCATGAGGCCCAGCGGGGGGTATTTGTTCTTGTAGTCCGGTTCTATCAACAGTATGTTGCTCATAGCGGTTTGCAGTCCTTATCCTTAGGTGGAGAGATTGTCCTCATAATCAATCACATAGAGGTAAAACCGCGCCCTGGTCATGGCGGTATAGAGGGTGGCGCGGGTTTCGTCTGTCTGGGGCTCGTTCTTGTAGGTGTGGTTGAGGAAAATGACGATGTCGGATTCCAGACCCTTGAAGCTCTGGATGGTCCGGTAGGTCAGCTGATCCGCACCGGCCGGAGCGGACCCGTCGGACAGCGGACAGCTGCCCAGCGTGGTGGTATCCGCCAGAATGGAATTTTCTTTTTTCCGGTTGCTCAGGAACATAATCCGGTCGGTGGCTACCCCCTCCCGGTCCACCAGCTTGTGAATCAGGGTATCCAGGAAGGCCAGGGCCTGGTGGGGGCGGGCAAACCGGTGGAATTCCGGCTCCACTCCCTCTATCGGGTTGGTCAGGGTATCCAGGCCCAGGCCGGTGCTCTGCTGGGCGTATTTATAGATGTTGGCGGTGTTCCGGATGTTGTAGCGCAGCACAAAGGGGGGCTCGTCAATAAAGAATTTATCGCCAAAACTGCGGTTGAAGATATTCTGGCTCTCGTCGTAGAACACGTAGAGGGAGCCGCCATCCCTGGTCAGCAGATTGGCGCAGTAGGCCCAGTCCTCCGTAAAGTCCTGACCCTCGTCCACCACCACCAGATCATACTTCGGAAGCTGGGGGAGGGCGTCCAGCAGATCGCTGTATGCCTTGGCGCCCCGACTCTCCGGCGCGGAGAGGGCCTTTTCCTTCAGAAGGGAGTAGGCCAGCGCGTCGATATTCCAGCAGTCCGCCTGCTCCGGCAGGACGGTGCGGACGTATTCCGCCAGGGCCTTATTGTAGCACAGGTAGAGGGCGGACTGCCCGGACTGGATGCAGCGCTGGACCTTTTTGATGGCAATCCAGGTCTTTCCCGTGCCCGCGCCGCCCACCAGGAAGGCTCTGGGATAGTGGGCCAGCAGGTCGATGACGGCCTCCTGAACCCGGTCCATTTCGGCGATCTGGGCCTCCCGGTCCGCGATCAGGGCGCCGGCGGAGGGGGAGAGCATCACCCGCTTGTTGACCAGATTGATGAACTTTTTCTTGGCCTCAGGGGACAGGAAGCTGTTTTTCTTTTTGCGGTCGCTGAGGAAATATTGAAAGATCTCCTTGATGCGGGTCTCCAGGTGATCCATGTCCTTGGGGTCGATGGTAAGGGCGGGGGGAGCGTCCACCGTCAGGTGCTCGGGGATGCAGTAAAAGGGGAAGGCGGCGGCGCTGCCGTAAATGCCGGGGAAGTCCATGTCGTACTCCTTTTTGTAGGCATCCCTGAAATAGTACATGCTCTTGGATGCCTGCTCATAGGGGGACATGTGGAGGAGCCGGTCTCCGTTTTTCCGGTCAAGCAGGATCCAGGTCCGTCCATTTTTGTCGATGCCGTCCCCGCCCTTGACCTCCACGCAGAGAAAGCCGTACTCAGGGCTGAAAATCAAAAAGTCGCACTCGCCCTCCTCCCGTTTCCCGCCTGCATTTTTCCACCAGCGGAGGGAGTAAAATACGTGGAATTTATCGCTGAGCTGGGTTCTGCAGGCCTCAAAAAATTTGTATTCCGACTCAATTTGCCTCATCTTGAGCAGACGGGGCGGATGCATGATAGCCATACCCTATTCCTCCCAATAACCGGTGAGCTTATGCTGGCTCTGGCTGTCGAAATAGCCGCACAGATAGGCCCGGTCCAGATCTTTGTTGAAGTGCTGGCAGGAGACCTCGTTTAAAAAGAGACAGCCCGCGCAGGCCTTTTCCTTGCTGATGCAGATGGGGTCGAAGATGCATTTCTTGACATTCTCCCGGGCGGATTTCATCCAGCGGTCGAAGTAGGTCTGAAAGGCGGTGTAAAGGGCGCCCATGCTGAAGCCCTGGGAGTTGGAGCAGTGGAGGAGCACGGCGGGGATGTTGGGGAGGATGTACTCCGATATGGAGCTCTTGTCCAGTCCGCAGATCTGGGAGGCCTCCCCGATCAGGGCGTGGGAGAGGCTGTGGAGCAGGGTGTAGATCTTCTTGGTGATAAGCCCCTGCCGGTCGGTGGGCTCGATTGCGGAAAAGGGCTTGATGCGCTCGGGGCGGAGCTGGTCCAGGAACCAGAGCTTCAGGCCGTACTCGCTGCGGTCCTGGGGCAGATCCAGCTCGTCCAGCATATTGTTGCGCAGCAGCCAGTCCAGCACCCGCTCCCGGTCCAGCTCAAACAGAACGCCCTCGGTTTCCAGCCGGGTGGCGTAGACGCAGCTCTTGCCCGTTTCCTGGGAAAAGCCCCTCAGCCTGACCCCCTCCTCGGGGCCGCACTCCTTCCGGGTATAGCCGTAGGTGGCAAACACGATGGGCACGCCGGAGCACAGCCGCACGTTGGAAAAGCCCATGGCTTTGGCGGCCCCCAGATAATCCGGCCGGATGCCGTCCCGGACCAGGGTGGCGTCCTCCTCGGCGTCCTTCAGGGAGAGGACCACCTTGGCGTGCATCAGCTCGTCGTACTCCATGATCTGCTCGGCCAGCAGCTTCAGCGTGCTGGCGGAGGAGAGGGATATGCCGCTTTCCACCTGGGCGATGGCGGAGAAGAGGGCCCCGCCGGGGTCTGCTTTCCGCTTGCTGTCCAGCACCAGCTGAACGGCGGCCTCGTCCAGGCCGGCGGCCCGCAGCTCCTCAGCCTCCCGCTGAAGCCGTTCCTCCAGCTCGCCGTCGCCGGTCACCGCGCCGTTGGCAATGGTGTCCTCGTACAGCTGCTGGGAGATCAGGCCCAGGTACTGGGCGAGAATCACCTTTTCTCCCAGTCCGTCCGCCTCCTTGTCCAGAAAGACGTCCTTGCGCTTATCCAGCAGGTCGATCAGCGACAGACTGAAGGGGAAAAATTGGGCGGAATCCAGGGCAGGCTTCAAATCCATCTTCTGACCGCATTTGGGGCAGCGGAAATTGAGGGGGACCCGCTTGCCGCACTTGGTACAGATGAAATCCAGGCCGCTGCCCCGGCGGACGATGGATTCGGTGCCGTGTCCGGGCACGGGGCAGTCGGGAATGTGGATGCCCTTGGCGTGCCCGCACTTGCAGATGGCCACAATGCGCAGCTGGGTCATGTGATTGCCGCAGGCGCAGGGCTCATGCTCCTGCTGATGGAAGGCCTCCTGGCTTGTGAACTGGCGGAAGCGGCCGCAGGAGCTGCACACAAAGACCAGCGGCTCCACCGAGGTGAAGATGGCGCTCTGTTCCGCGTCGGACCTGGGGGTGAGCACGCTGCAGCTGTCCGTGTCGATGCGGTGGGGGAAATTGGCCAGCGCGGCGGCGCCGTCGGGGCTGGCGTCGGCAAAGCCGTGGACCCGCTGGCTGACCACTCGCAGCAGCCGCTTGTTGTTGACGCCGGTCAGCGGGACACTGTTCCAGCGGTCCACGTGAACCGCGTAGGTGAGGCCGCCGCCGCTCTGGGTGAAGTCCACCCAGCAGCCGGGCAAATATTTATAGAGCGCCTGTTGGACGCCTCTGTTCATTTTGTATTTATCGGCCATAGCTTCCTCCTTATCGCAGCTCAACGGTCACCTGTCTGTCGGTGTCTCTGAGGCTTCGCATCACGTGGAACTGGCACTCCTCAAAGGCCTGGGTCAGATAGGTGCTGGGTTTGAAATCACCGGAGGTCAGCTTCTGGAGCAGCACGTCAATCATCCGGTCCACGCTCCGGCGGTACAGGCTGCCGATGGAGGTGTCGTCGTCGGAGCACTTGTAGATCTGCCGGGCATGGTCCTTCAGCTCCTCGGCCGTGATGGTTCCGCTGAGCAGGGCGGCCTTCAGCTCCTCGACCCTGCCGATGTTGCCCATCCCTGGGGTGTATTTCAGCTTGTACAGGTAGTAATTGAGCAGCAGGCCGGAGACAATGCCGGGCAGGGTGCTCTCCACAGCCTTGGCGGCCCAGCGGTTGATGGAGACCGGGTCCACCAGGATGTCCTTGAACTCGTGGAATTTATTGAAGTTGCGCAGATAGCTCTGGTCCTTTTCCCGGGAGGGGCGCATGATGTCGATAACCAGGCCGGTGTGCTTTCTGCCCACCCGGGAATAGGCCTGGATGTACTCGGCGGTGTTGCCCGGCATTCCGTAAAACAGCATCAGATTGAAGCGGTCGGCGTCCACGCCGTGGGAGATCATGCTGGTGGCCGCGATCATGTTGAAGTCCAGATCATGGATGACGCTCTTGGCGTTCTCAATGGCGGAGAGGGTGGCCCGCACCTCCTGGAAGGTGTCGTCGCCGGTCATCTTCCTGGCCTGCAGGGGAGGAATGCCCTCCTCCAGCAGCTCGGTGTTGATGGGGTCCTCCAGACCCTGGAGCACCCGGTTGCTCTCCAGCTTGACGTTGTTGTACTCCAGAATGATCCAGTAGTCCTCCAGCAGCTGCTTTACCTGGGCAATCTGCTGCTCCTCATCCCCGGGCAGATCCATTCCCTCCCAGGAGAGCACCTGTTCGGGATGCTGGTAGAGCTGCCAGACCACCCGCTTCAGGTACTGCAAAGAGAAGGCCACGCTGTTGACAATGGCCTTTCCGAAGGGGGCGTAGCCCAGGATGATGCGGCTGACGTCGTTGGGGTCCACCTTGGCGTAGAAGTTGCGGTCCAGGTAGGGGGAGGCGGCCGGGAAGCGGATGGCGTTTTTCCAGTACAGGTGCTTGGCCTGCAGCTCGTAGGCGGAGATGGTGGCCGTGGCGCCGATGACCTTCAGGCCCCGGCGGCACCCGGACAGGTGCTTGATGAAGTATTCCAGAAAGGTTTCATAGTGGGCGTCATAGGTGCCCAGGGACTCCCGGATCAGGTGCAGCTCATCCTGGACCAGCAGGGTGGGGGCCGGGTCCTTCATGGCGACCCGCCTGAACTCAAAGGGGGTACACTGACACCCGGGGACCAGACACTGGGTCTTGTCGGTAAAGCCGTGGTGGGGACACTCAAATTCCGCCCCCGCCAGCAGATTGTGGAACCTGGAGTTGAAGCCGATGGCGGACATCTTGTCCACGGTGGAGATGATCACGCTGGGCAGGTAGCGGTAGATGTCGTCGTCCACCATGTAGAGGGGCAGCGGCCCCTGGGAGGGGCAATCCTTGCTGCGGCAGACGTGCTGAAGGGAGTTGGAGGAGGGGTCGTAGACCACGTGGACGTCTGTTCCGCCGCAGAAGGGGCACACGTCCAGCAGGCGGTAACGCCTGTCCCGCTCGTCGTCGGTCATCCCGGTCAGGAGCTTTTGCTTCTCCCGGTCAATCTTGTTGAAGGTGTTTCCCTCCCCCACAAAATAGCCCAGGCTGAAGCTTGCCCCGCCCAGCTTTTGCTCCCGCCGGAGCAGCTCGGCGCAGGCCAGGATGTTGGACACGCGCTGCACCTGCTGCACGGACAGAAGCCGGAGGGGGTATTTCAGAATGGCGGTCACGCCGTATTCCTTCTCCCGCATCCGGTCGAAAAACAGGTTGAACACCATGATGCCCAGGAAGGCCTCGGTCTTGCCGCCGCCGGTGGGGAAGTACAGGATGTCGATGTCGTCGGTCTTGGCCTTGTTGACCAGTCCTTCGTCCAGCATCAGCTCGGGCTCGTGGGCGGCCACGTCCAGGATCAGGGAGACCACAAAGACGATCTGGAACAGACGCCAGCTGGAATAGCCCTTGGCCGAGCGCTTGAATGCCATATTCATATAGCGGAAGGCGTCCCGGATCATGTTGTAGTTCCGGATCAGGTCCACCCCCGTTTTGAAGCGGCGGATTTCCAGGTCAAAGCCGTTGATCTCCTCCCCAAACTGCTCTCTGCCCGCCTCGGTGAGGCCGGAGGCCCGCTGGTCATAGTCCTCCTTCCACTTCTCCAGCTCGGCCAGCATGCCCTGGTGAATGCGCTCCAGAGTCCCCACCGGGTCGGAGATCAGCGCATCGAAGGGAACGGCCAGTTTATCGTTGGTTTTCAGCCGGTTCTGGATAAAGACAGGCACGTGGGTGGTCTGTATCTCCTGCCTGTCCGGGTCGCAGTCCACGTTGCAGTTGTTTCCCAGGGCGTAAACCCGCTTGTCGTATTTGTAGTCGTCGGAAAAATACTCCAGCTCAATGGGCACCAGGCTGGTGTTGACGCACCGCACCCGAAGCCCGGAGTTAAAGAGGACCGGGATGCGGTAGCGGTCGTTTTTCTTTACCGACTGGAAGGCGCCCACGCTCTCGTCCTCGAAGGGGGTCTCGTTGCTCAGAGAGACGGTGAGGAGCAGACTGTCCCCGTTTCCCCGCACGTCCACGGCCAGAGAGTAGGCAAATCTGGGGGACATGTCGAACTCCTCCCGCTGGACCTGTCTGGCGATGTAGGCCTCCCACTCCTCCTCGCCCAGCAGGTCGCCGATGCCCACCTGTTCCCGGAACTGGCAGCGGACCAACCGGGGATGCTCCCGGACGGCGGCGTATATTCTGTCCAGGTGCTCCTCAATGGACTGGTACAGCGGATGGTCCGGGGGCAGGCTGCCGCAGTCGAATTCCGGGCAGTAGACGTCGGAGAGGGCCAGCTCGAAGCAGGCGCCGTCCTGGTCGATGGCAATTTTTTCATAGATGGGCAGCAGCTGTACCTTGTGCCGGGCCATTTCCTGGGACAGCCGGCCGTCCAGATAGGCCTGGGCCAGGTCGGAAAAGCCGGGGTAGGTCTGCTGGAGGTCGAAGGCGGTGCAGAAGTTCCGCAGGAAGAATTCCTGCTGCTGCTGCAGGGTGGGCAGCACCCGGAAGAAGAAATAGCCCTGGGGGCAAATCTCCAGACGGGCCTGGTCCACGTCCCGCTTGGGAAGGCGGAAATCCACTCCCAGCTGCTTGATGAGGACGTTGGAGGAAAAGCTGTCGGCGGTGTTCTGAGGCGAGAGCTTGCCTACAAAAATGCGGTCCTCCGGATTGTAGAAGATGATCTGCTGCTTATCGGCGCCGGAAATGGCGGTGATGAACCGCTGGGCGATGCCCCTGGCGAGAAGTTCACGATGATTGGACATACAGTTTCCACCCCTTTTCAGGCCTGATCCAGGCCGGCCTCCCCGCCCATGGATGTGCGGAGCAGGTCCATATACACGTTGTCTCCCTTTTGGGCGGAGAGCACCACCACCAGATGGTCCTTTGCTCTGGTGCAGCCGGTGTAGAGGAAGTTGACGTTTTTCACAAAAGCCTCCTGCTTCTGCTCCTGCTCCTGGGCGCTGCCACAGGGGAAGAAGTCATGGAGGCTGATAGCCCGCTCATGGCTGCCCAGCGGGCGGAGCCCGGCCAGAATGACCGCGCGGAAATCCAGCCCCAGGGAGCCCTCGATGGTGGCGAAGGTGACGCCGGTGCGGGAGCCGTAGGTGGCCCCGGCGCTTTCCCCGGAGGTGAGGAGGGTGGGCGGCTGCCAGCCCTCCCGCAGAAACCGCTCCTCCAGGTCTGGAAAGAAGTCATAGCTGTCGGTGCTCCAGTCCGGCGGGGTATATTTGGTGCGCCGGTTGTAAAAGAGCACGGCGATATCCACCTCGCTGAGTCCCTCCGCCTCCAGCAGATGCCGGATAGCGGCGCAGACCGCGTCCTCCTCGCCCTGATTGGACAACTCCGACAGCTCCACCAGGCGGGGCGGGGGCCCGTCATGAATGGACTCTCCCAGCAGGAAAAGCTCGGGGTCGGAGGCCAGGTCCGCCCCGATTTCGGCGCCGCGCTGCCTGGCCGCCTCCACAAAGCGCTGGACGGCCTGGTTGATCTGCCTGGAGTTGCGGTAATTGGTCTTGAGGTGGAGGGTTTTTCCCCGGTATTCCGGGTATTGGGCGCCGCCGCCCTGCCAGGGCGCGGTGCCCTTTTTGATGTTGTTCTTGATGTCCTGGGACTTGTCCCCGGCAATGATGAACACATGGTCGTCGGCGTTTTTGCTGCTCAGCAGGTTAAAGCAGAAGCGGTACCACTCCGGCTTGAAAATCTGCACCTCGTCGATGAAGATGCCGTAAAACCGGTCCGTGAGCTTGCCCTCGGCCAGGGCGGTGTTCACCGTGTCAAACAGCCGGGCATAGTACTCGGGGGTATTGTGCCGGAGACCGTCCTGAGCGGGGGAGGGCAGGCGGCCCTGGTCCAGCAGATGCTTGCACAGCCCGTAAAAGGTGAGGCAGCGTACATTTTTGTGGGTGAAGCCGGCCTGGGCGATGGCCCACTGATAGTAGTGGTACAGATTCCGGTTGTAGCAGGTGATCAGGAAAGTCTGCTCCGGATTCAGGCTGGCCAGCTTGAAGCACTTTGAGATGAGCAGTACGCTCTTTCCGCTGCCGGCGCAGGCCAAAATCAGCTGGTTGCCCTTGGTGAGCCGGTTGACCAGGTTGATCTGCTGGTTGTCCAGGCGGTAGGACTGGACGGCCCGGTCTCTGGGGGTGAGCTCGCCGTCCCTGGCCTGGATGGAGGACGTTTCGTCCAGAAAGACCGCCCTGGGAATGGTGAGCTCCGGGCAGAAGCGCTGAAAGACGTTGTTGACCAGCTCCTCCCCCAGGGGCTCGGCGGGCGGCAGCCTGCGCAGCAGCTCCCGGGGTCCGTCCTTCCGAAGGGTGGAAAGCTGGTCCTGAAAGAGCACATGCTCCCTGCAGAAGGCCTGCGCCTGGTCGCTCAGCGTGCCCTCCAGCTGGCTGGAGTCAATGTTGGGCAGCACGAAGCAGACGTTCATGGCGTGCTTCAGCCTGCCCTGGGGGTCGGTGAGATAGCGGCTCTTTTCCAGCAGGCTGCGCAGCTCGGTCTCCAGGGTGTCGTAGACCACGGGGGAGGAGAAGCTCTGGAGCAGCAGCTGGGCGGCCTCTCCGCTGGAAACGGGGAAAAAGCGAAATAAAAAGAGCCCCTGGGGCACCAGCAGCAGGCTGAACAGCTCGGGTACGCCGTTGGCGGATTTCTTCCTGGGATTGATATGGAGCACATAATAGGCCATGCTCTCTTCGGCAAAGATCCGCTGCAAGGTCCGCGTGAAGGTCCGCTCTTCGGCCGTCAGCTCAAGCTGGAGGTATCGTTCCGGATATACCTGCATATCGCCCATCCCCCTCGCTCCCGTGTATGGATTGTCAAACAGACGGGAGCCCTGATTCGCGTATATTCTGCACCATTATACACCATTTGGCATATAGTTACAACGGGTCTCCCTCTTGCAAAAGAGCCGTTTCCCCGTATAATAGGAGAAAAGATCCCGGAAGGAGTGGAGCCCGTGTCAAATACCACCAAGCAGGCGCTGGAGGCGTCCCTGAAGCGGATGCTGCTGCGGAAGCCGCTGGATAAGATCACCATTCGGGACATTACGGAGGACTGCGGCGTCAGCCGGATGGCCTTCTACTATCATTTCAAGGATATTTACGACCTGGTGGAGTGGGCCTGTGTGGAGGACGCCGCCCGGGCCCTTCAGGGGAAAAAGACCTACGACACCTGGCAGGAGGGGCTGGAGCAGATCTTTGAGGCGGTGCTGGAAAACAAGGCCTTTGTGCTCAACGCATTCCGCTGCATCAGCCGGGACCAGATGGAGCGCTTTCTGTTCCAGCTGACCTATGGCCTGCTCCGCGACGTGGTGGAGGAAAAGAGCCAGGGGGTGGACATCGCCGAGGCGGACAAGGCTTTTATCGCGGAGTTTTACAAATACAGCTTTGTGGGGGTTATGCTGGATTGGATCAGGCAGGGTATGCAGGCCGATTACCAACTGATTGTGCAAAAGGTGGGGGCCACTATGCGGGGGAACATCGCCAACTCCATCCAGAACTTTGCCGCCCAGGCATGAAATCTTTACAAAACAGGCCCGATGATCAGTTTTTGATCATCGGGCCTGTTTTGTAAATGGCGGACGGCGGGGAAAAGGGGTAGGATAAGGGCTGTAAGCAGACAGCGAAACCGTGAAAACGGTGACATATGGAAAGGTGGCTCTTTTTATGGCAAAGAATCTTGGAAAGCTGACCGCCGCCGCCGCTGGCCTTGCCGGCGCGGGCGCGGCCGTCATGCTGGCGAAAAAGGCGACCCAGGCCCATAAGGCCTCCGGCGGGGAGAAAAACGATGATTACCGCAATACGGAGCTGGGGCGGCAGCAGAAAAACCGCAAGGGCATTTACTACTCCAGCGGCAACTACGAGGCCTTTGCCCGCCCGGAGAAGCCGGAGGGTGTGGAGGCGAAAAGCGCCTACATTGTAGGCAGCGGCCTGGCCGCGCTGGCGGCCGCCTGTTTCCTGGTGCGGGACGGCCAGATGCCCGGCTCCCACATCCACATTCTGGAGGCCATGGACGTGGCCGGCGGCGCCTGCGACGGCATCTGCGACCCCGCCCGGGGCTATGTGATGCGGGGCGGCCGGGAGATGGAGAACCACTTTGAATGTCTGTGGGATCTGTTCCGCTCCATTCCCTCCCTGGAGAAGCCCGGAGCCTCGGTGCTGGACGAGTTTTACTGGCTCAACAAGCACGACCCCAACTACTCCCTGTGCCGGGCCACCGTCAACCGGGGCCAGGACGCCCACACCGACGGGAAATTCAACCTGAGCCAGAAGGGCTGCATGGAGATCGTCAAGCTCTTTATGACCCCCGACGAGGACCTGTACGACAAGACCATTGAGGACGTGTTTGACGACGAGGTGTTCTCCTCCACCTTCTGGCTCTACTGGCGGACCATGTTCGCCTTTGAGAACTGGCACAGCGCCCTGGAGATGAAGCTCTATTTCCAGCGCTTCATCCACCACATTGCCGGCCTGCCCGATTTCAGCGCCCTGAAATTCACCCGCTATAACCAGTACGAGTCCCTGATCCTGCCCATGCAGAAGTACCTGGAAGCGGCCGGGGTGGACTTCCGGTTCGGCACCGAAGTGACCAACGTGCTCTTTGATATCCGGGGGGGTAAAAAGACGGCCATCGCCATCGAGTGCAAGGTCAACGGGGTGGAGCAGGGCATCGTGCTGACGGAAAACGACCTGGTATTCGTCACCAACGGCTCCTGCACCGAGGGCACTATCTACGGCGACCAGGATCACGCCCCCAACGGGGACGCGGAGGTGCGCACCAGCGGCTGCTGGAGCCTGTGGAAAAACATCGCCAGACAGGACCCGGCCTTTGGCCGCCCGGAGAAATTCTGCTCCGACGTGGGCAAGACCAACTGGGAGTCGGCCACCATCACCACCCTGGACGACAGGATCCTCCCCTATATCACCAACATCTGCAAGCGGGACCCCCGCACCGGCAAGGTGGTTACCGGTGGCATCGTCAGCTGCCAGGACTCCAAATGGCTGCTGAGCTGGACCATCAACCGCCAGGGCCAGTTCAAGGCCCAGAATCCCGAGCAGGTGTGCGTCTGGGTGTACGGCCTGTTTACCGACGTGCCCGGCGACTATGTGAAAAAGCCCATGAAGGATTGTACCGGCAGGGAGATTACGGAGGAGTGGCTGTACCACCTGGGCGTGCCTGTGGAGCAGATTGCCCAGCTGGCCCGGGAGAGCGCTGTGTGCGTGCCCACCATGATGCCCTATATCACTGCCTTCTTCATGCCCCGGACCAAGGGGGACCGGCCGGACGTGATCCCCGACGGCTGCGTGAACTTTGCCTTCCTGGGCCAGTTCGCCGAGACCCCCCGGGACACCGTGTTCACCACCGAATATTCCGTGCGTACCGCCATGGAGGCGGTGTACGGCCTGCTGGGGGTGGACCGGGGCGTGCCCGAGGTGTGGGGCAGCGTGTATGACATCCGGGCGCTGCTGGACAGCTCGGTGTGTCTAATGGACGGCCGCTCCCCGCTGGACATGGAGCTGCCCGGACCTCTGAACCTGCTGAAAAAGCCGGCCCTCAAGCTGCTCCGGGGCACCGTGGTGGAGCAGCTGCTGCGGGAGCACCATATCCTGCGGGACCGGCAGCAGTAACTCCGGCGCAGGCGGAAGGAAAACCAGGCGGCCCCCGCCGCACAGCATGAGCTGCGCGGCGGGGGCCGCCTTTTTGCGCTCAGTGGGCCTGACCGATCAGATGGGACTTCAGATGTTCCAGAAACAGCTCTGCTGCCCGGGAGAAGATCTGGGATTTTTTCCAGACCAGGTACATGCCCAGCTCCAGCCTGGGCCGCAGGGGCCGGAAGCAGAGGTTGCTGCCAGTGGTGTTCACCAGTTTGTCCAGAGTGAAGGCGTAGCCCATCCCCTCGTCCACCATCAGGGAGGCGTTGTAGATGAGATTATAGGTGGCCACAGTGTCAAGTTCCGCAGGCTCCTTTCCCAGCCAGCGGTACAGGCCGCTTTTGTTGTCCACCTGCCGGGAGAGGATCAGGGGCTTGTCCCACAGGTCCCGGGGTGAAACGGTCTCCTGGGCCGACAGCGGGCTGTCCCGCCGCATCAAAACGCCCCAGGTGTCCTTCATGGGCAGCTCCAGATAGCGGTATTTTATTTTGTCGATATCGCCCAGAAGGACGCCGAAATCCAGCAGACCCTTGTCCAGCCGCTCGCACACATCCACGGCGTCTCCGCTGACAATGTGAAAGCGGATGCCCGGGCAGCTCTCCTGCAGTTGCTTGGCGGTCCGGGCCAGCTGGCGCACGCCGTCGGTCTCGCCGGTGCCGATATAGATGTCCCCGCTGACGGCATCGTCACACCGGGTCAGCTCCTGTTCCGTCCGGTTCACCAGCTCCAGAATTTCCTCCGCCCGCTTTCGCAGCAGCATGCCCTCCTCGGTGAGGGTGATCTTCCGGTTGCCCCGGACCATCAGCTGCTTGCCCAGCTCCTCCTCCAGCTCCTTGAGCTGCCGGGAGAGGGTGGGCTGGGTGAGGTGCAGAGACTGGGCCGCCGCCGAGATATTCTGCTCCCTTGCCACCGCCAGAAAATATTGCAGCACCCTCAATTCCATCCGCGCCACCTCCTACTGGTCTGATGATAACATAAATCAGATATAGGTTTCAAGCATGGTAAAGTATTCTGTATAGGTATTTGTTATCCTATCCGGCTGGTGATAAAATGTAAGCAAAGACCAAGGAAAACAGGAGTGCAATATGGATTTAGAAGCATTTTTGGACCATCTCAACAGCGGGAGGCCGGTGCAGGGGGGCGGAGAGGCCCATCTGTTCATGCACGGCGTCAGCCAGCAGGCCCTGCGCCTCACGGCCGAGATCAACAGCGACTATCACGAGCCGGAGGAACTGCGGGCTCTGTTCTCAGAGCTGATTGGCAAGCCGGTGGACGAGAGTTTTGCCTTCTTTCCGCCCTTTTACACCGACTGCGGAAAGAACATCCACATCGGCAAAAACGTCTTTGTCAACATGGGCTGTAAGTTCCAGGACCAGGGGGGCATTTTCATCGGAGACGGGGTCCTCATCGGCCACAACGTGGTGCTGGCCACCCTCAACCACGCCAAATCCCCCGGCGACCGGGCCAGCATGATTCCCGCCCCCATCCACATCGGGAAAAACGTCTGGATCGGCGCAAACGCCACCATTCTGCCCGCCGTGACCATTGGTGACGGCGCCATTGTGGCGGCGGGAGCCGTGGTGGCCGGAGACGTGCCGGAAAACACAATCGTGGGCGGCGTGCCCGCGCGGGTCATACGCCCGTTGAGCGAGGAGGAACTGCAATGAGCAAACAGGTTTTGGTACTCTCCACCAGCCCCCGGAAGGGCGGCAATTCCGATGCCCTGGCTGATGAATTTGTCCGGGGCGCCCGGGAGGCCGGGCACAGTGTGGAGAAGATCACATTGTATGATAAAACCATCGGATTTTGCAAAGGGTGTCTGGCCTGCCAGAGCGCCGGACGCTGTGTCATTCACGATGACGCGGATACCATCGCCCAGGCCATGGGGAGAGCCGACGTGCTTGCCTTTGCCACCCCCATCTATTACTACGGCATGTGTGGCCAGATGAAAACCATGCTGGACCGGGCCAATCCCCTGTTCCCCTCTGATTACCGGTTCCGGGAGGTCTATCTGCTGGCCGCCGCGGCGGAGGAGGACGGGCACACGGTGGACGGGGCCGTCACCGGCCTGCAGGGGTGGCTCTCCTGCTTTGAAAAGGCCCGCCTGGCGGGAACGGTCTTTGCCGGAGGAGTCACCTCGGTGGGGGAGATCCAGGGCCATGCCGCCCTGCGGCAGGCCTATGAGCTGGGCCGGAATCTGTAAGGAGGACAGAACGTATGCATTCCAGGTATAACGGCTATTCCTTCCCACTGCGGGACACCGTGGAGCGGGAAAAGGTGTGTTTTCACAACCGCTACGGTATTGAGCTGGCAGGCGACCTGTACCTGCCCAAGGGATTTTCCGGCAGGCTGGCCGCCGTGGCGGTGGCCGGGCCCTTCGGGGCGGTGAAGGAGCAGTGTGCCGGGCTGTACGCCGAGGAACTGGCCGGCCGGGGCTTTGCGGCGTTGGCCTTTGACCCCTCTTTCATTGGGGAGAGCGGCGGCGAGGCCCGGAACGTGGCCTCCCCCGATATCAACACCGAGGACTTTTCCGCCGCGGTGGATTTCCTCTCCACCCGGGCGTTTCTTGACCCGGAAAAAATCGGCATCCTGGGCATCTGCGGCTGGGGCGGCATGGCTCTCAACGCCGCCGTCATGGATACCCGGATCAAGGCCACCGTCACCTCCACCATGTACGACATGACCCGGGTAAACGCCAGGGGCTATTTTGATGCCGCCGACAGCGCCGACGCCCGGTATGAGACCAAGAAAGCCCTCAACGCCCAGCGGACGGAGGATTACAGAACCGGGACCTGCGCCCGGGCGGGGGGCGTGGCGGATCCGCTGCCGGAGGACGCCCCCTTCTTTGTCAAAGACTACTACGACTACTACAAGACCGAGCGGGGCTATACCGAGCGGTCCCTCAACTCCAATGAGGGCTGGAACGTGACCTCCGCCCTGTCCTTCCTCAATATGCCCATTCTGCGTTACAGCAACGAGCTCCGCAGCGCCGTGCTGGTCATCCACGGGGAGAAAGCTCACTCCTGCTATTTCAGCAGAGATGCCTTCGCCGACATGGTGAAGGACAACCCCTATGCCGCCAACAAGGAGCTGCTCCTCATCCCCGGGGCGGTTCATACCGACCTCTATGACAGAAAGGACGTCATTCCCTTTGACAGGATCCAGCGGTTTTTTGAGGCCCATTTGAAGTGAACGCCTGGGGGAGGGGAGGCTTTGAAGCGCTTGTGGATACTTCTGCTTCTGCTGGGCCTCTCCGCCTGCGCCGCCGGGGAGACCCCGGCAGTTCCCGCCACGCCCACGTCCCAGGCGGCGGAGATTACCGGACAGGAGGAAACCAGGTTGAAAATTACGGTAGGAGACGAGGAACTGCCGGCCACCTTTGCGGACAACAGCTCTGCCGAGGCGTTCAGGGAGCTGCTGGCCCAGGGGCCGCTGACCATTGAGATGGCAGACTACGGCGGCTTTGAAAAGGTGGGGGCGCTGGGTACGGAGCTGACCAGAAACGACCGGCAGATTACCACCCAGCCCGGCGACGTGATCCTCTACCAGGGCAACCAGATCACCATTTACTACGGTACCAACTCCTGGAGCTTTACCCGGCTTGCCACCATCGACGATCCCACCGATCTGGAGGAAAAACTGGGTGCGGGCACGGTTTCCGTTACATTTTCTCTGACATAGGAGGTAGTTTGTATGGCAGTCAAGCAGACGGCTGGCAGAGACGCTTTGGGGGAGTTTGCCCCCAAATTTGCGGAGCTGAACGACGACGTGCTGTTCGGGCAGGTCTGGAGCCGGGAGGATAAGCTCTCCCTGCGGGACCGCTCCCTGGTCACCGTGGTGGCCCTGATGGCCCAGGGACTGGTGGACAGCTCCTTCCAGTACCATCTGACCACCGCCAGACAGAACGGCATCACCCGGCAGGAGATCGCCGAGATCCTGACCCACGCGGCCTTCTACGCCGGCTGGCCCAAGGCCTGGGCGGCCTTCCGCATGGCCAAAGAGGTGTGGGCCGAGGACGACGGCGGGGACGGCAAGGCCCGGCACCAGCGGGAGATGGTCTTTCCCATCGGGGCCCCCAACGACGGCTTTGCCCGGTATTTTGTGGGTCAGAGCTATCTGCAGCCCCTCTCCACCAGCCAGGTGGGGGTGTACAACGTGACCTTTGAGCCGGGCTGCCGCAACAACTGGCACATCCACCGTGCCGATCAGGGGGGCGGTCAGCTGCTGCTCTGCGTGGCTGGCCGGGGCTACTATCAGGAGTGGGGAAAGCCGGCCCGAAAGCTGCGCCCCGGAGATGTGGTAAATATCCCCACAGGGGTGAAGCACTGGCACGGGGCCGCCCCGGACAGCTGGTTCTCCCACCTGGCTTTGGAGGTGCCCGGCCAGAACTGCTCCAATGAGTGGCTGGAGGCCGTCGCCGACGAGGACTACGGCAAGCTGGTCTGAGACGGCCGCGCCAAACTGCATAAGCGCCCCCATCTGGAAGAGATGGGGGCGCTTTGTTTTACGGGCAGGCTATACCGTACCCTTCCAGACCCGGGCCAAGATGTCCTTGAGCACCAGCAGAGCGTCGGTGCGGTTGTAGCCGTAGTCCACCTGCAGCTGGGTCAGCATCTCCTGCAGGCCGGGGGCGTAGTCGTTGACATTCACTCTGTCCCGGTAGGCGGTCAGTACCGGATATTTCTTGCTCCATACCTTGTTCCAGTCTATTTTGGCCTGGGCCTCCTCGCTGACGCTGTCCAGCATCTGCTGGGCCTGCTGCTCGTCAAAGTCGTAGGCAATCAGCTCGTCCAGCGTCATGTGATAGAGCATGGCCAGCCCCTTGGACTGGCGGATGTCCGGCAGGGTTTCGCCGGTTTCCCAAAGTTAAGGATATGGATACAGGTCAATCAATTTTGCCGATAAAGCGGTAGTAAATCTCAATCTCCTGATCTCGCATCCCATCCGCACTTTTAGTGGCCTCGTGAATGACGATTTTTTCAATCAGGGTATTGAGAAGTTCGGCAGTCAGTTCCGTGGGATTGGCGTACTGCTTGATGAGAGCGACCCACTTCTCGGCATCCAGGGCAGTCTGCTGTTCTGCTGACAGCTCCGCTTGCAAGCGGCCGATCTTTTCCTCCAGCTCCAGCTGTTCTGCCTGGTACTTTTTAGTCAGCAGATTGAAGTTATACTCGGTGATGCGTCCGGCGGACCAGTCCTCATACATTCGGACGAATTTTCCGTCCACTTCTGCCTTGCGCTTTTCCGCCCGTTTCAGCTCGGATTCCTGACGCTTGGCGGCAGTCATGCGTTCCCGGTCACCGTTTTTCAAAATCTGCTGCAAGAGCTTTTCTTCGCTCAGTTGCGCCCGATGGGACCAATACTGGATTCTGGACAGCACATAGACATAGAGCGTGTCATAGCGGATATAATGCGCCGAACATTGTGTACCCATCTGTCCGTATTGGCTGCAAGTGAAGTGGCTGTACGGCGTTTTGTTCTGCCGGTTTGTGCCGAAGCGCATAGACCAGCCACAATCTGCACACTTTACAAGCCCAGCGAAAATCTGCGTTGTGGCATCCTTCTGCTGACGCCTGCGGCTGGCAATCTGCTTTTGCACCTGCTCAAACACATCCCGGCTGATGATCGCCTCATGGGTATTTTCCACCCGAATCCATTCTTCTTTCGGCTTGCGCACCTTTTTCTTGTTTTTATAAGAGATATTGGTCTGCTTATTGTGTACGCTGTTGCCGATGTAGGTTTCATCTTGCAGAATACTTTTGACCTGAGCAATCGTCCAAGCAAAGGATTTCTCTTCCGGTGCATGGGCGTAGATATTGGCAAAGGTTCCGTACCGCTGATAATTGAGCCAGCCCGCAGTCGGGACTTTCTCTGCAATCAGGGTCTTGGTGATTTTCGCCGCACCCGCCCCATGAAATGCAAGATCAAAGATTTTCTCGATGATCCAGCGGGTTTCTTCATCTATGGCCAAAGTGTTTTTGATTTCGGGATGGCGGATGTATCCCAGCGGCGCATAGGCAAAAGTGCGTTCTCCGGCAGCAAATTTGGCACGGAGCGCCGTTTTCACCTTGCGGCTGGTATCCTTTGCAAACCATTCGTTGAAAAGGTTCTTGAACGGCACAAAATCCGAAAGTCCTTTTTCGGTGTCCTCATTTTCGGCCACAGCGATGTATCGAATCTGCTTTTCCGGGAACACAAATTCCAGATAGTAGTCCATCATTACGTGTTCACGGCCAAAGCGACTGAGGTCTTTGGTAATGATGCAGTTGACCTTTCCGGCCTCCACATCATCCATCATCCGCTGAAAGCTGGGACGCTCAAAGTTCGTTCCGCTCCATCCGTCATCGACATATTCGCCATACACCGAAAGACCATGTTCCTTTGCGTACTGCTGCAAAATGGTGCGCTGGGTCTCGATGCTCACGCTGTCGCCATAGTTTTCGTCGTCACGGCTGAGACGCATATAGAGTGCGGTATTGTAAGGTTGTTTCACGGTAAAAATCCTCCTTCTAATCGAAACAACCCACGCTTACAATACTTCTGCTTTTATTATACCGTAAGCGTGGGTGTGGTTCAACGACATTTTGTTGTGGGTTTATCCAGCGTTGCGGGCGGCATACTGGATCACATTTTCAATCAGCTTGTCCATGGGTTTGCCTGCCTGGGAGAAATGCTCGGATACCCTAATCCGGGTATTGCCGCTGTAAAAATATTGAGCGCCATCCGGCTCTGTGACATAGACCGAGGTGTTTTCCAGTGTCGGTTCGGGTTCATGCTCCCAGCTGTGCCATTCTTCCAGGGTTTCCAAGGGCGGCTCAAAAATCGAGTCAAAGCAGGATTCAATATCGATTTCAGCACAAGCGTTAATCAGCTTTTCCGAAGGAGAATCATCGAGCACCAGCTTATTGAGTTTTGTTGTCAGATTGGTCATAAGCAAAAATTCCTTTCTGTTAAAGTTCCATATCTTGCGATTTGCGGCGAGAAGGTTGATCGTGCTGCTTTGTTTGCCGAGTTCGTGTCAAAATGGCGTCAAGAAAAGCCCGCACCTTTTCGGGTGCGAGCTTGACAGCTTCCAGATAAGGCCGTGCCTGTTCTTTCAGTGATTCATATCGCTGTTTCCAGACAGCGACGCTCTTTTGCGCTTGTTGCAGTTTTTCCTCCAAACGGCTGTTTTCCGCCTTGGCAAGAATCCCATTGACCGCATAATCCTTGAGCATGTTACACTCGGATGGGGTCAGAGTGATGTTGCCGGTGATCGTCTTTTTCCCCATGGAGCGGATTTCCTGCACAGTCAGGGCGGTGGTGCGTTGCTCTTTAGCCTGCTTTTGCAGG
>DWXF01000014.1 GCA_019119335.1 Candidatus Flavonifractor merdavium
TTGGATGGTACATGCAGAATTAAGGCACCATCGTTACGAATATACGACTGGATCGCGTATTGGCTGGCTGTACCGGATGTAGCTAAAGCGACAACAGCGCAACCAATCGGCCGCAAGGTTGGCCTAAACCCCTCTGGGAGTGTAGCAACGTTTAATATCCCATACGGAAAGAGCCCGCCATCTGTCCGCTTTGCTGAAAAATTGAGCACCACAAGGTTATTCTCATCTTTTGAATAACTATTTTCGTTTAACCCTGGGCCGGATGCTGTGTATCCATCCGCATAGATCAATTCGTACCTATTAGGTGTGCCCTTATCCGCCTTATTCGACAAAGCCGAAAATACTCCGCCGGACTGTACGGGGTTATGACTCCCCTCTACAGGTTCAGCGTCGGTAGTAATAGTGACGCTTTGAATCGCCTTCTCCAAATCCGACTTGTTTACCGCATCGGTGCTCTCCTGGGCACTGCCTACGCCTACGACACGGTTGCCACCCATCTGGAGATTTCCAGTCATAGGGATGGAGCCATCAGCCTTAAAATCCCCCGCCCCATTCCCATCGGCGCCGTTATACACCTGAAACGCACCTGCAATAGAACCGTTTGAGAGTTTCACGGTATATGTGTCAGTTGTCCCGGGTGCTCCGGTACCCCAGGTATGCTCGATAGACACCACGGAGTCTCCCTGCGGCCCCCTCGGGCCCTCTGGCCCCGTGATGTCTACGGGCTCGGGGTTGGGCAGGTCCCCGTTATTGGTCCAGGAAACTACTCCCTCCGAGCTGACGCTGGGAGTAAACACATATCCCGGAATTCCCTGCTCTCCCTGGATTCCTTCCCCACCCCTGGCAGCCAGCAGCATCCAATTTACCCCGTCGTCACTGGGCGTGATATCCTGTACCTCCCGTAAAGCGATATACCCGCCCCCCTCATACCCCACCAGATCCAGCGCCGTGTAACGGGTCCCGGAACGATACACCCCCCGGGGCGTGAGAGAGACCTTGCCCAAAACCGTATTAGGCATGATTGATTGCCACCTCCAAAATCCCATTTACCAAATAAAACACAGGCCCTCGGTACTCGTCCGGGGTAGTCATGATAAGCTCACCCGTTTCTGGGGTCACCGCAAACGTGGCATACATCACATTGCCCCGTGCAGCCTCCCCGGTATCTTCATACTGCTGTGTACCGGAATTCCAGATCCACCACGTCCCGTTTTGGATCTGGGGCGGCTTACCACTGTACTGTTGGGCACTCTGTGCGCTCTCGGCCGCTTCATCAGCACTCTTGGCAGCCTGATCGGCGCTGTTTGCCGCATCCTGGGCCGACTGCTCAGCCTGCTCTGCGGCGGCCTGGGCAGCCTGTACCGCTCCCTCAGTGGCTGCCTCGGCAAATCTGCGCACCAGCAGGCCCTGAATGCTCCTGGCCTCCCCCTGCTGCTCCACCACCAGCAGGCTCTCGTCATCTAGGTGGTCAGCGACCGGGAGTTCGCCAATCGTGCGGTCAGCCATTGCTTGCCTCCTGATCCTCCTCAGCCGCCTGGCGGGCCGCCCTCAGTTCCTGCCGGGCCATGGCCAAAAAGTCCACGCCTTCCCCAGACACCGGGACCTTCGACAGCCAGGCATAAGCGGCGTCAATATGTTCCAAAGCCTTGTTCATTCGATTCCCTCCAGTTTTTTCACCCGCTGCTTCAGCTTTTGGATCTGATCCACGCACAGGGAGATAAACTCCTCATAGCGTAGGGAATACTCCCCCGTCTTTTGGTCCTTCAGGTACCCCGCAAAGTCCGTGGACTCCAGGCCGGCGCTCTCAACAGCGGCCTCTATGTCCTGGGCGATAAACCCGGTGTGGTACCGCCCGCTCTCCCCGTGGTTATACCGATACGCTGCGGGCCTTAAAAGGTCAAAAAACGCATCATATCTCCCTACATCGTAGGAAACAGAGTTCTTCATGTCAGCGTCACTGCCAATGCTGGCAGGTTCTGAAAGGTAAGCCGATTTCCACCGCTGGCCCGGCAGGCCTAAGAGATAGACCCCAGCCATATTCGTGATCAAGTTGGCGTTGCCGATCACCACGGTTTCGATGTCGGCTGCTTGCTCCTGGGCAATCAAATGTACATACTGGTCTGTTCCGTTTTGAATAAAAACATCACCATCCAAACCAGTTAGGCGCAAGGCCCCAAAGCTGCGCAGCTCAATGGCAGAGGACGACGAGGATGCGCCTGTGATGTCGATTACACCAGACGCCCAGTCATCTGTGGGACGGAGTACAATTTGCTCGCCATACAAAGAGGACGCAATTACTGTGCCTGTTTGAAGCCAAGCACCATTGATGAGGGTAGCACCCGAGCCTGGATCCCCGTTCAGCTCCTGGAAAGTAACCATGCCTGAAAAGGTAATATCCGCGCTGGATATCTCCACGCCCTGGGAAGTTATCGACAAGTGGCTGCTGTTTCCGTCTGTCTTTGCAGAAAGGGTAATGCCGTCCACCTTCTGCTCAATTTTCGTGACGCTCCCATCCAGGTCAGAGACCTGCGTGATGATGCTGTCCAGACTGAGAGACAAGCTGCTCACCCGCCCGTCCACAGAGCTTATCTGGGCATTGAGACTGTCCGCGGTCAGACGCAGCTCGGACTCTACGCCTTCGATCTCATTCACGACATACAGCCGGATTTCCTCTGCCGTTTTGGTGATCTCGGATCGTGTGCGGGCAATCTGGTGCTGTATATCGGACAAAACAGGAGACTGATACTGATACTCACTCTCCTGCTCTGTCTTGCCCGGTGCGCCCCCGTCGCAGGTCATGAGCGCGTCGAAGGTCAGTTCCGTCTGGGCCAGGACGGTATACACCCCGCCCACCGTCAGGCCGTCCCCCAGCTCCGCCGCCGGATCCAGCAGTGCGTCCTGGGCTTGGATGGGCCGATAGGTATAGGCCCGGAGTGAGGCCAGAATATTGTTGGCCATAGCCTGCGTGCCATAGGGACAGGTCAGCTCCACCGTCCGCCCTGTCTCATCCCCGGCAAAATAGGCGGTATCGTCATCCACCAAAAGCACCACTTTGGATACCGGCGCCAGAGCGGGCGATTCGCTCAGCTGCCCGACGGCCCGGCCCAGATACACCTTATCAGACAAGGATTCGGACACCTCCAAACGTAATGGCCGCGCCATAATGGGTGACCAGATAATTGGTCTCCGGGGGGATCTCCGCAAAGCCCACCATGCGCAGCTGCCCGGCATCCGTGACGATACAGTTGGCCCCATGGGCGGCGGCAATAAACCGCAGCACATCCCGCAGGGTATAGCCGTTGGCCGGATAGTCCACCCGATACCCGCTGTTAAACCGGGTCCTGGGGTCTACGGTCAGCCCCATCAGCCGGGAGATCTCCGCAAAGGCGGCCTCCATGGGCATGGGGAAGGCCAGAGACTGGTCTGGGACCCACTCCTGCTCCGCTTTGAGCATATCGTCATATCCGTGGATGGCCAATGTTCCGGACACCGTGTCGTAAGATCTGGTATCCACATAGAACACGCCTTTGGGGATCCATTCGCTGGCCTGGGTCCCCTTTACCAGGCGATAAGCGGGGGCTATTCGTGCCATCCGTGAGATGGTTCCAGGCCGGTAGAGGACAAGGTCGATCTCCTTTGCGATGGCCCCGCCCACCGACATGGTGTCCTCCGGGAACAGGTTGGCGCTTGTGCTCAGGCTGACGATGCTGCTCTCCCCATAGTTTTGCCCGTCTATGGTCACCCGGATTTCCTTCCGGGTGGCCGGATCCTGCAAAAGAGCCTGATACAAAAGGCTTGTCTGCTGCATTACCGCTCCTCCAGGGTAATGGATACCCCGCTGTAGTAGGTGTGCCCGCCCTGCACCGTCTTGGCGGTTACAGAGGGGCCGGTGACGTACATAACCCGGGTCAGATCGTTGCCGAAGTCATCGGTAAACACCACCGTGGCAGGGCTGGATAAAGCCGCCCGGATCATAGCCAGGGTATTGTCCCGCAGCTCCAAAAACCGTGCCTCAATGCTGTGGACCACAATCTCCGTCCGGTATTCCCGGCCGTCCAGCGTCACCACGCTCCTGGACTGACGCACCAACGGGGTATGTACCAGACCCTCCCGCGCCAGCCAGGGGGTCATGTCCACGCCGTTAATGGTCAGCTTTGCCTGCATTTCCTTCCCTCCTACACATAGACCTGGGACTGACCCCGCGCCACAGCGGTGCTGTTCTGGCTCTGGGTGACCAGTACGCCCACCCGCCGGCCGTTCAGGTACACCCCTGCCCCCTGGAGGGCGGAGCGGACGGCGGCGGCAATGGCATCGGCCGAGCCGGCGCTCCCGGTCTCTGCTGCTGCCGAGCCTGTCGGATGGGCCGAAGCCGGTACTGAACCCGATACCGGCGGTTCGCTCAGCTGTGCCATGGATTGGTTGACCTGCCTGGTCACTTGGGCCATCTCCTCCGTAAAGCCCACGCCGATACCCTGGGCCATGTACCGGCCCACCTCATCACGGAACACGGTGGAGGGAGAATGAATTCCAAACGAGCGCTTCAATGCTCCTACCAGCCCGCCGCCGCTTTGTACAAATTGGGTTTCCACCCAAGCGATATTTTCCTTCCACCCCTGAAGCATTCCGGAGATCAAATTCTTGCCCATGCTCTTGCCCATGGATAAGAGCAGCTCCAGCATAACCTTGCGGAAGTTTTCCATGGCGTCCTCCCCCGCACTGACCAGCTGGTCGGAATTTTCTATCATCCCCTGGCCCACACTCTCAATGATGTCTGCGCCCAGGGCCGCATATTCCGGCAGCTTTTCGCTGTACTCGTTGATCAGCTCGGAGATCGCGGCGGACAACTTCTCCTTGGCGCCGTCGGCCCCCTCCACCACATCAGCAAAGGCATCCACCACACCGGAGAGCGCCGGGGTAAAGTCCGTGTTGATATCGTTCTTGAGATCCTGGACCGCCCCGCCCAGCTTCCCCGTTGATTCCTGCGCCAACACCTGATTTTCTCGGGTCTTTACCAGTTCCTCATTGTTTCGGTAAAAGGCTTCCGAAGCTTGACCATAAATCGCTGTGAGGGTATCCATAATGAGCTGGTTTCTTTGGCTCTCAGTGCTGCACTCAGCCAACCGGGCATTAAAATCGTCCGTGGTGATTCCGGCAAATTCCAATGCGTCCGCAAGGGTTCCGTTTACTTCACCCAGCTTTTGGGTCTGGTTTATGGCCTCGATAAATCCGGCAGTCTCGATACTGTCCCCGAATTTGCCATACACGCCTGCCGCTATGCCTGTCCATTTGGACACATCCTCGGACCTTAAAGCAAGTTCCGCAAGCAGCTGTGAAGCCTCGGTAGCGGTGTCGGTGTCCCCCAGGATTTTGTAGAACTCGGCATACGCTTTTGATGCGGTTTCGGGGCCATAACCCGCCGTTTCATATGCCGTATTTAGCTTGCCCTGGGCTATGCGGTACTCCTCGGTGGCATCTGCCAGGTCAAAGAACGCCTGCACGGCCTGGGAGCCGATATCCACGATGGATCCAATTCCGTCACGGGCCAGGTCAAAACCCGCTTTCAGATCTGCAAGCCCTCCGATCAGGCCGTTTGACGCCCCGCTCAAGTCGTCCATGGCGTCCTCTGCATCATCGGTGGAGTCGGTCAGCCCGTCCATCTCCCGCTCCGTCCTGGAGAGCTGATTCCGCATCCGGTTGAGATCCGCCGTGGCGTCCTGCACGGCCTGGGCCCACCGCAGGGTTCTGGTGTCATTCTCGCCATATCTCTGGGCCGATTGCTCCAGCATACTCTGAAGGGCAGACAGCTTCTGTTCCTGGGCATCGATCTGCCGGTTGAGCACATCCGCCTGAGCGGCAAGGGCCTCCTGGCTGTGTTCATTGCCCTCAAAAGCGGAAGTAACCGCCTTCATCTCTGATCCGAGGGTCTTGATCTGCTGGTTGATGTTAGCCAGGGATTTGCGGAATTCCGCCTCCCCATCCACTCCGATTCTGGGGCCGATATCAACGGACAATCATCTCACCTCCTATGATAATACCGGCGCATCTGCTCCATCAGCGTGCCGGACGCCTCGGCCTTTTCCTTGGCCCCACAGGCCGAGATCTGCCAGCAGGCAATCTGGTCGAACACCGCCCCCAAGGGGAAATGGCGTACCTCAAAGCGGGTCAGTCCTGCCCGATTTCCCAGGTAATAGAGCCACGCCGTCCTTACGGGTCCGGCGTGGCCTCCCCGTTTTTTTGCTCCACCTCCACTGTGCGGCTGGTGTCCGTCCGGATGGCCGCAAAGATGGCGGCAATGGCCGACCTGTCCCGGACGTCGATCAGGTCGGCGGGTCGGCAGGGCAGCTCGGGGGGCAGCTCCTCACCTATGGCGGAGGCGTAGATCCGCCCCGCCTTGAGGAGGATCTGGAACGTGGTGTCCACCGCTTGGGCGGTTTTGGCCAGGTCGCTCTTATCCAGCGCGTCGGCAAACTGCTCCAGGCTGCCAAACGCCTCCACCAGCTGCTCAGCGGCAGCCAGGGAAAAGCAGATCGGGTGCTTCTGCCCCAAAAACTCCACATAGGATACCCTCACAGCGCGCCTCCCTCATCTGCCACCTTGGCGTATCCGGCCGCCCCCTGCCCCACAATAGCGGTGGTCTTTTCCGCCAGGGGGCCGAAGATGCTCTCAATATAGGCGATGGCAGCCTCCTGAGAGGGAAATACAAAAGTCTGGTACCAGGGCTCGGTGCCGTCGCCCTCCATTCCACTAATGGTCCCCTTAATCTCGGGAGTCTGCCACTCAATGGACTTTTCCATGGTCCTGGCGCTCTGGGACGGCATGGTAAAGGTGCCCCGGCGGTAGAGCACCACCTCATGGCCGCGCACCCCGTCCTCCTGGTTCATCCGGATGTACGCCACCCCCACCGGCGCGGACTGCTCGTTGCCCTTGTACCGGAGCCCCCGCCCGGTGACCGGCTTGCCGGCCACCATCACGGTGGTCTCCTCCACCTCCAGGCCGTAGAGGTCGGCCGCCGTATCCATGGTCATACGGTCCAGGGTCATGGTAATGTTGCCGCCGGAGGCGCCCGAAGCGTCGTTCTCCCCCACCCCGTTGTTGGCGTAAAGGGGGTTATCCTCCGGCGTGTTGGGTGTAAATTCCGCGCTGATGGCCTTGCCCATCCGCTTTGTGCCGCCGGTGTAGCCGATTACCACCCCGGCCTGCACCGTAGCCTTGGCGTAAAATACGCCATACATTCCAATTCCGGCCATTGGTACGCCTCCTTACTCCGCCGACATAAGCCCGGCGGCCCGCAGCGCCGCCAGCAGACCGTTGAAGTCGCCCTGAGTGGGCGTGCTGCTCAGATCACTGACCGCAGCGGCCTGCTTGACCACTCCGGCGGCCTGCGTGGTAGCGGCCGGCACGGCCTGGGACGCGCTTGCCACGCCCTGCTCCAGATGATTCAGCTTCTCGGCGGTAATGGTATCGCCATTGTTCCAGGTGTTGGGTTCGTAAGCCATAGTTCAGTCTCCTTCCATAATCTCCTCTATGGAGCGATCCACAGAGTCCTTCATATATTCCAGCGCCCGCTTTCGGGAGGCGGTCACCGCCTTGCGGACAAAGGGATTTTTCTTCATCCAGGTGGTGCCGCTCTCCACGGAGCGGGCCACCATCTGGTTGGGCTGGCCGTCGGGCCAGCGCTGGGTTTCGATGTCGTTATACCCGTCAAAGCCAATCTTGACGTTGAGGTAACCCGTGCCGTCATCCTGCATGGAGGCAATGCCCAGGCTCTGCATCAAGCCCTCCAGTTGCCGTTTCTTAGGCCCTACATTAGGCTGGTCAGGCGTTCCAAAACTCTCATCGGTAGGTACCCGGTCAAGACTTTCGCGTATTTCATCGGCCACGATCCCGGCCGCGCCGAATATGGCCTCGCCCAGCACTTCGTCTTTCAGCTCCGCCTCCAGCCTGGCGATCTTGGCCAGGTACTCGTCCCCCCGTTTGAATTGGATGGTTGCCACTATGTCACCTCCCACACCCATTCGGTGTGCCAAAAGCCGGTGTCCTCCTCAAACTGCACCGAGCTGAGATACCACGCGATCCCGTACCCGCTCAGGGACTCCCCCAAGGCGTCTGCCCAGGGGTCAAATTCCCGCTTGGTAAAGAGGTCCGTGGTGCCGGTGACCGCCCGCTCGGCGTGGCCGTTCCCGGCTGCCAGGTCGTTGGAGCCGTCCTCCTGCCAGACAAAGTAGCGGCTGGACTTCATCCGCTGGCCGTGGCTCACCTGGTCGGTCACCGCCAGGTGGGCGGCGATGATCCGCTCCTGCCAGCTCATACGCCGCCCTCCCCGTCCTGCTCCAGCCTGATCAGGGTCAGATCCATGGAGGGCGGAAACACCCCGTCCGTGCTCTGCACCAGGTCAATGCGGTACGTCCGGCCATCCTCAGTGACGGCTATATCCCGCGCCCCCACGCCCCTGATACGGGGCGTGCGGAGCACCCGCTCCACCTCCGCCTGGGCCTGCTTGGCCAGATAGGCCCGCTGGATGCCCAGGGTCCGCTCCTCATAGCGCAGCCGGGCCTTGAAGGTCGGCTTTTCCACCGGCTGGTAGCCAGGCCGGGCCCCGTCGGAGACGGCATAGAGCTCCACCACGCCGTCGTTGTAGGCCTGGGTGATCTCACCCCTGGGCCGGTACGGTGCCTTCCAGCTCAAAGGCGCTCACCTTCCTCCCGTTCTGCATGTCCAGGATCATGGCCCGGTAGTTGTTCTCAAAGACGTCCAGGGCGCTGTCCCTGCCGTACCGGCAATACTCCAGCAGCAGTGTCCGGGGCAGGCCGTCTCTGGTGTAGTCCCCCGCAACCCCCAGCTTGCCGTCCAGATAGACCATCCCCGAGGCGATGAGCCCGGACACCTTGGCGTCCGTGGCGTCATCATCCCAGGTGATATCCAGCCAGTTCTTTACGTCGGACAGCAGGCCGTCGGGCAGGGCGGCTCTGTCCGCCGCCATCAGGACTTGGTGACGGTGACGGTGTACGCCTTGGTGGTGCTGCCGTCAGCGGCCGTCACGTTGATGGTCACGGTGGTCTCGCCGCTCTCCCAGGTCACGGCGGTGCCGTTGTCGATCTCATACGCATCGGCCACAGGAGGGTCCACCAGGATCTCGACCTCAGCGCCAGCGTCGGCGGGAATGGCGGTAATGACGTTGGTGGCGTTGGTGGTGCTGGCGCTGTAGGAGGTGGTGGCGCCAGCAAACTCAGGGGACAGGGTGAGAGCGCCCATCTTCAGACCGGACAGCTCGGCGTTGGTGGAGGGGGCGGGAGCGCTCACCTGCTCCATCTTCCACACGGCGGGCCGCAGGCCGGAAATATCCAGGTAGAGGAAGGCGTTGTCGTCCTTGGCCTGGCCGTTGGCGTACGCCTTGATGAGATAGACCCGGTTGTCCTCCAGGAACTGATAGTGGTCGGAGTACTCGATGCGGCCGGCCTTGTCGGTGCCCACGGCGGCAAAGTACCGATAGCCCAGGCCCAGGATGGCGCAGCCCCGGTCCAGGGCGCCGCTGGGGATGACCCGCATGGGATAGGGCATCACGTCGTTGCGGTAGGTGCCGTCGGGCGCCATGACGGTGGTGGCGGGCATGACCTTCTGGTAGTAGTCCTGGGGATTGACGACGAAGAGCACGTCCCGTACCGTGCGGCTCTTGCCGTTGGGATCCACCGCCAGCAGGCTCAGCAGGTTGCCCACCGCGTCAATGGACAGCTCCGTGACAGCGATCTTGGCCTTCTCAGGGTAGACGCCGCCCTTGACGGTGACGCCGTCGCCCACCTGGCGGTTCATGCCGATGGGCATATTCTTGCCGGTGCCCACCACAATGCCCACCTCCAGGCCGGCGGCCAGCGCCTCATACAGGGTCTCCCGGACGAAGCGGTCCAGCCACTCGGGGCCCAGGTCAAGAGAGGCCTTGCACACAGGCAGGAAAGCGGTGAGCTTCATGAGGCCGGAGTCTACTTCCTTGAAGCCGGCCAGCAGCTCTTTGACGATCTCGTCACAGAGGTCACCCCACAGGGCCTCCTGGCGGCCGTTGGTGTTGACCAGCATCCTCACCCGGCCAGTGGCGGGAATGAAGTTGATGGCGGAGAGCAGCGGATGGTTGGCCCGCAGGTCCTCAAAGACGGACTCGACCACCGTCTCGGGCATCACCACATCCACGTTGGCCAGGGCCTGCTTGGGGTCCTGGGACTGCATGGCGGCGATGACCTTCTGGTAGTAGTCCCGCTCCTGGGTGGTGAGCTGGCGGACGCCCCGGGCGCTGAGGATCCGGCTGTCCAGGTCCTGGCGCAGGCCGTTTACCTGGTTTTCATAGCTCTGCTGAAGGTCGGCCTGGATGGCGGCAAGCATCTGGTCCAGGGCCTGGTAAAAGCCCTCGGTATCGCCGTCCTTGATGGCCTTCTGCATCAGAGTGCGGATCTCTTCCCGATTGCGGATGTCCATTGCGATCATTGGATGGTCTCCTTTCAAACTCAAAAATTGCGAAACAGCGCCATGACGCTGTTTGTTGCTTCGGGCTCCGGCGTGGGTGCCGGAGGCGCGGGAGGCTGGGCCAGCTGCCGCAGCTGAGCGGCCAGGCTTTTCTGGACGGTAAGCCGCTGCTCCAGGGTGAGGTTGGCTCTCTGGAGGACCGCAGCCGCCCCCGACATGTCGGCGTCGGCGTCTGCATACCGGTCGGCCAGGCCGTACTGGATACACTGCTCGGCGGTGAGCCAGGTCTCGGCGTCCATCATGGCGGAGAGGGCGGTCTCGTCCAGCTTGTCCCCCGCCTTCTCCAGATAGGCCTGGCGGCCGGCGGCGTTGATCACGTCCAGATCGTCGGCGGCCTTCCGCAGCTCCGCGGCATTGCCCACCGCGCCCATCCACATGTTATGGATCATCATGAGGGTGTTCCGGGGCATCACCACCTCGTCCCCCGCCATGGCGATCACCGAGGCGATGGAGCAGGCAAAGCCGTCCACATACACCGTCTTATGGGCGGGGTGCCGCCGCAGCTGGTTGTAGATGGCGGTCCCCTCAAAAACGGACCCGCCATAGCTGTTGATGTAGAGGTCGATCTGCTTCACGTCGGGGTGGGCGGCCAGGGCGTCCCGGAAGGCGTTGGCGCTGGTCTCGCTGCGGATGACCTCATCCCGCCACCAGTCGTAACCGTCCCCCTCCACATCGCCGTAGATATAGAGCTCCAGGGTGCCGGGGCTGGCGGCCTGTTTCAGCTCCCACATGCGTTCTCTCATTGTGTCGCTCCTTTCTCAATGCCCAGCTGCCGGGCCACGTCGTCCATGGTGGAGATGTTCTTGGTCAGGAAGTGGGCGTCGGCCCAGGGCTCGTCAATGGTGGGCTGGTTGGCGGCCCGGAGAATGTCGTTGACGGAGAAGGCCGCCGAGCCCACCAGCTTCTCCACGTTGGCGGCGTTGGCAAACATGTCGAAGTGGAGGATGCTGGAGCTGTCCATCCGGACGTAGTCCCCTGCCTTCCAGGCCTGGTATCCGTATCGCTTGCGGGTGATCTCCTCCTGGAGCTGGTCGCACAGGGGGTCGATGCAGTTGGTCAAAAATCGGGTATTGGCATCCTGGGTGCCCTCGATCTTGCCGTTGACCAGCACCGCCGGGATGAGAAAGCCCCGGGCGGTGAAGTCGAAGATGTCCTCGAGCAGGGCCTTGATGTCCCGGGTGTCGCCGGAGCCCGTCCCCCCTACCCGCTCGTAGGCGTAGCCGTCAAACTCGGGCAGGATGGCCCCGCCGCTCTCCAGAAAGGGCTTGATCTGGGCGGCGATCATGGCCTGGAACTTTGTCTCCCAGCCGTCCTCTCCGCTGGCCATCTGGTTGACATGGACTTTCCAGTGCTGTCCCCGGTCCCATTCATAGTGCCGCATGGCCGCCGACACCAGCCGCCAATAGGACTGATAGAGCCCGGCGATCACCGGGGCCATATTCTTGTGGTGGAGCTTCAGGTGGAGCACGTTGTTCTCATAGAAGGGATACTGCCAGGTGTACTCCCCCACCCGCACGCTCCGGTACTCGTTCTGGCGGCTGGGCCAGTCCTCCGGCTGGGCCCAGTCGTCGGCCACCACCAGGGCGTCCATGCCGTCGTCCCGGGTGAGAGTGGGCACGATCAGGGCCTCATTGTCCTGGTAGAGCCGGGCCACCAGCTTGTGCCAGAAGGCGGTGGAACTCTGGTTCACATTGGGGGACACGTTCCAGAGGTAGTAGTCCCGCTCCCGGATCTCCTTGCCGCCCCGGAAGGTGCGCAGCTCGCAGCGGCCGATGGCGCCCGCCACCATGTTCACGCAGACCCAGAAGCACAGCTCCCGTACCTGGTACTCCTGGGCCGCCTCAAAGAGCTCCCGGCAGGACACCTCCTGGGTGCTCACCTTCCCGCTCTTGGGCTGGAACAGTCGGAAAAAGCTGAATGCCGTCTCGGTCACCTCCTTACAGTTGAATGGCTCCCATAAGTGGGATGCCCACGGCCTGGCCGGTGCCCAGGGCCGGCTCCCCCACCATGGAGGCCACCAGCGCCATCCACGGGTCGGTCTTGCGGCTCTTGGCCTCGATCTTGGCGTAGATAAAGTTGCCGGTGTCCACCCCCAGCTTCCTGGAGCTGCGCACCCGCTTGGTGTTGTTCACCGCCCAGCGCAGCTGGGGGGCGTCCCCCCAGATGAAGCGTCCCCGGTCAAAGCATTCCTGGATCACCGGCTCCACCTGCATGATGTCGGAGGGCCGCACCAGCTTGACCCGGCTCTTGTCGTTGGCGTCGAAACCAATCTTCCGAAAGCTCTCCGATACCAGAGTCCAGCGGTATTGATCCATGCACAGCAGCCGGAGGTTATAGCTCTGCCCGGCCCGCCGGACGTAGTCGGCCAGCAGGTCCGGGTGGATGGACACGTCCTCCACCACCGTGCAGTGTCCCGCCTCCGCCCAGGCCTTCCAGGGGACCTTCACCCTGGGCAGGGTCTTGGACTGGGCGCAGATCCAGGCATGATTGAGGTCAAAGCGCTCCTCACCCCGGCGGAAGTGGAGGTTGACGGCGGCCCAGTCGGAGAGCTCGGCATAGTCCACTCCCACGGTGCAGGACCAGCCCCGCAGGTCAGGCAGGGGCCGGTTGGTGGCCTTTACCTTCTCGTAGTCGGTGACGGAGATCTCCTTCTGCCCTGCCCGGAGCCCCATACGCTTGGTCAAAAAGTCGCCGTTCTGCTCCGGGTGCTCCAGCCATTCCTGATACTCGTCCTCGGTCTCCTGGAGGAGCGACGGGCGGTAGGCCAGGGATGGGTTTGCCATGTACCAGTTCTCCGGGTCGTGGACCTGATCCCGGCTCTGGAGGCAGCAGATGAACGGCAGCATCCCGCCGTCCGGCTCCCCCTCGAAGAGGATCCGCCGCCCCTGGGCCAGCTTGTCGTCCAGGGGGCCGTCGGACACCTCGCCGTTGGAGGTGAAATAACCGATGCGGGCGTCGGCCACCTTGCCCAGGCTGGTGATAAACACCTTGATGTTGTCGTAGTTCTCATAGGCGTGGACCTCGTTAAAGATAACCTTGCCCGAGCGCATCCCGTCCCGGCCCTTGGGGTTGTTGGTGCGCCCCTTCATAACGCCCCGGTTCTTCCGGCCCTGGATGATCTCTTTTGTGTGGTAATAGTGCTTGTTCAGCTTGGCCTGGTGCCGGGGGAGCTCCAGGACCTCCACCAGATCCCTGGAGGGCTGGGTGGCCTGGTCCTCGTTCATGGCGCAGATATCCACGTTGTAATGCCCCACCGGGTTGTAGGGTGAGATGGAGGCCGCCGAGTCAAAGGCGATATAGCCGTCCTTCCCGGCGCCCCGGCCCAACATACACAGCACGGTTTTCCAGCGGGGACGCCCCTGGGCGGTATAGGTACGGTTCCAGAGGGTAAAGAGGAATTTCTCCCACGGGAAAAGGGCGAAGGGAAAATACTTCTGGAGGCCCAGGTACTTTTCCAGCCGGCCGGTCTCCACCCGGAGATCTTCCGTCTCAAAGGCCCGGCGCACCAGGGCCACCAGGGCGTGCTGCTCCGGGCAGGCCCGGGGCTTGTCCGATTCCACCAGCTGGATGTACTCCAAAACCTCCGGCGGGATCTCACAGCTCATCGTCATCATCTCCCTGGGGGGATGCCGCGCAGGCGTCATCCTTCAGGCCCAGGGCGGTGAAGATGGCCAGCATCTGCCGGGACACCTGCACGCTCAGGGATACGCTGCGGTTCTCCACCGGCATTCCCCGCTTGGCGTCCACCACAGTGACGCCCCGGGCGGCAATGTCCGCCTCCAGCTTCTGACGCTGGACCCAAAAGTCCATGTACTCCTCCACCTTGTCGGTGTAGGCCCGGTCCACCAGTCCCCGGGCGGTCAGATCCTCCAGCATGGACTGGCGCAGCTCCCGAAATGCCTTGGTCTGCCGCCAGTTCTTTTCGCTGGCGGCGTTTGATTTACCCACGGATTCCCTCCTTCCGGCCCGGAGCAGGCGGGGCGCGCGTACGCGCCCGAGCCTCCCGGAAATGTCCTGGACCCAGGCGATTGGGCCCTCACGGCCTTCATCCCGTTTTTTCGACGGGGGGTGTCAGTCCCAGCGCTCCACGGTCAGCGGCGGCCGGCGCGGGGCAAATTGCCGCTGGCTCTCCGGGTGGAGCGCTTCGTGGCATTTCTTGCAGACACTGACCAGCTGCCGCTCCCCGGTGTCCGGGTCCGTGATACTCAGCGCCAGGTCGGGCCGGTCCCGCAGATGCTTGACGTGGTGGACAAGCCTGGCCGGCCGGAACCGGCGGCGTTGCTCCCGGCAGAGCACACACTCCCGCTTGTCCAGCCTGAGTACGTCCTCCCGGACGGCCTGCCACTCCGGCCAATCGTAAAACCGAGCCTCACGGCCCGCCTGGATGAGCTCCACCAACTGGCGGAGCCTGGTGGCTGAGATCATACGGTTTCCCTCCTTGCGTCGGGCCTGCGGCTTTCCGGCACCGGGCTATCACCTCCGGGCAAAAGAAAAAGCGCCCAAGCCACGACATCCCCCTCGGGATACTTCATGGCTCAGGCGCTGGTCTCTTTGGACGCGGGCTCAGGCGCTTCGATATTCACGATACTTTCCTGCCGGCAGTGCTTGCACCAGATCGGCCAGTTCCTCGCCTGGCTGTCCGGCCGCACACGGTACTGAGTGGGCCTGCCACAGATGGGACAGATGATCCGTCTGTCCTTGTTGACCAGTTTACTCGTTTCCGGGATCTTTTGCAAGGGTCCTTCCTCCTTTTCTACACCATGGTTCGATTATTAACACTGGTTTCAAGGTTGAAAATGACTAAGCGACGGCTGTCGCCTTCCCTCTGTGTAGGACAAGCCAGGGTCCGCCTCTTCATATAATAAGTAGCGGGCACCCACAAACATGGCGTACCCATAGGGATTTGCCTCTCCGAAGGCTTCATAGTCCACCGCACCGAAGGGCGGCGCAAGGGTCATGGAATCGGAGGGGATATCGGTATACTCCACCTCGTAGCTTTTGAGGTTTCTGGATGCCCGCCAGGTGCGCTCCCCCACTTTCGGCTTGCCGAACTCCCGGGCCTCTTTGGTCATGTATTTGGCCAGTTCCCGGTAGTAGTGGACGTCCAGCGGTTCGATGCGGATATAGCCCCCGCCGTGCCAGAGGGAGCGCAGCTCATCGTAATCTCCCGGGCCTGTCCCGTTGATCACCACATGATGGTGGAGCCGCCGGTCCTCCAGGTGGCCGTCTCCCGCCAGGAAAGAATATGTGGTCTTGCTGTGAAAGCCCTCCGTAACAAACACATAGAGCAGGTCATCCTTTCGCCGGCGGCGCACATTTCTGAGTCTGCGGATAAATCTTTGAAATTCCTTTCCCGCCCGCTCCTTATCGGCGGGAAGGTGGGCATCGTCATAAGTAAACGTGACTACATGGTCCCTTGCGCCAAAGTTGGCTGCCAGTTTGAGTTCCAACTCCCGCCAGCTGTTTTTGAGGTTCATAAACTGCTGGGCTGCGGTGGAGGCAGCCTGCTTCGCCGCCCTTACCCGCGGACTGTCATTCTTGGATGGGATAACAACCAGATAATCATAATTTACCAACCCGGCCCGGATATGCTTCAGTCGTTTTGCCATCGCTTCACGCTCCTTACCTTTTCTCTGACGCTGAGGATTGACGTCGGCTAGGCGCCGGCCCTCTGCCGGGTGCCCCGTGAGGGCAAATAGAGGTCCGGATGGATGAGCGATCCCACCCGGCAGAGGGCCGGAGCATGGAGCATTACAGCCTGCGTCAATCAGCCAAGCTCCCCGGCTCATAATACCTTGTACACTTCTGGCAGCGATCCAGCTGGCCGAAGGCCACGCACATGTCGCAGTCGCCGCACACCTCACAGACAGAGCAGG
>DWXF01000062.1 GCA_019119335.1 Candidatus Flavonifractor merdavium
GGCGGGTGCTGGCGGCGGAGGACTTCCCCTGCTGGCCGGTGCTGGAGGCCGCCGGGCTGCGCCCGGTGGAGAAGGAGCCCTTCTGCCAGGCCATGGCCGTCCCCCTGGCCCTGGCGGCCCTCCGCCGGGCCCGAATCCTGCGCGCCCAGGCCACGGTGGCCCTGGCGGGGCCGCGGGTGAGCCGCCCCCTGTTCGCGGCGGCGGAGGCCCTGTGCCCCCAGGTGCGCCGCCTGGTGGTGGATGTGCCCGGCGAGGGGGAGGAGCTGGCGGCCTGGCTGCGGGAGGAGTACGGCGCGGCGGTGCTGCCGCCGGGGACGGCGGCGGACGTGACGGCCTGCTTCGGCCCGGCGGGCGGGGAGAGCGGGGGCGCGGTGCTCCGGCTGTACGGCCCGGCGCCGCAGCTGGACGGGCTGCGCCTGCTGCCGGAGGAGGGAACGCTGCCGCCGGGGCTGGCCCCGCTGCCGCTGCTGGCCCTGCTGTGGGAGTGCGGCCGCCTGCGCCCGGAGCAGATCCGGATTTTCCCCGCGTGACGGCAAAGAATTGACTTGACAGGAGGATGGAAACTACCTATAATATCGTATTAACGTGGCGGATTGTTTCTATTGTGACGATTGGACGGGCCCGGGCGGGCCCGTGAAATAGAGAACGGGAAGCAAAAAGGAAAGGTGTGCGCAGACAACCATGGCGAAAGAATTCAAGCTGAGCGCGGAGCGCTTGGAGGAGCTCAAGCAGGAGCTCAACTACCTGAAAACCGTCCGTGAGAAGGAAGTGGCCGATCAGATCAAGGAGGCCCGCTCCTTCGGAGATCTGTCCGAGAACAGCGAGTACGACGAGGCCAAGAACGAGCAGGGCAAGCTCTACTCCCGCATTGCGGAGGTGGAGAACATCCTGTCCAACTATGTGGTCATTGAGGAGCATGAGTCCGACCCCAACTCCGTCCGCCTAGGCTCCACGGTCAAGGTGATGGATCTGGAGTTTGAGGAGGAGGAGACCTACCAGGTGGTGGGCTCTCAGGAGGCCGACCCCATGAACGGCCGGATTTCCGAGGACTCCCCCTTTGGCAAGGCCCTGCTGGGCAAGGCGGTGGGGGACGAGGTCCAGGTGGAGGCCCCCGCCGGTGTATTAAGGTATCGTATCCTAGAGATTCAAAAGTAAGGAGCAAGAGCAATGAGTACTGAAGAGAGAAGCGTCAATCAGCCCGAGGAGCAGCAGAATCTGTCCGAGCAGCGGCTCATCCGCCGCGCCAAGCTCAAGGAGCTTCAGGACGCCGGCCAGGATCCCTTCCAGATCACCAAGTATGTGGTGAAGCATCACTCTGCCGATATCAAGGAGAACTTTGATGCCCTGGAGGGCACCGAGACCTCCATCGCCGGCCGGATCATGTCCAAGCGCGGCATGGGCAAGGCCATGTTCTGTGACCTGCAGGACGGCAAGGGCCGCATCCAGCTGTATGTCCGCATCGACGAGCTGGGTGAGGAGGCCTTCGCCAAGTTCAAAAAGGTGGACATCGGCGACATCGTGGGCGTGGAAGGCGAGGTCTTCAAGACCAAGCGGGGCGAGATCTCTGTCAAGGCCCACAAGGTGACCCTTCTCTCCAAGTCTCTCCAGCCTCTGCCTGAGAAGTTCCACGGCCTGACCGATAAGGAGACCCGCTACCGCCAGCGCTATGTGGACCTGATCATGAACGAGGATGTGCGCCGGGCCTTCCAGATCCGCACCGCCTTTATCAAGCATGTGCGCAAATATCTGGACGAGCGGAATTACATGGAGGTGGAGACCCCCGTCCTCAACACCATCTCCGGCGGCGCCACCGCCCGGCCCTTCATCACCCACCACAACACCCTGGATATCGACATGTATATGCGTATCGCCACCGAGCTGCACCTGAAGCGCCTGGTGGTGGGCGGCTTTGAGCGGGTGTACGAGATTGGCCGCATTTTCCGCAACGAGGGCATGGACCCCAAGCACAACCCGGAGTTCACCTCCATCGAGCTGTACGAGGCCTACGCCGACTTCAACGACATGATGGATATTGCCGAGGGCATTCTGTCCTCCGCCGCCAAGGAGATTCTGGGCTCCTACCAGGTGAAGTGGCTGGGCGTGGACATCGACCTGACCCCCGGCTGGAAGCGGCTGACCATGATTGACGCCGTGAAGCAGTATGTGGGCGTGGACTTTAACGCCATCTCCGACGACGAGACCGCCTGCAAGGCCGTGGAGGCCGTGGGCGTGGACATGGAGGGCTGCGAGCGCACCTGGGGCACCGCCCTGTACGAGGCCTTCGACCAGCGGGTGGAGGAGAAGCTGATCCAGCCTACCTTTATTACCATGTATCCCGTGGAGGTCTCCCCCCTCACCAAGCGCTCCCCCAAGGACCCCCGGCTCACCGAGCGCTTTGAGCTGTTTGTCAACCACTCCGAATTTGCCAACGCCTTCTCCGAGCTCAATGACCCCATCGACCAGCGGGGCCGCTTCGAGCACGAGCTGGCCCTCCGGGAAATGGGCAACGACGAGGCCGGCATGATGGACGAGGACTTCATCAACGCCCTGGAGTACGGCCTGCCCCCCACGGGCGGCATGGGCATCGGCATCGACCGGGCGGTCATGCTGCTCACCGATTCCGACTCCATCCGGGACGTGATCCTGTTCCCCACGATGAAGCCGCTGGACTGATCAGAACTGGCATACCGAAGGAAACCATTTCCTTCGGTATGCTTTTCTGCGTAAAACACAGGTGCGCGGGTCGGCAATGACCCGCGCCGGGAGGTCCCGTTGTGATCAAGAAAATTGCGCTCTGGATGCGGGATATGTTTATCCGCAACCGGAGCCTGAACGCCACCCGGGTGGTGGCGGTATCCTTTGCTGTTATCATTCTGGTAGGGGCGCTGCTGCTTACGCTGCCCATCGCCTCCCGGAGCGGGGAGAGCGCCGGCTTTTTCACCGGCCTGTTTACCGCCACCTCGGCCACCTGCGTCACCGGGCTGATTCTGGTGGACACCTGGACCCAGTGGTCCTTGTTTGGGCAGGTGGTGATCCTGGGAATGATTCAGCTGGGGGGCCTGGGCTTTATGACGGTGATTACCCTGGTCTCCTTCGCCCTCCACCGGCGCATCGGCCTGTCGGAGCGGCTCATCATGGTTTCCACCCTGAACCTGAACGACCTGGACGGCGTGGTGCGGGTGGTGCGCCACGCTCTGATGGGCACCTTCCTGTTGGAGGGAATCGGGGCGGTCATTCTCTCTGCCTGTATGATTCCGGAATTTGGAATAGCGGGGGGAATCTGGCGGGGTATCTTCCACGCCGTCTCCGCCTTCTGCAACGCCGGGTTTGACCTGCTGGGTGGGCGGTTTGGCGCCTTTTCCAGTCTGGTGGGCTACAACGACCACCCGGTGGTGCTGTTTACCATCGCCGCCCTGATCACGGTGGGCGGCCTGGGCTTTTTCGTGTGGGAGGACATCCTGCGGAAACGGAGCATCCACCGCCTGTCGGTGTACAGCAAGATGGTGCTGCTGATGACCGCCCTGCTGATCGTGGGCGGCGCGGCTTTCTTTTTGGTGGAGGAGTACGCCAACCCCGCCACCTTGGGGAATATGCCCCTTTGGCAGAAGCTCTGCAACGCCCTGTTTCAGTCGGTGACGCTGCGCACCGCCGGTTTTGACGCCATTGGCCAGGGCGGGCTCAGCGACTCCAGCAAGGCCTTTTCCTCCATTCTCATGCTCATCGGCGGCTCCTCCGGCTCCACCGCCGGCGGCCTGAAGACCGCCACTGTGGCGGTGTTGCTGCTGGCCCTCCGCTCCGGCCTGGCCGGGCGGGAGCAGGTGACCTTCCGGGGCCGCACCATCCCCTACCGTCGGGTGCTCAATGCCATGACCCTGGCCCTGGTGATGCTGTTTCTGTTTCTGATGGGGTCAATGGTGATCTCCACGGTGGAGGATTTGCCCTATCTGGACTGCGCCTTTGAGGTGGCCTCCGCCATGGGGACGGTGGGCCTGACCACCGGCCTGACCCCCAATCTCACGCCTTTTTCCCAGACCCTGATTATTCTGCTGATGTATCTGGGTCGGGTGGGGGTGCTCTCTTTCTCCATTGCCCTGATGACCCGGGGGAGGAGCATGGACAAAATCAGATATCCTGAAATGAATGTAATGATCGGTTGAGCGATCGCTCCGGAAGGACGTGTATGGATTGAAGACCTTCGTCGTAATCGGCCTGGGCCGGTTCGGCACCGCTGTGGCCACCGAGCTCAGCTCTCTGGGCCATGAGGTGCTGGCGCTGGACGACTCTGAGGAAAATGTGGAGAAGGTGGCGGACAAGGTCACCCATGCGGTGACCGGAGACGCCCGGGACCCGGCGGTGCTCCGGGCTCTGGGGGTGCGCAACTACGACTGCGCCATTGTGGCGGTGGGTGTGGATATCGGCACCTCCGCCCTGGTGACCCTGAATCTGAAGGAGCTGGGCGTGCGGCGGGTGATCTGCAAGGCCCAGAGCCATGTCCACCGGAAGGTGCTGGAGAAGATCGGCGCCGACCGGGTGGTATTCCCCGAGCACGAGATGGGCGTCAAGCTGGCCCAGGGCCTGTCCAGCTCCAACGTGCTCAACTTCATCGAGCTCAGCGACGATTTCGGGATCGTGGAGACCACGATTCCCAGAGAATGGCAGGGTAAGACCATTCTGGAACTGGATGTGCGGGCGAAGTATAAAGTGAATATTATCGCCGTGCGGAAGAAGGGCGTGGAGGCCTTCAATGTGACCCCCGGCCCCGACACCAAAATGGAGGCGGGAGACACGGTGGTGGCGGTGGGCCGCACTGAGGACGTCAACCGGCTCCAGGACCTGTGAGGAGTCCCGGTATGGAGCAGATCACCAGCCGGGCCAACCCCCTGATGGTCCACCTGCGGAAGCTGGGAGCCTCCCACAGCTACCGGAACAAAACGGGGGAGTACCTGGGAGACAGCGGCAAGCTGCTGGGTGAGGCCCTCTGGTGGGGGGCGGAGCTGACGGCGGTGGTGTGTACCTCGGGAACCGCTTTGCCCCAGCTGCCCCCGGATGTGCGGGCGGTGGAGGTGCCGGAGGGACTGATGGCCCATATCAGCCCCATGGAGACCCCCCAGGGGGTGCTCTTTTCCGCCCGGCGGCCCGCCAGCCGTCTGCCGGACGAGCTGACCGGCAGCCGGTACCTGGCCCTGGAAGGGGTGCAGGACCCGGGGAATGTGGGCACCATCCTCCGCACCGCCGACGCCTTTGAGGCCGACGGGCTGTTTCTGCTGGCGGGCTGCGCCGACCTGTACAGCCCCAAGACCCTCCGGGCCTCCATGGGGGCGGCCTTCCGCCGTCCGGTGTGGAGCTGCACCCTGGAGGAGCTGCGGACTTTGCTGGACCGGGCGGGACTGCCCCTGATCGGCACCGCTCTGCGGGCGGATACGGTGGATGCCCGCCAGGCCGATCTGAGCCGGGCCGCCCTCCTCATCGGCAGTGAGGGCCGGGGGCTGAGCCAGGACGCTCTGGCGGCCTGCGACCAGACGGTGCGTATTCCCATGAGTGAACGCTGCGAGTCCCTCAACGCGGCGGTGGCTGCCGCCGTCGTGCTGTGGGAGGGCTGGCGGTAGGAAGAAGGAAGGAGAGGGACCATGGCCGCGCTATCCTATCTCATCTGGCTGAGTACCCGGGAGAGCGTCCGGGCGGATATGGCGGTGGGCCTGCTCCGGCACTTCGGGACTGCGGAGGCGGTCTATCGCGCCGACGGGGCAGAATACGATCTGCTCCAGCTGCCGTCCCGCCTGCGGCGCTCCCTGCTGGACAAACGGCTGGATGGCGTGGAGCGGATTCTGGAGCAATGCGACCGGCAGGGGATTGCCCTGCTCACCTGCCAGGACGGGGCTTACCCCGAGCGGCTGCTTCAGTTGGACGACTATCCCCTGGTGCTCTATGTAAAGGGCAGACTGCCCCGGATGGACGGCGAGGTGGCCATCGGTATGGTGGGCAGCCGGCAATGCACCCCCTACGGGGAGAGCATGGCCGGCCGGATCTCCATGGAGCTGGCCCGCGGCGGGGCGGTGGTGGTGTCCGGTATGGCGGAGGGCATTGACGCCGCCTCTCTGAAGGGTGCCCTCCAGGGCGGCGGCCGGGTGGTTTCGGTGCTGGCCGGGGGCGTGGATGTAATTTATCCTGCCTGCAACCGCTGGCTGTACCAGGATATCCAGGCCACCGGTGCGGTGATCTCCGAAAACCCGCCGGGTACCCGGCCGGACGGCTGGCGGTTTCCCATCCGTAACCGGCTCATCAGCGGCCTGTCTCTGGGCGTGCTGGTGGTGGAGGCGGCGGAGCAGCGCAGCGGCTCCCTGATCACCGCCTACGACGCCCTGGACCAGGGTCGGGATGTGTTTGCCGTGCCCGGTCCGGCGGACGCCCCCATGAGCGGGGGCACCAATCTGCTGATCTCCCGTGGCGAGGCCAAGCTGGTCCGCTCGGCCTGGGATATTCTGTCGGAGTACACGGGACAATATCCCCATAAATTGACCTTCCCGCCGCCCCTTACCACGGAGGAGGCCGACGCCCGCCTGGCGCCCCGGCCCGCTCCGGCGAAGGCGGAGGAGCCGCCCCAGCCGGAGGAGGAACAGGCTCCCCGGATGAGCCGGGCGGAATTTGAACGCCTGGGGGAGGAGCAGCGGGAGATCTTCCTGCTGCTGGAGGAGCGCCAGCTTACCGCCGACGAGATCGTGGGGCGTACCGATATCCCCGCCCGGCGGGTGAATACCGCCCTGACCATTCTGCAGGCCCAGGGCTATCTGAAGGAATTACCGGGCCGGCGGTTTGCCGCCGCCGTCCGTTTTGACCAAGACCGATAAAGGAGTATCATGCTGTGGCAAAATCGAATCTGGTAATCGTCGAGTCACCGGCGAAGGCCAAGACCATTGGAAAATATCTGGGCCCCGGCTATGAGGTAAAGGCCTCCATGGGTCACGTCCGGGACCTGCCCAAGAGCAAGCTGGGCGTGGATGTGGAGCACGGCTTTCATGTGGACTACCAGCCCATCAAGGGCAAGGAGGAGGTCATCAGCGACCTGAAAAAGGCGGCCAAGAAGAGCGAAAAAGTCTTTCTGGCCACCGACCCGGACCGGGAAGGAGAGGCTATTTCCTGGCATCTGAAGGAGATGCTGGGCATCCCGGACGACAAGACCTACCGGGTGACCTTCAACGAGATCACCAAGAAGGTGGTCAACGACTCCATTGCCAATCCCCGGGCCATCGACATGGACCTGGTGAACGCCCAGCAGGCCCGCCGGGTGCTGGACCGGATCGTGGGCTATCAGATCTCCCCGCTGCTGTGGAAGAAGATCCGCCGGGGCCTGTCCGCCGGACGGGTGCAGTCGGTGGCCACCCGGCTGGTGTGCGAGCGGGAGGAGGAGATCAAGGCCTTCGTCCCTCAGGAGTACTGGTCCATTGAGGCCGACCTGGCCCGCATCGCCCCCAATCTGGGGCAGTTCAAGGCCGCCTTCCACGGCAGAGAGAAAAAGATGGAGCTCCACAGCAAGGACGAGGTGGACGCCGTTATGGCGGCGGTGGGGCAGGCCCCCTTTGCCGTCACCGGAGTGAAGCGGCAGGACAAGCTGCGCAACCCGGCGCCTCCCTTCATCACCTCCACCCTCCAGCAGGAGGCCAGCCGCAAGCTGAACATGACCCCCCGCCGCACCATGTCCATCGCTCAGCAGCTGTATGAGGGCGTGGACATCGCCGGGGAGGGCACCGTGGGTCTGATCACCTATATGCGTACCGACTCCCTGCGGCTGTCCGACGAGGCCACCGCCGCCGCCCGGGACTTTATCCTGTCCCGGTACGGGGCCAACTACTACCCCGGCAAGCCCCGGGTGTACAAGACCAAGTCGGGAGCCCAGGACGCCCACGAGGCAATCCGTCCTTCCAACGTGAACCTGACCCCGGAGGACGTGAAGAAGGACCTGACGGCGGAGCAGTACAAGCTCTACAAGCTGATCTGGAGCCGGTTCCTGGCCTGCCAGATGGCCTCCGCCGTGTACGACAGCGTCTCCATCGAGGTGACCTCCGCCGGCTACACCTTCCGGGCCACCCACTCCTCCCTGAAGTTCTCCGGCTATACCGCTGTGTATGTAGAGGGCAAGGACGAGGAGGAGGAGACCTTCCAGTCCCCCCTGCCCGACCTGAAGGAGGGGGAAACGGTGGAGCTGAAGGGCCTCAAGCCCGACCAGCACTTCACCCAGCCCCCCGGACGGTACACCGAGGCCACCCTCATCAAGGCCCTGGAGGAGAAGGGTATCGGCCGCCCCTCCACCTACGCCCCCACCATCTCCACCATCCTGGACCGGGAGTACGTAGTGAAGGAGGGCCGGGCTCTCCGTCCCACCCCCCTGGGGGAGGTGGTCACCGGCCTGATGAAGGACAAATTTACCGACATCGTGGACACCGCCTTCACCGCCAACATGGAGGAGCAGCTGGACGAGGTGGAGACCGGCAAGGTGGACTGGAAGAGCCTGCTGACCCAGTTCTACGGCGGCTTCGAGAAAGAGCTGAAGCAGGCCGAGGCCGACCTGGACGGGGAGCGCATCAAGGTGCCCGACGAGGTATCCGACGTGATCTGCCCCAAGTGCGGCCGCAACCTGGTCTATAAGTCCGGCCGGTTCGGCCGGTTCCTGGCCTGCCCCGGCTGGCCGGAGTGCGACCACACCCAGCCCATTGTGGTGGAGATGCCGGGCAAATGCCCCAAGTGCGGCGGCAAGATCCTGAAAAAGACCTCCAAGCGGGGGTTTGCCTACTACGGCTGCGAAAACAACACCAATAAGGACGAGGCCCGCAAGTGCGACTTCATGACCTGGGACGTGCCGGTGAAGGAGACCTGTCCCTCCTGCGGCCACACCCTGTTCAAGAAGTCGGGCCGTGGCTTTAAGAAGCCCTTCTGCATCAACCCGGAGTGCCCCAACTTCCTGCCGGAGGACCAGCGGGGGTACAAGAAAAAGACCACCGCCGCCGCCGAGACTCCGGCGGAGGGAGCCCCGCCGGAGGAGGAGAAGAAGCCCGCGGCTAAAAAGACGACGGCCAAAAAGACCGCCGCGAAAAAGACAACGGCGAAGAAAACGGCGGCCAAGAAAGATTCCGAAAAGAAGCCTGCTGCCAAAAAGACCGCCACGAAAAAAGCCGCCGCCAAGACGGAATCGGAGTCCTGAACGAGGAGAAATCTATGGAACCTGTATGCGTGATCGGCGCGGGGCTGGCCGGGTCGGAGGCCGCGTGGCAGCTGGCCCGGCGGGGGATTCCCGTTGTCCTGAAGGAAATGAAGCCCCAAAAGATGACCCCCGCCCACCACAGCCCCTGGTTTGGGGAGCTGGTGTGCTCCAATTCATTGCGGTCCAACCAGCTGGAAAACGCGGTGGGACTGCTGAAGGAGGAGCTGCGGCGGATGGACTCCCTGATCATGGCCTGCGCCGATACCCACAAGGTGGAGGCGGGGGGCGCCCTGGCGGTGGACCGCCACGGCTTTGCCCAGGCTGTGACCGAGCTGGTGAGGAGCCATCCCCTCATCACCGTGGAGGAGGGGGAGGTGACCGCCCTTCCGGCGGAGGGGAACGTGATCGTGGCCTCCGGCCCCCTCACCTCCGACCCGCTGGCCCAGGCCATCCGGGATTTTTTCCCCGAGAGCCACGGCCTGAACTTCTATGACGCCGCCGCCCCGCTGGTCAGCTTTGAGAGCGTGGACATGGACAGCGCCTTTTTTGCCTCCCGCTACGACAAGGGGACCCCGGACTATGTGAACTGCCCCATGACCGAGGAGGAGTACAACGCCTTCTGGGAGGAGCTGTGCCACGCCCAGGAGGCGGAGGTCCACGGCTTTGAGGACAAGCACGTCTTTGAGGGCTGCATGCCGGTGGAGGTAATGGCCCGCCGGGGCAAGCAGACCCTGTGCTACGGACCGCTGAAGCCCCGGGGCCTCCGGGACCCCAAAACGGGGAAGGAGCCCTTCGCCGTGGTGCAGCTGCGCCGGGACAACGCCGAGGGCAGCATTTACAATCTGGTGGGCTTTCAGACCCACCTGAAATGGCCGGAGCAGAAGCGGGTGTTCTCCATGATCCCCGCTCTGAAAAATGCCGAGTTTGTCCGCTACGGGGTGATGCACCGCAACACCTATCTGGACGCTCCCCGGCTGCTGGACCGGTACTACCGGGTGAAAAAGGAGCCCCGTATCTGCTTTGCCGGACAGATCACCGGGGTGGAGGGCTATGTGGAGTCCACCGCTTCCGGCTTTCTGGCGGCGGTGGAGCTGGCCCGGCGGCTGGCGGGCAGGCCCCCGGTGGACTTCCCCCAGGAGACCGCCACCGGCGCGCTGGCGCTCTACATCAGCAATGAGAGCGTGACCGATTTTCAGCCCATGAACGTGAATTTCGGCATCATTCCGCCCCTGGGCTACCGGGTCAAGGGCAAGCGGAACAAAAACGCCGAATTGAGCAAGCGGGCCCTGGAGATTCTGGACACCCTGGACGTGAAGAACTAGAGCCGCAGCTCCCGGAGCAGCTGTCCGGCCAGCCGAAAACCGTGGCGGAAGCAGGCCAGGTTTTCCTGGTACCGCTGTTCCCCCTCCAGATCGCTCAGACGGTCAACAAAGTCCAGCCCCATTGTCTGGTGAAGCTGCTCATAGTAGCGGGACAGCGTGACGGCCCGGGCGTGATATCCTGGAACCTGTTTCAAATCCAGAATTTTTTGTTCCAGGTGATAGTCAAACAGCTCTTGCATAAAATCGTTCACCACAATACCCCCAATAAAACCGTGACTAAAATATACACGGTTTTATTGGGGTTGTCAAGGGGGCGCTATGTACCATAACGAATTATTTGGGCTTCGGCTGAGAAAGCTCAGGAACCACAACAAGGAGACCCAAAAGGCCTTGGCGGAGTATCTTGGCGTCAAGCCGAACCAAATTGGTGAAATGGAAAATGGCCGCGGTGCCACCACACTTTCCAAACTGGCCCTTCTGTGTGAGCATTATAACATCAGCGCCGACTATCTGCTGGGCCTGACCGACGAGCCACGGCCCCTTTTCCCAGAGAACGAACAGAGAAAGTAGAGGAGAACATATGAAGATCATCGTAGACGCCATGGGCGGGGACAACGCCCCGGTATCCAATGTGCGGGGCGCGCTGGCCGCGGTCCGGGAGTTGGGTGTGGAGGTCATCCTGGTGGGCCGGGGGGAGGAGATCCTCAAGGTCCTGAAGGAGGACGGCATCGACGATCTGCCCCCCGGCCTGGAGATCGTCCACGCCTCCGAGGTGGTGGAGATGTGTGACAATCCCGCCACCGCTTTCCGGGAGAAGAAGGACTCCTCTCTGACGGTGGGCCTCAACCTGCTCAAGGGCGGGGACGGGGCCGCCTTCGTGTCCGCCGGCAGCACCGGAGCCCTGCTCTCCGCCGCCACCCTGATGGTCAAGCGGGTGCGGGGGATCCGCCGGGCGGCCCTGGCCCCGGTGGTGCCCACCGGCGCGGGCGGCGCGGTGCTCATTGACTGCGGCGCCACCGCCGAGTGTACCCCGGAGTATCTGCTGCAGTTCGCCTTCATGGGCTCCTACTATGCCGAGCGGGTGCTCAAGCGGCCCGAGCCCAAGGTGGGCCTGCTGAACATCGGCGCCGAGCCCTCCAAGGGCACCGACCTGCAGCGGGAGGCCCACGCCCTGCTCACCGACGCAGACAAGGCCGGGCGGATCCACTTTGTGGGCAATGTGGAGGCCCGGGAGGCGGTGTTCGGCCAGGTGGACGTGATCGTGTCCGACGGCTACTCGGGCAACATCTTCCTCAAGACCATGGAGGGCACCGGCGGCTTTATGGCCAAGCAGCTCAAGGCCATGTTTACGAAAAATCTGTTCACCAAGCTGGCAGCGGTGCTGGTGTCCGGCGGGCTGAAGCAGTTCAAGAAAATGATGGACTCCGGCGAGGTGGGCGGCACCGCCCTCATCGGCATTTCCAAGCCGGTGATCAAGGCCCACGGCTCCTCCAACGACTACGCCATCAAAAACGCCATCCGCCAGGCCCGGGACTTTGCCGCCTCCGGCATGATCGACGATCTGGTGGAGAACATCGACCATATGCGCCTGCCCGCCGCCGGTCAAGTGGAAAAAATTTGACTTTCCTATTGACATGTTGGGGAAACTTGCCTATTATCATAGTGCAAACAAGCCGTCACACGACGGACGCGACAGGAGTAGATGAACATGATTTTTGAGAAGATCGCCGCTCTGCTGGCCGAGCAGTTTGGGGTGGAAGCAGACAGCATCACCATGGACACCTCCTTCGAGGATCTGGGCGCCGACTCCCTGGATATCGTGGAGCTGACTATGGCTGTGGAGGAGGAATTTGGCCTGGAGAACATGGACGAGGACGATCTTTCCGGTATCTCCGTTGTGGGTGACCTGGTCAATTATCTGAAAACCAAGCTGGAAGACTGAAACAGAAGAAAACCAGGGGAGCCCCGCCGCCGGCGGGGCTCCCGCTTTGAAAGGAAGGGACAGCGATGGAAGCGCTGGAGGAGAAGCTGGGCTATCGCTTTACAAACCGGGCGCTGCTGGAAAACGCCCTCACCCACAGCTCCTACGCCAACGAGCACAAGGCCAAGGGGGCCCAGAGCAACGAGCGGCTGGAGTTTCTGGGGGACTCGGTGCTGGGCATGGTGACGGCCGACTATCTGTACCGCGCCCACCCCGACCTGCCGGAGGGGGACCTGACCCGCACCCGGGCGGCCCTGGTGTGCGAGGGCAGCCTGGTGGAGGTGGCCCAGCAGCTGGACCTGGGGGCCTACCTGAAGCTGGGCAAGGGCGAGGACGCCGGCGGCGGCCGGGAACGGCCCTCGATCGTGGCCGACGCGGTGGAGGCGGTGCTGGCGGCGGTGTACCTGGACGGCGGCATCGGCTCGGCCCGCAAGATCATCCAGCGGTTCATTCTGGACCGGGAGGAGGAAAAGAGCGCCAGCCGGGATTACAAGACCGCCCTGCAGGAGCTGGTCCAGCGGGAGAGCGGCCAGGTGCTGGGCTATCAGCTCATCGGCGCGGAGGGCCCCGACCATGCCAAGATCTTCTCGGTGGAGGTGGACCTGAACGGCGTCCCCATCGGCCAGGGCCGCGGCCGCAGCAAAAAAGAGGCGGAACAGGCGGCGGCCAAAGCGGCCATTGAAAAACTGAAGGGCTGAATCCCCTGGGGGACCACAGACGGGCTGTGGTCCCTTTTTTATGGGGAAATGGCCCAAAAGGGTTTGCATTGAGGGGTATTCCTTGATATAATATTTTATTCAGAAGTTCAGTTTGCAGCGAGGTGGGTGCTTTTGTATTTAAAAGCATTGAAAATACATAGAGAACCCACCAAACCGCTGTAATGCCTGGGAAATCGGTACTTTGATGGTATGGCTGCCGAGTGAATTACACCAATTTTACACCAGTTGAGACAGGGTCTGATATAGCACGTAGGGATAGCACAGTTATAATTGGGGAGGCAGTCGCTTCGATTTGGCCTCTTTTCGTAGAAACGGCCGCTGCAATAGAAAAGATTGAAGGGTTTTGGGGATATACCAAGTAAAGAATACCCCAAAAGAATACTGCAAAAGAAACGCCCGAGACTTACGAGCCTCGGGCGTAATTCTATATTTGTGGTGTGTAAAATACATCCCATGAAATGTAGTACGTATACACAGATAAAAAATGTGCTATGGGCAGAAAAACTGCATGGGTAGTGAGTCAGAAAATCGGCTTTGCTGGCAGAGCTCAACAACTACCGTTATCATCAGTCCAAAGATTCTCATTACGCCGATTTTTATAATCCTCTTGTTCTTCATCGGTTGCTGGACGAATGGTCGGTTTCCCGCAGTCAGGACAGGTCTTTTCAACTGTTCTGGGGAACAGGTAATGGCAATTATCACACGCATAAAGCATTTTAATCAAGCCTCGCTTTCGTGTTAATCAGTGTAGCACGGAGCGAGGCTTTTTTCAATCTACCAGAAAGGAGGTCAGCGCAATGAAGTGTCTACTTAAATATCAGTGGGTCAAACTGCCGCGAAATCAGTTGCCGCCCGGGAAGGGCATAATGGGTGCTTGGGCGCGTCTGGCCTCCCGAGCAGCCTTTCGAAATGGGCATGCAAAGTATTGCGGTTACATTAACAAGATAAGTGTCGGTGGCTGGGCAGGTGGTATTGTTGGTCTTAAAAGTATCCTTGGGATCAATCGTCGTCAGAAGGCGTTGAACCTAATGGGTGAGCTTGCGGATCGAGGTTATATTACCTACTCACTGGATTCAAAAACTAAGAAGATGACCTATCAGGTTACAGACTGGGTCATAAGATGCTCTGGTGAGCCCTGTGCGGGCCGTGAGGCCGTTTACACGACAGAGGGGTATGGATTCCTATGCCTGCCTAGAAACGTCACACAGAGGCTTGTAGAGCGGCATTATCAATTTGCTGAGGCGGACGCATGGCTGGATCTCTGGTGTCACACAGTTTGGCATGAGCCGAGCAATGCGTTTTCTCATTTAACGCTAGCTGTCCAATTTGGACAGTATGGTGCCGTGTTGACACTGGAGTCCCTAGGTAAGCGTTGGGGATGGGAAAAGACAAAGGTCTGGCGCTTTTTCAAAAAACATGCGGATGCCTTCCCGCTGTATAAGCTTCCAGGTTCTTTTGGCTGCATCATCTTCAACGTGGCCTATCCAGCCGGAGAACAGTTTTCCTTGCCGTCCCAGGACAAAGTTGAGCGTATTTTGAAAGAAATACGTACAAAAGACACCAATGCGTACGGGAAGCAGCTGAGCGATCATGCTCGCATCTGTAAATTGATTGCGTGGTATAGCCGTAAAGTAATGCCCCAGGAGCAGAAGAATTGTCGTGTTGCAGATGCGGGCTGTAATATTACGCGCGCGTATTTTTCTCCGTGTAAGATTTTAGAGTATGTTTGGGAGGACTGCCAAAGGTCCTCTCCAGGGACGCCAAACTTTGAATTTTTCTGTGGGACCACGCCTAGGGCCGGGCCTGCGGATCAGGATGATGGAGGTATTGAAAATGGCAGATTTGAAGGCATCCCTTTGTGGTGAACTGCCGAATCAGAACAGTGTGATTCCCCAGGCGCAGCTACGTGACTTGCTGGAGCGCAGGGGAATCGTGGAGGATCCGGACATTCCAAATGTGAAAGCCAGACTTGCGGAGCAAGAGCTTCGTCGGAATATGTACCACAACACCCAGGTTATGCTCAAGCACTATCGAGACATCGTTTGGGCCCTGGAGTGCTTCCCCGGTGAGGTTGCCCAGGAACTGGATCAGCCACTGAAGGATCTGGATGCACTTCTCAGTGTGGTAGATACACAGATGGCGCTGGGAAATGCAAAACTGGAGCATCGGCTGCTCAGCATCCGAAAATCCCGCCTTCTGCTGGATCGAATCAATGAGGCTCTGACTGTCCTGCGCCATAAGCCGGGCAACGGAGAGCTCATGTATAACATCATTTTCCAGACATTCATTACGCCTGATAAGCCGAGCCACACGGACATTCTGTACCGCCTGGATATCTCGGAGCGGCATTATTACCGTCTCCGCCAGCAGGCGGTTAATATCCTCTCCATTAGGCTGTGGACAGCACCGGCTGGTTGCTTGGACGCCTGGCTTGAGCTGTTGACACTCCTGGAGGGGTGATGTCCTATTTTGTGGCAGAGAAAAGGCAGAAAAATGGCAAGGTCGGCGCGGATGACAAGGGGAGTGAAGATGTGCTATCTTGTTATTGTCCAAAATTGGACCTGACGGCAGGGAGCCGCCTTGAAGTGATTTTGAAGAGTCGCTTCGAGGCGGCTTTTTGCTGCCAATATGACGAGAAAAGGAGGGAAGCAAATGGCAAAGGACGAGAGCAGGCGAGATCGCTGGGTGAGAGTATCCCAGCGGTTGCGCAACGGATTCCAGATGGCGATGGTGTCTTGCTACATGATGGTGATGTTCGCCCAGCCGGCCGCTGCGGCGGATACCATGTGGACGCGATTCTCTACCATTATCGCAGATGTCTATGGCGAGCTGGTGGGCATTTCCACCATCGTAGCGGTGACAGCGGCCGCGGTAGCCCTGCTGGTACGGATGATCTCCCGTAATGAGCGTGCGGTTGCCGAGGCAACCAGCTGGCTGAAGAGAATTGTCGTGACCTGGATTGTGCTCAATACTCTGGGTTTTGTGGTCGCCTATCTGCGGCCGCTGATCCAGGGCGGACAGTACACACCCTAAACCACCCATCGAGTCCAGTAAGGGCAAAATCAGAACTCAGAACTGAGGAGGATATGTCAGTGAAGAAAAAATTCTTATCTGTCACCGCATCGCTCCTGCTTTTGACCATGCTGACACTGCCTGCGGGTGCGGTCAGTGTGGATGTGACGGATCCGGATGCCATGCTCCCGGTCGATATTATCCTCGACCAGGAGAACAAGGAGATCCGCAAGGTGTATGACCTCTCACCTAATACTGATCCATCTACTCTGCCGATGGGGCAGTTTGAACGGGATGGGCTCCTGTATGAATGCACTGATGTGCTGAGGGAAGTCATCATTGGCAGTGAGACGCAAGTCATCACCCAGGAGGAGACTGTGGACAGCAAAAAAAAGGACATGGACACGATCCTGTCCTTGCTGCCCCAGGAGAAAGAGGTCACAACAGAGGAGGGGTTTACTGGAACCCTGACACTCGATCTGGACAGCATCAAGACAGAGGCTGCCGGCTATGGCAGCAGCACCCAGCCAGTAACTGCTACCCGCACCTATCCCAATCTGGCCAACCAAGATCTCAACCATCTGCCAAAGAGCATCACTGAGGGTGGTCGGACATTGCAACTGCAGGATGTGCAGTGGCAGACAGACAATACCTACAATGCTGATGATTATGAGATCGGCGACCGATTTACCGCTGTTTGCACCTATGGCGGCAGTAAAACGGTCAGTTACGTGACAGGGTATACCACAAAGGCAACCTATTCGGGTGAGGTATATCGCACTGGCGTTACAGTGATTCGCTATACCGTTATTTTTACAGGTACGCCGGTTGAACCGGTGGAGGAGGGGCAGCCTCAAGCCACGTGGCTGAACTGGCTTATGATTGCTCTTCCCGTACTGGCGGCCCTCGCTGCCGGCGGTGGAGGAACCTATCTGATTATGAGAAGAAAGGAGCGGAAGACATATGAGGAACTGGCTGAAAGCGATGATGCTGCTGCTGGCCGTCACGGCGATGGTGGCGACTCCGGCACTGGCGGCGGAGTATGAATTTGCTGACTCGGATGGACCCATGTATGCTCCGTCCACCTCTGTTGACCAGGTGATTGTAGTTGGCGGAGGAGTGACGGAGAGCAGCAACATCGACCGCAGCAAAAATACCGCTGTTTTGGCGCCACCATTCGGCAGTCCTGAATCCTATCTGCCTGGCGCCGGTACAGCCGTGATCCCTCAATCCAACACATCGACGAGCAGCACCATTAGCGGTGATACGATTTATGTGCCGCCGGCAGCCTATGATGACAGCACCCCTTCGCAGGACACCAGCTTGAGCAGCAACAAGTTCACACTGCCAGACGGACTGTTTTACGAGGACGGTAGTCTCGGTAGGCTGAAGATTCCCACCCTTGGGCTTTCCGTAAAGGTGTATGAAGACGAGAGCCTGGAAAGCCTTGCAAAAGGAGCCGGCCATTTCAAGTCCACCTCCTGTTGGGACGGAAATGTCGGGATTGCGGGACACAACCGAGGGGTTACCAACCATTTCGGTCAAATCCATACCTTGGAAAAGGGAGACCGGATCACCTACACCACGAAACTTGGTACGCGCACCTATGAAGTGTTCTTCGTTGGGAAGATTGAGGAAACGGATTTCTCAAGGCTTGGTCGGAGTAGCGAAAACCTGATCACGCTGATCACTTGTGTCCGGAATGTGCCGGAACTGCGCTGGTGTGTGCAGGCTCGTGAGGTTTCGTAACAAAACATTTGCAAAACTGGCCCCGTTTTGATGTAATAGAGTCAAATACAAAGAAGGGGGGCAACAGCATGCATAGACTGTCTATTCTGTTACTTGTCGCAGCTGTTACGCTTTCACTGATACTGCCGACGTTTGCGATGGAGGACAGCAACGAAGAGCTGGAACTTGCATCACAGTACCTGAGTAGTCGCGGCAGCATGGTTGGAGATGGGGAAGGGAACATGAACTTTGACGGTCCACTGACCCGAGCTCATCTGGCTACCATCCTTTCCCGAATCCACGGTGAACATGAGCTGGTGGAGAGTAATCAAGAGTTTTACGTTGCTCAGTGTAAATTTCTGGATGTCCCAGACTGGGCCAAGCAGTATGTCGGTTACTGTTCCTACCACGGCCTCATGGTTGGTAATGGTGGAAATTTGTTTGGTGCAGAGGATTATGTAACTCCTGCGGCAGCATGTACGGTGATCCTACGGTATCTTGCACTGCCAGAGCTAGAGTGGGACTACACCAATGCATGCAATACTGCCTGTGATCTCGGTTTGAGTTCGCCTGCTGTTTCACAAAAGGTCGCAATATCCCGCGGTGATCTGGCACTTATGCTATATCGGGCGTTGACCTGGAGTAACTCTCATGAGCCGGATGATTCAACGGAAGAATCTGTCTCTATCAGCAGTTACAAAGGAACTACTTTGGAGGTAGGGGCCCGAAGTGGCCTGATTGTCTCCCCTGCGGAGGAAGTCAATGAACTTGTGTCAAGCAATCCAGATGTGATTGCGGTGGAGCAGGTTTCTGGAAATTGGGTCGCAGTTGCAAAATCTCCTGGATTCGCAAGAATTTTCGCTGTCACAGCTGACGGAGAGCGGGGCAACCTCGTGATGATCGTACCGGCTGACACTGGTGGTTTGACGGAGTCGGAGACTGGAACCGATTACTCGGACAATCTGGAGATCAGAGAGGAAATCCTTGCCCTGGTCAATCAGGTTCGGCAGGAGTATGGCTTGTCTGTGGCCCCGGCTGACCAGTCACTCATGGAAGCGGCACAGGACTATGCGACGCGCCGAAACACCTGGCATGATAGCCAAGAGGAGTGTGAGCTGGTTCTTGCGCACGGATATCCGCATGGATTCAACTGCAATCTCACTGTATTTACCGGCGTCCCGCTTGAGGAAGTAGCACGGACAGCTGTGGATAACTGGTGCAACTCGCCGGGACACCTTCAGGCAATGATAGATCCGAAGGCGGATAGTCTGGGTGTTGGCGTAGAGCGGTATAAGGGGGTGACTTACTGTTATCTGTTTGTCGGAATGTCCGGCACTATCAATCCATATTCGTAACTTTGAACACGAAAAGCCTTCCGGCAGAGATGCTGGGAGGCTTTTCTTATGTAAAAATCAAGCCGAAACCTGATTATCCCTTGAAAACACTGTATCCACGGGCATTTCAGACGGGTCTAAACCGCCTCATTTACTACGATTTTACTACTGTTGAGTGAGCCTTGACACGCTGAAAGACCACGAAATGCCGAGATATGGATACAGAGCCTGTCAAGCGGGGCCTGCTCCCCTTGACCATACAACTGAATACAGACCGGACATCTGCCGGGGCAACGCCATAGGTAACACAAACCTGTGGCGTTTTTTATGCCCTGCCGGGGGCACTCAAAACTGTATGAAAACGGGTGGGAAATCCCCTGATTTTTCGCCTGTGGGCGGCACAAACGAAGTCGCCCATATCCTTTCCCTCATGGGAGGCCAGGCGGTGATACAGGGGCACAAAACCACCGAAACGAACACTTTTCAAAACCAACGGAAGGAGGTATCCAACATGGCGGTATTCCGCATTGAGAAAACCCGTGATTACACGGTGATGTCCAACCATCACCTGCGGGACAAGTCGCTCTCGTTGAAAGCGAAGGGCCTTCTCTCCCTCATGCTCTCCCTGCCGGAGGAGTGGGACTATACCACCAAGGGGCTGGCCCGGATCTGCAAGGATGGCGTTGACAGTATCTGCGCCGGGGTGCGGGAGCTGGAGGAACACGGGTATGTGATCCGCCAGCGGGTCCGCAACCCCAACGGTCAGCTCGGCGCCATCGAGTACACCATCCTGGAGCAGCCCCGCCCACCTGAACCGGAAAAACCTGAACGGGAAAATCCAGTCTTGGATAATCCTGAACAGGCTTACCCTGTCTTGGAAGAACCTGAACAGGGAACCCCCGCACAATTAAATACTAATAGATCAAGTAAAGAAAAATCAAAAAAAGATCTATCAAGTACGGAAGGATCAAATCCTGTCCTATCCTCCCCCCAAGCCCCCAGGGGTTCGGACGGGATGGGACGGGACTGGATGCGGGAGCGTGAGAGCTATCGGGAATTGATTTTGGAGAACATCGAGTATGACTACCTCATCCAGAACCATCAGCTTGACCGGGACCGTTTGGATGAGCTGGTGGAGCTTATGGTGGACACGGTATGCTCCCGCCGGGAGACCATCCGCATTGCCGGGGACGACTACCCGGCGGAGGTGGTCAAGTCCCGGTTCCTGAAGCTGGACAGCTCCCACATCGAGTATGTGCTGGACCGGATGCGGGAGAACACCACCTATGTCCGCAATATCAAGAAATACCTGCTGGCCGCCCTGTATAACGCCCCGGCCACCATCGGCAGTTACTACACTTCCCTGGTGAGCCATGACCTGTACGGCGGCGGAGAAAGGAGGTAGTGCCTATGCAGGAAGAAATCACCCAGGGCGCGGTCTCCCTCTCGGTGGAGGCGGGCAAGATGACCGCGGACCTGCTCCAAAAGGCCCTGAAGAAGGTGCTGGAGGAGATGCAGAAAAAGCCCTCCCAGCGCACCCTCCGCCAGGGAAAACAGACCCTTCACCAGCTCAAACAGCATGGGGCTTCCCTGACCAACAT
>DWXF01000063.1 GCA_019119335.1 Candidatus Flavonifractor merdavium
TTATAGCAAGCCCATCCCTGTGAAAGATTTCTACAATATTTTCTTAAAGAGAACCTGATGTCACAATATCCTTCAGACGGGAAGCAGCGAACTTCCCATTTGCAGGATCCGCGCCGTTAAGGCCCACCCGATAAAACGGGAGTTTCCTGTGTTCTCTTCAGGTCATTTTTCCTGGTACGTTCATCCCCCTGCTGTGTGCTTTGGGCAATCCGGGGTTCACCAAACAAAATTTTATTCCCTGAGAGGTGATATAAACTATGGAACCGAGAACCGGATTGAAAAAGAGATTGGGTATTATCTCATATATTGCGGTCTTTTTGGTCGTAGAAATGATATTTGGCTATTTCATTCTGGAATCCAGAAGACTTTTTTGGGAGAACTCCATGAAACATGGCAGTTACCTGGCCCAAGCTCAAATAGAAAAAATTGAAACACAGATGCAGGGATATGCCTTTTCCGTGGAACTGGCCGGGAAGTATCTGGACGAAATGGTTGATGCGCACACCTCTGAGGCGCAGATGCAGCAGTGGATGAAATCTTACTGCGAGAAGATCACCGAGCGGTTCGGCAACAACGTTCTGGACATCTATGCCGTTCTGGATGGCGGTATCGTTGCCGCAAATCCGTGGAAGGGGGACGATGACTACGATTTTCTGACCAAATCCTGGTATACGGATGCGGTAGCCGCACCGCCGGGTACCATTGTATTTTCCGACTTGTATCAGGATGCTGTTACCGGGCGGGATGTGTTCACCATGTCCCTTGCTCTTTCCGATATCCACAATGTGGTTGCCATAGATGTGTATCTTACCAGCGAGAACTGGATGGGCTTTTCCGAACTGGCAGACGGCTACGGTTTACTGGTCTATGATCCCCATCAGACACTGGCCTATTCCATCGGGCACATAGATCTCAGCACCGTCCAGGCGGACATACTGACCGATACCTCCAATGAAGTCTCCCACTATGCGGGGTCGGTTAAGGAGGACTACAACCTTTATGCATGTAAGCTGAGCAGCGGTTGGAACGTGGTCATTGCGATTCCAAGAGAGGATCTGATCCCCCAGGAACACATGCTCCTGATGAACCTGGGACTTGGCCTGAACGTCCTGAACATGGTCATCGCCACAATGCTCATCATACGGCATCTTCACAACAGCAGATATATTCGCCAGGATGCCCTGACCGGTCTTTTGAACAAATCCTATCTGATGAAACAGATCCGCAAACGGCTCAAACGATCCGACGGCGCGCTGCTGATCGTTGACCTGGACAATTTTAAAAAGGTCAATGATAACTATGGCCATGACCATGGCGATCTGGTTCTTATCCGGGTGGCGGAGGTGCTGCAGACTTGCTTCCGGAAAACGGACTGCATCGGGCGGTTTGGCGGCGATGAATTTATCATCTATGTGGACGAATTCCTTACAGATGCTGTTCTGAATGACAAGGTGCGGGAAGTGCTCCGCCAGGTGGCTGTGCTGTCAAATCAGTATCCCCTGAGCGGTCTGGCCATCAGTATTGGTGGCTGCCGCTGTGAAAAGGGCGATAAGTACAGCGAAGCGTTCAAGCGTGCGGATGAAGCGTTATACGAGGTAAAAAACAGCGGAAAATGCGGGTTTGCTATAAAACTCCACGCATAGCGGATACTCCATGGGAGGTGGCAACCACGCCCAGTTTGGCAACTACGGCCCACAGGAGGCCGCCCCGCTCCCGCAAGACACAATGCCTTTGCAGAATAGCTGGAAATAGAAAATGAGCATTTTACATTTCTGAGCGTCGTATTTACAATGGAGTCAGAAAATGCGTAAGGAGGCTATTCACATGAACGCATTGGTCGCTTATTTTTCCGCTACCGGCACCACCGCCAAGGCGGCGAAGGCTCTGGCAAACGCCGTGGGTGGAGAGCTCTATGAGATCAAACCCGCCGTCCCCTACACCAGCGCCGATCTGAACTGGATGGACAAGGGCTCCCGCTCCAGCGTGGAGATGAAGGATGCCCACTCCCGCCCCGCCCTGGCCGACACCGACGCCCCGGTGGCCGGACACGATGTGATCTTCCTGGGCTTCCCCGTATGGTGGTATGTGGCCCCCACCATCCTCAACACCTTTCTGGAGGCTTATGACTTCACCGGAAAGACCATCGTTCTCTTCGCTACCACCGGCGGCAGCGGTCTGGGCAAGTCGGCGGCTGGGCTGCGCTCCAGCGCCCCCGGCGCCAAAATCCTGGATGGCCGGATGCTCAATGGCCGCCTGAATGAGGCAGAGCTGAAGTCCTGGGCGGCAGAGCTGAAACTGTAAGCATCCCGAATATTGAAAAAATGTGGAGCGCCCAACAGGCACTCCACATTTTTTACATCTGTCACACGAAAACAGAAAAGCGCATAGAACATCAAATGTGGTGCGGCAAACCATCTTCAAGCAGCCTATTTCTCAAACAGCTCCAGCAGATATCCGTATCCCTCAGCCTCCATTTCGGCGTATGGGATGAACCGCAGAGAGGCGCTGTTGATGCAGTAGCGCACACCGTTGGGAGATTCCGGGTCGCCGGTAAACACATGCCCCAGGTGCGAATCCCCCGCCCGGCTCCGGACCTCGGTGCGGCGCATCCCAAAGCGGTCGTCCGGAAGCTCCACCACGGCGGGGGACTCAATGGGCTTGGAAAAGGCGGGCCAGCCGCAGCCGCTCTCAAATTTATCCGCAGAGGAGAACAACGGCTCGCCGGTGACTACATCTACATAGATCCCCTTTTCAAACTGATCCCAAAATTCATTGGCAAAGGGCTGCTCCGTGCCGCTCTCCTGAGTGACGCGATACTGCTCGGCGGTCAGCTTATCCCGGATGACCTCCGCGGCCGGCTTCTGGTAGTCGCCCGGGTCAATGCGCAGCCGGGAAAAGAGCTCCATCTCCTCCCGGGGAATGTGGCAGTAACCGCCGGGGTTCTTCTCCAGATAATCCTGGTGGTAGTCCTCCGCCGGGTAGAAATTCACCAGCGGGCCGATCTCCACAAAAAACGCCTTGCTGCGGCCACGCTCGATATCCGCAATGCGCTCCACCGTCTCTTTGGCCTTGTCGTTGGTGTAGTACACACCGGTCTGGTACTGGCTGCCGACGTCATTGCCCTGGCGATTTGCCACCGTGGGGTCGATAACATAAAAATAGGCCAACAGCAGAGCATCCAGGCTGACCTGCTCCGGATCATACTCCACCCGCACCGTTTCCCGGAAGCCGGTCTCCCCGGTACACACCGTCCGGTAATCGGCGTCGGCCCGGCCGGTACCGTTGGCATAGCCGCTCTGGGCATCGAGCACGCCGGGGATGGACTGCATCAGGGCCTCGATGCCCCAAAAACAGCCCCCTGCCAGATAGATGACGTTCTCTGTCGTATCCATATACACTTCCTCCTCACTGGACCATACGGAAGTATGTCCCGTTTCCGCCCTTTGCTTGTTCTGCTCTCCTCTCTCTGGTCCGCCGGGAGGCGCGGAACAGCCGCTCAGCACCAGCGCCAAAGCAATCAGGAGAGAAAACCCTTTCTTGCGCATGATTGGTGACCTCCTGAGGAAAAAGGCGCCGGACCCGGGAAAGCTCCGGATCCGGCGCATCGCAAAGACATTGCTGTGTCAGTTTCCGGGATATCCGCAGCGGGCGGAAATTATCCCTTCTTATAGCCGCACTTGGGGCAGACGCCGTTTTCATTCAGGGCGATGCCGCACAGCGGGCAGCGGTCGATCTGGTTGTGGGTCTCAAACTCCGCCGAGGCCGCGTTAACGCCGCTGGTAAAGGTAATCTTGGCGATGTTCAGCTTGTCCTTCAGCAGGTCGTAGACAATCTTGATCATCCCCTCCACCGTCAGGGTCTCCTTGGTGACCACCAGGCGGCACTCAGGATAAGCGGTGGCCAGTTCCGTCTTGAAGGCGGGGCCCTTCATCTGGTTCTGAGGAGCGCCGTTGCGGATGCCCTGCTCCTCATAGACCTTCAGGACCGCAGGCAGAAGGGGGTCGTCCTCCCGCAGGATCAGCGCGTGGTCAAAGTTCTTCAGAACTTCCCAGGCAGTTTTCTGAATCTCGTTGCAGGGGAACACCATGTTGACGCCGGACTCAATGGTGTCCTCCACTTCAATGGTCAGCACGCCGGTGTGGCCGTGGAGATATTGGGCTTCGCCCTTGAACCCGTAAAAGCGGTGGGCGTACTGCAGATCCAATGTGGTGATACTTCTCATATAAAAGACCTCCTTACAGTTAAATTGACCAGTCCAAAGACCTGTCTAAGTTGTGTTTACTATACTAGAAAACATGGCCTTTGTCTGTGATGAGATCACCCTGGGGACATTTTTATGAAAATAATTTGCAGGATGGACCCGGAAGGCGCTCGTGCATTCTCCCTTCCCCACGGTTGACAGCAGCTGTCCCCGTCCCTTATACTGGGGACACCATGAGGAGGGCACAAGATGAGCTTTCAGAACTGTTTTCCCATCTGGGACCAACTTCAACCCTACCAGCAGCGCCAGCTCCTCGACTCACTGGCCCTTCAATCCGTGAAAAGAGGCACGATCGTTCGCGGCGGCAACGCGGACTGCGCCGGGCTTTTGCTGATCCGGACCGGACAGCTGCGGGCCCTTGTATACTCGGAAGAGGGGCGGGAAATCACCATCTACCGCCTGTTTGACGGGGACATTTGTCTGTTCTGTGCACCCTGCGTCATCAGCGCCATCCAGTTTGACATGACTATACAGGCAGAAAAGGACACGGAGTTCTGGAGCATCCCGTCGGAGGTCTATCAAAAGCTCATGGCCGAGTCCGCAGCGGTGGCCAATTACACCAACGAACTGATGGCCAGTCGGTTTTCAGAGGCCATGAACCGGATGGAGCAGTTTATGTGGAAAAGCATGGACAAGCGGGTGGCTGCCTTTCTGCTGCAGGAAGCTTCTATTGAAGGGACCTGCGAGCTGAGGATCACCCACGAGACCATCGCCAACCACCTGGGCTCCCACCGTGAGGTGATCACCCGCACGCTGCGCGACTTTCAGAGCGCTGGCATGGTGAGGCTGTCCCGAGGCATGGTGACCATTCTGGATCAGGAAAAGCTGGAGGCGCTGCGCATATAACAGATGCTATCGGCGCAACGGAGAAAAAAGCACATTGGCAGACGGCGTTTTGCCGTCCTGCCAATGTGCTTTTCCTTGTCCCGGGCTTTATTGTTTTACCGGCAGCCGGAGCTCGCACCGGTAAGGGGTGCCGCTGTGAAATTCCGCTTTGCCCCCATGGGCGGCGGCGATCTGGGCCACCAGCCGCAGGCCGGTTCCATGAGCGGCCCCGCCGTCCGGCTCCAGCGTCTGAGAGGCGTCCGGCCGCAGCGCGCCCTCCGCACTTCCCCCTTCCACCCATAGGAGAAGCTCCTTTCCCTCTGCCCTGGCCCCCAGGCGAATGGAACAGCCGGCGGCATTGTGCCGCACACAGTTGCTGAGCAGATTGTTCACCGCCCGCCGCAGCAGGAAGGGATCGGCCTTAACCTCAGGCAGAGGCGTCTCCGGCAGCTCCATCTCAACATCAAAGCCGGAGCCCATGCCGCCGTTGAGAAAGTCTGCCGCCGTCTGCCGCAGGAAGGCTGAGGGCTGAATAATCTCCTTCCGCAGGGCCTGCATCTCACAGTCCAGGCGCATGGTCAGGTTCAGGTCGTTCACCAGATCCCGGATAACCTGGCTCTGGGTCCGGATGGCGGATGCCTGGCGTCTGTGCTCCGGTGTCAGGTCCGGAGCCTCCTCCATCTGGGCGGCGTAGCCCATGACCACCGACAGAGGGGTGCGGATGTCGTGGGAAACGCCGTTGATCCAGTTGGACCGGGCGGCGTCCCGAACCTGCTGGGCCTGCCGGAACCACCGGCCCACCGCCAGCCATGCGAGGCTCAGCACTCCGCCCAGGGCCAGCAGGAAAAGAGCCAGGAACCAGGCGGGGGTCTGGAGCAGCACCTGGGTGTCCATGGCAATGTCGTGCTTCCATATGCTCCCCCTGGGAGAGCCAACTACCAGCAGCCCATCCTCCCGCACCCAGCTCTGGACCGGGTAGCCGCCGAGATACCACCGGGTGAAGGCGGCCACATCGGTGAGTGTGTACCGCTCCGGCACGTCCTCCGGCTTGCGGAGAGACCACACCACCTGCCCCTCCTGATCCAGCAGCATGGCCCAGCGGTCCTCCTCCAGCAGCGCGTCATCGGCAAAGACATAGGCCGCACCATCCCAGACCAGAGCGTTGGATAGTTGTTCCATGGGGGTGTTCCAGTCCTGACCGCCATTTGAGTTGTAGTAGACAAAGCCGATGAGTCCCACCAGGGTCACCACGGCGATGAGAAGGGCAGAGGCCGCCACCAGCATGGCCCCTTTCCATAAACCCCGCAGCCTCATGTGGTACCCTCCCGCTGGAGCCGGTAGCCCAGCCCCCGCACCGTCAGCAGAAACCGCGGATGGGAGGGGTCCGCCTCCACCTTCTCCCGCAGGCGGCGGATGTGGACCATGAGGGTATTCTCGTAGCCAACCAGAGGCCCGTCCCATAAGGCGGAGCATAGAGCGTCAATGGTAACAATGTTCCCCCGGGCCTCCCACAGCTTGCGGAGCAGAGCGAACTCCTTGGCGGTAAGGGCGCTCTCCTGACCGCCCCGGCGAACCGTCCCCTTCCCCCAGTCGATCTCCGTCTCTCCCAGCCGTGCCGAGTGGGTTTCCTCCCGGTAGACCCGGCGCAGCACCGCCCGCAGACGGAGCAGCAGCTCCTGAGGCAGAAAGGGCTTGGTGATATAGTCGTCCGCTCCCAGGCCCAGGCCCCTGAGCCGGGCCTCGTCCTCATCCCGGGCGGAGAGGAACAGCACCGGTATATCCCGGATTTCACGAAGCCTTCCAAAGAGGGAGAACCCCTCCCCGTCGGGGAGCATCACATCCAGCAGCACCGCGTCCGGGACGGCGGCGTGAAACCGCTCCAGCGCCTGGGCGCAGGACAGCGCCCCGTCGGTCTCGTAGCCCGCCCGGGTCAGGATCTCCCCCACCATGTGCTGGAGAGCGGGCTCGTCATCTACAATCAAAATGCGATAGGCCATACCTCTGGCCTCCTTTGTATTCGGCTATCTCCATTATAACCGCTCTTTCCACTCCGTCCAGCCCCGGGAAACGAAGTAAGGTAATCGTAAGGCAGGCTTCATGGGCGTGTAAGGCAGAACCGCTATGATAGGGGCACAAGGAGGTCTTGCCATGAACATCATTGAGACGCACGATCTGTGCAAGCAATACGGCAGCGCCCTGCGGGTAGCCCATCTGGAGCTGGATGTGCCGGAGGGCAGCGTTTACGGCTTTCTGGGCCCCAACGGAGCGGGAAAATCCACCACCCTGAAAATGATCCTGGGCCTGGTGCGCCCCACGGCGGGCAGCATCCGGGTGCTGGGAAAGAGCATGGACAGCGTCAACCGCCTGTCGGTGCTGCGTCAGGTGGGGAGCCTCATCGAAAGCCCCAGCTACTACGGCCATCTCACCGCCGAGGAAAATCTGCGCATCGTCCAGACCCTCCGGGGCGTGCCGGAGCGAAATATCCGGGAGGTGCTGCAAATCGTCCGGCTGGACGGACAGCGGGGCAAGAAGGCGGCCCACTACTCCCTGGGCATGAAGCAGCGGCTGGGGCTGGCGGCGGCCCTGCTGGGATACCCCAAGCTGCTCATTCTGGACGAGCCCACCAACGGCCTGGATCCGGCGGGTATTCAGGAGATGCGGGAGCTGATCCGCGACCTGCCCGGCCGGTTCGGCATGACGGTGGTGGTGTCCAGCCACCTGTTGAGCGAGATCGACCAGATGGCCGACCATGTGGCCATCATCCGGGAGGGTGAGCTGGTATTTCAGGACACTCTGGAGGCGCTCCACGGCCGCAGCCGCCACCATCTGGCCCTTCGGACCACCAACAATGCGGTGGCCCGCAGTCTGCTGGCAGAGAAGTCGGTGCCCTGCCAGGAAGAGGAGGACTATCTGATCCTGCCCATCCTCTCCGACGAACTCACCGCCCAGCTCACCCGTTTCCTGGCGGCCAACCGCTTGGGTGTGATGCGGCTGGAGGAGCGGCAGAAGAGCCTGGAGGACATCTTCCTGGAGTTGACCGGAAAGGCGGCGAGCCTGTGAAACTGCTGAGACTGGAATGTTACAAATGCCGCCGCCGGAAAATTGTTCTGGTGTGCGCCGCCGTACTGGCGGTGGAGCTGATCTGGATGGGGGCCTTCTTCACCCGGCAGGACGCCGAGGATCTGAAGTGGGGCTGGATGCTTCTGCTCTACAATCTGGCCATGGTGGACGCCATTATTCTCCCCCTCAGCGTGGCCACCCTGGCCAGCCGCAGCTGCGAGCTGGAGCACAAGGGCAGCACCTGGAAGCTGTTGGAGACCATGGTATCGCCGGGCAGACTCTATGCCGCCAAGCTGTGCTGGGGCGCTCTGGTGCTGGCGGCCCTGCTGGTCATCCGCTCGGGGCTGTTCCTGGCGGTGGGGATTATGCAGGGCTTTCAGGGAGAAATTCCCTGGGGCCGGTTTGGTCTGTTTACCCTAATCTCCTGGGCGGTATCCATGATGGTCTATTCCCTCCAGCAGGGACTGTCCCTGCGCTTTGCCAACCAGGCCGCCGCCCTGGTGTGCGGCATCTCCGGAAGCTTCCTGGGTATCCTCTCCATGTTGTTCCCTCCGGCCCTGATCCGGTGCGTGCCCTGGGGGTACTACGGCCTTATGTCCCTGGTGGGTATGGACTGGAACGCGGTCACCCGGGTAACCCGGTTCCACTGGCAGTGGCCCCAGCCTACCGATGTTGTCCTGCTCTTTCTTTGGGCGGCGGTATTTTTCATGGCGGGCCGGACCCTGTTCGTGCGGAAGGAGGTGTGAGACATGCTGCTGCGTTGTCTGAAAGGGGAAATTCAAAAGTGCCGCCGCTCTCCGGTATGGCTGGCCTTTGTGCTGCTGCCTGTTTTCCCCGCCATTCTGGGCACCGGGAACTACCTGGGGAACATCGAGGTGCTGGACAATGCCTGGTATAGCCTGTGGAGCCAGCACACCTTATTTTCCTCCATGTTCTTTCTGCCCGCTCTGCTGGGGGTGTTCTGCGCCTGGCAGTGGCGGTTGGAACACACCGACCATAACTGGAACAGCTTCCTCACCGCGCCGGTGCCGGTTCGGGATCTGTATGGGGCCAAGCTGATCCTGGCCGCCGTGGTGTCCCTGTTGTCCCAGGTGTGCATCGGCCTGCTGTTCCTCCTCAGCGGGAAGCTGGCGGGCATCTCCGGCCCGGTGCCGCCGGAGCTGCCGGGGTGGCTGCTCTGCGGGGCGCTGGGCGGCGTCTCGGTCTGTGCGGTGCAGCTCTTTTTCAGTCTGGTGAGCCGTGCCTTTGCCCCGCCGGTGGCCTTCGGCCTGGCGGGCGGCATTCTGGGGCTGATGTTCACCGCCCAAGGATGGGGGTATATGTTCCCCTACTCCCTGCTGTGCCTGGGAATGCGGGCCAACAACCCCCAGATGGAGCTGGAGCTGCCGGTCTTTGTCCTCCCGGCATTGGCCTATATTGTGGTATTTGCGTTCCTCTCTCTGCGATATCTCAAAGGGCGGGACATCGCGGCGGAGTGAGCGATTCCCATGGTGCAAAGTCAGAACTTGTAGTACAATAAAGAAATCACAAAATTCCTGCGCTCTGAATCGGAGCGGCAGACCATGGGGATCAAACATGAAACACATTTTTCTTTTGGAGGACGATGAGACTCTGGGGCGGGGATTGCCATGGCTCTGACGGGGGCAGAGACATCTGTCGTCTGCCGTTCCAGCCTGGCCAGCGCCCTGGAAGCATTGGCGGAAGACCGGTTCGATCTGCTGATTCTGGACGTGAATCTCCCCGACGGCAGCGGGCTGGAGACCGGGGCGGACGACTACATTACCAAGCCCTTCTCTCTGGCTGTACTCCGGGCCAGGGTAAACGCCCAGCTCCGGCGGGGCGCTGGGCATCCTCATTCCGGTTTTGAACTGCCGTGCCGCTCAGCGCTATTCCGTAGTGGAGCGCCTGCGGCAGGAATGAGGCACAAAGGCAAACACAAAAGCCATCCGCAGGCAAATACTGCTTGCGGATGGCTTTTTTATTGTCTCGGCATTTTTGTATGCTCCCATTTTTCAGACAGCGTGGTATCCCTCAGCTTCAACAAGGCATATGGCCATGCTTAGCAGGCAAATTTTGCACAGTCAGGCTCAAATTCTGCACCAGCCGTAGAGCATTTATAGGTTAAATGGTATAATATTCTATAAACAGCACAAAAAAAGTGCCGGGGGACCACAAGCGCCGCCGCCCGGTTTTGGGGAAGGCAGGGTTGCCTGCCGGCGGCTCAGATCTTGATACTATCTGTGTAAACTTTGCACTCTGTTACAGAAGGAAGGCTGGCTATGCTGCGGATCGCCATATGTGACGATGAAGAAAATCACCTCAATCAGACAGCGGCGCTGCTGCGTACCTATCTCCGGTCCCGCCCCGGCCTGCACGGTCAGACGGAAACCTTCCGGAGCGGCGGTGCGCTGCTGGCGCGGGCGGAGTGCGCAGGGGGCTTTGACCTCTATGTGCTGGACATCCTCATGCCTGAGCTGAGCGGGATCGACACCGGGCGGCGCCTGCGGGCGCTGGGCGAGGGCGGCGAGATCGTCTACCTCACCAGCTCCAACGACTACGCCGCCGACAGCTACGACGTCCGGGCCTTTTTTTATCTGCTCAAGCCGGTGGAGGAGCGAAAGCTCTTCCAGGTGCTGGACGGGGCGGTGGAAAAGCTGAATCGGCGGCGAAACAGCGCCGTTGTGGTAGCCACGGTGGACGGCCCCCGGCGTGTTTTGCTGGAACACATCCGGTATGTGGAGCGGGTGGGCCGCTGCATGCGCTATTACTGCACCGATGGCACCATAGATTCTCAGACCATTCGCGTCTCTTTCCGGGAAGCAGCCGCGCCTCTGCTGGCTGACCGGCGCTTCTGCCAGTGCGGCGCCAGCTTTGTGCTGAATTTCCAGCATGTGACCGGGGTAAACGGCCAGTCAGCCATGCTGGACGACGGCCAGATCGTGGCGCTGCCACGGACATCGGCAACGGACTTCAAGAAGGCCTGGGGAAATTACTGGCTGACGGAAGCCATGGAACTGTGACGGCAGTTGGAATGAGGAATGGTGTTGAAACGGAAAATCCACCGCAGGCTGTGGAAGGAGAATTTACAATGACAGATATGATGTTCCTCCTCTTCCGCGCCCTTCTTATCACCATCATGACATTAGGAATGATGGCAAGCCTGACCGACTTCCGCTTCGGGTACAGGAAGCTGCTGGGTGTTCTGATCGTCTATTGCCTCTGGGTCGCCTGTTCCAGCCTGGTTTTGCTGCGGCTCGGCGGGGAACTGCTGCTGCTGCGCCTGTTTTACCTCACCATCTCCCTTCCCGCCATATTATTCACCTACTGGGCCGCCAACGATACCCCAGCTCAGGCCGTGTTCAACTACACCACACAGATTATGGTGTCCGCACTGTCCGCCTCCATGATCCGCTGGCTGACGGACTCCTTCGGCCTCTCCGGAACCGTAAACCTTCTTCTGATGTGCGCGTTCTATTTGACGGCCATCTATCTGGAATGGCGTTTCCTGCGGCAGCCCTTCCGCACGCTGATCCAGGTGATACCTGCCCGCTGGGGAGTCCTCACCCTCATTCCCTGTGTATTCTGCGGATATCTCATTCTTGTGGCAGCCTGGCCGGGCAGTTATCTGGATAACACGGCCCAACGCATCTATGTCTACGCTGCGGTCATTCCCCTGGTCTTTGTGTACATCGCCGTATTCAAAAGCCTTCTGGCCCAGTACCGCATTCAGATGGAACGGCAGAGCGCCGTGCTGCTGATGGTGCAGATCTCAGCCCTGAAGGAGAAGCTGCAGCGGGTCAAGGAAGTGGAAGAAGGCATCCGGATCCAGCGCCATGACCTGCGCCATCAGCTCCAGGCTGTTACAGAATTGGTGGCACGGGGCGACCGGGAGGCGGCCCTGGATTTTCTGGACGCCGCCCGGAAACGGCTGGATGAACGTAAGGCAATCAGCTGGTGCCGCCCCCCGGTGCTGGACGCGGTGTTTGCCTCCTACTTTGATCAGGCTCAGCGGCAAGGTATCCAGGTGGAGGCAAAAATTGCCCTGCCCGATACGCTGCCGGCAGACGAGGGCGAATTGGCTATCGTCCTGGCCAACGCGCTGGAAAACGCCATCCACGCCAATCTGGCGCTGCCTCCGGAACTGCGAAGCATTCATTGCAAGATGGTGGGAACTCCCAGCATTATGCTGGAGCTTTCCAACCCATGCACCGGCGCTGTATTCTTTGACAACGAAGGGCTGCCGGTGGCCCAAAGGGAGGGACACGGCCTGGGGGTACAGTCCATCTGCGCGTTCTGCCGGAAAAATGGGGCTACCTGCCAGTTTGACCGGACCGACGGCTGGTTCCGGTTCCGATTGGTGCTGTGACAGGGCAAGCGGAAACGCAGTGCAAAAAAGCCTGGGGCGATTGCTGGCTGGAGGAAAAGAACGCATGGTAGAGCTGTTTATCATGGAATATTTGACGGTGTTATATATGATTATGGCGTTTCTGTTTATGGACAGCCGATATTCCCGGCGGCGCACCCTCTTCATCGTCTCCAGCGTCACGCTCCTGCTGATGGCGGCGGTGGCCGCCCTGCACCGGGCAGTCGATGTGGATGCCGCCTTTTGGATCTATGCCGTGACCATCCATATCCCGCTGATACTGCTCCTTTTCACGCTCAGCCGATTCCGGGGATGGCGGCTGATCTTCCAGCAGCTCTCCGTTGTTCTGTTCTGCACGCTGATCCATCACGGAACGGGGTTGATCTACTACCTGTCTGGCGGCCGCTTCTGGGTGCTGGTAGTATCCTACGCTGTCCTCAGCACCGGGGTCATCTGGTTTCTGCTCCGCTTCCTTCGCCCCCTGTTTTTCCAGATACTGTTGGAACTGCACCGGGGCTGGTGGCTGATATGCCTGGCAATGGCAACCTACTACATCATCGCCGTCTACCTGATCCCTGGATATGCAGGCTTCGATCGGAGCAGCACCATCCTCAAACCGGCAGTCGCTCTGCTGATGTTGGGGTTTTATTCCATTTTAATATTTCTCTTTACCAGCATTAAAAATGAGATGGCGGCCCGGCACAACGCCCAAATGTCCACATTGCAGTTGTCGGCGCTCCAGAGCCGCATGGAAGCGGTGAAAGCAGCGGAAAATGCCATCCGCACGGAACGCCACGACCTGCGTCACCGGCTCCAGGCTGTCGCGGAGCTGGTGTCGCGCGGAGATAAAAAGTCCGCGCTGGAGTTTCTGGACGCCGCCCAAAAGCGGCTGGATGAGCAGAAGGAAGTCCGCTGGTGCCGCCCCCCGGTGCTGGACGCGGTGTTTTCCTCCTACTTTGATCAGGCCAAAAATCAAGGCATCCAGGTGGAGGCGAAGATTGCCCTCCCCCACGCTCTCCCGGTGAACGAGGGGGAGCTGGCCATCGTCCTGGCCAACGCGCTGGAAAACGCCATCCACGCCAATCAGGCGCTGCCCCCGGAACAGCGAAGCATTCATTGCAGGATGGTTGGAACTCCCAGCATTATACTGGAGCTTTCCAACCCATGCACCGGCGCTGTATTCTTTGACAACGAAGGGCTGCCGGTGGCCCAAAGGGAGGGACACGGCCTGGGGGTGCAGTCCATCTGCACATTCTGCCGGAAAAACGGGGCTGCCTGTCAGTTTGACCGGAGCAACGGCTGGTTTCGGTTCCGCTTGATACTATAATCGAAGAAACTAAAAAGGGGTTGCGCAGAACGGCGTTCTGCGCAACCCCTTTTTGTGCGCTGTGACGGCTGTCAGAGCGCGTCCAGCACGGCATTCAGGACAAAGACGGCGGCCAGGAAATAAAGGGCCGGAGCCACCAGATGGGTCCGTTTCCGGCACACCATTACCACCACATAGGACACTACCCCCAGCATGACTCCGGTGGTGATGGAACAGGTAAAGGGCATCCCCACGATCATCAGAAAGCTGGGCAGGGAAATCTCCACATGCTTCCAGGTGATCTGGGTGATGCCGCTCATCATGGACATCCCCACCATGACCAGCGGGGCCGCCAGGGCGGCGCCGGTCACCATCCCCGCCAGCGGCGCAAAGGGCAGCATACACAGAAAGAGCAGACCGGTTACCACGGCGGAAAGTCCGGTACGGGCGCCCTCCCGGATACCGGTGGCGGATTCCGCCATAGCGGTCACGTTACTCAGCCCCAACAGCGCGCCGGCACAGGTAGCGGCTCCGCAGCAGAGCATGGCCTCCCGCTGTCCGGCCAGATCACCGATGGCGTCGGTCAGCTTGGCGTCTCCCGCCACGCCCAGCAGGGTGCCCAGAGCGTCAAAATACTGGGAAGTGACCAGAGAGAGCAGCGCGGAAACCAGAGGTATGGGCCCCAACGTGAAAAGGACGGTGAAATCCGGCTGCAGCGCGGTCAGGGACAGCTCCGGAACCGCTGTCAGCGTTTGCGGCAGAACGGTCACCCCCAGAGGTATCCCCAGCACCACCGTCACCGCCATGCCCAATATAAGGGCCCCGGGGACTTTTTTAATCAGCAGCACCGCCGTAACAAAGATGCCCAGCAGCGCCAGCAGAGGTTCCGGCGCAGCCAGCGCGCCCATGTCCACCAGGTTGTTGTCGGCGGTGATCAGCCCCGCGTTGATCAGCCCCGAGAGGGTGAGGAAGAGACCCACCCCGGCGGACAGGGCAAACTTGAAGGGCATGGGCAGGGCGTCGTTCAGCCGTTCCCGCAGGGGGCTGAGGGCGAGAACCAGAAACACAACGCCGGAAAGCAGCACCAGAGCCAGGGCCTGCTGCCAGGTGCAGCCGTACCGCTGGCAGAGGGTATGGGTAAACAGGGTGGTAAAGCCCAGGCCGGGGGCCAGGGCGAAGGGCAGATTGGACGCCAGGCCGGACGCGATGCTGCCCACGGCGGCGATCAGACAGGTGGCCGTCATGACCGCTTGAACGTCCATGCCCGCCCCGGAGAGCAGGCCCGGAATGGCCAGGATCAGGTACGCCATGGAACAGAAGGTGGTGCATCCGCCCCAAAACTCTCCGGCCAGGGTGGCGCCCCGCTGGGAGAGGCGGAAGAATTGCTCCAGTCGTTTCATCTCTTCCACCTCCTAGATGGCCGAAAGGACGTACATAGCGATAAACAGGATGGTCAGTATGTAGGTGACCGGAGGAATCTTCTTCCCCTTCCCGCTGACCAGGCTGATGGCGGTATAGGAGATGAAGCCCACGCCGATGCCGTCGGCCACCGAATAGGTAAAGGGTATCATGATCATGGTGAGAAAGCAGGGCAGGGCGATTTCCACCTGATGCCAATAGATGTTGGTGGCGTTGTGGATCATCAGCATGCCGATGAGCACCAGAGCGGGCGAGGTGGCCGCCCCCGGGATGATCCCCGCAATGGGAGCCAGCAGGATGGCGGCCAGGAACAGCACCCCGGTGGCGGCGGTATACAGCCCGGTCCGGGCCCCGTCCGCCACGCCGGTGGAGCCCTCCACCGGTATGCCGATGGGCGGCGCGCCCAGCAGCGGAGCGGCGGCGGTGGACAGGGCCACCGCCGTCATGCCCCGGCTGTACCGGCCCAGCCCGCCCTTTTCATCCAGCAGGTTCCCCGCCCCGGCAATACAGATCAGGGCCCCCAGGGTATCGAAGCACAGGCATATGGTAAAGGTGACCACGGCGGTGACCAGGGGCAGTACCCCCAGAGACAGCACCCCGCCGAAATCCGGGGACAGCAGCAGCGGGCGCAGGGCAGACAGGGAGAGTGTCATGGATTCCGGCGCCTGAGTCACCCCCAGGGGGAAGCCCAGAAGGGTGGTAACCACAATGCCGATGAGCATAGCGCCCTTCACCTTCCAGGCCATGAGCACGCCGGTGATCAACAGGCTCAGGATGGCCAGAAAGGTGGCCGGGGCGCCGCCCCCAGCAGCAGCGCGCCGTCCTGGGCCTGGACGATGCCGGAATTCAACAGCCCGATGAGGGCGATAAACAATCCCAGTCCGGCGCTGATGGCGTTTTTCATGCTGGGCGGAATGCAGGAGATCATCTGCTCCCGCAGCGGGGTCAGGCTGATGAGCAGAAAGGCCAGCCCGGACAGGCTCACCACCCCCAGAGCCTGGGCCCAGGTGTAGCCCATGGTGAGACAGAGGGTATAGGTAAAAAAGGCGTTGAGGCCCACCCCCGGCGCCAGCATAAAGGGCAGGTCAAGGGCGGCGGAGAGAAAACAGGCCAGGGCGGAGGAAAGGCAGGTGGCCAGCAGCACACCGGTATAATCCATACCGGTCTGAGAGAGATAGCTGGGGGTGACAAACAGGATGTACGCCACCGAGAAAAAGGAGGTCAGCGCCCCCAGCAGCTCCCGGCGTACGGTGGTTCCCCGCTCCGTCAGGTGAAACGCCCGCTCCAGTATCCTCATCCGTCATCCTCCTCCGGCTTCTCCATACGCAGCACCACATCCGCCTGGGCAATGACAAAGGAGGAACGCTCCGCCGCCACACGGCGGCACATCAGCAGCTTTTCCCGCAGCTTGTCGGTCACTTCCGCCACCCCGGCCCGGATCTCCGGGTCCTCCGTCCAGGCATAGACCACCACCCGGTCCGGCTCCAGCTCCACCCGGCGGATGGCCATATGCTTGTGGAATTCCCGGCGGTCCCTGGCGCTGGGCATGTTCTCCACGTCATACAAAAAGCTGACATTGCGCCCGGCGGCGATGTCCAGCTCGTCCGCCAGACAGAGCAGCGCCGCCAGATAGGGCAGACTCACCGTCTTGCCCGGCTCCACCTCAAACTGAGGCGGATAGCCCACCTCGTCCAGCAGGTCCGTTTTCCGATGGCCCCGGCAGACCTGGATCACCGCCCTGGCATAGGCCTCGTTGGGAAAGTCCAGCATGCGCCAATACTTCTTCAGATACAGGCCGGACAGCTCCTGGTGATGGGCCCGCACGGCCCAGGCCCGGGCGGCGTCATCCTCCGGCTCCGGAAAGCCCAGCTCCACCCGGAACTGCTCAAAGTCCGCCGTAGACACCCCCATACCCACATCATGGAACAGCGCTCCCATCAGCAGCACATAGAGCTCCTCTTCCGTCAGCCGCTCGATCTGACCGCCGATAAGCTGATTGCACAGCTCCAGGATATCCAGGGTGTGGAGCACCGTGTGGTCGGTAAAGTCGGGAAAGTAGTTTTCATACCGGCTGAGCATCCGCTGGGAGATCACCACGCAGTCCCGGTACCGGCTGTGAAGCTCCGGCGCGCGTTGGGCCAGCCTGCGCTCAATGCCATAGTCTTGTTTCATTGCAATCCCCCGCTTCATAGGCGCGGCTTCCCTTTTTTGAGGTGATATCCGTACACCGCCGCGCAGACGGCCGCAAAGGCGATCCCAGCCGGATAGGCAATGGACTGGGACAGGCGGAAACCCTCCTCCGCCATGAGAATATAAGTACAGGACACGCCGGACATAAAGGCGGCGGGCAGGGCGCACAGCAGGGAGTGCCACGGTCTGGCCCCGTTCCGCACCAGGTACATGGCCGCCGCCCACAGCGTGATCATGGCCAGGGTCTGGTTGCTCCAGGAGAAGTAGCGCCAGACCACGTCGAAGTCCACCTGGGTCAGCACCGCCCCCGCCGCCAGCAGCGGGATGGTCACCGCCAGGCGCTTGGGCAGGCTGGCCTGGTCGATGCGGAACCAGTCGGCGATGGTGAGCCGGGCGCTGCGAAAGGCGGTGTCACCGGAGGATACCGGGCAGACCACCACGCCGATGATGGCCAGCGCGCCGCCGAAACCGCCCAGCAGGGACACCGAAATGTCATAGACCACGCCGGACTGGCCCAGCTCCGCCAGGGCGGCCTCCAGGCCTCCGGTGGCGCCGTAGAAGGCCACTCCAGCCGCCGCCCATACCAGGGCGATGACGCTTTCGGACAACATGGCGCCGTAGAAAATTTTCCGTCCGTCCTTCTCTGAGGTAAGGCAGCGCGCCATCATGGGGGACTGGGTGCCGTGGAAGCCGGAGATGGCTCCGCAGGCCACGGTAATGAACATATAGGGCCAAATGGGGCGGCCCTCAGGGTGCAGATTGGCCAGGGTCAGCTCCGGCAGCTGGTAGTCTCCGGCCACCAGTCCCACGATAATCCCCACCGCCATCATCAGCAGCACCGCGCCAAAGATGGGATAGAGTCTTCCGATAAGCTTGTCGATGGGCAGCAGCGTGGCCAGCAGGTAGTAGGCCAGGATCACCACCACCCAAAAGCCGGTGTTCATCCACTCCGGGGTCAGGCGGGCGATCAGGGCGGCGGGGCTGGTGGTAAACACCGCCCCCAGCAGCACCAGCAGAATGAGGGAAAACACCCGCATCACCTGCTTGGCGGCGGGCCCCAGGTATTCGCCCACGATCTCGGAAATGGAGGCTCCATCCATCCGCAGGGAGATCATGCCGCTCATGTAGTCGTGGACGGCTCCCCCCAGAATGGAGCCGAACACAATCCACAAAAAGACCACGGGGCCAAACACAGCGCCCAGCAGAGCGCCGAAAATAGGGCCGGTGCCGGCGATGTTCAGCAGCTGGATGAGAAATATCCGCCAGTTCTTCATCGGAATGTAGTCCACCCCGTCCGGATGGGCTACGGCCGGAGTGGGCCGCTCATCGGGGCGAAACACCCGCTCCACCAGCTTTCCGTACAGAGCATATCCTGCCGCCAGCAGCAGCACAGCACATATCAGGGTAATCACATGACATCCCTCCGTTTGATTGGGTTACCCGTCCACATAACTTTTCCCCTTATTCAATGGTCAAGATGTCACAAAAGCCCGTCACCTCAAACACTTCCTGAATGGTGTCGCATACGTGACGGACAACCATGGTCCCCTGCTTGTTCATGATCTTCTGTGCTGCAAGAATCACCCGCAGGCCGGCGGAGGAGAGATACTCCAGCTGGGAAAAGTCCAGCACCAGTTCGGTCACGCCGGTCAGCGCGCCCTTTATCTCCGCCTCCAGCTGTGGGGCTGTGGTGGTATCCAACCGCCCCTCCAGGGCAAGGGTCCGTTTCGTTCCTTCGCTCGTTTTTACAATATTCATGTCAAGTCCTCCATTCCGGCGCCTTGGCAGGGTCAATTTGTCCCGGGCCTATGAAACAAAGCCCCTTCCCTACCGGATGATTCCGTGATCCCGGGCCAGGGCCTCAATACTGCGGTCATAGGTGGCCTCCGCTTTCTTGGAAAAGAAACAGCCGGGGACGCCTTCCCCGTGATCCCGGTGGTGGGCCACGCAGGCACAGCATTTCCCATGCCGGGGGCAGTCATAGGTGCAGGGACACTCCCGCTGATTGTCACAGTGTTGCTCCATACTCGTTTTCCTTTCTGTTGTGGATATCAGGCCTGCGCATCCAGCCAGGTCACAAAGTCCTCCGTGGAGTAAGTAAAGGCTATCTCCGCCTGGCTTCCGTCGGCAACCAGAAACTCGGTAAGGCCATACGGCGAATCCCCGCCGCTCCAGTCATAGGTGTAGCCCAGCCTGGTCCAGGGATATTCGCTCTCGAAATAAGAGTAGAGGATGTTCCCGTCAAACCAGGCGCGATAGGCCGGGTCTGTGATCTGGTCGTACCCGTTTTCCATTTGGGCGGTCACATCGGTCACATAGGCGGGGCGGATCACCTCCGACGGTGAAACCCAGAAAGCGGAAAACATCGTGCAGCCGCTGTCATCGGGCATCCCCAGAAGCTGTGCCAAACGCAGTTCCCAGTCGGTGACACCGCTTCCGTTCTCCAGATACCAGTCCTCAAACTCCCCCAGGGAGGTGGCCCAGATGTCCTGATGCGCCAGAGAATCGCCCGGCTCACACGGCTCTTCATAGTTGTGCCAGGTGACCAGCAGCACCCGCTCCCCCGTCTCGTCCCAGATGACCCGCGGGTCCTGCCGGGTCAGACAGACCAGCTCCGTTACCTCGCCATCCTCGCTGAATACCGCGTCGGTCATGGCGGCTGTCCACAGTTCCTCCCTGGATGGCACATTCTCACTTACACATCCCGTAAGCGGCAGCAGGCTCAGCACCAGGCCGGCGGCAGCCGCAGCAGCTCCCCTTTTCATCCAGTCCCCCCTTGTGAAAGATACCGCAGGCGTCATGTCCAGTTTAATGATAATTCCCCTGTTGTGAATCAGCTGCAAAAAATTTGTCCGCTTCTGCGCAGAATCTGTACAGACCGCTGCGGCGTACCCGGCCAGAAATCCGATGCAACGAAAACAACACCCCATGAAATCCACAGATTTCATGGGGTGTTGTCTGTTCTGTCCTGCGCCCCTCAGAAGGGCTCCAGCTCGGGCAGGAACAGGTCGGAGGCGTGGCTGAACTCCTGGATGAGGGCGGGGTAATCGTCGTCCATCTCCTCTGGGATGTAAGTCACCTCCATAAAGCGGTAGCGCCCCTCATCCCGCATGGGCTGGGCCACCAGGAAGGAGAGCCGGGCCTCGTCTCCCTCCCAGAAGGAGAACTGCTTGGTGGCAATGTCGGTCTCCGCGTCATACTCGGAGTCAAAAATCCCATCCTGATACAGCTCCCGGTTCTCCGCCTGGACCTGGGCCCACGCCTCCTCCACGATGGCCTGGGGCCCTTCCGGGGACCAGCAGGCCCGCGCCCGTATCCGCAGACCGTGGGCCTGGGCCAGCACTCCGCCGTCCTCCAGATAGGTCACCGCTCCGCCATAGGGCAGGGGGACCCGGAGGAAGGGATCCTCCTCATAGGGCGTGGGTACCAGGGCGATACCCACCAGGGTGTAGCCCTCCTCCCGGCCCAGGTGGTACATCTCCTGATAGTTCTCCTTGGTGGGGCCGGTAAACTCCATCCCCTCCAGAATGTACAAAATGGTGTTTTGCATGGTTTCCTCATCCACCTGGCTGCCGCCGCTCACCTCCACCCGGACCAGGGTGCTGAAAAGATCCTGGGCCAGGGCCACGCCGGACTGGACCGTGCTGCCGTCGGTGAAGCGGATGGTGATAAGGTTATGCAGGCAGCTCAGCCGGTCCCGGGTGGCCATCGCCACCAGGTCCTGGTCTGTGTTGGTATGGGCCAGGGAGAAGCCGTCAAAGTCGGGCCGGAGCCGGTACTCGCCGATGGGCGCGATCAGGGCGTCCACCGCCATCTCCTCGGTAGCGCCCAACTCCACGGTGACGGTATAGACCATGCCGGTCTCCGGATCGGCAAAGCTTCCCTCCTCCGTCCAGACAAGGGCGCCGGGCAGGTGGAAGGTAACCCCCAGGCTCTGGTACTGGGTGGTGATCTCCGGCTCCGTCCACCGGGCCGGCTGGCCGCTTTCCGCTGTTCCGCCTCCCTCCAGAACCACACCCAGCATATATCCCCCGGCTGTGAGCAGAATCATCAGCAGCACGGCCAGAACCCCGAACCACCACCGGCCGGGGGCGGGCCCCGTCGGGGGCTCCGCACCAACGGCCGGAGCAAATCCGGGATAGGCCTTGGCCACCTGGAGAACCCTGCGCGCCCCTCTCTCCGGCGGCACGCTGAGCGTCTGGGTCTGGTAGGAGATCTTCCAGGCCCACTTGTTCTCGCTCTCCAGGCGAGTCTCCGGCAGGCACTGTACGATCCGGCTCAGGGCGCTGCCCGGCAGCACCCCCTCGGAGCAGAGCACCCGGATGGCCCGCTCGATGGAGGCCTTGGCCTGGGCCTGCTCGCTCTGGGTAAGCTTATCCCACCGGACGTCGCTCATCCGGATGCGCTGCTCCGTAAAGCGGTAGGTGTCCACCATATTCAGCATATTGAGCTGAACCCGCCAGAGCACCCCATCCCGCCGGACGAAGATCCAGCGGAACGCGTCGCAGGGCCTGGCCAGGGCAAAAGCGGCAGCGCACATACTGAACATACCCACCAGCCCGCCTATGAGGGAAGCGATGACAGGCAGAGCACTGCTGTTACCAGAGGCGGCCAGGGCCAGAGGCAGAAGGATCACCAGCACCACCGCCAGCAGCGGGAGAAAGACGCTCAGCCGCAGGGTGCGCATCCAGGTGGGATGGGCGGGGTAGTACTGGCAGGTAGAGGGTGCCTCCTCCGTCACCTTGGCCCGGACCGCCTCCGGCGGTATCGCAGGCTCCGTTCCGCCCCGGAGCGCGGCGATGAGCAGGGGGGCCGCCCCCAACAGCGTAAAGAGGTAGAGGAGCGCCAGGCCGCCCCAGTAGGCTCTGGTGTCCAGATAGCCCCCTTCCAGCAGCATCCCCATGTTCCGGAACACCAGGAAAACGTCCACCTCGGCGGCAACGGCCACCTGGATGGCGCAGTCGATCTGATAGGCCACATAGGTCATCACCACGGTAATGATTCCGGCGGCGGCCGCCCCCTTCCGGCTGAGGACACCCCCCAGCAGCTCGTAGCCCTTCAGGGTACACACCGCCATGACCACCCCGCAGAGCGAGGCCACATAGCCCAACTGGCTCACCACAATGATGCAGGCCATGCCCAGCAGAGACCCCAAAAAGGCCCCCACCAGTCCGGCCACCAGGCTCTCCCGACGCGTCTCTCTCTCTTTCTGCTCCATGCGGTCTCCTCCCCGTCTCACGTCCGCCCGGCCAGGCCTCTGCCCCGGCCGGAACTGTCAGTTCCATAATAGCATCTGCGCCACCCCGGCGCAAGCTGTCGGCAAAAACCATCCCCTCCCCTTCCAAATTCATCGCCGCACCCGGGCGCCGGTCCGTCCGGAGATATGCGGTTGACAAGCCCACCGCCGGAACAGTATGATAGGGGCGGCAAGAGCCACGGGTCAGATGGCCCGCATCTGCAGCGAGGAGAACCAACTATGATACAAGATATCTGCAAAGACGAAGCCTTTCTGGCCCGGAAGGCAGAGCCCGCCACGCCGGATGATCTTCCGGTTGCCGCCGATCTGCTGGAAACGCTGAAGCACCACAAGGACGGCTGCGTGGGCATGGCCGCCAACATGATCGGCGTAAACAAGCGCATCATCGCCTTCGACAACGAGGGCGGGTATATGGTCATGTTCAATCCGGAGATCATCAAAAAGTCCGGTCCCTACGACACGGAGGAGGGCTGTCTCTCCCTCACCGGCATCCGCCCGGCCAGGCGCTGGAAGTCCATCAAGGTCCGCTGGCAGAACGAGAAGTTCCAGGAGCGGATGAAGACCTTTACCGGCTGGACGGCCCAGATCATCCAGCATGAAATCGACCATTGCGAGGGTATTATCATATGAAAAAGTGCAAAATCACCGTTATGCGCATCACCCGATATGAGGACCTGATGGCCCGGTACGAAAACCCTATCTCCCATGCCTGCGGCATGGAGGTGGGGCAGAGCTTTATCGCCAACGGCTGGGAACGGCCGGAGGGCTTTTGTCAGAGCGCCTGGGACACCCTTTCCCCCTTTGTGCTGGCCCTGAGCCACGGCGGCGAGAACTTTTACGACGGCTGGATGCAAAACCCCAGGTCCGCCATGCTCTCCTGCAACGACGGATTCCGTCCGGTGAGCTTTCTGGTGGAAGCCCTGGACGAGGACGCGGACTGAGGAGGGCGCTTTGATGAAAACCGCCATCTGCTATTACTCCCGCCACCACGGGAATACCCGGAGCGTGCTGGAGGCCATGGCCCAGGAGGGCGAGACAGCTCTCATTGACGTAACCGCCCGTCAGGCTGTCCGGCTGGAGGAATATGACTGCGTCGGCTTTGCCTCGGGCATCTACGGCTTTGAAATGCACAAGGCCGTGGTGGAGTATGCCCGGCAGTATCTGCCCCAGGGCAAGCCGGTGTTTTTCGTCTACACCTACGGCGGAGCCAAGGGCACCGGCGCCAAGGCCCTTGCCGAGCTGGCCAGGGAGAAGGACTGCCCGGTGCTGGGGGAATTCAGCTGCAAAGGCTACGATACCTTCGGCCCCTTCAAGCTGGTGGGCGGCATTGCCAAGGGCCACCCGGACGGGCGGGACCTGGAAAATGCCCGCCAGTTCTACCGGAACATCCAGAGTCAGGTCACCCGCTCCCATGAGGTGCCGTGATGGAACTGGGCCTCACCTTTCCCCTCCAGCGATTTCTGAAAACAAAGCCGCCGGCCTACGGCACACAGCCGGACCGGCGGTTTTGCTGGGATCTGCATGGCATTCACCTGCGGGGACGCAGCTGTCTGCTGGCCGTCCACTGCCACAGCCGGTATACCTTCGTGCGCTATGACGTTGCGCCCCTCCAGTGGGCGGACCTTCCCGGTCTGTTCCGGAATGGGCTTTTGGACAGCCTCACCGCCGCCGGCTTTTCCCAGGCGCAGGCAGAGGCTTATCTGCGGCAGGCTGGCGATGTTGTGCTTACCCGTACCCACGGCCGCCGGGAGGTGGCCTTCCTCAACCGGGCATGGGAGGATGTGCTGGCGCTGGACCTGTGCCTGGACCCCTCCAGCCAGGGGCAGCCCCTGCTGGACCACGCTGTCAACACCCGTTCCAGCCGCTGCGCGGGCTTTGAGGGGCTTGGGACAGGTCTGGAGCGGATCACCGCGCTTTTTCAGCCCCCAGAAAAAAATGCTTGACAAAGGGCTGCAAAGCCTTATAATGAACAATGTTCATGTTGAGGTGATCGGATGAATGCCCTTGTCACATCCAAAGAGGAGATCCTGGAGGCCAGCCGGGAGCTGATCCGGCAAAAGGGCTGGTCCGCGGTCAGCATCCGCTCGGTGGCGGCGGCCTGCGGGGTATCGGTTGGCTCCATTTACAATTACTTTGACTCCAAGGCCGCTCTGGTCGGCGCGGCGGTGGAAAGCGTCTGGTGCGAGATTTTTCACCGGCCGGAGGATGACGCCGTGTTCCAGGACACCCAGACCTGCATCACCTGGCTGTACAGCCGGATGGAATACGGCGGCCAGCAGTATCCCGGCTTTTTTACCCTCCACTCCCTGGGCTTTATGGGAGAAGACAAGTCTGACGGGAAACGGCGGATGCAGCAGACCTGGCGGCACATTTTGGACGGACTGCGCACCGTCCTGCAGCGGGACGCCAAGGTCCGTCCGGACGCCTTCACCGAACAGTTTACGGCGGAGAAATGCGCGGACCTGCTCTTTTCTCTGATGCTGTCCGCGCTGCTGCGGCAGGATTATGATCCTTCAGCGGTGCTGGAGCTCGTCCGCAGAGCCCTCTATTAAAATTCCCACGAAATTGTGGGAATTTTATATCCCAGAAACTGAACATTGTTCATTCAAAGGAGGCTGACCATGCACGTAAAACGCAATACCCTGCTGCTTCTGGCCTGCCTGGTGTGGAGCGCGGCGGGGTTCAATATTCTCCGCATCGGCCTGCTGGCCTATCCAGCCCATCTGACGGTGCTGAATGGCCTGCTGTCCGCGCTGGTTTTCGCTGTGTTTCAACGGTTTATTTTTGGGAAGCTGGTAAAAAAGCACACTGCCAGGATCAGTGCCTATTCGGAGGAGCGGCACTTTTTCCTGAAATTTTTTGACGGAAAGGCTTTTCTCATCATGCCGGTCATGATGACCGGCGGCATTGGCCTGCGGGTCAGCGGCCTTGCGCCGGAGGGGTTCATCGCCGTTTTCTATACCGGCCTGGGCGGGGCGCTTTTGCTGGCCGGGCTGCTGTTTGGCCGCAACTACGGCAAGGCGGCCCTTGCCGGGGCCGCTCAAAACAACTTTGCGCAAAAAGGAGAGTAAACCATGCAGGCAATCATGGAAACGCTGTTTGACGCCGTCTATCTGATCTCAGTCATTACCATCGGCATTCTGATGATCCGGGGCAGCAGAGGGAATTCCCAGTTCCGGCTGTTCGGCTTTATGGCGGTGGTGCTGGGCGCGGGCGACGCGTTCCACCTGATCCCCCGGGCGTACGCCCTGTGTACCACGGGTCTGGAGCACTACGCCGTCCCCCTGGGGCTGGGGAAGTGGATCACCTCGGTCACCATGACGATTTTCTACGTGCTGCTCTACTATGTGTGGCGGCAGCGATACCGGGTCAAGGGCCAGGGCGGCCTGACCGCCATGGTGTTTCTTCTGGCCGGCCTGAGAATTTTCCTGTGCATGATGCCGCAGAACCAGTGGCTCAGCCCAGACGCGCCCCTCTCCTGGGGCATCTGGCGCAACATCCCCTTCGCCCTGCTGGGTCTGCTGGTGATCGTGCTGTTCTACCGCAGCGCAAGGGAGCACGACGACCGGGCGTTTCGCTGGATGTGGTTGACCATTGTGCTCAGCTTCGGCTTTTATATCCCGGTGGTGCTGTGGGCGGATGCCATCCCTCTGATCGGGATGCTGATGATCCCCAAAACCTGCGCCTATGTGTGGACGGTGCTGATCGGATATACCGCGATGAAGAAGGAATGCAAGTAAAGGAGAGGGAATATGAAACGCTACATGAATACAGCCTTGGTGTACGCCATTCTCGCCATGGTGGGCGGGGTGTTTTATCGGGAATTTACCAAATTCAATGGTTTTACCGCCAAAACCACCCTGTCCGTGGTACATACCCATTATTTTCTGCTGGGTATGGTGTTTTTCCTGCTGCTGCTGGTGCTGGAGAAAAGCTTCTCCTTTACCGGTCCCAGGACCGGACGGATTCTGGCCTTCTATCATGTGGGGCTGAATCTGACCGCTGTGATGCTGGTCATACGGGGCGTAACCCAGGTACTGGGGACCGCGCTTTCCTCCGGCATGAGCGCGGCCATCTCCGGCATGGCCGGAATCGGTCACATCCTGCTGGGCGTCAGTCTGGTGCTGCTGCTTGTGCAGCTCAAGCGGACCGTACAGGAAGTCGGATGACAGAACGGGGCTGGTACCGCGTCGCGGTACCAGCCCCGTTTTCTCTTTCTTTCCCACAGCTCTGAACCAGGAATTGTCTTTCCGCCCGAAGCCGGCTTCATTTCCCGGGAAAATCCGCTATCACGGCTCTCAGATCGGACAGGAACCGGCAGACATGGAACCCATCGCAGACGGCGTGATGGACCTGTATGGAAAGGGGCAGCTCGTACCGCTCCCCTATCCTTGTATACTTCCCCATGGTGAAAATGGGGAGCAGATAGTGGTATCCCTTCTGCAAATTGAGATTGAAGCCGTCAAAGCTTTCCCACGGCACCATGGAGACCGGGAAGGTGTTGGCCGGGGTGTCCGGCTTGGCCTGCATGGCCTTGACGCCGCCGTAGCGCTCCAGATCCTGCCGGTACCTCTGGCAGAATTCGGCGTAATCCTCCGCATATTCCGTCCAGAGGTTGGAGAAGGTTTCCGTATCCTTATGGAACACGGTATAGCAGGGATGGAGCCGCTTGTAATAGCCCAGCCGCCCGTCGGCGTCAAGCTCCATCCGGAATTCCGCGTGCATATGGACCGTTTTGGAGATGCAGTGGAGCATGGCGGGATAGAGGCTATGCCCTGCCTGCAGGATAGGCGTAATGTCCAGCCTGGTGGTCATGCTGTAAGTACAGGGAACTTGAGAAAGATAGTGATGATAGTGTTCCTGTCTGGCCCAATCGGCCAGGTCAACGTATTCAAATTCCAAATTTGGGGCTCCCTTCTGTCTGCGGATTGGGTCCGGCGGCCAAGGTTACGCCCGGGTGTCCACCGTGTCCGTGGCGGGCTGAGCCGGAGCCTGGGCGGAGGCGTAGGCGGCCCGGGCCCGGGCTCTGCGGACCTTCCGCTCCTCCGGAGTCTCCGGCGCCGGCGCGGTGTCCTCTGCCTCCGGGCCGCCGCGCTCCGGCTCCGCCCGGTCGGGCTCCTCCGGCGCGGCAGCATGGACGTCTATCGCGTCCTCGTTGGCCTGGAGCTCCTCGGACCGGGTGGGCAGTCCGGCAAATTCCCCGCTGGCTACAAATTCCCGGGTACTCTCGGCCACCCGGTCCACCCGCTGTTTCTCCGCCATGGCGATCTCCAGCTTTTTGGAGAGCGGGATATGGGGGTCGTGCTCCACGGCCCGCACACGGGTGAGGGAGGCATTGACCCGGCCCATCTGCAGCTGCCGGGCCTCCTCCTGAGTCTTGCAACGGCGCAGCGCCTGCTCATAGGCCTTCTGCTCCCGCTCCTGGTTCACCAGCTCCCGATAGGCCTCCGGGTCATGCTCCTGCAGATAGTCCCGCTCCTTCTGGGTCAGCTTGCCGCCCGCGTCCAGCTTCTGATGGATCTTGCGCAGGGTATCGTCTCCGCGGTCCCCCTGAGCGGTTTCCTCCGCCTGGAGCCGGGAATCGCCCAGCCAATCCTCCAGCGTGGCACCCTTGGCATTGTATTGCCCCGTCTGCTGCTTCAGCGACCATTGGCTCTGGAGCTTCAGATTTTTGATGTAGCCGTTCAGGTTTTGAATTGACACGAAATCCACTGTGGCGTCCTCCTTTCCCGATTGCGTACCGAGCATTCACCGGCTTCCCCGGACATCCTGCACCCATTTGCGCATGAATGGTTCCTTATATTATTATTATCGGCAGTTTTTTGGAAAAGTTTACAACTTATTTTGGCAAAAAGAAACGGACTTCCCGCCTCTGGCAAAAGACGGAAAGTCCGTTTCTTTACACGTTTCCGCAGAACTCAAAGATCCCCGCGGCGCCCTGGCCGCCGCCAATACACATGGTGACCATGAAATAACGCCCGCCGCAGCGGCGCATATGCGAGATGGCTTTGCACAGCAACATGGCTCCCGAAGCGCCCAGAGGATGCCCCAACGCCATCGCTCCTCCCTCCGGATTGAGTTTATCCTCCGGGATCCCCAGCGTCCGCACACAGGCCAGCGCCTGAGACGCGAAGGCCTCGTTCAGCTCAATATCATCCATGTCGCTCAGCTGCAATCCGGCCAGCTTCAGCGCCTTGGGAATGGCCTTGATGGGGCCGATTCCCATAATCCTGGCAGGTACTCCATCCACGGCAAAGCCTACAAACTTTGCCAGCGGCGTTACCCCCAGCGCCTGGAGTTTTTCCTCCGACACAAGTACCACGAACCCCGCGCCGTCGGTCATCTGAGAAGAGGTGCCTGCCGTAACCACTCCGTCTTCCTTAAAACACGGCTTCAGCTGGGCCAGGCTCTCCATGGAGGTTCCGGGGCGAATCCCCTCGTCGGCCGTCAGCACCACCGGATTGCCTTGCCCATCCAGCCCGTCCACGGGGATGATCTGATCCTCAAACCACCCCGCCGCCTGGGCCTGCGCCGCTTTTCTGTGGCTTTCGCAGGCCATGCGCTCCATATCTTCCCGCGAAATATGATACTCCGCCGCCACATGCTCCGCCGTCATACCCATACTGATATAGTTGTCCGGCGCGTGTTTGAGCAGATAGGGTTCCACGATATTGGGGTCTGTGGCCATCGGAACCATGGACATGCTCTCCACGCCGCCCGCCACAATGACCTCCGCCTGTCCGCAGGCGATGGTGTTGGCGGCAGTGGCCACGGTCTGAAGGCCGGAGGAGCAGAAACGGTTTATGGTCATGGCCGGAACCCGATCCGGCAGGCCGGCCCGCTGCGCCACCAGCCGGGCAATGTTATAGTCCTGCACACCCTTGGGCATGGCGCAGCCTACCACCACATCGTCAATATCCTCCGGCTTCAGCTGAGGGATGCGCTGGAGCACACCCGCCAGAGTCTGACCGCCGAACTGAACAGGATGAATCTTGGACAGCCCGCCCTTAAACGCCTTGCAGTAAGGACTGCGCCCATACGCTACCAGATAAACAGGTCTGACATTCATATCATCGTCTCCTTCCGGATTGATAGCTGGCTCAGGAAAAAAACATTCCTCCGTTGACGGAAAGCGTCTGTCCGTTGATAAACGACGCGTCCTCCGAGGCGAGAAACAGAATAGCCCGGGCAATCTCCTGGGGTTCCGCTCCACGTCTCATGGGGATCTTTTTGAGCATGGCCTCCACCACCGTTTCCGGGATGGCTTTGGTCATTTCTGAATAGGTAAACCCAGGCGCCACCGCGTTGATCCGAATTCCCTTGGCGGCATATTCCAGGCACAAAGTCCTGGTCAGAGCCTCCACCCCCGCCTTGGACGAGGCGTAATTGCTCTGCCCCACATTGCCCATCTGTCCGGAAACCGAAGCAAGGTTTACGATGGCCCCTTTCCCCTTTTTCAGCATGTGCCCCAGAGCCGCCTGGGTGGTAAACAGCATGGACTTGAGATTGACATCCATCACGCTATCCCACTGTTCCTCGGTGAGTTTGTGAAACAGCGCGTCCCGGGTGATTCCGGCGTTGTTGACCAGGATATCCACCTCGCCAAAAACGGATGCGATTTTATGGAACAGCGCCTCCACATCCTTCCGCACCGCTACATCGCACCGCACCGCCAGTATGTCGGAATACCCCTGAGCCAACAGCGTTTCACCCGCGGCGGCACAGTCGTCGCTGCGGTCGGCCAGCACTACCCTGGCGCCTTCCGCGGCAAACAGCTGCGCCGTGGCAAACCCAATCCCCCGGGCGGCTCCGGTGATTACAACCACCTGATGGGAAAATCTCATAGCAACCATCCTTCCTGAAGTGGGATTTTCCGGTCATATTCCCGCTTGTGCAGACCGTGGACCGCCTGCAAACGCCGCAGGCGGTCCACGGTCCAACGGTTACCGCACCAAAGGCTTGATGCCCAGGATTTCCCTGGCTTCCGCGGGGGTGGCGGGTTCCTTGCCAAAGGTGCGCACGGCCTCGACCGCCCGGGCGACCAGCATCTGATTGGTTGCCATGATCTTTTCGCCGTTTTTGTCATAGCCGTAAACCACATTGTCCTCCAGGCCTACGCGGATATGGCCGCCCAGAGCCAGCGTGGCGTACAGAATGGGCAGATGAGCGGGGCCCACGCCAAAGGCGGACCAGGTGGAGCCGGCGGGAATGTGGTTTTTCAGATAGAGCAGATTCTCCACCGTGGCAGGCATACCGCCCAGCACGCCCAGCACAAACTGATAATGACAGGGGGTGGGGAGCTTGCCCTTTTTCACATAGTACTCGGTAATGCCCAGCATGCCCGCGTCAAAAATTTCAATTTCCGGCTTGATGCCCCGCTCGATGTACACTTCGCCCAACTTCTCCAGGAACTGGGGACTGTTCATAAACACCAGGTTGGGCATCCAGTTGAAGGTACCGGCGTCATAGGAGCCCATCTCGATCTCATCAATGGTACGCATATGGGCCATGCGCTCCTCGTCGGTGGGACTGACCGCGCCGGAGGAGGTGCAGTTGATCACCACGTCACAGTCCTTATGAGCGCGGAGCAGATCCACCGTCTTGCGGAAACGGGCGGCGTCCATCGTGCCGATTCCCTTTTCGTCCCGCATATGGAGATGGACAACAGCTGCCCCCAGTTTCCAGCATTCATAGGCCGCCTCGGCAATCTGCTCGGGCGTTTCCGGAATATTGTAGCCGGAGGGCGTAATCGCACCGGTGAGGGCGGCGGTAATGATGACTTTTTGATTCAGATTACTCATACTAATTTCTCCCTTCACATAGTCACAGAATTCCATATTGACGGGCTTCCCTTTCCAGGGTCTCCCTGTGATCTGGGTGAGCAATGGCAATCAGGCTCCGCGCACGCTGGGGAATGGTTCTGCCCCGCATCTGGGCAATTCCGTATTCTGTAATGATATAATCCACGGTATTACGGGAAAGCGTTACGATGGTACCGGGCGCCAGAGCGGCGGAAATAGTGGAAATCGTGCCCTTTGCAGTGGTGGAACGAAGGGCAATGATGGAGCGGCCGTTTCTGGCGTGGATCGCGCCGGCGGCGGTATCGCTCTGGCCCCCGCTGCCGCTATATTGTCTGCTCCCTACCGATTCAGAGGCCACCTGACCGGTCAAATCCACCGCCAGAGCGGTGTTGATCGACACCATGTTCTCATTCCGCGCCACCACGGAGGGACAAGTGACGTAAGACGCGTCAAACAGAAGCACGCCGGGATTTTGGTCCACAAACCGGTAAAGGCTTTCGTCACCCAAAATAAACGAACCTACAATTTTGCCCGGAAACAGGCTTTTCTTCCGGCCTGTGACAATGCCCTCCCGGACCAGGTCCGCCATGGAGCTGGTGATCATTTCCGTGTGGATACCCAAATCCTTTTTTCCGCTGAAGCTTTGGGCCACCGCGTCCGGAATACCGCCAATCCCCAGCTGGATGGTGTCGCCGTCATGTACCAGAGAGGCCACATATGTGCCAATGGCCGCCTCCGCCGCTCCCGTCCGGGCCCGTGGAAGCACTGGCGGCGGGGTGGAGCCGTTCAGCAGGTAATCCACCTGGGAGATATGCAGCGCTGTGTCCCCGAACACCACCGGAAGATTGGGATTGACTTCCAGGATAATAATGTCCGCCTGCTCCAGAAAGGTCTGCTCCACAATGCGCGCCAGCGGCAGGCGAAAGTAGCCGTGCCGGTCCATGGGCGTGGCGGCGCAACAGAAAATGCGCACCGGATTTTCCTCCACCCAGCGCCGGGGCAGATTGTGCAGATCGCCCGGAAAATAGCTGCACAGGCCGGACTCCTGTCCGCTTCTGGTAGAGGCGCTGTGAAACGGCGAGACCACATCCACCACGCCCCGGAAGGCCGGGTCATTGAGGTATTCATACCGCCCCAGGGTCAGGCCGGAAAACACCGTGACATTTCTGACCCGCCCCTTTAAACCAGCCAGCGCGGCGGCAAAGCCAAAGGGCTCGTTGCCACAAAAGCCCAGGGCCACCTGGTCTCCGTCACGGATCAGCGCCAGCGCGGCATCCATGGAGATGGTTTTTTGGCGGCAAAGCGTTTCCAGTTCCATCATGACAGTTCCTTTAAAAATTCAAAGAAACGGATATTCCCATGCTCCAGCGGGAGCGTTCCGTTTTCGATTTTCTTGACCACGTCCACCACCATATCGTTGACCGGAGTGGGGACGCCCACCTTCCGGCCCAGCTGGCAGGCGGCGCCATTGATGAAGTCGATTTCGCACCGGCGGCCGTTACGCAGGTCCTGGAGCATACTGGCCAGCAGCGCCCGGTGGGGACCCCACAGCTTGCGGCAGATCTCCTTGGTCCGCTCCATTCCCGCGGCATCGGAAAATTGGAAGGCGTCGGTAAAATCCACCTGTACGCCGGCCCCATGGAAGGGCTCCATCTGAATCCCCGCCGCCGCGGTGGCCTGAATGCACTCCCGGCCAATATAGGCCACGGCGGTCAGGCCCAGCGGATCGTCCATAACAGCTCCGAAGGTATCGCCGATGACTGTGGACATGCCGCTGAAGGTGGCATTCATCAGCACCTTGCACCATCTCAGACCCATGAGGTTTGTGGAGATGGTGATGGGGCACATGTACTCCAGAATCTGCTTGACCTCTTCCAGCTCGGGTGTAAGCGCGCCTGTCACCGTGCCCAGCGTGGAGGAGCAGGTTGCAATAGGGGAGGTAAGCTGCGACACGCCGGGACCGATAAAGGTGGCGCCCCACCCCACCGGGCTGCCCATGACCCGCTCGGCTCCGAAGGCATCCACAAGCGCGGTTTCCGGCAGGCCGTTCTGGCAGGTACAGAAAATGGTCTCCGGCGTGGCATGCTTCTGCATCTGCGGAATGCAGACGTCATTGTAGGTCTGCTTGGCCATATAGATGAACAGATCATAGGTGCCTTCCATTTCATCCGGGGTAAGGGCATGGACCGGCACGGTCAGCTCAGCGCCGCCGATCACCTTCGCTCCATTGGCATTGAGCGCGTCCACATGGGCCTTGTTGGCGTCGATCAGATCCACCTGACGGTTCTGGGCAATAAAGGCCCCCAAAATCGTGCCCAGAGAGCCGGCACCCATAATAGCAATACGATTCAGCATAAAAAAGCTCCTTTCCCTTTTGTTTCAGTCAATCAGATGCCCAACAGGATACAAGCGCCGGCAGCTACCAGAACGGTAATGGCCGGAATGGCTACCGAGGTCCAAAATACATGTTTGTAGCCCTCCTTGTGGCTCAGCCCCAGATAGGACAGAACCAGGAACAGGCCGGCGGCATGGGGCAGCGTGTCCAGGCTGCCGGCGGCAACCGAGATCAGGCGGTGGAGCACTTCCAAATCGCAGCCGGAGGCGATGAAGTTCTCGCCCAAAATCTGCAGCGTCAGCCGCAGTCCGCCGGAGGAGGAGCCCGTAATACCGGAGATGACGGCGGTAGAAAAAATACCCTCCAGATAGGGGTGCATTTTGATGCTCAGCACCCAATCAACCACCACCTGGAACGCGGCGGAATTCTGCACCACGGTGCCAAAAGAAACCACCGCCGCCAGACCGCCGATGGCGGAAATACCGTCGTTCAGTCCCACACCCAGCAGCTGCTTGATGCTTTTGCCCTTCAGGCGGTCCAGATTGAAAAGCACCACCAAAATCGTGCCGGACAGCATGGCGGCCACGGTAAGCAGCGCGGAATCGGAAATGAAGCGTCCGCCGATGATGATAAACAGGATGAGCACAATCATGGGCAGGAAAGACTTCCAGGCGGCGGGGAGCGTGCTGCGGTCGGCGATCTCGTAGGCGCCCGTATTCATGTGGGCGGGATAGGTCCAGCCCTCGCCGGCGGCAATCGCCTTTTTCTCCTGAAGCCGGGCATAGACCATGCACATGACAAACATCGCAATGGAACAGAGGATGCCCAGGACGGGAGCGGCCGTCATTTTGGTGCCCAGAAACTGGGTAGGGATAATATTGGTCAGCGCGGGAGTTCCGGGGAGGGAGGTCATCGTATAGGTGGAGGAACCGATGACCAGACAGGCCACCGTCAGATGGCGGGGCAGATTAGCTTCCTTAAACAGCAGGAACATAATGGGACCAACCACAAAAATGCAGACAAACAGGCTCACGCCGCCGTAAGTCAGCACGGACGTAATCAGCACTGAAACCAATATGACGTTCTTCTTCCCAAACCAGTCGATCAGCTTGTAGCCGACGGCGGTGGCACAGCCAAAGGAATCCATAAATTTTGCATAAAGCGCAGAGAAAATGAAAATCAGGAGATAACTGCTGTAAGTGCCCGCATATCCGCCCATATAGTAGCTCGCGTAAGATTCCCACACAGGCATACCGTTGGACAGAATTACCACAAGCGCCGCCAGCAGGGATAGCGGCAGGGCCGCCAGGCCTTTGCAGGCGCCAATGATCATGATGGCAATTGCCGCCAGCAAACCAATAATACCGATCATAATTCTCCTCCTCTGTCAATCTGCCGTGTTGTTGGTTTGGCCAAACCTGCCCCAATAAATTGCAAGATCCACGCCAACTACTGCGTTTCCGGCGGAGTATAGCCGTCAGCCCTTGGAACTCCAGCAAAAAAAGAGACGGGAAAAATTTTTGCCTCTTCCATACCAATTCGTTTCTGAATCGGTATGGAAGGGGCAATTCATGGCCATATCTGAAAATAGATTCACAACTGAATCAGTTGTCAGCTTAATAGTCAATATGATATTTTGACTTTCGCCGCACCACAGAAGGCTGACTGATCTTCAAAATTTCCGCGGCCTTATAGGTGCTCTTATATTTTTTTAAAATCTTTTCCAAAATGCTTTTTTCACACTGTTCCAGATAGGATTGAAGGGAAAACGATTCCTCCTCCATGTCTGGAATCAGCTCGTTTGGCTGGATCAGAATGGGTAAGTCGGCGCTGCCGGAGGGTTCCATGGAAAAGGTGCTGCCAAACTGTCCAAAAAAGGAGGACGGAAGTTCTCTGATTTCCATAACCGTCCGGCTGCTGGTCACCACAATCCGCTCCACACAGTTGCGCAGCTCCCTTACGTTGCCCGGCCAATCATAGCTCAGCATTTGCTCAAAAACCCGGTCGGAAAGCACCTTCACCCGGTCATATTTTTGGCAGTACTGCTTCAAAAAATGCAGACAGAGGGGGATGATGTCGGCCTTGCGGCTGCGCAGCGCCGGAACCTCCAGCGGAATCACATTCAGGCGGTAGTAGAGATCGGCGCGAAAGCGCTGCTCCCCGATCTGCTGCTGCAAATCTGTATTGGTGGCTGTGATCAGCCGGAAGTCCACATAAATATCCCGATTGGAACCAACTCTGCGCATCTTGCCCGTTTCAATCACCCGCAGCAGCTTGCCCTGGAGATTGAGCGGCAGGGAATTGATTTCATCCAAAAAGAGCGTGCCGCCATGGGCTTCCTCAAAAATACCCCGTTTCCCGGAATCCAGCGCCCCGGTAAAGGCCCCTTTCTCATAGCCGAACAGCTCCGCCTCCAGCAGATGCTCCGGCAGAGCGGCACAGTTGATCTCCACCAGCTCTCGCCCACGGCGGGGGCTGCAGCGGTGGATATACGAGGCCAGCGCGTTTTTACCCACGCCCGACTCCCCCGTAATCAGGATGCTGGAGTCCACCTCCGAGACCTCTTTGGCCGTATCCAGCAGGGCTTTCATCTCCGGACTGTGGGCGATCATACGTACGGCATAGTCCTGCTGGCGGTTCTGGTTCAGGAATACCTGACCCTGAATATCGTTGATCACAGCGTCCTGATACCGGCGATTAAAATGATCAATGCTCTGCACCACCCCAATAATGAAAAGAATATTCCCTCTGTCGTCAAAAGTAGGAATGGCGGACACAATCTGGTTGTAGCCGGGAATTCCGTTCCCAGGCACAACCTTCTGCAAAACAGTGTGCTTTTGCTTGGTCTGAAGCACATAATCGGAAACACAGTGGTCTGTATAGCCCTCCTCCACGAGCTGATATACATCGCGGGCGGCATACCATTCCCTGGAGTAGCCC
>DWXF01000064.1 GCA_019119335.1 Candidatus Flavonifractor merdavium
ATAAAGTGGGAGCTACTTTTGAAGCAACAGTAGTAAACGAAGATTCAGGTATCTATAATGGTGAAACTTGTCAGGTGATAGTTGGTGCGGTTGTTGCAAAGTAAGAGCCAGATTTAATAACCTAGGCCTAGGGTATAAGGGGGAGTGGCAAACAGTGTTCAAGAAATCAATTCTTTTTTATGGTATTGTTGCGTTTTTAGTCGGAATTTTCTGGTTTCTGACCTGGGGCAGCGAGGACATGCATTCCCCCCTCTATTTGATGATGTACGCAAGAATGGCGTATCCCCTGCTTCTGGTAGCGGCGGGGGCACTAGTTGGTGCGTGCACCAACCGGCCGGAGCACAGAGCCTGGGCGGCGGTGGATCTGGTGCTGTTCTTGGTGCTGGCGCCCTGGGTATTCCCGGGGTGGAGCGTCTCCCTGGTGGGTGCGGGTAGCCTGGGTCAGCTGTTTCTTGAGACGCCCGAAATGGTTCAGGGCGGTCTGGCGGTGCTGGACGGTATTCTGCTGGGCCGGGCTGTCCGGACGCTGCTGCCGGCAAAATGAGCGTAAAAACGGGGCTTGCGTGGATATCCACGCAGGCCCCGTTTTGTTTACAGCTGTCCCTTCCGCAGCAGGCGGATGTCCTCGCCGTAGAAGGGGAGGACCCGGTATTCCCCCTCCAGCCGGGAGGCGATCTGAGGGGTGTACCGCTGGCGGAGCTGGTCCATGGACAGGTTGGAGGAGATCACCGTCTGCCTGTCCGCCGTCAGCCGGGAATTGACCAGGGTATACAGGGCGGACTGGACGAAGGGGGTGGTGAGTTCGCTGCCCAGATCGTCCAGGATCAGCAGGTCGCAGCCCAGGTAGCGGCGGGTCTCATCCTTGGCCTCCCCGGCCTCCAGCCGGTCCCGGGCGAACTTCTGCTCCTCAAACCGGGCGAAAATGTTTACCGCCGTGTCGTACACCACCGAAAAGCCCCGCTCCGACACGGTGCGGGCGATGCAGGCCGACAGGAAGGTTTTGCCCAGCCCGGGGGCCCCGGTGAGAAACAGGTTGCGGAAGTAGAACTTGCCGAATTTCTGGGCGTAGTTGAGGCAGACCTCATAGATGAATTCCATATTCTCCCTGGGGGGCAGGGATTCCCCCTTCCAGGGCAGGGGGGAGTAGAAGTCCAGGGAGAAGCTGTCAAAGGACTGCTCCCCCAGGTCCAGCAGTTTGGACAGCTCCTTGATCTGCTCCTGGGTACACAGCTGGCGCAGGCAGTCGCACATCTGACTGCCTATCCAGCCGGTGTCGTTGCACTTGGGGCAGGCGGGGCGGCCGTCCAGCACGTCGGCGGGCCAGCCGTGGTCGGCCAGCAGCCTGGCCCGCTCCTCCTGGAGGCCCAGGTTCCGCTCCTTGACGGCCCCGATGGCGGGCACCGGGTCCCGGCCGTCCTTCAGGGCGGCGGCAATGATCTGATAGACGGTGCCTTTCAGCTCCCGGTCGATCTCCGCCACCCGGGGCAGCTGGGCGTAGATTTCCTCCCGGGCCTTCTCCCGCTCCGCGGCCCGGCGCTTGCGCCGCTCCTCCAGGAGCTGGACGGCCCGGTGGAGCACAGCCGGCTCGTATCCCATGGCTTACTCTCCTTTCTTCTGGTTCTGGCGGCGCATGAACTCCCGCATCCGCTCCAGATCCTCCCGCACCCGGCGGTCGGCGTCCCCGGGGGCGGCGGGCTGGGCCTGCATGGCAGCGGGCTGGGCTTTCCGGCGGGGGCCGTCCCCCGCCTCCACCTCCGCCAGGGTGTGCAGGTTCTTCCGGTGCCACCCGGCCAGGATGCCGTTCATATAGTCCCAGTCCATCTTCTGCTTTTTGTACACCGTCTTTTCATAGGCCAGCCGGAGCACCGCATCCTCGAAGCCCATGTCGGTCCAGGCGGCCACCTTCTTCCGCTCCCCCTCCACCAGGGGCCGGGGCGGGATATCCAGCAGCCGGAGTACCTCCCCCTCCCGGGTGCGGTAGAGGGCCTGCCGCTTCAGATGGGCCTCGGCGGCCTGGACGGTGTCCACCCCCAGCCGCTTCCACACAAAGCCCTCCTTCTGGATCTGGGACATGCGGGGCCGGCGGCCGGCGCCGTATTTGCGCTCAAATTCCTCCACGCACCAGCTCACCAGCAGGCAGATCACCTCGGCGGGGAGGGCCAGGTAGTCGTACAGGGTGTACAGGCTCTTCAGGTCGGCGGTGGACAGGATCTTGCCCAGCCGCCGCTGCACCTCGTTCACCAGGGCGGGGAAGGAGGAGTCCCCCTGCTCCAGCTCACGGGTGATGTCGGCGGCGGTGTAGTCCGGGGGGCCGGCGGGGGCGGGAGGCGGGGGAGCCTCCTCCGCGGAACTGCCGTCGGACAGACCCAGGGCCTTGAGGGCGGCCACCGCCTCCCCCAGCCGCACGTCGTCCCACTTCAGGGCCTTCCGGGCGGCGGAGGGCGTCAGAACGCCCCCCTGGCTCAGCAGCCACAGGTAGAGCAGGGCCCCGTCCCCGCTGCCGGCGGCCACCAGACGGTCGGCCGCCCGGCGGTCCATGGCGATGATCTCCCCGGGCAGCAGCAGCTTTGCCACGGGCGTTCCCCCCTCTCCACACAATTCTTCCGCTATGATACCACAACCCCCGCCGGCAGTTCAATGCCCCCCGGGGACCCCGGCGGAAAATTCACGAAGAATTTATTTCTCTTATCTGGGGATCTGTGTTATAATAGCCTAAATCACTATGACTATGGTCAGGAGGGGTACCCATGAAAAACCGCGTCACCGTCACCATCGCCGACGAGGAATATACCCTGGTGGGCAGTGAGGAGCCCAGCTACACCAAAAAGGTGGCCGCCCACGTGGACGAGAAGGTGCGGGAGATCATGGAGGGCTCCGGGGTGTCTCAGGTGCAGGGCGCCATCCTGGCGGCGGTCAACATTGCCGACGAGTATTTTAAAGAGGTGGAGACGGCGGAGAACCTCCGCCGGCAGCTGAAGGAATACCTGGAGGAGGCCACCAAGATCAAGATGGAGCTGTCCGAGGCCAAGCGGGAGATCTTCAAGCTGCAGAACAAGAAACAGTAAAAGGGGGCGTCTGCCCCCTTTTCGGGAGGGATACCATGCTGGAACTGCTCGCCCCCGCCGGGTCCATGGAGGCCGTGGCGGCGGCCGTACAGAACGGCGCAGACGCCGTCTATCTGGGATATGGGGACTTCAATGCCCGCCGCAACGCGAAAAATTTCTCTCAGGAGGAGTTTGCGGCGGCGGTTTCTTATTGCCATGTGCGGGGGGCCAAGGTGTACCTGACTCTCAACACCCTGCTCACCGACCGGGAGCTGCCCCGGGCGGCGGAGTTCGCCGCCCAGGCCAGTCAGCTGGGGGCCGACGCGGTGCTGGTGCAGGACATGGGGGTGGTGCGCCTGCTGCGGCAGGTGGCCCCCGACCTGCCCGTTCACGCCTCCACCCAGATGACCCTCCACAACCTGGACGGGGTGAAGATGGCCGCCGAGCTGGGCATGACCCGGGCGGTGCTCTCCCGGGAGCTCTCCCGGGATCAGATCGAGTACATCTGCCAGCGCTCCCCCATCGAGATCGAGGTATTCGCCCACGGAGCCCTGTGCATGTGCTACTCCGGCCAGTGCTTCCTGTCCTCCATCATCGGCGGGCGCAGCGGCAACCGGGGCCTGTGCGCCCAGCCCTGCCGCCTGAAGTACGGCTGGGGGGACAAGGCGGATTCCAACCCCCTGTCCCTGAAGGACCTGTCTCTGGCGGGCCACCTGCGGGAGCTGCGGAAGATGGGGGTGGCCTGCGTCAAGCTGGAGGGCCGGATGAAGCGGCCGGAGTACGTGGCGGTGGTCACCGGCATCTACTCCAGAGCCATTAAGGAGGACCGGGAGCCCACGGCGGAGGAGCTGGAGCAGCTGCGGGCCGCCTTCTCCCGGCAGGGCTTCACCCAGGGCTATTATCTGGACCAGCAGGGCCCCGACATGTTCGGCGTGCGGGAGGAGGAGAAGGAGCCCAAGGAACTCTTCGCCATGGCCCGCAACACCTACCAGAGCGGGGAGGCCCAGCGGGTACCTGTGACTTTTTACGCCATGATCCGGCCGGGAGAGCCCACCCACGTAGGGGTGGAGGACCCCCAGGGCCGGGTGGTGACGGTGGAGGGCCAGGTGCCCGAGGCCGCCCGTACCCGCGCCCTGACGGCCGAGGCGGTGGAGACCCAGCTCTCCCGCACCGGAGGCACCCCCTACCGCTGCGTCAAGGTGCGCTCCCTGGTGGAGGAGGGGCTGTCCCTCCCCCTGGCCGCCCTCAACGCCCTGCGGCGGGAGGCTCTGGACGGCCTGACCCGCCAGCGGGAGCAGCTGCCCCGGCGGCGGCAGGGGGAGTTCCACCCCGGCGCCCGGTATGAGAACCGGAAGGAGCTGCCGGCTGTCACAATCTCGGTGCGCACGGCGGAGCAGGTGACGAGAGAGCTGCTGGCCCTGGGTCCGGCCATGGTGTACATCCCCCTGGAGGAGCTGGCCGCCCACCCGGAGAAGGCCCAGGCCCCGGCGGGGACGAAAATCGGGGTGATTCTGCCCCGGGTGGCCTGGGACCGGGAGATGGACCAGGTGACCGACCAGCTGCGGCAGGTAAAGGACCTGGGGATCACCGACGCCCTCATCGGCAACCTGGGCATGGCCCCCGTGGCCCAGAAGCTGGGCTTTACCCTCCGGGGAGATTTCGGCCTGGAGGTCTATAATTCCCAGGCGGTGAAAGAATATAAGAGGTTGGGCTTTTCCTCCCTCACCCTGTCCTTTGAGCTGAAATTCCCCCAGCTGCGGGATCTCTCCAAGAGCCTGGACACCGAGCTCATCACCTACGGCCGCCTGCCCCTGATGCTCATGGAGAGCTGCATCATCAAAAACCGCACCGGCTCCTGCAACTGCCAGAACACCAACATTCTCACCGACCGCAAGGGCGCCCGGTTCCCGGTGGTGAAGGCCCCCGGCTGCCGCAATGAGCTTCTGAATTCCCAAAAGCTCTTTCTGGCGGACAAGGCCGCCGACTATAAACGCATCGGCCTGTGGGCCCAGCGGCTGCTGTTTACCACCGAAAATCCCCGGGAGTGCGTCCAGGTGGCCCAGCGGTATCTGGACCAGGGGAGCTGGAGCCCCAACGAGTACACCCGGGGCCTATACTATCGGGACGTGGAGTAACCATCTATGACATTGAAACTCAAAGCGGTGTCCCCAAAGGTGGGGACCGACATCCCCTTTCCCAGCCGGGCCACGGCGGGCTCCGCCGGACTGGACCTGCGGGCCTGTCTGGACGGACCGGTGACCATCGCCCCCCGGCAGCTGGCGCGCATCCCCACCGGCGTGGCCATCGCCCTGCCGGGGCCGGAGTACGCTGCCCTGGTTTTTGCCCGGTCGGGGCTGGGGGTCAAGCACGGCATTTCCCTGTCCAACGGGGTGGGGGTCATTGACAGCGACTACCGGGGGGAGATTCAGGTGGGGCTTACCAACCTGTCCGACGCCCCCTATACCATCCAGCCCGGCGACCGGATCGCCCAGCTGGTGGTGACGCCGGTGGTTTTGCCGGCGGTGGAGATCGTGGAGGAGCTGGAGGACACCGGCCGGGGAACCGGCGGGTTTGGCTCCACCGGGCGGTAGACGGCAAAGAAAGGATCAGCATGCACATGGATATCATTTTGGCCTCCCAGAGCCCCCGGCGGCGGGAGCTTCTGGAGCGCATGGGAGTGGGGGACTTCCGTATTGTCACCCCCGATATAGACGAGCAGATGGACCGGGAGCTGCCTCCCGGGGAGCTGGTGGGCCGCATTTCGCTGGAAAAGGCCCTGGCGGTGCAGGCGCAGGAGGGGAAAGGTCCCATCATCATCGCCGCAGACACGGTGGTGGCTCTGGACGGGGCGGTGCTGGGCAAGCCGGCAGACGAGCTGGAGGCCTTCAAGATGCTCTCCACCCTGTCCGGCTGCCGCCATCAGGTGTATACCGGCCTGACGGTGCTCCAGGGCGAGGAGCAGTACACCGTCAGCGAGGAGACCACCGTTACCTTCCGGGAGCTGAGCGCCGAGGAGATCGACCGCTATGTCGCCACCGGGGAGCCCATGGACAAGGCGGGGGCCTACGGCATCCAGGGCTACGGCGCCCTGCTGGTGGAGGGCATCCAGGGCGACTATTATAACGTGATGGGCCTGCCGGTGTGCCGGCTGGGCCTGCTGCTGCGCCGGCTGGGGGTGGACTGCCTTTCCCTGGCCGCCGGGCAGGGATAAGGGGATAGGACCGTGAAAGATTTTTTCCGGCGCAACGGAGGGCTGATCCTCATTGCGGCCATCCTGCTGGCTCTGGTGACGGCGGTGGTGTCCACCCTGCTGGGCGGGGTGGCCGATCCCCTGTCCAATGTGGTGCAGTTTCTTACCACCCCCGCCCGCAACGGCTTCAACGCCGTGATCAACTGGACGGAGGAGCGCTACAACGACGCCTTCGAGCGGGAGCAGCTCAAGCAGGAGAACGAGGAGCTCAAACAGCGCTTGGCCGAGCTGGAGGAGAAGGAGCGGGAGTACGAAGCCGCCCTCCAGGAGAACGAGCGCCTGCGCAACGTATTGGAGCTGCGCCCCAAGGAGCGCAGCTTTGACGAGCTGGAGTCCGCCATGGTTACCGCCCGCTCCGCCTCCAACTGGGCCTCCACCCTCACCCTGAGCAAGGGCTCCGCCCAGGGGGTGGAGGTGGACGACTGCGTGGTGGACCAATACTGGAACCTGGTGGGCGTGGTGGCCGAGGTGGGGGAGAACTGGTGTACCGTGCGCACCCTCATTGACTCGGCCACCGAGATGGGCGCTCTCATCTCCCGCACCGGCGGGGCGGCCATTCTGGAGGGCGACCTGGCCCTTATGGGAGAGGGCAAGCTGAAGCTCACCTTCCTGCCGGAGAACAGCCAGCTTATGTCCGGTGACCTGGTGACCACCTCCGGCCGGGGCGGCGTCTTTCCCTCCGGCATTGTGGCGGGCCATGTGGAGGAGGTGCGCACCGACGCCTCCGGCATCGGCCAGTACGCCGTCATCGTGCCTGAGACCGACCTGAACAGTCTGAAGCAGGTCTTTATCATCAAGGACTTCACCATTGTGGAGTGACGGGAAAAGGAGGCAAATCCCCTCGTGACCACCCAGGATTTTCTCATCAAATGGGGCGTGTACGGCCTGGCTCTGCTGCCGGTGTGGTTCTGCCAGGCCTTTGTGCTCAACCGCCTGCCCTTTCTCCCCCTGACCCCCATGCTCCTCCCCCTGGCCGCCGTATGCGTGGCGGTGCTGGAGGGGGCGGTGGCCGGGGCGGGCTTCGGCCTGGCGGTGGGGGCGCTGTGCGACGCGGTGTATTTCGGCACCGACGGCGCCATGACCGTGGGCGTGTGCGTGGTGGGCATGGCCGCCGGAGCCCTGGCCCAGTACCTGCTGCGGCAGAACCTGCTGGGCTGCCTGCTGTGCTCCCTGCTGTCCCTGGCCGCCATGGACGGCATACGCATTCTGGCCCGGCTGTTCTGGGGCGATTGGGAGCTGGGCGCCATGCTCTCCCTGGCCGGGCGGGAGATCCTGCTGTCCCTGATTTTTGTGTTCCCGGTGTACGCCCTGTTTTTGTGGGTGTACCGCCGGGTACCCAAGAAAACCGTTTTGTAGAAAGAGAGAGACCCATGGATACCATCCGCGCATTCTGGCTGAAATACGGCCCCTGGCTGCTGCTGGCCCTGCTGGCAGCCAGCCTGATCCCCGTTCTGGTTCTGGGGCGGTACGACTGGCCCTCCTCCGACGACTACTGTTACGCCTATCTGCCCCATGAGGCCCTGCTCCAGGGCGGGAGCTTCTGGGGCGAGGTGTGGCATACCATGTGGGGGTACTACAAGAGCTGGCAGGGCACCTTCATGGCCCTGGGGCTGATGGCGGTCACCCCCCTGACCTTTTCCGAGTACCTCTACTGGCTCACCCCGGTGGTGATGCTCTCCTCCCTGTGTATCGGCACTTTCAAGCTCACCGACACCCTGGTGCGCCGGGGGCTGGGGGGGACCTGGCGGCAGACCGTGTTTATTGCCGTCCCCCTGCTGCTGCTCTCCATCCAGTTTGTCTCCTCCCCCAAGGACAGCTTCTACTGGTGGAACGGGGCGGTCTACTATACCTTTACCTACGGCATCATGCTGCTGCTGGCGGAGCGGTTCGCCGCCCTCAAGCTGGCCCAGAGCCGGCGGCAGATTCTGTGGGCGGTGATTCCCGGCATCCCGGCGGGCATTCTGGTGGGAGGGAGCAACTATGTCTCCGCCCTGCTGGCCACCCTCATCGGCGGGCTGTTTCTGCTGTGGTTTCTGTGGAAGGAGCGGAACAAATTCCTCCCCGGCCTGGTGCTCTTCCCCTCCCTGGTGATCCCCTTTGCCATCAGCTTTTTGGCCCCCGGCAATCAGGTGCGGCAGGATACCGCCACTGAGCCCCTGGGGGCGGTGGGGGCGGTGGTTATGTCCATCCTCCAGGCGGGGAAGGACTGCCTGAGCTGGCCCAACTGGGTGGATGTGTTTACCCTGCTGCTGGTGCTGCCGGTGGTGTGGGGACTGACCGAAAAAGTGAAAATTACCTTCCGCCTGCCCCTGCTCTTTTCCGTGTTTACTTTCCTGCTTTTTGCCGCTCAGAACGCTCCCCACTACTACGCCCTGTCCCAGGCGGGCCCCGAGCGGCTGCGGAGTATCGTGTACTACGCCTTTTACTGGCTGGTGCTGGTCAATCTGTGGTACTGGCTGGGCTGGCTCCGCCGGGCGGCGCTGCCCCGGATGAAGGAGCCGGAACAATGGTTCCGCTGGGGGTGGCGGCTGACCCCGGTGGCGGTGATCCTGCTGGTGGTGGGGCTGGGCTGGTGCTGGGGCTCTCTCACCAGCGTCCGGGCCTACGCCTCCCTGGCCGACGGCTCCGCCGCCGCCTACTACCAGGAGCAGACCGCCCGGATGGCCGACCTGCTGGACCCCAATGTGACCGACCCGGTGTTTGAGCCCATCCAGGCCCGACCGCCTCTGCTCTACAACTCTGATATCACCGCCGATCCGGCGGACTGGCGGAACAATCTCATGCGTATGTTTTACCATAAGGACAGCGTTTCCCTGTCCCAGTGACCCCCAAGGAGGGAACCCATGGAAGGCAAACAGTTTCACATCCGCACTTTGGTGGTGGCGGGCATTCTGGCCCTGCTGCTGGCGACCTTTGCCGGCGTGCTCTATCAGCTGCAGATCGTCAAGGGGGAGGACTACCGGGCCGCCTCCACGGTAAAGATCGCCAACGTGGAGACGGTGGAGGCCGCCCGGGGGGAGATCGTGGACCGGTACGGCCGCAACCTGGTGGGCAACCGGGCCACCTATGAGATTACCCTCAATACCTCCATCATGGGCAAGGAGGCCCAGCGCAACGCCATTTTGCTGGAGCTCATCCACATCTGCCAGGAGAACGGCATTGCCTGGACGGACACCCTGCCCATTTCCAAGGACGCCCCCTTCACCTACACCAGCGACAGTCCTTTGGTCTATACCGACAGTGAGGGCAAAGTGCGGTTCAACTACCTGGGGGCCCTGCTGGACGCCCTGCCCCTGGGGAAGGATATCCTGCCCAACCACTGGAAGCAGGAGGATCTGGACGCCGCCTCCTCGGTGGCCGACCTGGGGGAGGGCCTGACGGCGGAAGAGGTGATCGCCGGTCTGCGGCAGTACTTCCTGATTGACGAGTCCCTGTCCGACGCCGACGCCCGGGCCCTTATCGGCGTGCTTTACGAGGTGAATCTGCGCAGCCAGGACATCCGAAAGACCGCGTATATCTTTGCCCAGGACGTCACCATCAACGCTATTTCCGCCATCAAGGAGCGCAGCCTCACCGGCGTAACGGTGAGCGCCACCACCGTCCGGCAGTACAGCACCACCAGCGCCGCCCATCTGCTGGGCCGGGTGGGCGTGATCCAGGCGGAGAACTGGGACAAGTACAAGGACAAGGGTTACAATATGGACGACTCGGTGGGCATCGGCGGGGTGGAGGCCGCCTTTGAGGACTACCTGCGGGGAGAATCGGGCACCCTGATCCAGGAGCTGTCCACCAGCGGCAAGGTGGTCAGCGAGACCTGGAAGGTGGATACCGAAACCGGCGAGACACTGGCCCCCGAGCCGGGGGACAACGTGATGCTCACCCTGGACCTGCGGCTGCAGGAGAAGGTGGAGGAGGTACTGGCCTCCACCATCGAGAACCTGAAGTCAGAGGATACCCAGGGCGGGGCGGTGGTGGTGCAGGACGTCAACGACGGCAGCATCCTGGCCATGGCCTCCTATCCCACCTTTGATCTGTCCACCGTCTACCAGGACACCCAGACCTATAACGCCGCCCTCAACGATCCCCTGAAGCCCTTCAACAACCGGGCCACCAACGGTACCTATCCCCCCGGTTCCACCTTCAAGCCCCTGGTGGCCATTGCCGCCCTGCAGGAGGGAGTGGTCACGCCGGAGGAGAAGATCCTGGACACCGGTTACCTTCAGCTGCCGGAGGAGGACCACTATCCCTATGGCGACTGGCATCCCCAGTGCTGGTACTACCGCCAGTACCGGGGCACCCACGGCAGGGAGAACCTGCCCGACGCCCTGCGGGATTCCTGCAACATCTACTTCTTTACCATCGGCCATCGGCTGGGCATCGACCGGGTGGAGCAGTACGCCTACGACTTCGGCCTGGGTCAGACCACCGGCCTGGAGCTGGGGGAGGCCAAGGGCTGGGTGGCCGGGCCGGAGACCAGCGAGGCTCTGGGCATGGAGTGGTACGGCGGCAACCTGCTCAACGCCGTCATCGGCCAGGACAACAACATGGTCACCCCCATTCAGCTCACCAATTATATTGCCACTCTGGTGAACGGGGGCAAGCACTACGCCACCCATCTGCTCAAGACCGTGAAATCCAGCGACTACTCCTCCACCGTTTACGAGTATGAGCCGGAACTGCTCAATACCCTGGACCTGGATCCGGAGAACGTGGAGGCGGTGAAGGAGGGCATGTGGAAGGTGGCCAACGATCCCAAGAGCAGCTCCTCCGTCTATTTCAAGGACCTGCCGGTGGAGGTGGGAGCCAAGACCGGCTCCGCCCAGGTGGCCTCCAACGTGGAGGCCAACGCCCTGTTCGTCTGCTTCGCCCCCTATGACGATCCCCAGATCGCCATTTCCATGGTGGTGGAGCGGGGCGCTTCGGGCAGTAACCTGGCCCAGGCCACCGCGGAGATTGTCGATTACTATTTCAGCGCGGAGAATACCACCGAATCGGTGGGAACCGAAAATACCCTGCTCCGCTGAAGGGAGTGTTCCATTTGCTGGACGCACAGACGTTTGACAGCCGGGACGTCCGGTGTAAGCAGCCCTACGGGGCGGTGCCCGCCGGAACCCGGGTGAATCTGGCCCTGCGGCCCCTGCGCACCGGGGGCTTTTCCGAGGGCCTGCTCATCGCCTACTTTGAAAGCCGCAACGAGGAGCGGCTGGAAGTGCCCATGGAGTGGAAGGGCATGGACGGCGACCGGGATGTGTTTCAGGTGGTGCTGGACACCGGGGACTATGTGGGCCTGGTGTGGTACTCCTTCCGCCTCATGGGCCTGGACGGCCGCCAGGAGGAGCTGGGTCCCTATCAGCTCACCGTGTACGACGGCGCCGAGCAGGTGCCCGGCTGGTTTGGGGAGGGCATGACCTATCAGATCTTCCCCGACCGGTTCCGCCGCTCCCGGATTCCCGACCCCACAGGCATGGTGGGGGGCCGCACCGTCCATCAGGACTGGGAGGAGATGCCGGAGTACCGGCCCGACGCCAGGGGAGAGGTGCGCAACCGGGATTTCTTCGGCGGCGATTTCCGGGGCGTGATGGAGAAGCTGCCCTACCTCCAGGACCTGGGGGTGGAGACCATCTACTTCTGCCCGGTGTTCGAGGCCCCGGAAAACCACCGCTACGGCACCGGGGACTATGAGAAGATCGACCCCATGCTGGGCACCGAGGAGGATTTCCGGGCCCTGTGCGCCGCCGCCCACCGGCTGGGCATGAAGGTGATGCTGGACGGGGTGTTCAACCACCAGGGCTTTGTCAGCCGCTACTTCAACGGTGACGGCTCCTATCCGGAGCCGGGGGCCTGCCAGTCCCAGGACAGCCCCTATTACAAGTGGTACAACTTCTCCCACTGGCCGGACAGATACGACTCCTGGTGGGGCATCTACTCCCTGCCCGCCGTCAACGAGTCTGAGCCCAGCTACCGGGACTATATCTTCGGCGGGGAGAACAGCATCGTCCGCCGCTGGCTGCGGGCGGGGGCGGACGCCTGGCGGCTGGACGTGGCCGACGAGCTGCCCGACGACTTTGTCCACGGCATCCACCAGGCCGCCCGGGAGACCGACCCCAATGCGGTGGTCATCGGTGAGGTGTGGGAGGACGGCTCCACCAAAATTGCCTACGGCGTCCGCCGCAAGCATATCCTGGGTGGCCACTGCGACGGGCTGATGAACTACCCCTTCCGCAACTCTCTGCTGGGTTATCTGATGGGGGGGAAGGCAGAGGATTTCCGGGCCGCCATGGAGACCATCCGGGAAAACTATCCCCCCTTTGCCTGGCGCACTGCCATGAACTTCCTGGGTACCCACGATACCCCCCGGATTCTCACCCTGCTGGGCTGCGGCTCCGACGGCCAGGACCACGACAAGGACTGGCGGGCGGCCTACCGCATGACCGAGAGCCAGTACCTGCTGGGCCGCACCAAGCTGATGCTGGGTGCCCTGGTGCTTTTCGCCTTCCCCGGCTCCCCCACGGTGTACTACGGGGACGAGGCGGGGATGGAGGGGTTTGAGGACCCCTTCAACCGCCGCACCTACCCCTGGGGCAGCGAGGATCAGGTGCTGCTGGAGTGGTACACCGCCTTGGGTAAGGCCCGGAAGGAACTGCCCGCCCTCCGGCGGGGAGACCTGTTCTGGGGCCAGACCCAGGGACGGCTGCTCACCTTCCTGCGGAAAGGGGAGGGGGAGCCGGTACTGGCCGCCGTCAACGCCGGACTCAAGTCCGCGGCGGTGGAGGTGCCCTGGCCCGCCCGGGACTGGATGACCGGCAAGGAGCTGGCTCCCGGCCGGCGGCTGCTGTCCCCCCTCAGCGGCTGGCTGCTGGTCCCCCGACAGAGCTGAACAGCATAAAAAAGGAGACGGCGTAAGCCGTCTCCTTTTTGCGGTCAGGAATCGCCCTGTACGATTAAAACCGTCAGTTGGGAAAGGTACTCGTAGACCACCACGGAATCCATGGTGTCCGGATCCCGCCAGAGGGTGGCGATTAAGCCGGACATATTCACCATTCCTTTCAGCTCATAGTCTGTCTGAGACATCTGGACAAACCAGGGAGCCAGAATGATATGGGTGGCCTGGCTGGGCATTTCATAATAGTACCCGACCCACGAGCCATCTTCGGCAGCTGCGCTGTTCAAAAGTTCCAATCCCACGGAGGCGGCCAGATCGGGCACATCTCCGCCGAAATCCGGATAGCAGACCGGGGAATCGGTGGGGGCCTCCACGGTGGTCATGTTGATCCAGACGGTGTTTTCTTCCAAAAGTTCATAAGAAACCACCAGTGTGGGATAGGCGGGGTTATAAAAGTAGGTGGTGTTTATGCCCATCCACATGTACACGGGAGAAAAGCCCTCCTCCACAAGGAGCGCCCAGTAAAGCCTGTAAGTTTCTGTTGTGGCAGCGTTGGCGGCGACGTACTCATAAAATACAGTGTTGTATTGGGGTTGCGTCCCCTCCATTACCTCGCCGGTATAGCCGATCATGTCGCCAAAGTCGGGTACCATAGGGTAGTCCGCGTAATGCCCTACGCCGGTGGGGGCGGGGGGCAGCTCCGGCCCATCGTCTGCACTAAGGCTGTAAATCCGGACTGCCAGCAGGATCCCCTGCTCCACGGTGCAGGGGGCCTGGGGGGACAGGGCGGAGCCGGAGCCCTCCATGAGGCCGTTGCTTGCCATCCGGCCGAAGGCATCGGACGCCCAGCTTGACACCTGAGCGGCGTCGGTAAAGCCCTCCAGGCTGCCCGCCTTGGGGGCCAGGCTCAGATCGCTGTTTTGCTCCAGATAGTCGATGGCCCGGGCCATCATGGTGGCGATCTGCTCCCGGTTGGTGGTCTGCTCCGGGGCAAATTTGCCGCCGCCGATACCGCCGATGATGCCAGCCTCACAGGCCTTCAGCACGGCGGGGTCGGCACAGTCTGTAAAGGTATCCCGGGACGCGGCGGGCAGCTCTTTGCCCAGAACCACCTCCACTGTCTGCACGATCAGCTGGGCGAACTGCTGCCGGGTGAGGCTGTCCTGATAGGCGGGGTCGCCAGCCAGCTGGGGCACCAGTCCCGCCTGCACGGCCTGCTCCACCTCGACCTTGGCCCAGTCGCTGGGCGCGCCGGACACCGCCCCCGCCGGAACCCACAGCAGACCCAGACACAGCAGGGCCGCAATCCATCTTCTCATACTTCTCTTCCTTTCCACACGAATGGTTCGGGACACGAAATGCCCCCAATGCTGTCAGAATAGCATTGGGGGCATCATTTGTCAAGAAAGGAAACGAGGCGTTATTCCGCCGCTCCGGGCAGGGGGATCTCAAACTCCTGCATGCCCATATAGCCGGGGGCGATCTCGTACTTCTCAAAGACCACCACGGCGTTGCCCGCCTGGTTGAGGTAGAAGGTCTGGTCCTGGTCAATGGACGTAAAGCCGCCCTCGCCCGGCTCAAAGTACACGTTGTCCGGGTCCTGGGACCGCTGGGCGATACCCGCGCGCACCGCCTCGTTGGCCAGCTCCACATAGTCGGGACCCAGCACGTCCCGCAAAGTCAGCTCCCTGCCGGCCTGCAGGTCGATGTTGTAGGCGTAATACTCGGTATAAGCGCTGGCCAGAGTCTCGGTTTTGGTGATGATGAAGGAGAGGTACTGGTTGGTCTGGCACTTGATCTCGTAGTCCACGCTGATGATGATGGGCATGAACTCGTCCGGGTCGCCGCCGGTCTCCACAAAGGCGGCCTTGGTCTCCCGGGCCCGGTCCTCCGCCTCCTGAAGCACCTGGTCGATGCGGGTCTGAATCTCGGTGTTGATGCGCTGCTCAAGGTCGGAGTTGCCCTCCAAGTCCAGGGCGGGCAGGCGCACGTCGATGAGGTGCTCCCGGTCCTCCACGGTGTACTCCTTCACGGTAAACACCCGGGCCAGGCTCCCCAGCACCGGTACCTCGGACACCGCCTGGGCGAAGGTGGGGCTGGCGTTGACCAGCAGCACAAAACAGGCGCAGCTGGCCAGGGCGGCGGTCAGGCTCCGGTGGACGGCCCGGCGGCGGCTCCGCCGGCGGTTGCCGGAGCGCACCGCGCTGGCAACGGCGAAGTCCAGCTCCTCCGGAATGGGGGTCTGCTCGTAGGCTTTTCGGGCCTTACTCCAAGCTTCACTCATAGGAACACTCCTCTCCCGTCAGCTCCCGCAGCTTGCGCAGACTTTTGTACAGCCGGGATTTGACGGTATTCAGATTGGCGCCGGTCACCTGGGCGATGTCCTCCAGCTTCATGTCCTGGAAGAAGCGCAGGCGGATGATGGCCTGCTCCCGGCTGTCCAGCCGGTCGATGGCGGCGTACAGGTCCAGCCGGGCCGCGTGGTCCCCCTGAGGGGCGGCGGTCTCCGGCAGGCCCTCCTCCTCCAGGGAGACCAGCCGGCGGTTGTGGCGGTAGTAGTTCATACTCTCGTTGAGCAGGATCCGGTAGAACCAGGTTTTGAGAAATTCCGGCTTGCGCAGGGAGTCGGATTTGGACAGGGCCTTCACAATGCTCTCCTGCACCACGTCCAGGGCGGCGTCCCGATTTTTGACATAGCTGTACGCCAGGCGGTAAAAGTCCTCCTGGTGGGCCACAATATAGTCGGTGAGCTGCTGATGGGTGGTCTGGTCCAAGGCGGGGGCGCTCCTTCCTGGTTCTGTTTCTTAGACGGGGGAAAGCGGCAAAAAGTTTTCGCGGGGAAAAAATGGCGGGACCCTGTCAGGGCCCCGCCGGAAAATCACTTGCTCAGGCCGTCCAGCGTGGACTGGGCCTTGTCCGCGTCGGCGGCCACCACCAGCACCACCGTATTGCCGGACTGGGTGAGGATGGCCTTGTCCAGCTTGCTGACCTCGTCGGGCTGGTAACTCTCCAGCGCCGTCTTCTGGTCGGCCACCCGGGCCTCCATACCGGCCATGGCGGCCTTGGCGGAGTCGGCGTCCTTCATGGTGAGCACCGCGATCTCCTCCGCCCCGGCGGACAGGGAGGTGTAGCAGGCGCAGTCCACAATGCTGTCGGCCTCCACCCCGTAGAGGACGGCCACGGTGTCCTTGTCAGTGGTGTCTAGGGTGTCGGTAAAGGCGCCGCTGTCCAGCAGGGCCTGTGCGGTGGCGGCGGGGTCATAGCCGGCTCCGCTGCCGTCATCCTTGCCGCCGCAGGCGGTGAGGGTCAGGCAGAGAACCAGAGCGGCGGGGATCAGTCGGGTCAGAATGTGTTTCATGATGTACTTTCTCCTTCCGCGGCGGCCACCCCGGCCTGGTACACCTCCGCGTCCACGGTGTGCTCCATCAGGTAGGCCAGCCATTTCTGATACCAAGCTTTTGTAAAGTGGACTCCGTCCACCGTGGCGTCGGCGGGCAGGATGCCGTTTTCATCACTGAGGGCGGTGGCCACGTCCAGAAGGATCACCTGCTCCTCCTGGGCCAGCTGGGGGAAGATGGCGTTGTAGGCCGCCACCCGGTCGTTGTTTACATAATAGGCCTGCTTGTTGGCCTTACATTTGTCCGGGTTCACCGGCACCAGATTTTCCAGGTAGATCACCGCGTCGGGCTGCAGCTCCCGCACCTTTTCCAAAAAGCTGGCGAAGGTCTTGTGGAAGGCCTCGTCGTTGTAGTAGCCCAGCTCGTTGATGCCCAGAGAGATGTAGATTTTGCCGTACTGGGGTCCCCGCTCCAGGGCCTCCACCACCGTGTATTTGCCGCCATCCAGCTCAATGACCTGCTTGCTCTCCATCTCGAAGATGGTCAGGCCCTTGTAGCAGTAGAAGTCCGCCCCCTTGATACCGCTGTACAGCCGCAGACCGTCGGTGCGGGAGTCCCCGATGAACAGCGCGTCGGAGAAATAGTCCATCTCCACCGCCTCGGTGGCGGGAGCGGGCTGGGTGAAGTCAAAGGGCGCGGGGGTGGGCTCCGGCGTGGGCGTGGGTTCCGGGGTAGGGGTGGGCTCCGGCGTGGGAGTGGGGGTGGCCGTCTCGGCCGGGGGAGAGGTGGGCGGAACGGCTGCCCCGGAGGAGCCATCCGGCATCCGGCCCAGGGCGGGGATGAGGATCAGCGCCAGGCACACCACCAGGGCGGAGACCAGCAGGGGAAGGGGAGAGGGGCGGTTTCTTTTTCTGTTCCGCCGTACCCGTTTGGGTTGATATTGAGAAGAGGACAAGAGCAAGACACCTCGTTTTTTATAGTAGTGGGGAGGGCTGAGTCAGGACCAGCTCCTCCAGCTGTGTGTAATCGGTGATCGTCCATTGGGGCGTCCAGGGTGTGGTGTTGGACAGCCCCTTGGGGTTATACCAGGCCGCGGGCAGACCGCAGTCCAAAGCGCCCCGTATGTCGGTGGACAGGTTGTCCCCCACCACCAGCACCCGCTCCCGCCGGGTTACCCCCAGCTGCCGGAGCACCGGCTGGAAAAAGGCGGGGGAGGGCTTGGCCGCCCCCACCTCCTCCGAAATAAACAGGTGGGGAATCACCTCCGCCAGGGGGGAGCGGGCAAACCGGCCCCGTTGGGCCCGGGCCACCCCGTTGGTGATGATGGCCAGGGTGCAGTGGGGGGCCAGGGCGCGGCACAGCGCCTCCGCCCCCAGCAGCAGAAAGGCGCCCTGGGCCAGCCGGTCTAAGTAGTCCCGGTTGAAGGCCACCGGGTCGTCGTCCCGCCCCATGGCCCGGGTGAAGGCGGCAAACCGCTCCACCACCAGGAAGGACTGGGTTACCTCGCCCCTGTCCAGCCGGGCCCACAGGTCCCGGTTGATGGACAGGTAGAGGCCGCGGGTGGCGTCGTCGTCGGGGTAACCCCGCTCCGCCAGCACCTGCCGCAGGGCGGCGTCCTCCGCCCGGTCGAAGTCAAAGAGGGTATTGTCCGCGTCAAAGAGGACAAAGTCAAAGTTTGCCATGGTCAGCCTCCTGCCGCGCCCGGCGCTTTTCCTGGGAGACGATGATCAGCCGCATCAGGGAGGACACCAGCAGCACCCCGGTGGCCAGCGCCCCCGCCAGACCCAGGGTGTGGAGCAGGGTGGAGAGAAACAGAGAGGTCTCTCCGCTCATGGCGTACTCCATGGTGTAGTAGATCCCGCCGCCGGGCACCAGGGGAAACAGGGCCACCAGCAGATAGCTGGTCACCGGGCACTTCCGCAGCCGGGCCATCAGCTCCGACCAGGCGGAGATCACCAGGGCGGCAAAAAAATACTGGATAATGTCGCTGTGGACCAGCGGGGCGGTGAGCAGGTAGCACAGCCACCCCAGGGCTCCGCCGCCGGCGCAGATAAACATGCCGGCCCCGTGGATGTTGAACAGCACGGAAAAGCCGATGCAGGCCAGAAAAGCCCAGAGGCAGGGAAGATAATAGGTGAACTGGTCCATCTTACCCTCCCATAAACATCCCGGTCAGGCCCAGGGACAGCGCGGTGCCCAGGGCGATGGCCGCCCCGATGAGCAGGGCCTCCGCCCCTTTGCTGATCCCCGCCACCATGTCTCCTGCCATAATGTCCCGCATGGCGTTGGTGATGGCGATGCCGGGCACCAGGGCCATCAGCGCGCCGATGATGATCCGGTCCAGATTCTCCCCCAGCCCCAGGCCGGTGAGAAGCACCGCCGCCAGGGCGGAGGCAGCTCCGCCGGCCACGGTTTTGAAGAACAGGTTGGCCCCCAGCCGGGAGATGAGGGTGAGGCACAGGCCGATAACCACACCGCACAGCCCGCCGCACACCCCGTCCGCCGGGGAGCCGCCGTAAAACAGAGAAAACATGCCGCAGCCCAGGAAGTAGGCCAGCAACTGTATCCACAGGGGATAGACCCGGTGGTTGTGGCGGATGTCCGCCATCTGTTCCAGCGCGTCGTCAAAAGGGGGGGCCTGACTGCACAGCTTGCGGCACAGGCCGTTGTACTGCTCCAGCAGGTAGATGTCGGTGCCGTGGGCGGGCATCCGCCGGATCTGCGTCAGGGGCTCTCCCTGGGGAGAGGTGAGGCTGATGATAATGCAGTTGGGGATGGCGAATACCTCCCCCTGCTCCACCCCGTAGGCCTGGAGCAGGCGGCGGATGGACTCCTCCACCCGGTAGATCTCCGCCCCGCTTTCCATCAGCCGGTAGCCCATTTCGCCCACCAGCCCCAGCAGCTTGTTGTAGTCCAGCTCCAAACAGAGCACACCCTTCCTGACCCAGAAAACGGCCTCCTTTCCGCAGGCGGGTGTGGAACTATCCCACAGACGGAGGGGCCGGTAAAAAAGTTGACGTAAAATCGGGAAAAATAATATGGGTGCAGAAAAAAAGACCGCCGCCCGGGGCGGCAGTCCTTCAGACCGCGATTGAAACGCCCGCGGAGGAGCTCTGCGGCTCGCTCCGCGGTTATTATATCACACAAGTTCGCCAAATACGATACCAAAATCCGGCCAAAAACAAGAATATGTTCCGTCATTTTTTTCGCCAGGCCAGCAGGAAGGCGGAGTTGACGATCACCGCCACCGACCCGGCGTTATGGACCAGGGCGCCCACCACCGGATTGAGCACACCGCTGATGGCCAGCAGGATGGCGGCGAAATTCAGGACCATGGAGAAGGTCAGATTTATTTTAATGGTGGTCATCATCCGCCGGGCCAGACTCAGCAGGTGGGGCAGCTCCTTGATGTCGTCGCTGACCAGGGCGATGTCGGCGGCATCCACCGCGATGTCGCTGCCCACGCCCCCCATGGCGATGCCCACCATGGCCTGCTTCAGGGCGGGGGCGTCGTTCACCCCGTCCCCCACCATGCACACCGGCTCGCCCTGTTCCTGGCTGCGGGTGATCCACGCCAGCTTGTCCTCCGGCAGGCAGCCCGCCTCCACCTGGGTGATGCCCAGCCGGTCGGCCACGTGGCGGGCAGCGTTTTCGTGGTCCCCGGTGAGAAGCACCGGCTCCGCCCCCGCCGCCCGCACCCGGGCCACCGTGTCCGCCGCATCCTCCCGCAGGGTGTCGGCCAGGGCCAGCAGGCCCGCCGCCGCCCCGTCCAGGGACAGGAAAATGACGGTACAGCCCTCTTCCCGGCAAGCTTCGGCGGCCCGCTCCGCCTCAGGGGGGAGGGAAACCCCCGCCTCCTCCAGCAGGGCGGCGTTGCCTGCCAGCAGCTCCACGCCGTCCACCAGGGCCCGCACTCCCCGGCCGGGGAGCATCTGAAAGCCCTCCGCCTCCGGGATGTCCAGCCCCTGCTCCCGACAGCCGCGCACCACCGCCCTGCCCAGGGGGTGCTCCGAGCGGGCCTCCGCTGCTGCGGCGGCGGCAAACAGCCGCTTTTCCGGCCACTGGGGGAGCAGGGAGACCACCCGCGTCACCTGGAGGGCCCCCAGGGTGAGGGTACCCGTCTTGTCAAAGGCCGCCCTGCGCACCAGGGCCAGCCGCTCCAGAGCGTCCCCCTCCCGCACCAGAAAGCCGTGGCGGGTGGCGTTGCCGATGGCCGCCATAATGGCAGTGGGAGTGGCCAGCACCAGGGCGCAGGGGCAGAACACCACCAGAATGGTTACCGCCCGGATGAGCTCCCCGGTGAGCAGCCAGGTGAGGACGGCGGCGGACAGGGCGATGACCACGATCCAGGTGGCCCAGCGGTCAGCCACCCCCACGATTTTGGCCTTGCCTGCGTCGGCGGACTGGACCAGCCGGACCATCCGCTGGATGGAGCTGTCCTCCCCCACCTTTTCCGCCACCATGTCAAAGGAGCCGAACTGGTTTACCGTGCCGCTGGATACCGGGTCTCCGGGGCCCTTGTCCACCGGCAGGGATTCCCCCGTCATCACCGCCTGGTCGATGGCGGTCTGTCCGGCCCGCACCACTCCGTCCACCGGCACCGTCTCACCCGGCAGCACCCGCAGCAGATCCCCCACCCGCACCTCCTGGGCGGGAATCACCTGCTCCCCCTCCGGCGTGAGCCGCCGGGCGGTGCGGGGGGTGAGGCGCACCAGCTTTTCAATGCCCGCCCGGGCCCGGGCCACCGTCAGCTCCTCCAGCAGGGCCCCCAGCTGCATGATAAAGGCCACCTCTCCGGCGGCGAAGATCTCCCCGATGCACACCGAGGCCACCAGGGCGATGGACACCAGCAGGTCGGCCTTGATGTCAAAGGCGGTGACCAGACCGTGAAAGGCCTCCAGCAGGATGGGGACGCCGCACAGCACAATGGCAATCCACGCCGGGTCAACGGGCAGGGTAACCGGCGCAAACAGACTGGCCAGCAGGGCCAGAGCGGACAGAACCAGGAGAATCACATCTTTTTTTACACCGCCCCACGCCAGCAGGGCTTCCAGACGGGACATACCACACGCCTCCTTATACCAATGGGGGTATGGGTATATTATACCCATAGGGGTATATTGTGTCAAGAAAAAAGCCCAGCGCCCGCCGGTTTCCGGCGGGCGCTGGGGGGAAGGGTGTAGTTGAGGGGAGGGAGGGGTTACAGTCCGGAGGTAAAGGAGTACAGGCTGCGGCCCAGGATTTTTTCCATGGCCCGGCCCAGGGCGTAGGTCTTTTTTTCGTCCACGCCGGTCTGGACGCCCATACCGTTGACCATGGTGACAAAGTCCTCGGTGGACACAAGGCCGGTTCGGCTGCACTGGAAGTAGTAGTCCCCGGCGCCCTTGACGGGCACGCCGTCCAGGAAGTTGGCCACCTGGCCGCCGATGCCGCCGATGGTGCAGTCGAAGGTGCGCACGCCGGCCAGCATGGCGGCATAATAGCCGGCCATACCCATACCCCGGATGTCGTGGATATGGAAGGAGTGCTGGGCGGGGTCGGGGTGGCGCTGGAGGATCACCTGGAAGTAGTCCAGGATATCCGTGGGGGTGGCGATGCCGTCGGGGTCGGAGTGCTCCACCTCGTCAAAGCCGATGTCAAACATCCGGTCCACAAACTCGTAGGCCCGCTCAATGGGGACCTTGCCCTGGATGGGGCAGCCGAACACAGTGCCGATATTGCCCGCCACCTTCTTGACCCCCATATCATGGAGGGCCTTGACGTTTTTCTCCGCCTCGGCAAAGAGCTGCTCGTGGGTACGGCGCATGTTCTTCATGGCGTAGGCCTCGCTGGTGGCGATCTGACCGGTGAGCACCCGGTCGATCTTGGCGCCCTTGTCCAGCAGGCCGCCCACCCGCTCAATGGCTTTGGGGGTGAGGGCCAGCACGGTGTACTCCACGTCCACGTCCTTGGGCAGGCGGAGCAGCAGCTCATCCACGTCCTTGAACTGGGGCACATAGGCCACGTGGCTGATGGAGCCCACCTCGATGCGCTTGAAGCCGGCCTTGATGAGCTGATCGGCGATGTACAGCTTGGCGTCCAGGGGGACGTAGTGCTCCTCATTCTGGAGCCCGTCCCGCATGGTGATGTCGATAATGTCTATTTGCTCAGGGAGCTTGATTTCCATATGTTGTCACCTCAAACTATCAGGCAAGGAACTGGGCCAGAGCGGTCATCTGCGCCACGATGAAGGTGGAGGCGTAGTAGCCCATAAACTGCACGCCAGTGTGAATGCCGAAGAAGTTGTTCAGAATACCGCCGAACAGGCCCACGATCACGGCCACGAAGATGCCGAACAGTCCGGCCTCATAGAAGGCCAGCATGCAGATGAGGCCCAGGAAGGCGCCGATGAGGGCCTCGTGGCTCACATAGCGGAACATGGCGGCGGTCCACTTGCGGGCCTGCTTCATGGACAGGGGGTAGGCGAACAGCGCGCCGCAGATGATGCCGATAAAGCCGTAGAGCAGGTACTGGGGGATGCCCAGGGCGCCGTGGATGTCAATGTTGTTGAACAGGGGGAAGGCGGGACCCAGGGCCACGGGGGACAGGGGCAGGCCGAAGGCCACCAGGGGAATGAGCAGCTCGCCGATGTAGGTGGCGTTGCTGACGGCGTCCTGGATGCCCAGGCCGGTGGTGGTACGGTCATAGAGCTCCTTCTTCCGGGGGGCCAGCAGCTCGCCCATCAGAACGGTCATGCCCACCGGGGAGAAGGTGAAGGTACAGGCGGAAACGGCGGAAGCGCCGGCCACATAGCCCATCTGGTTCTTGGTAAAGTAGGAGAAGGGGTTGGGGAAGCCCTTTTTCTTCTGCTTGGGCTCCGGAGCCAGCCAGATCTCGTTGGGGCGGGTCCGGTGCTGCAGCTCCCGGCGGCTGGGGATCAGCACGTTGAACAGCTCGGCGATCATGGGCCCGATGGTGATGCCCATGAAGATGGAGATGAACAGGGTGCCGCCGGTGGCCTCCACCGCCAGGCGCTGAAGCCCCTGGATGAAGAAGGCGAAGGGGATCAGGGACACCACCGCGCCGAACTTGGCCTTGGACATGAAGGCGATGAGCACCGCGCCGATGGTGAAGATCAGGCCGCTGTACTGGGAGATGATGTCGCTGAGGGGCGCCAGAATGGAGGCCATCAACAGGGAGACGGGAAGGGCGATGACCGAGCCGATGACGGAGCCGGAGGCCAGCTTCCGCATGGCGATGTGGGGAATGCCCATTTTCTTGGCGATCTCGCAGTTGTGGACCATGGGTACCGCCATGGTGCTGCCGGGCAGGGCGGCCATGGCGGTGGGGATGGTGTGGGTGATCTGCATGGCAACGATGATAGACATGAACCAGGCGAAGACCACCACCGGCTCAAAGCCCATCAGCACCAGAACCAGGGTCAGAGGGGCCATGGTGGCGGTTTCATCGGTGCCGGGAATGACGCCGATGATGGAGAAGATGATGCCGCCGATGATAGCGACAATGATGGCCTGAATCAGCAATCCGATCATACCTGTCCGCTCCCTTCTGCCGCCCGGGCGGCTTTTTCCTTATACTCCGGCTTGTAGTTGGGGGACCCCTCGGGGATCAGGGCCAGCAGGGCGTACAGCTCCAGATCCTCCATCTCGGCGATCACCTTGGGGTCCAGAGTAGCCAGAGCCTTGGCCTCCTCCTCCACGGTGGTGCCGCCGAAGGCCAGAATTTCCGCGATATCCGCGCTCTCCGCGTGCTCCTCAATGATCCGCTTGGGCTTGAAGAGCTTGGCGGAGATGGCGGCGGACAGGAAGCAGCCCAGAATTCCGGTGAGCAGGGCGTAGCCCTTGGCCAGGCTGGCCTCGATATTCTCCATTTGAGAGAAAATGTTGTTTCCGACAATGTAGAAAGCCATGGTCAGGATGATGCCCAACAGGGCGGCGATACCCAACTGGCTGAGCTTTACGGTATCGCCCCAAACTTCGGTCAGATGCTCATCCGCGCCGGCGGAAGCCTGTCTCTTGTCCTGGTTTTCCATGCGGTTCTCTCCTTTCCTGATTGTAACACACAGCAAACAGCCAGAGGCTTAGGAATACTGCTTCATCAGCTCCTGGGCATACTCCAGGCGGACGTTCTTCTCCGCCACCATCTGCTGGACAATCTTCTCCAGCACCTCGCCCTTGGCGCCGGCCACAGTGGCCAGGTTGCGGGCATGGAGGGACATGTGGCCCCGCTGGATACCCTCGGTGGCCAGGGCCCGCATGGCGGCCATGTTCTGGGCCAGGCCCACGGCGGCGATGATCTGCGCCAGCTCTCCGGCGGTCTTGACGCCCAGCATCTTCACTGCCACCTGGGCGGCGGGGTGAATCTTGGTGGCGCCGCCCACGAGACCCACGGCCATGGGCAGCTCGATGGAGCCCACCAGGTCGCCGTCGGCGTTCTTCTCCCAGGTGGCGAAGGGAGCGTACTTTCCGCTGCGGGCGGCATAGGCGTGGGCGCCGGACTCGATGGCCCGGGTGTCGTTGCCGGTGGCGATGACTACGGGAATAACGCCGTTCATGATGCCCTTGTTGTTGGTGGCGGCCCGGTAGGGGTCGGCGGCGGCAAAGGCGTAGGCGGCGATCATCTTATCCACCACTTCCTCGCCGCCGATGGCCTCCTTTTTGAACACCGCCCGGGCCCGGGCAATGCGGCGATCGGCCAGGTTGGAGAGGATGCGCAGCTCCGCCCGGCCGCCGGTGAGCTCCTCCAGATAGGGGGCCACCGCCTCGGCCATGGTGTTCACCGCGTTGGCGCCCATGGCGTCCCCGGTGTCCACCAGCAGGTGGACGATGACCATGGGACCCACGATGGAGTCCAGCACCCGCACCTCCACGTCCTTCACGCCGCCGCCCAGCTTCACCAGCATGGGGTCCTTGGCGTTGCAGATCTCGGCAATCTTGTCCTTGTGCTCCAGAATTTTTCCCTTGGCGTAGAAAGGAGCGGGCACCTCCAGCAGCTGGATCTGGGAGATCATCACGCTGCCGGTGTAATCGGTGGTGAAGCCTCCGCCGGGCCGGGCCATCTTGGCCGCGTTGGAGCAGGCAGCCACCACGGAGGGCTCCTCGGTGACCATGGGGATCACATAGTCCTTGCCGTTGATGACAAAGTTGATGCCCACGCCCATGGGGAGGGTGAAGCGGCCGATGACGTTTTCAATCATGTGGTCGGCCTTGTCCATGTCCAGCGAGTCGGCGCTTTGCAGAATGGCCTGCTCCGCTTCGCTCAGGCCGCAGAATTCCGCCACCTCTTTCATGCGGTCCTCGGTGGAGAGCTTAAAGAACCCGGAATAGCTGCTGGTTTTCATATGCATGTGCTCCTTTCAATTGTGTGTTCCGGAGGGAAATAGTCTGCCCTGTTCCTATGCAAAGCAAATACCAATTCTGAATAAAAATCCATAAAGCATTGGGGCAGAAGGAAAAGCGGCATGTGGCCGAGAGAGCTGCTCTCGGCCACATGCCGCAGGGAGTGCCAAATATGACATCAGCTGGTGACAAATTCGGCACTTATGTCAATTTTGTCACTAAGCTTCCGATAGAGGGTCCGGCGGCTGATCTCCAGCTGCCGGGCGGCCTGCTCCACGTTGCCGCCGCACCGCTCCAGGGTGCTGCGGATAAGCTGCCGCTCAAACCGGAGGGTGGCCTCCCGCAGGGGACCGGCGGGCGGTGAGAAGCCGCCGCCGGAGACGGCGCGGGGGGCTTCCGGCGTTTCCAGGGTCAGGTCGGCGGGGGTGATCTCCAGCCCGCCGCACAAAATCACCGCCGATTCGATGCAGTTGCGCAGCTGCCGTACATTGCCCGGCCAGTCGCACTCCAGCAGCAGCTGGCCGGCATTCCGGCTGAGGACCGCTTTTTTCCCGTAGCGCTGGTTATATTCCTCCAGAAAATGGTTGGCCAGGGGCAGGATGTCGTTCCTCCGCTCCCGCAGAGGGGGTACCGCCAGGCTGATGACGTTCAGGCGGTAATAGAGGTCGGCACGGAACTTTTTCTGGGCCACCAGCTCCTCCAGGGGCTGGTTGGTGGCGGCGATGATGCGCACGTCCACCGGGATGTTTTCCTCCCGGCCCAGCTTTTCGATTTCCCCCTCCTGAAGGACCCGCAGCAGCTTGCTCTGCATCAGCAGGGGCATGTCCCCGATTTCGTCCAGAAAGAGGGTGCCCCCCTGGGCCAGCTCGAATTTGCCCAGCTTGCCGCCCTTCCGGGCGCCGGTGAAGGAGCCCTCCTCATAGCCGAACAGCTCGCTTTCGATGAGGGTTTCCGGAATGGCGGCGCAGTTGACGGTGATCATGGGCTTGTTCCGCCGGAGGCTGGCCTGGTGGATCAGCTTGGCAAAGCCCTCCTTGCCCACGCCGTTCTCCCCCCGGATGAGCACGGTGGCGTCTGTCCGGGCGGCGGTGACCGCCCGGGTGAGCAGGGTGCGGAACCGGGGGTCCTGCCCGATCATCTGGAAGCGGGAGAACGCCGCGTCCAGCTGGCTGGTCAGTTCCTCGGCCACCTGGGTAACCCGCTCCACCTCCCGGCCCAGACGCCGCAGCTCGGTGACGTCCCGAAAGACCGAGTAGGCTCCGGCCACGGCGCCGTCCCGCCAGATGGGGAACATCCGCATGGAGACGTACTTTTGGACCGACTTGATGAGGTGCCGCTTGCGGGCGGCGGGCTGGCCGGTTTTCAGCACCTTGAGCAGCAGGGCGTCGGGCTCGATCTGGTGCATGTCCCTGCCGATGGTTTTGCGCATGGGCACGCCGGTGATCCGGCTGTACGCCTCGTTCTCAAAGCAGATGCGGCCGGTGGCGTCCACCACGATGACGCCGTCCTCAATGGTGTCGATGATCTCTCCCAGCTCCAGCTGCCGCAGGGTCTGGCTGAGGTAGAGCAGGTCCCGTCCCAGTACCTCGCCCACCTTTTGACCGGCCTGGTTTGTGACCTGATAGCGGGTTTTTGCCTCCACCTGGCCGGGCAGAATGTGGGAAATGAGGGTGAGCTCACCGATGCTGTCCGGCAACGGCGTCTGGTCCACATTGGTCCGCATGATCTGCTGAATCCGAATCATATCCATCCCTCCAGGGTATCCCAAGCTTTTTTGCAGGATAGCACAAGCCGGAGGAAAAGAAAAGAAGAAAAATACCCCGGGCCTCCTCTGGAGGAGAGGGAGGCTGTCAAAAAAGCCGGCCCATGTATCACCATGGGCCGGCTTTTGGGCTGAGCGCTCATAGGCTCAGTCCATATGGTTTTTTCTGACCAAACTGACCACCGTCTCGACCTGTGAATCGTTGTCCAAACTGATATTCATATCTTCCTCAATGATTGGAAGCCTGAATTTGATGGATTTCAACCACTGGCCGTTCGCCTGACGCTCCGGGTAAATCTGAATTTCCGAAATCAGCTCTTCAACCAGCTGCCGCTTCTCTCTGTCGTTCATCTTTCCATAGAGCTGGTCAAAATAAATCAGAACCTTGTAGATATTATCTCCGGTCAGCTTTTCTGCCTCGATAGCCTGTTTCTTGGCTCTGGCAGCAATCAGCAGGGACTCCAACTCTTCAATCTTATCATACATCCCATAGAGCCGATCATCAAGGTCTGATTTCCGCCTTTGGTAGTGCCGGTCATCTGGGTCAAGGGAGTCAATTTCCTCAATCAGCTTGGATTTTGTGGAATAAACCTGACGAAGCTGCTTCTCGTAGTTGCCAATTTCCTGCTCAATTGCTGTGGTATCAACCTTCATATTGATTTTTTCCTGCATCATCGCCGCAAATTTGGGATTGCTCACCAGCTTGCATATAACTTCTGCCACCGCATCATCCAGCAGCTCTTTCCGAATTTGCTTTTTGTAATCACATTTATGTCCACGGGTCATGGAGCGATGCTTGCACCCATAGTAGTAGAAGTCTTTGTATTTGCTGCCGTCCGCTTTGTGCTTTATGCTCTTATTGGCGTACATTCCCACACCGCACACGGGACATTTTACGATACCAGATAGCAGATGGGTACATTCATTTTTCCCCTTGTTGACATGCTCGTATCGCTTGGCCTGGGCAACCAGCTTGACCTGCGCTGCCTGCCAGATATCTTCTGGAATAATGGCTTCATGCAGACCATCTACCAGCAGGTAGTTGTCCTGTTCCACCAAACGGTACTCGTTTCTGGTCCCATGCACTTTTTCGGTTGTGCGTCTGCCGTAGGCAATCTTCCCACAATAGACCGGGTTTTTCAATATTCGTCTAATCAATGTGGAGTCAAATAGCGGATTTTTCCCATTTTGCCTTGCAATTTTGTGAATGCCTTGATTTTCAAGATGTTTTGCCAGTCCATTTGCTCCCATACCAGTATGTACATACTGGTCAAAAATCACACGAATCGCTTCCGCTTCCTCCTCGTTGATTTCCAGTTTTCCACCTACCAGGCGATAGCCATATGGAGCAAAGCCACCGTTCCACTTACCCTCTCTGGCCTTTTGGATACGGCCTTCCATGGTTTGGATACGGATATTTTCTCGCTCGATCTCCGCTACTGCCGAGAGAACAGAAATCATCAGTTTTCCCGCATCCTTGGAGGAATCAATGCCATCTTCCACACAGATC
>DWXF01000002.1 GCA_019119335.1 Candidatus Flavonifractor merdavium
CGGCCTGCTCAGCAGTCAGGGTGCCGGTGGGGTTGAACTTGCCGGCGCCGTCGCCATTGATAATGCCCATGCTGGTGCAGTACTCAATGTACTTCTCGGACCAGATGCCCTTGATGTCGGAGTAGGTGGGGGTCACCTTGGTGCCCACCACGGGCTCGACACCGCCGTTCATCACAAAGGAAATGACCTTGGCCATCTCCTCGCGGGTCAGGGTGCCATTGGGATCGAAATAGCTGCCGTCGTTCTTGCCGCTGATGACGTTCAGAGCCACCATGACTTCGACAGCCTCAGAGTGCTTGATTTCATCCTTGTCGGTGAAATCCTTGGAAGCCGCGCCAGCGCTCACTACCATCATGCCCATCAGCATGAGAGCAGCCAGAGCCAGACTCAGCGTCCGCTTGAGGTTTCTCATCGGAAATTCCTCCTTCTTAAAATTTGTTCATTTAGGAGAGGAGACCTCTTATTTCCAAACAGTAAAAAACCTCTGAGCCGCAAGTGGTTCAGAGGTTTCAGGTAGCCATTTTGGTCGCCTGCACGTCTGTGCACAGGCCAAGAAAAAACTTGACGGAGCGGAAACGGGCTGACAGAATAGTACTGCTTTCCAACAACCGCAGAGAAAGAAAGGAAGGTACCCCATGGCAAGAAAACGCATTGAAAGGAATCTGGCATTTGATGAGGAAAAGGGTCTGTACTATGCCTGCTTTGATTATGGGCGGGACGGTACCGGCCGCCGGGTCCGGCAGACCAAATGCTTTCGGGATCGAACGGCGGCTCAGGAGGCCCTGTGCCAGTTTGAATTAAAGCGGCTGCGGCGGCAGCTGCAGCTCCCCTCCCGGCTTACGGTGGGGGAGTGGCTGGACTACTGGCTGGAGCAGATTATCCGCCCCAACCGGGAGGACACCACCTACTACTGCTACCGGGGCATGGCCCGCAACCACATCATTCCCGCCCTGGGCCAGGTTCCCCTGCAGCAGCTGGACCCCTACCGAATCCAGCGGTATTACGGCGATATGCTCCAGCGCAAGGGCCTGGGGGCCAACACCGTGTATAAGCACCACATCCTCCTCCACACGGCCCTGAAGGCGGCCTTTCGCCAGGGGATCCTGCCCGACAACCCGGTGGACCGGGTGGAGCCGCCCCGGCTGTGTTCGCCCCGGCAGTATTTCTACACCCCGGAGCAGCTGCGGACCCTGTTCCACGCCGTGGTGGGCACCCGCCTGGAGCTGGTAGTGAAGCTGGCGGGCTACCTGGGCCTGCGCCGCAGCGAGATCTGCGGGCTGCGCTGGGAGAACGTGGATCTGGAGCATAACCTGATCCACATCTGCACCGTCCGCACCACCGCCGGGGGCTCCGTGGTGCAGAAGCAGCCCAAAACCGCTCACTCCATTCGTAAGCTGGGCATTGCCGGGCTGGACGACCTGGTGGGCCTTCTCATTCGGGAGCGGGAGCGTCAGGCGGCCTGCTGCCGTATGGAGCGGGGCTGGACAGACAGCGGCTATGTGATCGTACGGGAGGATGGAAAACCCTATGATCCCAACCGGGTTACCGGCGCCTTCCACCAGTTCATCCAGGAGCAGGGCCTGCCGCCCATCACCATCCACGGCCTGCGCCACACCTTCGCCAGCCTGGCCAACAGCGCCCGGATCCCGCTGCTGGACATCGGCAAAACGCTGGGCCACAAAGACTGTACCATTACCGGCCGGGTGTACACCCACATCTTTGACCAGACCCACCAGGAGGTGCTGAACACCGTGGCCGCCTGCATCGCGGCCAAAGCCATGTAAAAAAAGGGAGCCTGCCCCACGGGGCAGACTCCCTTTTTCGGATCCCTGTGCCTTACTCTCCCTTGCTGCTGGCAGCCTTCTGGCTCTGCGTGCCGAAATAGAAGGCGATGATCACGGTGAACACCGTGAGGAACTGGTCCACCTGCACCTTGCCGACCACGGCCAGATAGGCGAATACCAGGGTAAGGGTGATGGTCACGATGCTCTTGACATCAATGAGCTTGGTCAGCCGCTGCAGCACTGCCGGACACCCCCTTGTCGAAGAGGCCCAAGCGGTCCAGCAGCACAATAGTCTGCAGATTGGGCTCGTATACGTTGACCTCGCCGGAGGCCGACTGCTGGATCACGCCCAGCCCCACAGCCTTCTTTACGCTGGGCTGCGCCCAGTCCGGCATGTCCTTAATCTGATGGTACATAACCATATCTTCGTCCTCCTCTTCCTGATGGTCGGGCTGCGGGACCGTTTCCTGCTGCCGGTACAGCGGCATGGCGGGAGGATATTTGCCCGCCCGGACCATGGCGCTGGTATAGGTTCCGCCGGCGCTCCACTGCAGATGGGGACGGTCAGGGAAGGATTTCCAGTCCCCGCCCCACTCAAAGCCCATCTCCTTGGCAATGGCGGCCGCCTTGCTGAAAAAGGCCAGGTCGTCAAACTCGTGGCCCTTGACGTTCTTGCAGAAATCAAAGGCCAGACCGGCCTTGACGCTGTGAAAGCTGGGCACCTTGGCCTTGCTGGTGCCGTTGTTGTAGCAGTACATCTGGTACTCCTCGTCCCGTACCGTGCCGGTTACCAGCACTGCCAGCCCCGCCTGCTTGCACAGCTGCTGCCATAGCCTGCAGTTGGCTGCCACGTCGGAACGAAGGTCGTCGATATTACGACTGTTCAGCATTGGTATACACCTCCCACAAGTCAGTGTATGCGTCGGGTGCCCAAACATTTCCGTCTACCAACGAGCGGTACAGTGTGCCGTTATAGCTGACGATGTCGCCTTTCTGATAGGCGTCGTGGGCGCCGCTGGGCTGCTGCCACACCGGATAGCCCTGGCTGTCCAGACCCAGGGGTTCGTAAAGGGCGGGGGTGGAGGCGGGAGGCCATTCCACTGCGCTGGTGTGGGCCTGTACCACCCGGTAGAGCTGGGGATCCCCTACGTTGTTCACACCGCAGGTCAGATAGTCTCCTGCCTCATAGCTGCGGCCCACCTGATAGGGCGGAAAGACGGCGGGGATCTCCAGCGCTTTCTCCTGCTCCAGAGAAGCGGCAAACAGCTGAAGGGCCCGGCGGAATTGGGCTGCTCGCTGTAACCGGTCACTCATGCTCGCTCACCCCCAGCAACACGTCCAGAATTTCTGCCGCCTCCGGTTCCGGCTCCGGCGGCGCCGGGGGCTCCCCCGGCGTTACCCCTGTCAGTACGCCGTCCTGCAGCTCCAGCTGGCAGTAGCCCCGGCAGTCCCATACCGTCTGCTCCAATTCGGGCGGCACCGCCACCCAGCCCTCCAGCCAGCACTCCGTCCGGTGGCTCTGGCTCTGCAGGCCGTGGCCCCCATCCTCCCGGGCGGCCACCTCAATGATGGTCAGCATATGTCGTTCCTCCTTTCCCGGGGCCCGCCCACAGGGCGGGCCGTCTCACCATCGCCCGGTCTGAAGGAAATTCTTGCACGTTTTCATACAACAAACAGAAAAACAGCTGCGGGCCCGTCCGAAGACGGGCCCGCAGCCGTTGTTTGTGTGTGAACAGAGAGGTAAAAGAGAGAGTAGAGAGGAGGTTGGTTTGTCACTTCTTCCTGACATGTTTATCATACACGACCGCCCCTCTGCAATGGTGAACGGACTGTGAACAGAATATAAAAGCTTTGTGACGAAAGCCTTAACCTCCCATATAGGAGAAATGCATGTAATCGTGATAGCCTGTGGCGTCATCGCTGCCATCGGCCCAGGCATCGCCGCCCCAGCTCCAGCCGTGCTCGGCAAAGATCCGCACCACCGAGCTCTCCGGGCTGATGGAGTAGGGGTTGCTGCCCGGCTGCCACAGGCTGCCCGCCAACACCTGACCCTCCCGGATTTGGTAGTTCTCATTGGCGTTGATGTCGATGGCGGTGCCGCAGTTGTGCTCTCCGGTGGCGGAGTCGCCCCGCCAGGAATAGCCGCCGATGTCGTGGATGGGGAACTGCTCCGGATCGTTGTAGATCTCGGTGAAGATGGCCTTCACGTCCTCGGCGATGGCGGCATGGACGGTCAGCGACATGGTGGAGCTCACCTTGACGCCGCCGGACAGCTTCCACACCGGGATGGTGACGGTGGTCATGGCCGCCTTGGCCTCCTCCTGATTGGCAAAGCGCCGTTTGGCGGCGTCGCCGAAGAGCAGCTGGCACTTGCGCTCGTTCTCGCCCTGGAATTTCAGCCAGAAATCCTGCTTGGCATAGTCCTCATAGCTGGCCAGGCCCTGCTCCACCTTGTCCCAGAAATCCGCCTCTTCCCGTTCTGCCTGGGTCATGGGCTGGTAGTACAGGGTATAGGTGCTGCAGGCGGAGCTGACCTCGCTTACCAGATTGTCCGACCAGCTGTAGTTGTAATACTTCAGCCCATCCGACTCCAGCTGGTAGGACAGGCTGGACAGGTAGGTGCCCACCTGGGCGGACATCTGCTGATCGGGCAGAATGGATTGGCCGGTCTGTGCATTTACAATACGGACTGTAATATTCTTTGGCGTATAACGCAGACAGGAATCAACAACCTCCAGCACCCGCATGACCAGCACGGTGCCGTCGCAGCGCTGGATGGAGTCGGTGCAGCCAAAGGAGCCGTCGCTCTTGCCGTTGATGATCCCCAGTTCGGCCAGTCCGGCCACCGCCTGCTGGTGGACAGTATCCATCTGGTACCAGTCGGAGAGGGCGGAGGGGTCCTGGGGCTCCTCCCAGGTGTACCACACGTCCCAGGCCTCCTCCGGCAGGGCGTTGTACAGCAGCACCGCCGCGTCCTGCCGGGAGATGGCGCTTCCCAAGCTGTCCATGGTGACGGGCAGGCCATCCTCCTGCCGGAGCAGGCCGGCCTGCTCCGCGGCGGCGTAGCCCGCCTGATCCCAGGCCAGACCGGAGGCGGCGGCGCTGGCGTAGGACTGGGGGGCAAAGGTGCGGGTGAGCATGGTCAGGAACTGCCCCCAGCTCATGGTGTCAGCGGGGGCCAGCTTTCCGTCGCTTACCCCCTGGATGACGCCCAGTTCGGCGGCCTCCATCATGGAGGAGTAGGCCCAGTGGCTGCTGGGCAGGTCGCTGTATCCGGCGGCCAGCGCTGGGACAGACAGGGCCAGAGTCAAGGCGCCGGCCAGCGCAAGACTTTGTACACGGTGTTTGACGGACATGGAAATGGTTCACACTCCTTCTTTCAATTCACTGCATTTATTCTAGTACGGGAGAGACGAAAATGCAAGAAATGGAAGGAAAGAAGCGGAACTTTGTCGAATGGGAGGGATAGTGCGCTTTACAGACAGAGGAAAGGGCCGTATAATGAGCAAAACGGAAGGGGTGTGGAATATGGAGGCAAGCGGGAGCCTGCTGTGCTGTCCCATCTGCGGGAAGGGACTGAGCCGGGAGGAGGGGCGGTATTTCTGTCCCGACGGCCACAGCTATGACAGGGCCAGAGAGGGATATGTCCATCTGCTGCCCGCCAACCGGAAGCATGCCAAAGAGCCGGGGGACGACAAGGGAATGTCCGCCGCCCGGAACCGGTTTCTGTCGGGGGGCTATTATGCCCATCTGCTGGAGCGGCTGCAAGCCCTGGCGGTGGAGCGGACAGGGCCGGGGGCGGCGGTGCTGGACTCCGGCTGCGGGGAGGGATATTATACCCAGGGGGTGTGGCAGGCGCTGACCCAGGCGGGACACATGCCCCGACTGGCAGGGATTGACCTGTCCAGGCCCGCCATCCGTCTGGCGGCCCGGCGGCTGCGGGCGGGGGAGTTCGCCGTGGCCTCTGCCTATCATCTGCCGGTGGGGACCCAGACGGTGGATCTCCTGCTCAACTGCTTTTCCCCCCTGGCACTGGAGGAGTTTCGGCGGGTGCTCCGCCCCGGCGGGACGTTTCTCTATGTGGTGCCGGGGGCGGACCACCTGTGGGAGCTGAAGCAGGTGCTCTACGACACGCCCTACCGCAACCAGGAAGAGGATATTCCCTATGAGGGCTTCACCTATGAGGCGGTGGTGCCGGTGGCTGGTAAGATGTGGGTGAGGGGAGAGGCCCTGCGGGACCTGTTCCAGATGACTCCTTATTATTGGAAGACGCCCAAAGCGGGTGCGGCTCGGCTGGCGGCGCTGGAGAGCCTGGAGATCACGGCGGACTTCCGTATCCATGTGTTCCGGCGGAGCTGAGCGCCGGGATTCTCCTGCCCCTTGCGCAATGGGACGGGCTATGATATAGTATTTGGGTAAAATCTGCCGGAAAAAGGTCCGGCGGTTGGATTTGAGGTCGCGCCCCGGTGAGCCGGCGGGCGTTTTGGGTACGAAAGGGAGTTTCGATGCCTGTGGGGACCTTGAATCAGGCAGAAGGAGACGAAAGGAAGTTTTGTACCCATGGAAATCAACGGCGAGCAGGTCAACGCAATTGTCAACTACGCCGACCTGGGCCTCTCTGCGGAGGTCATGAAGGCCATAGACAAGAAGGGCTATGTTCAGGCCACTCCGGTACAGGCCGGGGCCATTCCTTATTTTATGGAGTGGAAGGACGTCATTGCCAAGGCCCCCACCGGCACCGGCAAGACCTTTGCCTTCGGCATCCCCATGGTGGAGCACATTGACCCGGCCTGCGAGGATGTGCAGGCTCTGGTGCTGGCTCCCACCCGGGAGCTGGCGGTGCAGATCCAGGAGGAGCTGCGGGACCTGTGCGAATTTAAAGAGGGGGTGCGTACCGTCTGCCTGTACGGCGGGGCCCCCATTGACAAGCAGATCAACACCCTGAAGAAGCGTCCCCAGATTGTGGTGGCCACCCCCGGCCGGCTGATGGACCATATGAAGCGGCGCACCGTCCGTCTGGACAAGGTGCAGACGGTAGTACTGGACGAGGCCGACCGGATGCTGGACATGGGCTTTGTCCGGGACGTGACCCGGATCCTGGACCAGCTGAAGCACCGGAAAAATATGGGCATGTTTTCCGCCACCATCAGCCGGGAGGTCATGGATATCTCCTGGGTGTACCAGCGGGACCCCGTCGAGATCACCGTCCGGCCGGTGGAGGAGTCCAAGCCGGATATCACCCAGTACCGCATTGACCTGGACGGACGGGAGCAGAAGCTGGATACCATTGTGGCTCTCATCACCCACGGGGAATACGAGCGGGCCATCGCCTTCTGCAACACCAAGAACATGACCGACCGGCTGGCGGGGCTGCTGAAAATGCGCGGGATCTCCTGCGAGGCCATCCACGGCGATATTCAGCAGCGTATCCGGGAAAGGACCCTGGAGAAGTTCAAGAAGGGGGAGCTGCGGGTGCTGGTGGCCACCGATGTGGCGGCCCGGGGCCTGGATATCGACGACGTGGACGCGGTGTTCAACTACGATGTGCCCGACGAACTGGAGAACTATACCCACCGCATCGGCCGCACCGGCCGGGCCAAGCGCCACGGGGTGGCCTATACTTTCATTGCCACCGTTACCGAGGGTATCCGCATGGACGACATTGTACGCAACACCAAGGCGGAGGTCCAGCGGCTCAGGTATGACAAGGACGGCTGCCTGATGCTGGTGGAGGAGACGAAATGAGAAAACGGGCCGGACGATTGTCCGGCCCGTTTTTAGTCGGGGTATAGGGCGGCGGCGACGCCGGTCATACTAGGGAGTGAATGTGTCACTCCCGGTTTACGCTCTTGGCCTGCAGGGCAAAGATATCCTTGCACAGCAGGGATTCTGTTTGTCCTTTCAGACCGCCGAAATCGCAGCCATACCGCCACAGAGGCGGCAGCCCTTCCTCGGCGGTGTTGCGGCGCACCACCACAGAGCAGGGCAGCTCATAGCTGGGTCCGCCCTTGATGAGGGCGGGGATGGAGAGCACAATCCGGCTGCCGATTTCCAGCTTGAGGGGGCTGTAAATGGCCACCCCCACCAGACTGATGTCCTCCAGCTGGCATTTGGCCCGGAAGTGAAGGCCGGGACCCCAGAGGATCTGTGCCTCCACCCGCACCTTTTGCCGAAAGGCCCGGCGGGCCTCCGAGCAGGCCACCACATTGCGCACGATAATGGTCCAGTAGGTGGCGGCGCAGAGGGAGACGTTGCCATACAGCATCACCAGGGAGCCGGATTGCTTTTTGACGTGGATCTGAACTTTGACGGGCATCTTGTGGATGACGCCCCGGGGGGTTTCGCTTCCCCGATGAAGGTCGATCCAGACCTCGTTTTGCTCCGGGTCATACTCCTCCAACCGGCCCACAAAGAGCACGCGGTTGTCCTCGGTGAGGACCTCGCACAGCCCGTCCACGCAGGTGTCGAGCATGTCTTCTATGTTGTTGGTCAAATTTTCCGGCGGCTGCTCCATAGCGGATCTCCTCTCATGGAAAATGGGGTCCAGGTATTACCAGCCTAGCACCAGCTTACGCCCATGTCAAGATAAAAGTGAACTGGCCGGACGGTATGGGCCGCCTGATTTCCCTTGCTATTTGTCCGGGTGCGTGATATCATGTCGGCATACTAGGATATTGTATAGGAGAGAATACCCAATGATGGAATTCCGTACGCCGGAGCCGGCGGACAAGCCCTGGGTGGACGAGCTGCTGGCCCGCAGAAACTACCGGGGCTGTGACTATAATTTTACCAATATTTTTGTGTGGAAGAAGGCCTACGGTCTGGAGATCGGACGGTTTGAGGATTTTCTGACGGTCCACCTGTGCGGGCGGATGGGGTGCAGCTATATGTACCCCGCCGGCTCGGGGGACATTGCCGGGGCGATCCGGGCCATTGAGGCGGATGCCGCCCGCCGGGGCCAGCCTCTCCGCCTGGTGTGCCTCACCCGGCAGCAGATGGCGGAGCTGGAGGAGTTTTTCCCCGGCCAGTTTGACTATCAGGCCGACCGGGACGGTTACGACTACCTCTATGAGATTGACCGTCTGGCCGACCTGGGGGGCAAGAAGCTCCACGCCAAGCGCAACCACATCAACCGCTTTATGGAGAACAATCCCACCTGGGTGTATGAGGAGATCACTCCGGAGAGCCTGCCGGAGTGTCTGGAGATGGATAAGCAGTGGTATCTCCGCTCCCTTCAGGCGGAGGGAACGGCGGAGGAGCGGGAGCTGGGCGACGAGGGGATTGCGCTGCGTACCGCCATGGAGCACTACCACCAGCTGGGACTGGAGGGTGGACTTATCCGGGTATACGGGGAGGTGGTGGCCTTTACCATGGGGGACCGGCTGACGGCGGATACCTTTGACGTCCACTTTGAAAAAGCCTACGGTGAGCTCCAGGGCGCCTATGCCATGATCAACCGGGAATTTGCCCGTTGGGTGCGGACCCGCCATCCGGAGATCAAATACCTCAATCGAGAGGACGACATGGGGGTGGAGGGTCTGCGCAAGGCCAAGCAGTCCTATTATCCCGATCTGCTGGTGGAGAAATTTGCCGCCATCCGGCGGCCCTGAGCTGATATGAGAGGAGCGATTTCATGATTGACATGCGGCCCTCCCGGCCAGACGAGGCCGAGGAGCAGAAGCGGCTTTGGAAGCAGGCCTTTGGGGACGACCCCCGCTATATTGACTGGTTTTATCAATGCTGCTGGCATCCGGAGAATATGCTTCTGCTGCTGGAAGATGGGAAGCTGGCCTCCATGCTGGCCCTGCTGCCCCACGGCCTGACTCTGCCCAACGGGGCGGAGGCCACGGCCTATTATGTGTACGCCCTGGCCACCGACCCGGCGGTGCGGAGCAAGGGCTATGGCCGGCAGCTGCTCCACTATGTGGATGACCACCTCAAGGCACTGGGGGCCGACTGTGTGACCGTGGTGCCCGCCGAGCCCAGCCTGTTCAAGTTTTTCGGCACCGTGGGCTTTGCCCCCGGCTTTTCCACTCGGAAGGTGGAGCTGCTGCGGGACGAGAGCAAGGAGCCCCAGCGGGGGGACCAGGCGGTCCCCGCCACACCGGAGGAATATAACGCCATCCGCAACCGCCTGCTGGCCGGCACTCCTGCCGTTACCTATGGCACGGGGCTGCTCCGCTATCAGGAGGGGATGTGCCGGCTGTCCGGAGGCGGTCTGTACCGGATCCTGGCCGGCGGTGTGGAGGGCTGCGCCGCCGTGGAATACGCCGATGAGGACAGCGTCCTCTTCAAGGAGCTGCTCCTCCCCAGCCAGAACATTCCCCAGGCGCTGGCGGTGTTTGCCCAAATTCTGCCGGGCCGGCGCTGCCACGTGCGCACCCCGGCCTGCTGGGATGGCCTGCCGGGCAGCTACCTGCAGCCCTTCGGCATGCTGAAGTGGTACGACCCGGACAAGGCCGCCCTGTGGCAGGAGGGGACAAAAGGATATATGGGACTGGGGTTTGACTGACCCGGCGGGGCGGCACAGCTGGCTGTGCCGCCCCTTTTTGAATGGCTTTGCATGAAATTATGCAGGAAAAATTTTTTCTTTGTCAGGCTAAATTGTATATTTATAAACATCTAAATGAATAAAAATGGAGTATATTTTAGCAAGATAATGAACGAAAGTGCTGGATGCCGAGATTATAAGGCATTTCGGCGGGCGAAACGACTAAAAATTTCGCGGACAAAACTTTGGATATGTGTCCTTGTACAAAGGACACATGCAAGAAATGACGCTAGAACCAGCAAATTAGGGTGTCTGGACTCTTGACGGAGCGGCCTATTTAAGATAAAATGAATAGACTCAAAATGCTCGTGTTTGACCAGCATTGACGCCGGAAGAGGGGTGTGTCCTGTATGCCTGCTGCGGGAAGACAGGCAGAGGGACGGCTGGCCGGACCGAAGGAATGGGGCGCGCCGGGAGCAACCCTCCCGGCGCCTGTATGTCATAGGGCATACAGCGGAAGGCACAGAGAAAGGTGATATAGGAAGTGAAAACATGGCAAAATATATTTTGAAAAGGGTGCTGATGGCAGTCATCACGCTGTTCGTCGTGATCTGCCTCACTTTTTTCCTGATGAACGCCGTGCCGGGCAGCCCGTGGCTGTCGGAGCGGTCTCCCAGTCAGGCCACCATTGACGCGCTAAACGCCAAGTATGGTCTGGACAAGCCGGATATCGTTCAGCTGGGCATGTATCTGAACGATCTGCTCCACCTGGATTTCCGGGACTCCATCAAGATGCAGAAGGACCGGCCGGTGCTGGACATCATCGCCAACATGTTCCCCATCTCGGCCAAGATCGGCGTGATCTCCATTCTGTGGGCCATATTGGTGGGCGTCCCATTGGGCTGTCTGGCGGCCTACCGACGAGGTACGTGGGTGGACAGCCTGCTGCGGGTGATCTCCACAGTGGGCATATCCATGCCGGGATTTGTGGTGGCGACCCTGCTGCTGCACACCCTGACCGGCGGCCTGCCGGGGGTGAATCTCTTCCCGGCCACCTTTGTGGCGTCGGACTGGCGCAGCTATGTACTGCCCTGCCTGTCTCTGGGCTTCTATCCCATGTGCTATCTGTCCCGCCAGACCCGGACGGCCATGCTGGACTCCATCAGCCAGGAGTATATCAAGACCGCCCGTGCCAAGGGCCTGAAAAACGGCAAGATCATCTTCAAGCACGCCCTGCGCAACGCGCTGATTCCGGTCATCACCTATCTGGGTCCCCAGATCGCCTTTACCCTGTGCGGCGGCTTTGTGGTGGAGACCGTCTTTACCATCCCCGGCCTGGGCCGCTATTTTGTGCAGTCCATTACCAACCGGGATTATCCGCTGATTATGGGCACCACCATTTTCCTGGCGGCATTTATTATCATTATGAACCTGGTGGTGGACCTGCTGTACAAGCTGGTGGACCCGCGGATCAATCTGAGCAAGGGAGGGGACTGAGTTGGCGGACAAGAAGCATAAAAAGGTACTCGGCTCCCTTCAGCCGGACATTGAGGATATCCTGAGCTGGAACGACCTGCCGGCCAACGCCTTTGAGCCGGCCAGCACTCAGGAGAAGGCGGGATTTATCCAGGACCGCAAGAGCGTATCCTATTGGAAGGACGCTTGGCGCCGCCTGCGCAAGAACAAGGTGGCCATGATCGCGCTGGTGATCATCATTCTGCTGGCCCTGTTTGCCTTTGTGGGCCCCATGATCGTGCCATACAGCTATGACGAAGTGATTCCCGGCGCCAACAATATCCACCCCTGGCACTACACCCTGGAGGACCAGGAGAAGCTGTCCGAGGCCCAGATGACCCCGGACGAGGCGGTGGCCGCGGCCGAGGCGGAAGCTGCCGCCGAGGGCCGCACCCTGACCTCCGTGGAGATCGCCACCATCCGGGCCAAGGCCAAGGTCAACAGCTCCAACACCGACGTGGAAGCGCTGAAGCAGGAGCTGGGCATCAAGGCCAAGCCCTTCGGCTACACCAATGCCGAGCTGCAGCGTATGGCCGAGGGGGAGTTTGTGTTCCCCCATGTGTTCGGCTGTGATATCCAGGGCCGTGACATCATGGTACGCACCATGGTGGGCGCCCGGGTGTCCATGATCGTGGGTATCTGCTGCGCCCTCATCGTGCTGGTGATCGGCGCGCTGTACGGCTCCATCTCCGGCTACTGCGGCGGCAAGGTGGACGCGGTGATGCAGCGCATCGTGGAGATCATCTACACCATTCCCGAGGTGCTGGTGATCCTGCTGCTGGGCGCCACCCTGAAGCCCATTTTTGAGGAATTCCAGAACTCCGGCGACGGGCCGCTTCAGCGGCTGGTCACCGTGCTGGGTCCCAACCTGATTTCTATTTTCATCGCCTTTGGTATGCTGTACTGGGTGACCATGAGCCGCATCATCCGCGGCCAGATCCTCCAGCTCAAGCAGCAGGAATATGTCACCGCCGCCCGGGCCCTGGGCGCCAAGGGCGGGCGGATCATCAGCCGCCATCTGCTGCCCAACTGCGTGGGCCAGATCGTGACCACCACCTTCCTGCAGATTCCCTCGGCCATTTTTACGGAGTCCTTCCTGTCCTTCCTGGGCATGGGTGTCTCCGCTCCCATGACCAGCCTGGGCTCCATGTGCGCCGACGCCCTCAGCGGTCTGACCAGCTATCCCTATCGTCTGTTTATTCCCGCCGCCATCCTCAGCGTGATGATTCTGTGCCTGAACCTGTTCGGCGATGGCCTGCGTGACGCGCTGGATCCCCGGCTGAAGAAGTGAGAAAGGAGGAGACAGTATGGAAGAGAATGTAAAGACCGGCAAGCTGCTGGAAGTGAAGGACCTCCACGTCTCCTTCTTCACCCCCGCCGGAGAGGTCAAGGCGGTGGGCGGCATCAGCTATGATCTGAACTATGACGAGGTTATGGGCATCGTGGGGGAGTCTGGCTCCGGCAAGAGTGTGGAGGCCTACTCCATCATCGGCCTGCTCCAGTCCCCCGGCAAGGTCATCGGCGGGTCCATCACCCTGGAGGGTGAGGACGTGCTGGCCAAGAGCAAGGAGGAAATGATTGCCCTGCGGGGCTCCAAGGTGGCCATGATTTTCCAGAACCCCATGACCTGCCTCAACCCCGTCTATACCATCGGCAACCAGCTCATTGAGGCCCTGAAGGCCCACGACAAGAAGGTCTCCAAGGAGGAGGCCGCCAAGCGGGCCATGGAGATGCTGGAGCTGGTGGGCATCAACAATGTGCAGAAGCGGATGAAGCAGTATCCCCATGAGCTGTCCGGCGGTATGCGCCAGCGTGTCATGATCGCCATGGGTCTGATCTGCCACCCCCAGCTGCTCATTGCCGACGAGCCCACCACTGCTCTGGACGTGACCATTCAGGCTCAGATTCTGGAGCTGATGAAGGACCTGCAGAAAAAGACCCACATGGGCATTATCTTCATCACCCACAACCTGGGCGTGGTGGCTGAGATCTGCGACAAGGTCTCCGTCATGTACGCCGGCAAGATGGTGGAGCAGGGCCCGGTGGACGATATTTTCTACAAGCCCGGCCATCCCTACACCATGGGCCTGCTGCGGTCCATGCCCCGTGTGGATGCCGAGAGCTATGAGCGCCTGATTCCCATTGAGGGTACCCCCGTGGATATGCTCAACCCCCCGGAGGGCTGCCCCTTCGCGCCCCGGTGCGAGTACGCCATGAAGATCTGCCTGCAGAAGATGCCCCCCTATGTTGAGCTGGGCGAAAATCACCGGGCCGCCTGCTGGCTGCGGGTGCAGGATCAGCTCCAGGGGGAGAAGCAGGGCGCTGCCGAGCAGAAGGAGGTGGGGGACCATGAGTGAGAAAAACGACATTCTGGTCCAGGTAGACCACCTGACCAAGTATTTTCCTGTCAAGGGCATGAAAGGCCCCGGTGTGCAGGCGGTGGAGGATGTCTCCCTGTTTATCAAGCGGGGCGAGACCCTGGGCCTGGTGGGTGAGTCCGGCTGTGGCAAGACCACCCTGGGCCGTACCATCCTGCGGCTGCATGAGCCCACCTCCGGCCAGATTATCTATGACGGCCAGACTATTTACCAGCATCAGTACCCCTTCGAGCCCAAGACCATGCAGGTGCGGGAGAAGGGGGGCGCGGCCCACGAGGCCAGCGTGCTGGTAAAGAAGGCGGTTCCCAAGGCCAAGGCGGTGGATATGCTGCCCTACCGCCGGAAGATGCAGATTATCTTCCAGGACCCCTCCGCCTCTCTGGACCCCCGTATGACGGTGGGCGAGATCATCGGCGAGGCTCTGGATATCCACAAGCTGTGCAAGAGCAAGCAGGAGCGTACCGAGCGCATCAAAGAGCTGCTAAGCATGGTGGGGCTGAACACCGAGCACGCCAACCGCTATCCCCATGAGTTCTCCGGCGGCCAGCAGCAGCGTGTGGGCATTGCCCGGGCACTGGCGGTGCGGCCTGAGTTCATCGTGTGCGACGAGCCCATCTCCGCCCTGGACGTGTCCATCCAGTCCCAGGTGGTCAATATGCTGGAGGACATGCAGCAGGAGCTGGGTCTGACCTATCTGTTCATCGCCCACGACCTGTCCGTGGTGCGCCACATTTCCAACCGCATCGGCGTCATGTATCTGGGCACTCTGGTGGAGCTGGCGGAGAGCTATGAGCTGAACAAGAATCCCATCCATCCCTACACCAAGACGCTGCTCTCCGCGGTGCCGGTGCCCGATCCGGAGGTGAGCCGCTCCCGCCAGCGCATTGTGCTGGAAGGCGACATTCCCTCCCCCATGAATCCGCCCTCCGGCTGCCGCTTCCACACCCGCTGCCCCTACGCCACGGAACAGTGCAAGCAGGCGGTCCCGCAGCTGAAGGAGCATGCCCCCGGGCATTGGGCGGCCTGTCACCTGTTGGGGTAAGCGGTTCCATACCCGGCAATCCGAAAGGCTTGGTTTCGTGTATCCCGCCTATTTGGCGATCAGATACAAAAAACAGAAGGAGGAAGAACTATGAACAAGAGGAAAGCTCTGTCTCTGCTCCTCGCCGGTACCATGGTAGCGGGCCTGCTGGCCGGCTGCGGCAACGGGACGCAGAACAACAACGAGACCCCCGACGCCCAGAACAGCCCGGCGGCCGGCGGCGAGACTAAGGCCAATGAGCTCACCGTCAACTTTGCATCTGAGCCCGAGTCCCTGGACCCCGCCCGCAACACCACTGTGGATGGTGCTGTTATGATCCAGCACCTGTTTGAGGGCCTGATGCGCTGGGAGGACAGCGGCAAGGAGACCGCGGGCTCCAACGGCACCTGCAACGACGCGGTGCTGGGCTATGGTCAGGCTGAGAGCCATGAGGTAACCACCAACGATGACGGCACCGTCACCTACACCTTCCACCTGCGGGACGGCATCAAGTGGTCCGACGGCAAGGACGTGACCGCTCAGGACTTTGTGTACTCCTGGCAGCGGGTGGTCTCTCCTGACACCGCCTCTGACTATAGCAATATGCTCTCCGGTGTGGTGAACGCCAACGCCATCATCAACGGCGAGATGGATCCCTCTGAGCTGGGCGTGTCCGCTCCCGACGACAAGACCTTTGAGGTCACCCTGGTCAATGACCTGCCCTACTTCCTGGAGATCTGCGCCTTCCCCACCTGCATGCCTGTGCGTGAGGATGTGGTGAGCGACACCCAGTGGACCTACAGCCCCGACACCTTTGTGAGCAATGGCCCCTTTAAGCTGGACATCCGTGAGACCAACAATCAGATCAGCATGGTGCCCAACGAGAACTACTACAATGTGGACCAGGTGAGCCTGGAGCGTCTTACCTTCAAGCTGATGGACAACGATAACGCCATCCTGAACGGCTTCAAGTCCGGTGATCTGGACTATATCCAGTCTATGCCCGTGGATGAAGTGGCCGGCCTGATTGCCTCCGGTGATCTGAAGATCGTGGACCAGATCGGCACCTACTATGTGTGCTTCAACACCGAGAAGGCTCCCTTTAATGATCCTCTGGTCCGTGAGGCCTTTACTCTGGCCATCGACCGCACCTATATCGTGGAGCAGATTGCCCAGTCCGGCCAGGTGGAGGCCGGCGGCTATGTGCCCGCCGGTGTGTACGACGCCGAGGGCGCCACTGGCGAGGACTTCCGCACTGTGGGCGGCAACTACTACGGCCCCACCGACGCCGACTATGAGGCCAACTGCGAGCGCGCCCGTGAGCTGCTGGCCGAGGCTGGCTATCCCAACGGAGAGGGCTTCCCCGTGGTGGAGTACCTGTACAACACCAGCGATAGCCACAAGGCCATTGCTGAGGCCCTGCAGAACATGTGGAAGACCGTGCTGGGCGTGGACGTGACCCTGAACAACCAGGAGTGGAATGCCTTCCTGCAGGTCCGTAAGGATGGCGACTACGCCATCTGCCGGAACGCCTGGGTGGCCGACTACAATGATCCCATGTCCTTCCTGGATATGTGGATGACCGGCGGCGGCAACAACGATGCCCAGTATTCCAACCCCGAGTATGACAAGCTCATCGAGCAGGCCCGTACCGAGACCGATCCTGCTAAGCGGATGGAGCTGCTCCATCAGGCCGAGAACTTGGTGGTGGGTACCGACTACGCCATCTGCCCCATCTACTTCTACACCCAGAAGTATATGCTGGCCGACGATATTCAGGGTATGTATTATACTCCTCTGGGCTACTTCTTCTTTGACAAGTGCACCAGAGGCTGATTCCAGCCAGATAAAAGGGCGGAGCCGCTTGGCTCCGCCCTTTTTCCGTCCCCTTCTGCCAGAGAACGGAGGAAAACCGAAGGTTTTTTTGTGTGCTTTGACGAGTGAATAAATATTGCATTTTCGTGAATAACGTGTATAATAAGACATACCAATTAAGGATACCTAATGAGGACAGAATGAATAGGAGAGAATACATCATGAAGAATCTGAAGAAGCTGGCCCTGCTGGGCCTGACTGCCGCCATGTCCCTGAGCCTGCTGGCTGGCTGCGGCAGCGGTACCACCGGCAACGCCGAGACCCCCGACGCCAACAGCAGCGCTCCCGTCACCGAGAGCCAGGCTCCCGCTGAGACCACCCCCGCCGCCGCCGGCGAGTTCACCACCGTGGAGGCCGGCAAGCTCCACATGTCCACCAACGCCGCTTTCCCTCCCTATGAGATGATCAAGGAGGACGGCACCTTCGAGGGCATCGACGTGGAGGTGGCCGGCGCCATCGCCGAGAAGCTGGGTCTGGAGCTGGTGGTGGACGACATGGGCTTTGACGCCGCTCTGCTGGCCGCTCAGAACGGCCAGAGCGACATGGTCATGGCTGGCGTCACCGTTACCGACGAGCGGCTGGAGGTCATGGACTTCTCCAACAGCTACGCCACCGGCGTGCAGGTGGTCATCGTCAAGGAGGATTCCCCCATTCAGACTGTGGATGACCTGGCCAATGCCGACATGATCGGCACCCAGGTGGCCACCACCGGCTACATCTACTGCTCCGACACCCCTGAGAACGGTGGCTATGGCGAGGACCACGTCACCGCTTACGAGTCCGGCGCTCTGGCTGTTCAGGCTCTGGTCAACGGCCAGGTGGACGCCGTGGTTATCGACAATGAGCCTGCCAAGGCCTTTGTGGAGCAGAACGAGGGCCTGAAGATCCTGGACACCGAGTTTGCGGTTGAGGAGTATGCCATCGGTGTGCAGAAGGGCAACACCGCTCTGCTGGACGCCATCAACAACGCTCTGGCCGAGCTCATCGAGGACGGCACCGTCCAGTCCATCGTGGACAAGTACATCACCGCCGAGTAAGCAAATCGGAAAAAAGGGCGGCCGTTGCGGCCGCCCTTTTGCCACGGTATGAAAAAAGGAGGGCTTCTATGTTTGAGTGGCTGAACCAGCTCGGACCGCGTCTGTACGCCGCCTTTCTGGAGGGAGGGCGCTGGCAGCTCTATCTCCAGGGCCTGCTGACCACCATAGAGCTTACGGTGGTGGCGCTGATCGTAGGCGTTATCCTGGGCGTGGTGGTGGCGGTGGTCCGTACCGCCCACGACCAGCAGCGTCCCGGCCGCCGGAAAAATATATTCCTGGGCATACTCAATCTCATCTGTCAGATTTATACCACCGTCATCCGGGGTACCCCCATGCTGGTGCAGATCCTGATCTGGGGCTTTGTTGTTTTTGCCTCCAGCCGCAATAAGTTTATGGTGGGCGTGGTGGCTCTGGGCATTAACTCGGGGGCCTACGTGGCGGAGATCGTCCGTGGCGGCCTGATGAGCGTGGATGTGGGGCAGACCGAGGCCGGCCGCTCCCTGGGCCTGAACTATCTGGACACCATGCGCTTTATCGTGATTCCCCAGGCGTTCAAGAATATCCTGCCTTCTCTGGGCAACGAGTTCATCACCCTGTTCAAGGACACCTCCCTGGTCAACACCATCGGCCTGACGGAGCTGACCTACCGGGCCTCCCGCATTGCCGGGAGTACCTTTGACTATATGCCGCCCTATATCGGCATCGCGCTGATGTATCTGGTGGTGGTGGTTCTGCTCACCTGGCTCCAGGGCAAACTGGAAAGGAGGCTGCGTCAAAGTGATAGACGTTAAACACCTGTCCAAATCCTTCGGCGATCATCTGGTGCTGGACGACATTTCCGAGCACATCCACCCCGGGGAGAAGGTGGTGGTTATCGGGCCCTCCGGCTCGGGCAAATCCACCTTCCTGCGCTGTCTCAACCTGCTGGAGACCCCCACCGCCGGTACCATCACCTTTGAAGGCACCCCCATCACCGACCCCAAGACCAACATTGACCTGGTCCGCCGGCAGATGGGCATGGTGTTCCAGCACTTCAACCTGTTTCCCAATATGACCATCCGGAAAAACATCACCCTGGCTCCCGTGCGGGCCAAGCTGATGAGCCAGGCGGAGGCCGACGATACCGCCACCGCGCTTTTGAAGCGGGTGGGTCTGGCGGAGAAGGCGGACGCCTACCCCGCCCAGCTCTCCGGCGGTCAGAAGCAGCGTATTGCCATCGTCCGTGCCCTGGCCATGAAACCCAAGGTGATGCTGTTTGACGAGCCTACCTCCGCGCTGGACCCCGAAATGGTAGGGGAGGTGCTGGAGGTCATGAAGCAGCTGGCCGACGAGGGTATGACCATGGTGGTGGTCACCCATGAGATGGGCTTTGCTAGGGAAGTGGGCAGCCGGGTGCTGTTTATGGACGGGGGCCACATTCTGGAGCAGAACGAGCCCCACGCCTTCTTCGCCAACCCCAAGGAGCCCCGCACCATTGAATTTCTGTCCAAGGTGCTCTAAATGGAAAAAGCCGCCCCATCCGGCCGGATGGGGCGGCTTTCTGCGTCTTTGCTTATTCCGCGGAGATCATATAGTAGTATACCGGCTGCCCTCCGGACAGCAGGGTGATCTCGGCGTTGGGGCAGCACTCGGTGAACAGGGCCAGGGCCTTCTGGGCCTCCTTGTCCGACACGTCCTCCCCATAAAAGATGTTGATAAATTCCGCGTTCTGCTGGTTGTCCGACTCCGCCAGACGCCGCAGCAGCTTATCCAGCTTCCGGTCGGTGCCGAAGAGCTGGTGCTCGGTGAGGGCCAGGTAATCCCCCCGCTTGATGGCAAAGCCGTCAAAGTCGGAATCCCGGGCGGCGTAGGTGATCTCGGAGGTGTGGACGCGGCCGATGGCCTCGGTCATGGCTGCGGTGTTGGTCTCCTCGTCGGCCTCCGGGTCCATCATCATCAGGGCGGAAATGCCCTGGGGAATGGTCTTGGTGGGGAGGACCACCACCTTCTTGCCCTCTGCCAGGGGGATGCACTGCTGGGCGGCCATAATGATGTTGCCGTTGTTGGGCAGCACAAACACGATCTCCGCCGGGGTGGCGTCGATCTCCCGCATGATATCGTCGGTGGAGGGGTTCATGGTCTGGCCGCCGCTGATGACGCCGTCGGCCCCCAGATCCTTGAATACGGCGGCCAGGCCCTCGCCGGCGGCCACCGCCACCACGCCGTACTTCTTCTCCGGCGCAGCCACCTTGGGCTTTTCCGGAGCGTGGTCGTGGCCGTCCTCCTCCAGATCGTCGGTGCTCTGGATGTGCCGCCCGGCGGCCAGATCCTCCGCCTGGGTGCGCATGTTCTCGATCTTGGCCAGCTCCAGGGTGCCGTACTTCTGGGCCTCGGTGAGGGCGGCGCCGGGGATGTCGGTATGGACGTGGACCTTGAAGCAGTCGTCGTCCTCGCCGATGACCAGACTGTCGCCGATGCTGTTCAGATAGGCCTCAAAGGGCTCCAGACCCTTGTTGGTGGTCTTGCGGACGATAAATACCGTGTCGAAGATGAAGGTGATCTCCTCGGCGGCAATGGCGGCGTAATCGGTCTTGTTTTCCGACTTGGCCGCTTCGCCCGCCTCCTCCGGCATGGGCACGCCCCGCAGGGAGTCCAGCATGCCCTGCAGGATCACCAGAAAGCCCTTGCCGCCGGCGTCCACCACCCCGGCCTTTTTCAGCACGGGATTCATCTCGGTGGTGTGCTCCAGAGCCACCTGGCCCTCGGCGATGGCGGCCTCCAGCACACCCTCCGGGTCGTTGGGGGCCTTGCGGGCGGCGTCGGCCGCCCGGGCAGCGGCCAGCCGGGAGACGGTGAGGATGGTGCCCTCGGCGGGCTTCATCACCGCCTTATAGGCGGCGGCCACGCCGAAGTCCAGGGCGATGGCCAGGTCCCGGCCGTCGATGGTCTCCTTGTCCTTGACGGCCTTGGAGAAGCCCCGGAAGAGCAGGGACAGGATGACGCCGGAGTTGCCCCGGGCGCCCCGCAGCAGGGCGGAGGCGTTGGTGGCGGCCACGTCGCTGACGGTGCGGGGCTGCTTTTTCTTCAGCTCGGCGGCAGCGGTGGAGATGGTCAGGCTCATATTGGTGCCGGTGTCCCCGTCGGGGACGGGGAATACGTTCAGCTCGTTGATCTGCTGTTTTTGCAGATTGATGGAGGCGGCCCCGTGGATCAGCGCCTGGGCCAGAGAAGCTCCGTCAATACGCTCTCTCATACTTGTGTTCCTTCCTTTCGATGGCGGTGGGTCAGCCGATGACCATGGAGTCGATGCACACGTCCACGTTGCGCACCTCGGCGCCGGTGGTGCGGTGCACGATATAGCGGACCTCGCTCATAATGGAGCGGCTCACCGCCATCAGGTTCACGCCGTTGTCCACAATGATATGCAGCTCGATGGAGACGGAGGAATCCTCGTTGTAGGTGACCTTCACGCCCTTGCCCATGGACTCGCGGCGCAGCAGGTGGACCAGGCCGTCGGCCTTGGAGCGTACCGCCATACCCTTTACGCCGTAGCAGTTGGTGGCGGCGGCTCCGGTGATATTGGTGAACACCTCGCTGCTGATGGTGATCTCGCCCTGTTCGGTTTGAACTTTCATTGACAGATCCCTTCCTTTCCTGGGAGTGGCCCCGGCTGGGCGGGGCACAGCGAATTCCCGTCAAAACGGGGGGATTGGAATTCATATTTTGTCACTCTATTGTATTCTATTTTCAGGAAAATTACAAGGGAAAAAGTTTGGGGAAAGTGGAGCTGGCCCCTTGTATTTTGAACCGGAAACGTGTAAACTGATAGCATCCGCAATATGTGGAAAGAAAAGGAGGCTGTTCACTGCTATGAAGAAACTGATCTGCTGCCTGGCCAAGCTGTTTGCGCTGCTGGCCGTTCTGGGCGCACTGGTCTACGCCGCCGTTCTTTACTGGGATAAGATCATGGAGCTGCTGTGCAAGGTCAAGGGCATGCTGGGCGGCAAGGAGTCCTGCTGCTGCGGGGACGAGTGCGCCGACTACGCTGACTGGGAGGCCTGAGCTCCGCCGGTCCACAGCTGAAAAAGGGAACCGCGTCCGCCGGACGCGGTTCTTTTTCTGCCTGCTCCATAAAAAAGAACCACGCTCGATTGAGCGTGGTTCTTTTTTATGGAGCAGGTGACGAGGCTCGAACTCGCTACCTCCACCTTGGCAAGGTGGCGCTCTACCAGATGAGCTACACCTGCAGCGACGAGAGTTATTATAACCCGACATCTCGCCGTTGTCAACCCTTTTTTTAATTTTCTTCAAAATTCGGCGCGTCGTCCCACTGATAGCCCAGAGCCAGCAGATCCTCGGCGGACCAGGTGGTTCCGGTGCGGTCCCGGGTCAGGTCCACATAGTGGACGCCGTTATCGCTCAGCCGGTTCCAGAAGTGGGGCTGTCCGTCCAGTGTGCCCTCCACCAGTGTGGAGGTCACTCCCAGTTCTCCGGCCAGCAGCTGAAAGGCCAGGGCCAGCCCTTCGCTGTTTGCCCCGTCCCCCAGGATGGCGTCCCAGGCGGTGGGGCCGCCGTCTGGAGCATAGCGCACTGTCCTGGGCAGCAGGGCGAACAGCTGGGAAAGCCGTTCCACGCTGCCCGCGGACTGGGAGCGCAGGGGGGCAAGGATGGTTTCCACCTCCTGCCGGAGCTGTTCGCTCCGCTCCGCCAGAGCGGCCGGCTCGTCCGGATAGGTGAGGACGATCTCCACAATGCGCTGGGTGCCGGTCTCCGGGTAGAGGGTAACGGTACACTCCGGCATGCCCATGGCGTAGGCTGGGGCGTCGTAGTAGGCGCTTCGGACCAGCTGGGCCACCCCGCCGGCATCTCCGGTGAAGTAGCCCACCCGCAGCACCAGCTCCGGCCGGAACTGGGCCAGGGCCTCCGACACCTCCTTGCGGATAGCGCTGGTGCTGGTGACGTTCACCAGGCTCTGCACCTGCTCCTTGGTGCGCCGGTAGGTGATGGAGATGGTGGCCTCATAGGTGGTGAGTACCCGGGTGTAGCTGTTTTTGATAAAGTCCACCGCGTAGGCCCCCAGGGGGTCGTCCTTGGCCACCTCCACGCAGGCCCGGTTCAGGTCCTCTTCCACCTCGCCCTGGTAGTCGGTGAGCTGGATGGTGCCCTCCTCCACCCCCTGGGAGACGAAAAAGAGCACAGCGTTGACCAGTTCGGAGTAGGTGTCCACCTGAATGGTGGAGGAGTCCCCGGCCACTGCCGGCCGCTCCACGTGGGGCTCCACCATGACGTAGGGGCGGTCCAGCAGGGAGGAGCAGCCGGACAACAGCAGGGCGCCGCACAGCGCCGGGATCAGGATGATGCGCTTCATGCCGCAGCGCCCCCTTTCTCACTTAAAATCCCAGTTCCTGGTCGATGAGCACCACTTCAGACCGACCGATGCCGGTGGGAGCCTCCCACAGCACGGCCAGGGCCCGGCAGATGCGCTCCGGGCTTTTGCAGTCATAGCACTTGTCCGCCTTGGCGGCGCAGGGCGTCTGTTTGCCCAGCCGCTGGGCGTTCTTGGGGGAGGCCACATTGCGGGCCCGCCACAGGGCCTTGTCGTAGTCGGGGGCCAGCTTGTTGACGCCCACGATGAAGTAGACCTCCTCGTGGCCGAAGATGGTGGAGGCCACCCGGTTGCCGGTGCCGTCAATGTTGATGAGCTCGCCGGTCTCGGCCAGACCATTTACCGAGGTGAGGTAAACCTGGGTGGAGGCGGCGTCCTGGAGGGTGCCGTGCTTCCAGTGCCACAGTACCTGGTTGTGCTTCTCCAGCCGCTGATCCAGCCCCATCTCGCGGATGGTGACTGAACCGCCGATGCCGATGGTTTTGCCGTCCAGCTTGCCGTCCAGGTAGGCGGCGGCCTCCTCCGCCGTGGCAAAGCAGCTCACCGCAAAGCCCCGCCGCTCCAGATTGGCCTTGACTGTGCTGAAATCATACATACCGCATGCCTCCTCAGATATCGTTTTGCTTGTATTCCCGGAAACCGTCCCCCAGCACCTCGTGGGCCTCGCACACGATGAGGAAGGCGGCGGGGTCGATCTCTTTGACGGTCCGCTTCAGGGCCACGATCTGCCGCTGCTTGAAAGCCACCAGCAGCACTTTTTTCTCCGCGCCGGAGTAGGCCCCCTGACCCTGGAGGATGGTAACCCCCCGGTCGATGTCGTGGATGATGGCGTCGGTGATGCGCTCATGGGCGTCGCTGATGATATAGGCCACCTTGGCGTTGTCAATGCCGTAGAGCACTCCGTCCATCACCAGGGAGGAGATATACAGGGCCACCACGCCGTACAAGGCGCTGTACAGGTTGCGGAAGGCCAGGGCCACCGCCACGATCACCACCAGGTCGATGCCCAGCAGCAGCTTGCCCATGGGCAGCCAGGCCAGCTTCAGCTTGGCCAGCCGGGCGATGAGGTCGGTGCCGCCGGTGGTGGCCCCCTGGAGGAACACCACCCCCAGGGACCCGCCCATGAGCACGCCGCCAAAGATACAGGCCAGCAGGGGATCCATGGGCTCAAAGGTGTAGAACAGGTTGATGACGTCGATAAAGGCGGAGGAGACGAACATGGCGTACAGGGAGGAGACCAGCAGGTGACCTCCCAGCAGCCGCCAACCCAGCAGGAACAGGGGGATGTTCAGAAAGATGACCACTGTGCCGATGGGCAGGATGGGGAAGAAGTGGTTGAGGATCTGTCCCACGCCGGTGATGCCGCCGAAGCCGATCTGGTTGGGGTCGTAGCACCAGCAGAAGCCCAGGGCGTAGAGGGCGGAGGCAACGGTGATCCAGAGGTAGGGGAAAAAGAATTGTTTGATACGGGCTGACATGGCAGCGCTCCTTCCGGCTCACTCCAGCAGGGTGAGCTGTTGTTCCCCCCGGTCCTCCTCTTTCAGGAGCATCCCGGCCACCGGAAGGGACCGGGCCCGGTACCGGGCGGCGTTGACAATGGTGGTCTGGTCCAGGGGCTGTGCGGTCTCCACCTTCCACTTGGGCTTGAGGGTCATCACGTTGACTCCCTGGGTGGACCGGGTGGCCTTGGGGTTGAGGGCGGCGGTGTGGAACACCAGGCAGCGGCCCTCGGTGGAGATCACCGCCATCTCCTGCTCCTGGGTCAGGTGGAAGGCGGCGGCCAGGGGGGACTTGTCGGAGTAGGCCCCGGTGAGCTTTTTCCGGCGGGTCTGGGTCTGGTAGGCGGCCAGCTCCACCCGGGCCACCTTGCCGTTTTCAAAGAAGAACAGCAGGCTGCCGGAGTAGTCGCTGGTCAGGCAGGCCCACACAAAGCTCTCTCCCGGCTCCATGCCCAGCTTGGTGGGCAGAAAGTCGCCCAGCACGCTGGCCTTGGCGTCGTCGAAGTCGGCAAGGCGGGTCTTGTAGCACTGCTGCTTGTCGGTGAACACCAGCAGCTCGTCCCGGTTGTTTCCCTCCCACTGGAGGAAGGGGCCGTCTCCCTCCTTGTATTTCTGCTCGCTGCTCATCCGCAGGGACTGGGGGGTGATCTTCTTGAAATAGCCCTCCCTGGAGCAGAACACATGCACCGGATAGTCGGGAGTCTCGTCCTCCTCTTCCTGGGTGTTGGCGCTCTGGTAGTCGTACACGATTTCGGTGCGCCGGGGGGCGGCGTACTTTTTCTTGACCGCCGAGAGCTCGGAGACGATGATCTTCTTGATGCGGCCGGGGTTGTTGACGATGTCCTGGAGGTCGGCGATCTCCTCCTCCAGTCCCGCCACCTCCTCGATGCGCTTGAGGATATACTCCTTGTTGATGTTGCGCAGCTTGATGTCGGCCACGTATTCCGCCTGAATCTGGTCGATGCCGAAGCCGATCATCAGGTTGGGCACCACCTCGGCGTCCTCCTCGGTCTCCCGGATGATCTTGATGGCCCGGTCGATGTCCAGCAGGATCTTCTTCAGGCCTTTCAGCAGATGGAGCTTTTCCTGCTTCTTTTTCATCACGTGGTAGGTCCGCCGGCGCACCCCGTCCATCCGCCAGCCGGTCCACTCCTCCAGGATCTCCCCCACCCCCATCACCCGGGGCATCCCGGCGATGAGAATGTTGAAGTTGCAGGAGCAGGCGTCCTGCAGGGTGGTGGACCGGAACAGCTTGGCCATCAGCTTGTCCGGGTCGGTGCCCCGCTTGAGGTCGATGGTGAGTTTCAGGCCGTTCAGGTCGGTCTCGTCCCGCATGTCGGCGATTTCCTTGACCTTGCCCGACTTGATGAGCTCGGCCACCTTGTCCATGATGGCCTCCACCGTGGTGGTGTAGGGGATCTCGTACACCTCAATGAGGTTTTCGCTTTTCAGGTAGCGCCACCGGGCCCGCACCTGGAAGGAGCCCCGGCCGGTGTCGTAGATCTGCCGCAAAGCGGCCTCGTCGTATAAAAGCTCCCCGCCGGTGGGGAAGTCGGGGGCCTTCAGGTATTCCATCAGGTTGATCGCGGGGTTTTTCAGATAGGCCGCCGTGACGTCGCACACCTCTCCCAGGTTGAAGCCGCACAGGTTGGAGGCCATGCCCACGGCGATGCCCTGGTTGGCGCTCACCAGCACGTTGGGGAAGGAGGTGGGCAGCAGGGTGGGCTCCTGCATGGAGCCGTCATAGTTGTCCACAAAGTCCACCGTGTCCTGGTCGATGTCCCGGAACAGCTCGGCGCAGATGGGGTCCAGCCGTACCTCGGTGTACCGGCTGGCCGCCCAGGCCATATCCCGGGAGTACACCTTGCCGAAGTTGCCCTTGGAGTCCACCAGGGGGTGGAGCAGCGCGCCGTAGCCCCGGGACAGGCGCACCATGGTGTCGTAGATGGCGGCGTCGCCGTGGGGGTTTAACTTCATGGTCTGGCCCACCACGTTGGCGCTTTTGGTGCGGGGCTTGGTGAGCAGCCCCATCTCATACATGGTGTACAGCAACTTCCGGTGGGAGGGCTTGAAGCCGTCGATCTCCGGAATGGCCCGGGAGACGATGACGCTCATGGCGTAGGGCATATAGTTGAGCTCCAGGGTCTCGGTGATGGGCTGTTCCAGCACCTCGGGCCGCAATCCCATCACGTTGGGATTGTCCACTTTCCTCGCCCCCTGGTCGGGGGCCTTCTTTTTTGCCAAACAGATCAGTCCTTTATCGTTTTAAAGCACAAAAAGCCTGAAAAAGCAGGCATTTCAGTCTATCCAAAGCATTATACCATCCAAAATCAAAAAAGGCAATCGGAGGGGAGCCAGGGGCCTGCCGCCCGTTCCGGCGGCAGGCCCCTGGCCCATGGATTCAGATGTCAGGGGTGACGGTCCCCGTCACGGCGTCCACATAGTAGTCGCCGGTGTCGGTGGAAATGCGCCATACCGGCGTGAGCTGTACCGAGCGGGTGCTGCCGCTGGCCAGGTAGCCGTCCTCCATGGAGCGGATCTGGCTGCAGATATAGCCGTTCTGGCTCACCCCCGCCAGAAAGCGCATCAGGACGGTGGGGGTGGAGAGCAGGGTGGAGGAGCTGCCGGCGGCACTCTCGCCGGACAGCCGGCTGCCCTCCACCTGGGTGAGCACCGCGCCGGACCAGGTCAGACTCACCTGGCAGGAGAACACCGGCGCCCCCTCCCACATCTGGCAGTAGGTGGCCCAGGTGGTGTCCCCCTGGGTGAAGAGCTCCTCCTCACCGGCCTGGAAGCCCATCTGCTCCAGACAATCCCGGGAGGCCTGACCGATGTCCTGCCCCGGCGGGCAGGTCCAGCTCTCTCCGGTCAGAGTGATGGAGAAGGAGCCGTTCATGGAAAATTCCGCCGTGCCGCCGGTGCCAGTATAGCTGGGTCGCAGGTCGCTCTCTCCCGTCTGGACCGTCGGGCCCAGAAAAAGCCGGGCGATGTCCGCCTCGTCGTCCCTGCTGCGGGTGAGGGTGAGGGGCGGCAGGGTGATGTCGTCCGGGAGCTGATCGGGAAGGAAGGAGATCCCGCCCCGCTCCAGCACCTGGACCACGGCCTGGCGGGTCTCGTCCTCATAAAACGCCCCCTGGGTGACCCGTACGCCCACCAGACCCAGCAGGAACAGGTTGACTCCGGCCAGCATCAGCAGGATGACGGTTTTCAGCTTAGACCATTCCATATGCCACCCCGCTTTATCTGGCTGTCCAGCCGGCCTGTACGGTGTCCCCGCCGGTGTCGCTGTAAGACAAAATCAGCTCCCTGCCCTGAGGCTGGAGGGCCTCCAGGGCGGCGGCGGCCTGCCGCTCCCGCAGTACCGGGCTGGTCTGGCCGCTCTGCTCGTACCGGCGGAAGTAGAGGGTATGGTCGGTGATCTGGCCGCCGGAGACGGTAAACTGGGCGGCGCAGGCCCCGCCGGGCAGAAGCACGTCCGCCCCGTTGAGGGTGTAGCCGTAGCGCACCAGCAGGCTGCCGTCGCCCTCCGTCTCGATTCCCATGAGGTAGAGCCGGGCCTCCCCGCACCAGCGGCCCACGGTATCGGCGGCCAGCCGCCAGGTGGTCTCCACCAGCGGCAGCAGGTCCTTGCCGTTCCCTACCGGATAGCGGGAGGTATCCTCATCGCCGGCATGGTATACCGCCACGCCGTCATAACCGATCTCCAGGGTCTCCCGGCCCTCCCGGATGCGGATGCCGTTGGCCACCGGATAGACCGAATTGCTCTGGGGCTGGAAGGCGGCCGCCTGCTGGATGGCGGATACCATGGCGTCGTCCAGCTCCGACAGGGGGTTGGAGGCGCGGTATACCGGGGGCCGGAGGGAATCGGGGGCCAGCAGCACATAGGGGTCCAGGGCCTCGTAGCCGCCGTTGTCCTCCAACTCAAATATGAAGGAGTAGCCGTTGCCGCCATATCCGCCCACCAGGGCGTCCATGTGTCCCTCGTAGGCCACGGCGGTGGCGCAGGCATAATACAGGCCGTCCGCTTCATTATGATAGTATAGGCATACGCCGCCGCCCTCATCCAGGGCCACCGCCACCCGGCGGGCGGAGTGGACCAGGGCGGAATTGTCTCCGCCGTCCCCCATCCAGGCGTACAGCACGTTCAGCGGGACGGTGCCCAGAAAATCGAACCAGACCCCGGGGGCCTTCAGCGCCTGCCGCCAGGTCTCCTCGTCCACGGGCCGGGGGGAGGAGGCGCTGTCCAGGCTCTCGCTGAGCAGAATACTCAGCAGCTCAAACATCTGGTCGGTCTCCTGGGTGTCGTACTGGCTGACATAGCGCTCCGTTCCGTCGCATACCCCGATGCGCACCGGCCGGGGGGCGATGGCGGACTGCCCGGGGGCGGAAGTGTCCGCGGGGGCCTGGTCCGTGTCCTGGTGGAACAGGGAGAGGGCCCCCTGGAGCGGGGCCCAGGATACCCGGCTGTAATCCAGGGCCAGCAGAGTCAGGTAGACAGCCGACAGGGAGAGCAGCAGGATGAGCAGGCTTTTCACCGTCTCGATTCCCCGCCGCCTGTGCCGCCGGGGTCGTTTATTCCCGTCCATGGCGCGGCCCCTCCGTCAGCAGCGTGATGCGCACCGTCAGGCCGGGGCCGGGCCGGTCCAGCAGTTCGATGGCGCCCTCGTGCCGGTCGATGATTTCCTTGGCGATGGAGAGGCCCAGCCCTGTGCCGCCGGACTCCCGGGAGCGGGCCTTGTCCACCCGGTAGAACCGCTCAAAGATCCGGCCCCGGTCCTCCGCCGGGATGCCGATGCCGTTGTCCGCCACCTCCATCCACACCTTACCCGGCCACTGGCCGGCGGAGATGCGGATCTCTCCTCCGTCGGGGGTGTACTTGATGGAGTTGGACACCACGTTCATCATCACCTGCATGATCCGCTCCCGATCTCCCACGATGTCGGGCAGCCCCTCCTGCATGTGCAGATTGACGGTGTGGCCGTGCCGCTGGGCCTCCATCAGCACCGCGTTGTATACGTCCTCCACCGCCTGGGAGAAGGAGAAGGGGGCCAGCTTCAGCTCGGAGCGGCCGGAGTCAAACCGGGAGAGGGTGAGCAGATCCTGTACGATGTGGGTCATCCGGTCGGACTCGTTGAGGATGACCCCCAGGAAATTCTTTTCCGTGTCGGGGGGCAGCTCCCCGGCGTTGTCCACCAGGGTCTCGGCGTAGGAGCGGATGTTGGTCAGGGGGGTGCGCAGCTCATGGGACACGTTGGCCACGAATTCCCGGCGCATCTCCTCGGTTTTGTGCTGCTCGGTGACGTCGTGGATCACCACCAGCACGCCGCCCAGCCGCTCCTGGTCGAAGGGGGTGAGCAGCAGCTCCAGGCTGCGCCCCCCCACCGTCCGGGCGCCGTCCAGATAGCCCGGCGGCTCCACCGCCAGTACCCCCTGGAGGGGGGCAATGTCGGAAAACAGGGTGTCGTAGTTTTCGCTGCCGCCGATGGGGATGGCCCGGCCCAACATGTCCTCGGCGGCAGGGTTGGACTGGATCACCGTGCCGTCCCGGGAGAAAGCCACCACGCCGTCGGTCATGTGGAGGAACAGGGTGCCCAGCTTGTTGCGCTCGTTCTCCACCGCCTCCAGGGTGGAGCGCAGCTGCCGGGCCATGTCGTTGAAAGTGCCGGTGAGCACGCCGATCTCATCCCGGGAGGCCACCTCCAGCTTTTGGGAGAAGTCCCCGTCGGCCACCCGCTCGGCCCCCTCGGTGAGCCGCTCGATGGGGGTGATCAGGGTCTTGGACAGCAGGAAGGACAGCAGCACCGTGATCACCAGGCCGAAGAGGAGCGCCTCCACAATGAGGGTCATCAGCTCGTTGTTCAGGGTGGCGGCGCTGGTGCCGTCGTCCCGCACGTAGATGATATACCGGTTGGGGCCCCGCTCCACCGCCACCGCCACGTCCATGTAGGGGGAGGTGGGGTCGTTGTCGTCGCTCTTGTCCGCTCCGGCCAGCACCTGCATCAGGTTCCAGGAGTCCATGTCCAGCTCCTGGCCGCTGTCCTGCTTGTCGGAGCTGGCCAGCCAGTGGCCGTCGCTGCCGTCCAGCACGTAGTATTTCCGGCTGCGGTTGTCCACCCCCAGCACGCTGTAATAGTTGTCCAGGATCTGGACAATGCTCTCCACACTGTCCTCCTCCCCCTGAACGGGGGTGTTCAGGTCAGCCCAGAAGTCGGCGTCCTGAAAGGCCTCCGACATCTGGGTGTAGAAATCCTGGGTATAGTAGTTGGATACCGAGTTGATGAGGAACGCGCCCACCACCGTCATCAGCAGGATGATGAGCAGGGTCATAATGAGCATCAGCTTCATGTGCAGGCTGCGAAACATAGGGCGGCGGACACCTCCTTTCCGTCAGGCTCTGGTGCGCTCAGACGCTGAAATAGTAACCCAGGCCCCGTCTTGTAACAACAAACTGGGGAGCGGCCGGGTCGTCCTCCACCTTTTCCCGCAGGCGGCGCACCGCCACGTCCACCGCCCGTACGTCCCCCACATAGCCCTCGTAGTTCCACACGTGCTCCATCAGCGCCTCCCGGGAAAAGACCTTTCCCGGCTGGGAGGCCAGGAAGCGGAGCAGCTCATATTCCCGCTGGGTCAACTCCAGGGGCCGGCCGTCCTTGTAGACCACCATCAGCTCCGGGTCAATGGTCATCCGGCCCAGCTCCATCCGCTGTCCCGCCGGCTTGGCCGGGGCGGCGGAGACGGTCCCCGCCATCTCGTTGCGGCGGATGTTGGCCTTCACCCGGGCCAGCAGCTCCCGCATGGAAAAGGGTTTGGTGATGTAGTCGTCCGCCCCCAGCTCCAGGCCCAGGACCTTGTCGGTCTCCTCCTCCCGGGCGGTGAGCATGATCACCGGGGTGTTCCGCCCGGCCTGGCGGAGCTGGCGGCACACGTCAAAGCCATCCATTTTGGGCAGCATCAGGTCCAGCAGCACCAGGTCGGGGTCCTGCTCCAGCGCCAGCTGGAGCCCCGCCTGGCCGTCGTAGGCCTCCAGCGTGTCGTAGCCCTCCTTGCTCAGGTTGAAGCTGAGGATATCCACGATATTTTTTTCATCTTCCACAATCAGGATGCGTTTGCTCATTTCAACCTCCTGTCGCCTGTTACAGACCCAGCAGCAGCTTGGTTTTCAGCACCAGCGCCACGGTTTTGGCGTCCACGATCTCCCCGGAGAGCACCTGCTGGACCAGCGTGGAGAAGGGGACCCGCTCAGTCTCCAGAAATTCGTCCTCGTCCGGGTGGCTGGGGCCTTGCTGCAGCTCCTGGGCCAGATACATGTGGAGCACCTCGGTGGAAAAGCCGGGGGAGAGATACAGGCACCCCAGATAGGTCAGCTTGCCGCAGGTGACCCCCACCTCCTCCTCCAGCTCCCGCAGGGCGGCGGGGCGGTGGTCCTCCCCCTTTTCCAGCTTGCCGGCGGGCAGCTCGGCCACCACCTGCTGGAAGGGGTAGCGGAACTGGCGTACCATGCTCACCGTGCCGTCGTCAAACAGCGGCAGAATGCATACCCCGCCGGGGTGCTCCACCACCTCCCGGCCCGCCGCCGCGCCGTTGGGCAGCTGGGCCTGGTCCACCTTCAGCGTCACGATTTTTCCCTCAAACAGCGTCTGGCTGCTGATTGTCTTTTCCCACAGGTCCATTGCCTGCGCCCCCTTCCGGCGGCGCCAACCGCGGCCGCCAAAACTGTGAATATAAAATAGTATACCACACTCCGCCCCGCTGTTCCAGTCTCACCTTTTCCAATCCCTCCAAGGATTACAGCTATCCCTGTCCCCTGCCATCGGATATAATGAGACCACCACCCAAAGGAGGAACACTATGACCATCCAATCCATCGGCAGCGCCAGCGTGGCGCTCTACATCACGCCAGCGGACCTGAAGGAGCACGGCCTCACCCCGGCGGAGCTCACCCTGGAACGGGCTCTGGAGCTGACCCGGGACGCCTTCCGGGAGGCGGGCATCGACCTGGAGGGCTCCATTGAGATCGAGGCCTATCCGGAGAGCTGCGGCGTGCTGGTCTTTGCCCATGTACATCGGCCGGAGCGGGTATGGTTTTCCTTCGCCAGTCTGGAGGACCTGGTTGCCGCCGCCCGGAGCCTGCCCAGCCCCAGCCCGAAAGCCGCCCTGCTGTGGTGGGAGGGACGCTGGTGGCTCTCCCTGCCGGGAGAGGAGCGGGGGACCGCGGCCCGGATGTCGGAGTTCGGCCGCTGGGAGGCCGACCGCCCCCATCTGGACGCCTGCCTGGCCGAGCACGGCCGGGCGGTGCTGGAGCGGGACGCCCTGGCGGGGATTCTGGCCTATTTTCCCGCCTGACCGGATAAAAAGCGCCGTCCCGCCGGTTTTGGCGGGACGGCGCTTTTATTGAAAGGGAACGGCTGGAGCCGGTCCCGTTGCACGGAGCAGGCCGTTTTGCGAACCGGCTCCCTCTCCTTTCGCCTTTCGCCAGAGGGTGAGCTCACCCGGCACCGGCTTAAAAGGAGATGCGGACGGCGGATCGCTTGCCTGTCCGAGCTCTAGTATGTGCCGCTTTGCCCCATATATGCAGGAAAAAAACGGAATAAGGCCCGTCATATTTGTCCAGACTAGACATATGCTGAAAGTACAACGGGGCTGCCCGGAGGGAGGAAACGTCATGACGGAGACAGCACGGCCCTTTGCCCGGCGCAGGCGGCGGGAGAGCCAGCAGGAGGAGGCCAGGCGCACCCTGGCGGAGTGTCTGACCCAGACCCGGGCCCTGATCGCCCAGGCCTATCAGGGCTTCAACGCCGTCCGGGACCCGGACCTCATCGAGTCCTATGTCTATGAGATCAACGCCCTGCAATCCCGCTATTCCTATCTGCTGCGCCGGCTGAAGGAGCTGGAGGAATAGGGAAAACCGAGGATAATCCGCTGCCAAGGGACTGGCACAGCCGGAGGAGGTGGCGGAATGGAATGGCTGCTCAACGCCCTGCCCTGGATCGTGGGCGGACTGATTTTGGCTTTGGCCCTGGCGGCGCTGCGGCGTCCCCTGCGCACCCTGCTGCGCCTTGGCCTGCGCACGGGGGCGGGACTGGGGGTGCTGTGGCTGCTCCACCCGCTGGGGAGCTATGTGGGGCTGCAGCTGGGGGTTAATCTGCTCAACGCCCTGGTGCTGGGGGTGCTGGGCGTGCCGGGGCTGGGCCTGCTGCTGCTGGTCAACTGGGCGCTGGCCGTATAGAAAAGCTGGAGGGTGAGCTCTGTCTGCTCGCCCTCCATTTCCTTAATTTCCGAAATGTTCATAAAATTTTAAAATCCATGTCGTAAAATAAAAGCATTCTATAAAAGGATGGGAAGTGGATCTATTGAAGAGACGATGGACCGCCCTGGTCTGCGCCGCCGGCCTGTGCGCCGGCTTGACGCTGCCGGCCGCGGCGGCTGGAACATATGTGGACGTGCCCGGCGGGGCCTGGTATGCGGATGAGGTCAGCCAGGTTACCGAAAAGGGATACATGACCGGCGTGGATCCCACCCATTTTGTGCCTCTGGCCAATGTGACCCGGGCCACAGTGGTGACCGTGCTGTGGCGGATGGCGGGCAGCCCCGCCCTTACTGCCTCCTCCGGCTTTTCCGACGTGGCTGACGGCATGTGGTACAGCCAGGCCGTTGACTGGGCCAAGGAGAAGAAGATCGCCGGCGGAGACGGGAAGGGCGCGTTCCACCCGGACCAGCAGATCACCCGGGAGGAAATGGCGGTGCTTCTGGCCCGGTATGACGCCTATCAGGGCGTGGACATGGCGGAAGGAGCCCTGAATCTGTTCAGCGACGCCAATCAGATCAGCAGCTGGGCCAAGGAAGGCGTGCAGCACGCGGTGGGTATGGGCTGGCTGGAGGGGACCGATGGAAAGCTGAATCCTGACGGTCTGGCCTCCCGTGCCCAGCTGGCCGCGATTCTGGTGCGGATGGATACGCCAGCCATGGGGTGAAGCCGCCGGACCGGGATACAGAAAGGAGTCCTAATAGTAATCATGGAACAGCCCGATATCTTTATGTCCTATCTGCGCCTGACGCAGCATATTTCACAGCAATTCCGCAGCCACTTCGGCCGCCTGAACCTGACCTTTCCCCAGGCGCTGGTACTTACCGTGCTGGGGGAGGAGGACCCGGTGCCCATCAGCACCCTGGCCGAGCGGACGGGGAGCGCCAACAGCACCGTGTCCGGCATCGTGGACCGGCTGGAGAAGCTGGGCCTGGCCAAGCGGCAGCGCAGCGAGCTGGACCGCCGCGTGATCTACGTGTGCGCCACGGAGAAGTACGCTGCCCTGCGGGAAAAGACCTCCACCGATGTCAGCGGGTATTTTGACTCCCTGCTGCGCACCATGCCGGAGGAGGACCGGAAGCTGATTGCCACCGCGCTGCAGAAGCTGGACGCGGCGCTGGCCCAGGCCGACGAGGGTGCGCGCTGAGGGGCGCGGAGAGAGGAATTGGGAGAGGCGTGATGTAGGTGAGAGGAAACGCATACGACTCCTATCGTGGACGAAATCGCTTTGCCACATTTTTAAAGGTATTGATCGTTTTGCTGCTCCTGGTGCTGGCAGTGGGAGTGGCGGCGCTGTTTTTTCTGGAGCCCTATCTGGTCTATTCGGCTGACGGCGTGCGCCTGGATCTGCCGCCCTTTTTCCAGGGACAGGAAGATGCGCCTGTCACCTCCACCCAGCCGCCGGTGGTGGTGAGCACCGTCCAGCCCACCGCCACGCCGGAGCGGCAGGAGGAATTCCGGGGGGTGATGCTGGAGCGGTCCGCCCTCTATGACGGTACCGCCCAGACCCAGGGCCAGCAGGCCGGGGCCAATGCCATTATCTTTGACATGAAGGCGGACGACGGAACTCTGGCCTACATCTCCCAGCAGGAGATGGCCCAGACCGCCGGGGTGTCTGCCGAGGACCCGGCCATCAATGCCGCCATTCAGCTGGTCAACGGCGGAGAGCTGTACACCGTGGCCCGGGTATCCTGCTTCCGGGACAACACCGTTCCCCGCTGGAGCAACAGCTGGGCCGTCCGCAGCAGCTCGGGCAACTGGCGGGACGAGGGGAATTCCCGCTGGCTCAGCGTGGGCAACGCCGAGGCCCGGGCCTATGTGGTGGGTATCTGCCAGGAGCTGGCCGGGCTGGGCTTTGACGAGCTCCTGCTGGATAACTGCGGTTATCCCGTGCAGGGGCGGGTGGACCGGATCCGGTCGGGGGAGGACTACGACTCGGAGGATCTGACCGGCCCGGTGGAGCAGTTCTTCCAGGAGCTGCAGGCCGCTCTGGCCGATTACCCGGAGGTAAAGCTGTCGGTGGTGACCACGCCTGAACTGCTGTCCGGCACGGGGGATACCAGCGGCCTGACCCTGACGCTGCTGGAGGAGTACGGCGTCCGGGTCCTGGCGGCGGCGGACGAGAGCGGGACTCTGCCTGTCCCGGAAGGATGCTCTGTGGTGCCCGTTGTGGAGACCCCCGGCGGAGCGGAGGAGCAGTGGGCGGTACTGGCCGCTCCTATGGAATTTTAGACTGAAACGCCCGTCCTTTGGGACGGGCGTTTTTTGCGGAGATGGGTCGAAAAAATGTTTTTTAGGTATAAATAAATATTTTGTAATTAAAAAGCGGAAAATAGAAGCGTATGCTCAGGTAAACTTGCCTAAAAATAGAATTCATGGTCTAAAAGAGTTAGTCAAAAAACTAAACTCGCAATTTTAATCTTGAAATTGCAGCGCATTTGAAGTATGATGCTCATATCATCGGGAGTTTATTCCAATGGGATAACCAGATGCAGAAAGGCGGTGAAAGCATGTCTCTGGAAGCGATCAAGCAAGTGACGCAGGCGGAGCAGGCCAACCGGCAGCGCAAGGCGGAGGCTCAGGCGGAGGCCAAGCGTCTGGTGACCGAGGCCGAGCGGGCGGGCAAGGCCCACTTGGCGGAGGCCCGCGCCCAGGCGGAGGCCCAGGCCCGGGGCTTTTTGCAGCAGGCGGAGGCCAAGGCGGCCGAGCACGCGGCGGAGGTGACGGCGCAGACCAAGCGGGCCTGTGACGACCTGCGGGCCAAGGCGGAGGGCCGCTTGGCGGATGCCGCTGAGAGCATCGTGAGAAGGGTAGTGAAGAGCTGATGTCCATTGTGAAAATGAAGCGGCTGCGGCTCATCGGCATGCAGGACCAGCGTGGCGACATGCTGCGGCGGCTTCAGCATCTGGGCTGCGTGGAGATCGACGAGCCCGGGGACCGAGCGGGGGACCCGGACTGGGCGGCGCTGACGCGGCCGGACACCGGGGCGCTGAACCGGGCCAGGGATGCCCGGACCAGCGTGGAGAACGCCCTCAAGACCCTGAGAAAATATGGGCCCAAGCAGAAGGGCGGGCTTCTGACCCCCCGGCCGGTGATCACGGAGGCGGAGCTCTTTGACGACGGAGCCTATCAGGCGGCGCTGGCTGACGCCGGATGCCTGGTGGAGCTGGAGCGGAAGATCTCCTCTCTGTACGCCGAGCAGAACAAGTTAAAGACCCAAAAGCTGGCGCTGGCGCCCTGGCTGGCGCTGGATATCCCCCTGGAGACCGCCTCCACGGCGGAGGTGGCGGTGCAGTTCGGCACCGTGGCCGCCTCCACCGACCTGGACGCCCTGGAAGGGGCGCTGGGCGCGGTCACCGACCTCTACGAGCTGATGCGGGCCGGGGAGGACCGGGAGCTGAAGTATCTGGTGTTCCTCTGCCACCGCAGCGCGGAGGAGGAGTGCCAGGGGGTGCTGAAGGAATACGGCTTCTCCCGGGCGGCCCTGCGGGGCTGGACGGGGACCGCGGCGGAGAACGACCGGCAGCTGGATGTACAGCTGGCCGCCGCCGCCAAGGAGCTGGAAAACACCATCGCCCAGGTGGGCTCCTACGCCGGGCGAAAGGGCGCTCTGGAGCAGTGCCTGGACCGGGCGGACCAGGAGATTGCCCGGGAGGAGGCCCGCTGCCGCCTGCTGGACAGCAGCACCGCCTTCTTCCTGGAGGGCTGGGTGCCCGTTCCCGACGAGAAGAAGCTGGCGGAGGAGCTGGGGCAGTACACCTGCTGCTGGGAGACCCAGGACCCGGCTCCCGAGGACTATCCGGTGGTGCCGGTGAAGCTGAAGAACAACCGGTTTACCGAGCCGCTGACCACCATCACCGAGATGTACTCTCTGCCCGCCTATGACGGGGTGGATCCCAATGGCCTGATGGCTCCGTTTTATATCTTCTTCTTCGGCTTCATGTTCGCCGACCTGGGCTACGGCCTGATTCTGGCCGGGGCCTGCGCTTTTATCAACTACAAGGTCCGCCCCAAGGGGGGCTTTGGACAGCTGATCCGGCTGATGATCATGTGCGGTATTTCCTCCGCCGTGATTGGCCTGCTCACCGGCGGCTTTTTCTCCGACTTTTTGGTGCAGTTCACCGACATGCTGGGCCTGCCCCAGCCCGCCATCCCCTTCCTCTCCGTGCCGGAGGGCAGCGGCGTGCCCGCTCCGCTCCTCAACGTGATGGGAGACCCCATGACCGTGCTGGTGTTCGCCCTGGCGGTGGGCCTGGTGCAGATTATCGTGGGCATGGCGGTAAAGTTCTGGATGCTCTGCCGCCGGGGCCAGGTGGTGGACGCGGTGCTGGACATCGGTACCTGGTGGGTCATCTTCGTGGGTATCGCCCTGTTCGCCCTGGGTGTGGGCAACGTGGCGGGCTACCCGGTGGTGCTCATCCTCGGCTGCCTGATGCTGCTGGGCCAGGCCCGCAATGCCAAGGGCTTCGGCAAGGTGACGGCGGTCATCGGCGCGGTATACAACGGCGTGACGGGCTACTTTGGAGACATCCTCTCCTACTCCCGTCTGATGGTCATGATGCTGGCCGGCTCGGTCATCGGTCAGGTGTTCAACATTCTGGGCGCCATGCCCGGCGGCGGCCTGCCTCCGGCCATTGGCATCCCCATTTTCTTCCTGATCTTCATTGTGGGCCACTCCTTCAACATCGGCCTGAACGTCATCGGCACCTACGTGCACACGTCCCGTCTGCAGTACCTGGAATTTTTCAAGCAGTTCTATGAAGAGGGAGGACGCCCCTGGCGGCCCCTGAACATTGCGACAAAGTATGTCGACATTAAGGAGGAACAGTAACATGACATTCGGTGAATTTCTGACTACCTACGCCGGCCCCTTCTTTGGTTTCCTGGGCGCCGCTCTGGCCGCAGGCCTGGCCTGCGTAGGCTCCGCGAAAGGTACCGGCCTGGCCGGTGAGGCCGGCGCCGGTCTGCTGGCCGAGGATCCCTCTCAGTTCTCCAAGTGCATGATCCTGCAGGTTATCCCCGGCACCCAGGGCCTGTACGGCCTGGTTATCGGCTTTTTGGCTCTGATGAAGATGGGTCTGTTTGACGGCACCGTGGCCAACCTGACCGTGGCCAACGGCCTGCTGATTCTGGCCGCCTGCCTGCCCATGGCTCTGGGCGGCCTGCTCTCCGGTATCGCTCAGGGCCGCGTGGCCGCCGCCTCCGTCAATATCGTGGCCAAGAACCCCAACGACTGGTCCAAGGGCATGGTGCTGTGTATCATCGTGGAGTTCTACGCCATCCTGTCCCTGCTGATCTCCTTCCTGATGATCATGTTCGGCTTCTAAGAAGCAGAAAGGCGTATTATGGACGGAATTGAAAAAATCACCGGGCGCATCGCCGAGGATGCCGGGCGGGAGGTCGACGGCATCCTGACCGAGGCCCGCCGCCAGGCCGACGAGATTACCGCCCGGTATGAGGCCCAGGCCAAGCGGGAGAGCGAGGAGATCCTTTCCCGGGGCAGACGCAACGCCGAGGAGCGGGTGGAGCGGCTGGCCAGCGTGGCCCAGCTGGACGCCCGCAAGCTGGAGCTGGCCGCCAAGCAGGAGATGCTGGCGAAGGCCTACGACCTGGCTCTGGAGAAGCTGCTGCAGCTGCCTGAGAAGGAGTACGTAGCCCTGCTGGCCGACCTGGCGGTCAAGGCCTCCTCCACCAAGAAGGAGGCGGTGATCTTCTCCCAGAAGGACCGCACCCGCTACGGCAAGGCGGTGGTCACCCAGGCCAATGAGAAGCTGGGGGACGGCCGGCTGACCCTGTCCGAGCAGACACGGCCCATCAAAGGGGGCCTCATTCTCAGCGACGGGGACGTGGAGGTCAACTGTACCTTTGAGACCCTGGTGCGCCTCCAGCGGGGCGAGATGGACCGGGAGGTCGCCAAGGTGCTCTTTGACTGATGCGCTCCTTGCAAGTAAGGAGGCAATGGTTTGACTAAGATCAAAGACACGGATTATCTCACCATATCCGCCCGCATCCGGGCCATGGAGAACCGCCTGCTGACCCGGGAGCGGATGGAGCGGATGCTGGAGGCCCGTACCGACGAGGAGGCCGCCAAGGTCCTGGCCGAGTGCGGCTATGGGGAGCTGTCCGCCCTGACCCACGGGGGGCTGGACGAGATGCTCTCCGCCGCCCGGGGCGCTCTGTATAAGGAGCTGAAGGGGGCGGTGCCTCATAAGGGGCTGGTAGAGGTATTCCAGATGAAATACGACTACCACAACGCCAAGACCCTCATCAAGGCGGCGGCGGTGGGCGCCGAGGCCGACCGGCTGCTGATGGAGGGGGGGCGCTGGACCGCCGCCCAGATCAAGGACGCCTTCCAGCGGGACAGCCTGCGGGACTTCACCGACCCCTTCCGGCAGGCGGTTACCCAGGCCCGGGAGCTGCTGAACGGCGGCGGGGATCCCCAGCTGGCAGACTTCGTGCTGGACCGGGCCTATTTTGAGGAAATGCGCGCCGCGGCCGAGGCCACCGGCAGCGTCTTCCTCCAGGGCTATGTCAGGCTGCTCATCGACGCTACCAACCTGCGCTCCGCCGTCCGGGCCGCCCGGATGGGCAAAGGAAGCGACTTCCTGAGCCAGGTGCTCCTGCCCGGCGGCAACGTGGAGGTACACACCCTGACCTCCGGTAAGGGGGCCGACCTGGCTACGGTGTTCCGGGCGGGCCCCCTCAGCGAGGCGGCCGCCGCCGGCGGGGCTCTCACCGCTCCCGGCAGCGGGGAGCTCACCGGCTTTGAGCGCATGTGCGACGACGCGGTGATGCACTACCTGGCCCAGGCCCGCCGGATCCCCTTCGGGGAGCAGGCGGTGATCGGCTACCTGTACGCCAGGGAGAGCGAGTTTACCGCCATCCGCACCATTCTGTCCGGCCGCATGGCGGGCCTGGACGCGGATACCATCCGGGAAAGGCTGCGTGAAGCCTATGTCTAATTATCGTATCGCGGTGCTGGGAGACAAGGACAGCGTTCTGGGCTTCAAGGCTCTGGGCCTGGACGTGTTTCCCGCCGAAAATGTGGAGGAGGCCAAGCGGACCCTCCACGAGCTGGCCAAGGAAAATTACGCGGTGATCTACCTCACCGAGCAGTATGCCGCCGGCATGGGGCCGGAGATCGCCCGGTACAAGGACGAACTGACTCCTGCCATCATCCTCATCCCCGGCAAGGACGGCTCTCTGGGCATCGGCATGGCCAACGTCAAGAGCGCCGTGGAGCGGGCCGTGGGCGCGGATATTCTGTAAGCGGAACCCTATCTGAAATTCAAACCTGAAAGAAGGTTGAAACATTGAGCGGAAAAATCGTGAAAGTCTCCGGCCCGCTGGTGGTGGCCACCGGACTGACCGACGCCAACATGGCCGACGTGGTCCGCGTGGGCGAGCAGCGCCTGATCGGTGAGATCCTCACCATGAACGGCGACGCCGCTTCCATCCAGGTCTATGAGGAGACCTCCGGCCTGGGCCCCGGCGCGGTGGTGGAGACCACCGGCGCCCCCCTGTCCGTGGAGCTGGGCCCCGGCATCATTGAGAACATCTACGACGGTATCCAGCGTCCCCTGGAGGAGATCATGAAAAAGACCGGGGGCAACAACCTGCCCCGCGGCGTGGAAGTGCCCGCCCTGGACCGCCAGAAGAAGTGGGAGTTCAAGGCCGTTGCCAAGCCCGGCGACAAGGTGGCCGGCGGCGACGTCATCGGCACCGTCCAGGAGACCAGCGTGGTGCTCCACAAGATCATGATTCCCCCCACCATGCGCGGCACCATCCAGTCCATCCAGTCCGGCTCCTTCACCGTGCTGGACACCGTGGCCGTCCTGGTGGACGACAAGGGGGAGAAGCACGAGCTGACCATGGTGCAGAAGTGGCCCGTCCGTGTGGGCCGCCCCTATAAGCATAAGTATCCCCCGAGAAAACCGCTGCTGTCCGGCCAGCGGATCGTGGACGCCATGTTCCCTGTGGCCAAGGGCGGCACCGCCGCCATCCCCGGCCCCTTCGGCTCGGGCAAGACCGTCATGCAGCACCAGCTGGCCAAGTGGTCCGACGTGGATATCGTCATCTACATCGGCTGCGGCGAGCGGGGCAACGAGATGACCGACGTTCTGCGGGAGTTCCCCGAGCTGGTGGACCCCCGTACCGGCGAGTCCCTGATGAAGCGGACGGTGCTCATCGCCAACACCTCCGACATGCCTGTGGCCGCCCGTGAGGCGTCCATCTACACCGGCATCACCATCGCCGAGTACTTCCGGGACATGGGCTACGACGTGGCCGTCATCGCCGACTCCACCTCCCGCTGGGCCGAGGC
>DWXF01000003.1 GCA_019119335.1 Candidatus Flavonifractor merdavium
CAGATGAAAGCATCTTTGTTGCGTACGGACGAAGAGATTATACAGCTATATGAGGCCTACGTAGATATGGTATACCACCTGTGTATTACTATGCTGAAACACAAACTAGATCAATCTTTGACGCCGCAGTCCTTTGCATCTCGTCTGTGACATGGGCGTAAATATTCAGCGTGGTGCTGCTGGACACATGACCGATGATAGTGGGGAGCGTTTTTACATCCATACTATGCTCCAGGGAGGCAGTGGCAAAGGTATGGCGTAGGTCGTGGAATCGAATATCAGGCAGACTGCTTTCCGTCAGAATCTTTTTTAGCTGGTGGTAGGCTGTGGAGGGATTCATGGGAGCTTCCGGCTGCAGTGGATTGTGAAAGATCCAGGGGGAGTAAGAGGCCTTTTTGCGCCGCCGCCGCAGCTCCGCTGTGCTGGACGGCAGGACAATGGTACGGGTGCCGGCGCAGGTCTTGGGATCACCTACTACCAACCGCCCGCCTTTTTCTTTGTGGAGCGTGCGGCGGATACTGAGCGCTCCTTTTCGCTCATTGAAATCAGACCACATGAGACCGCAGATCTCTCCCAGACGCAGGCCGGTGGTTAGCTCGGTGTAGAAGAAGTCTTTCCAGATCGGGTCTTGATCTACCGCTGACAGGAAAATATCCATCTGCTTGTCGTTCAGAATGCTCATAGTCTTGTGCGCTACCTTGGGCGGGGCCACATGGTCAGCGGAATTATACGGCAGCAGCCGTTGATCTACTGCGGATTTTAGAGCATGGTGGAGTGTGGTGTGAATGCTGTGGACGGTGGTTGTGGACAGTCCACGGCTTTGTCCGGGACGGGGGTGTACTCTGCCTCGCTGTTTTAAGGTGTCGTAGAGCTTTCGCAGATCGTCTGCTGTGATTTGCGTGAGCCTATTTTGCCCCAGGTAGGGTTTGATATAATGCTCCAGATCACTGCGGTAGTGTTCCTGCGTGCCGGGACGGAGCACGGAGGACATCTGCTCCAGCCAGCGATCCAGCCATTCCGACAGCATCATCTTACATTCTTCTGTCAGGTCCACGCCCTGGTAGATGTCAATGTTCTGCCGAAGCTTGGCAGTCAGCTCCTTCTGAGTGTCTGCATGGATGTAGCGGAAGATGGAGTCGCCGTTCTCCTTATGGCCGATGACGATGCGGCCCTCCCGGCGTCCATGTTTCCGCTTGCGCACCATGCCGTCCTTGGATGGCCGTCTTTTTCTCATGTCGCTTCACTTCTAAAGTGATATTTTTGTTTTGCGGCGCAACTCTGAGTTTTTGTTTTACGGCGGGGAACCTGTGAAGCTGTTCTGCTACGCACTGGTAGAGCACGGCGCCGCAGCGGCGGCAGATCACATACTGCGTCCACTTCACACGGGATGCGTTTCGCCTCCAGCTCCCGGAGCGGTCCCATGGCCAGCCGGAACCCGGCCTCAAAGCTGGCCTGGGCCAACTCCGTTTTCAGTTGGTCTGGTGCATCTAACAGTGGCCCAAATTCGCCTCAAAAGTCTTTGGTGGGGCAGGGAATCTGCCCCACCCCGGAGGAGGACATACAGCCTCTCACAGCGAGGCACACGGGGTGTTCTCTGTGTTCTGGTGTAGGAACTTTTGGGTCTGCTGCCCCTTCTATAATCTATAACGCAACTGGGATCCACGCAACAAATGATGAATCCGTCTTTGAAGGACAGGTAGAGGAAACAATCTTCCGCTGGAATGAATCAGACTTCCATCGCTGTTTCCGCCTTGACCCCTTGCCTCTCAATCTTCTATAATAAGGAAAAGAAAACCGCCATTCCGGAGGCGCCTATGGACTACATCACCGTACGGGAGGCAGCGGAGAAGTGGAACATTTCCCTCCGCCTGGCCCAAAAATTCTGCACCGAGGGACGGATTCCGGGTGCCCAAAAATTTGGCTCCACCTGGGCCATTCCCGCTGGCGCGGACAGGCCGGAGGATTTGCGCCGAAAGAAAAAGGAGCCGACCGTCCTGCTGCCGGTCCAGACCCAATCCTTTCCCATGATGCCCCTGATGAACACCTCCTTCCCGCCGGGACAGTGCCGGGAGACCGTGGAGGCCATGGCGGACGGTCCCCAAAAGGACATGGCCTGGGCGGAATACTATTATTTCAGCGCTCAGGCGGAGCGGGCTGCCCAGGCGGCTGAGCCCTATCTCGACAGCGCCGACCTAGGCCTGCGGCTGTCCGCCTGCTGGATCTACGGTTATGCCAACCTTACCACCGGACAGATCCGAAAGGCCCGCCGCGCCCTGGAGGCGGTACACCGCACCCTGGCGGAGGGAGAAAACCTGTCCCCCAGCCTGCGGGCAGCGGTGTCCTTTGTGGCCGCTGCGGCGGCGGTGCTGCTCCATCTGCCTCTGCCGGAGGGCCTGCCCTCCACCCGGGAGTTCCTGCCCCTGCTGCCTGCGGGTCTGCGGTCCTTTGCCCTGTATGTTCAGGCCCACTTTCTCTATTTGCAGGAGGACTACGCTAAAAGCGTGGGCATGGCGGAGGCCGCCCTGACCATGGGGGCGGAGGCATATCCCATTCCTGCCATCTACCTCCACCTGGTGGCGGTGATGGACTATATGCGCCTTCGGCAGCTGCCCCAGGCCCAGAACCATCTGCTCTCTGCCTGGGCGCTGGCCCGGCCCGATGATCTCATCGAGGGTTTTGGAGAGCACCACGGTCTCATGGGCGGGATGCTGGAGTCGACATTCAAGGAAACCTGGCCGGAGGACCTGCGGCGGATTTTGGATGTGACCTACCGTTTCTCCTGGGGCTGGCGGCGCATCCACAACCCGGACACGGCCACGATGTGGCGGACAACCTGACCACCACAGAGTTTTCCGTGGCCATGCTCACCGCACAGGGCTGGACCGGGCGGGAGATCGCCGCCCATATGAACATCTCCCCCAACACGGTAAAACGGCATTTAGCGGAGATCAAGAAAAAGCTGGAAATCTCCAGCCGGAACGAATTGAAACAATATATGCTCCGGTAACCCCGTTCACCGGCCTACTATGCGCGATCGCGCACAGTAGAATGGAACAAAAAACGGCGGGATATGCCACAGAGTTGGTATATCCCGCCTGCTTTTTTGCCAGATAGACCGTTTTAGGGCCACACCTGTTCGTAAAAATGAGCCATTTCAGGGGTCAAAAGGGAGAATAGCGGAGCGTTATTTTTTATGGTAAAGTAATACATAAGAATAAAGCAGATGGCCGTACCCGAAAGAAGGAGGATATAACATGCGAACACGATTTTTAAGGCTGCTGTGCGTTTTGGCCCTGTGCCTCACCCTGCTGCCCGCCACGGCGGGGGCCGCAGGAGCTGGACCAGACTGGACCTATGATCCAGGGGCACAAACGCTGACCAGCGGCGATAACACCGTCACCCTGTACAATGTGACCGCCGGTGGCAGCAGCGGCACCGAACTGACCATTGGGAAGAATGGCAGCAACTCCTCAGGCCCAATGTTCAACGACAACACCCTGGACCTGTCCGGCACCATCACAGGCACCGACGGCACACCCCAATATACCATCACCTCCATTGGGGACTCTGCCTTTTACGGATGCGAGTCCCTTACCTCCGTGGATCTGTCCCGCTGCACAAATCTGACCTCCATCGGGGAATACGCCTTTTCCGGATGCAATGCCCTCACCTCTGTGGACCTGTCCGGCTGCACAAATCTGACCTCCATTGGGCATGGCACCTTTTCCCGCTGCAATGCCCTCACCTCCATCACCCTGCCCGAGGGCGTGACCTTCATCGGGGAATACGCCTTTTCCGGATGCGCGTCCCTCACCTCTATGGACCTGTCCCGCTGCACAAATCTGACCTCCATTGGGGGATACGCCTTTTCCCACTGCAATGCCCTCACCTCCATCGCCCTGCCAGAGAGCGTGACCTCCATTGGGGAATGCGCCTTTCAGAATTGCAAGGAGCTCACCTCCATGAGTCTGCTGTCGAAGACTCCGCCCACTCTGGGACGCTATGCGCTGAAGTTCTTCGTTCGAGAACAGGACGGCACCTACCCGTCTTTTAACCTACCAAAGCTCACGATCCTGGTGCCGCAGGGAAGCGTGGAGGCGTACCAGGCTGCCAGCGGCTGGAGTGACTACACCGGAAAGATCCTTCCTCAGCCCGCACCGCCGACCCCCTACACCATCACCGCTGATGTTACCCCCATAGGAGCGGGTACCGTCACCGCCGACAAGAGCACGGCGACAGCGGGCGAAACCGTTACCCTCACCGCCACGGCCAACAGCGGCTACTACTTTGTGCGCTGGGAACAAAGCGGCGTGGAGGTCAGCACCAGCGCCACCTACGCCTTTGCCATGCCCGCAGAGGATATCGCCGTCCGGGCGGTCTTTGCACAAAATTCCGGCGGCGGCGGTTCCAGCGGTTCCAGCGGCTCCAGCGACCCCACCTACTCTGTGTCTCTGCCCAGCCGGGTGACCGGCGGCTCCGTCACGGCCACCAAACGCTACGCCGAAAAGGGCGAGACCTTCCGTTTCACCGTTACCCCCGACGAGGGCTATGAGCTGGACACCCTGACGGTCACCGACAGCAAGGGCAAAGAAATCGACCTGACCTATATGAGCGGCAACGAGTACACCTTCCAAATGCCCGCCGGGCGGGTGGAGATCAAGGTTTCCTTCCGGGAAATTGTTGTGGAGCCGGAGCCTCTGCCTTTTACGGATGTGTCTGAAAACGCCTGGTACTCCGAGGCGGTGCGCTATGTTTATGCGCATGGACTGATGGAAGGTACCAGCGCCACCGCGTTCAGTCCCGACGCCACCACCAGCCGCTCCATGATCGCCGCCATCCTCTGGCGCATGGCAGGCAGCCCCGTGGTCAACTACGCCATGGATTACACCGATGTGGCCCAGGGCCAGTGGTATTCCGAGGCCATCCGCTGGGCGGCCAGCGAGGGTATTGTGGGGGGCAACGGCAACGGCCTGTTCGGCACTAATGACCCCATTACCCGGGAGCAGTTTGCCGTCATGCTGTATCGCTACGCCCAGGAGCAGGGCTATGATGTGAGCGTGGGCGAGAACACCAATATCCTGTCCTATACGGATGCGGCGGATCTGGCCGAATACGCCATCCCCGCTATGCAGTGGGCCGTGGGCGCCGGGCTCATAAACGGCACCGGCGACGGCTCCACCCTCACCCCCCAGGGTCAGGCCACCCGCGCCCAGGCGGCGGTGATGCTCATGCGGTTCTGTGAGAAATATGTGAACTGGTAAACTTCTTAAACGATTCCATATCATGAAAAAGCCCGGCACGCGTCAATCGCGTGCCGGGCTTTTCTTCTGCCAAAGCATGATGCGGTGTTGCCTGAAATAATTTTGAATTTGATAAAACCAGATGAGCTTTTCTTGTTTCTATATACCTGTAAGCAACCACAACAAAGAGGAGGAATCGACATGAAACGACACATCCTGCTGACCGCGCTGCTGTGCGGCGCCATGTTGCTGTCCGGCTGCGGCGGCACGCCTGCTCCAGGCAGCTCAGAGACCCCGGCAAGCGGAACCGGACAGCCGCTGAGCGAGATGGAGCAGCTGCTCCGACAGACCCAGGAGTGGGAGGAGGCCGGAACCTGTGACGATCAGGAGGCCTACCAGAACGCCCTTCTCCGGGTGGCGGAGCTGTCCCTGGCGGAGGACCGAGGGGCCTACCGCTGTGTCCGGCCGGAGGAACTGCCCCAGGACAAGCGCGACGCCCTGGCCGATGCGGCGAGACGGTGCGCCTACGTCTACCATGTCCCGCAGCGAGACGACCCCTTTTCCGAGGAAAACCTGCCCTCCAGCATCGCCCTGATGGCCATTTACACCCCTGGCAGCCTGGCCACGGAGTCCATCTGGAACATGCAGGGCGACCTGCCCTTTCTCCCGGAGAGCAACTACTACCGCATCCGGGAGGCGGACCTGCTGCCCTTCCTGGACGACGCCATGGCGCCCGCGGCCCAGGCGTTCCGGAGCTATGGGGAGCAGCTGGAGGAGTGGAACTGGCACCGGACGGAGGACGGCTACCTCTATATGGATGTGTTTGGCCTGACAGCCACCCTGCCCAGCAGCGAGCCCAGTCTCGTCAGCGTAGAGCCCCTGGGGGGCAATCGTTATCTGGTGGTGTGCGACATGCTCCCCGTGGTGGCCCCTAACCAGTATCAGCTGGCCTTTGTGGCGGAGGACACGGCCCTGCCCGGAGAGCCTCCCCAGGTGACGGTGCTGGACTGCGAGGACGGGTCCCACCAGGGGATGCAGATGCTCCCCTGCGAGATGGTGTCCGCCCTGCGGGAGCGGTATACGGTCACCGGCGACCAGGAGGCGGTTGAGCTGCTGAAGCGGCTGGAGGCCCTTTCCCCCATCCCCTACCACACCGAGCTGGCCGGGCAGATGTCCCCGGCCATGGAGCAGGCCCTGGAGGACGCGAAGCTGGTGGAGGAGATGGCCTCGCCCTCCTATACCTTTGAATCCTATGTGCAGGCGCTGGAGCCACAGCCCACCATGTACCAGTTCGATTCTATTCCGCAGGAGGACCAATGGCTTCCCGCGGATCCCAGCCAGACCTATCCCTATGGGGAAGCGTGGAACATGTTCCCGGCGGCGGAGCTGGAGGAGGCCTTCCAGCGGCGCTTCGGCATGGACCTTGCCGCCAACGGCCGCGCCTGGATGAACGACGTGGATTTTGTTCCGGTGGCGGATTACCTGGGCGGCCCCATGGTCCGGTATGACGGCGAGAACTACATGGTCTATCTGCGGGGGGTGGGCGGCCCCATGCCCTTCTCCTACGAGACCAGCCTGGTCCGCCACTACGACGGAACCTATATCGCCAGATTCTCCTTCGTTCCCGACGAGGTGTACGATGCCTCGGGCACCCTCACCCTGTACCTGCGGGACATTGGCACGGAAGAGGCTCCCTTCTTCCAGCTGCTGGGCTATGAACTGCCCATGTAAACCGGCCAGGACCTGGTATGACCTGCTCCACGCCTGTCTGGAGAGGGAGGCGGCCGACTCCGGGCTGAGCAGCGCTCAGAGCCAGGCAATTCTGGCCCTTTTAAAAAAAGAAAATTTTTTAAATTATAAAACCAAAGGGACGGGAACGGTTTCTCTATTGGTAGAGGGAGGGACTTTCCCCAATCACAACCCGCCAAATTGAGGAGGATGTACCATGAAGTGTTTCAACCATGAGGAGAGGGAGGCCGCAGCCACCTGTCAGCGGTGCGGCAAGGGCCTGTGCAAGGAGTGCGCCAGCAAGTACACGCCCTGCCTGTGCGACGACTGCTACGAGGCCATTCAGAATGAACACCACGCCCGGCAGGTGACTGCCGTGGAGCAGCGGCGGCAGGGGCGGCTGGAGCGGATGACCTTTACCAGGAACGACCTGATTCTCAACTGCGTACTGGGAATCGCGCTTGTCATCTTCACGCTATACACGATTTTCACGGAGGCCGGCGGCTTCTCGGACCCGGGCGACGTACTCCTGCTCCCCTGGATCTTCTGTGTTCCCGCCGGCTGGCGCATTACCAGCAAGTGGCTCCGCCTGGGCCAGGGGGATACCACCGTGATCTATACGGACGCCGACGGCGCACTGTATTCCTTTGTTGCACACCTGATGATCCGGCTCATAGGGGGATTTTTCCTGGGTATTCCCGCGTTCCTGTTCCAGCTCTTCAAACTGGCCCGAAGCAGAAAGGCGGTACAGGAAGCGGAGCAGGAGGTTCTGAAGCTCCGCGGCAGGTAAACCCGTCCGCCGTTGTAAAACAGTTTGTTCTGAAAGGAGACACACACATGAAAAAGCGATTGTTTTCCCTGTTTCTGAGCCTGGCTGTGACGCTGTCCCTGACGGCGCTGCCGGTCTCAGCGGAGAGCGGCTCCCCCGCCGTATCCGACAACATCAACGACCAGGACTACACCTCCTGGTCCAAGCCTGTCGCCTCCTACCTGATGGAAAATGAGGCCGGCGGTCTCACCCGGGTGGAGTACATCGACGGCCAGGTGGTGGTGGAGGACTACGCCTCCGACTTCACCTTCCAGTCCGGCCGCACCATCCCCATGGAACTGTCCCTGTGGGGCGGCTTCTTCGCTGGGGCGGACTACAACTTCCTGGTGTTCGGCCAGAAGAACCCCGATGAGAGCGACAGCACCGAGGTCGTCCGGGTGGTGAAGTACTCCAAGGACTGGCAGCGCCTGGGCCAGGCCAGCCTGTACGGCGCCAACACCACCACCCCCTTTGACGCCGGCTCCCTGCGGATGGACGAGTACGGCGGCCAGCTCTACATCCGCACCTGCCACCAGATGTACGCCAGCAGCGACGGCCTGCACCACCAGGCCAACCTGACCATCTGCGTGGATCAGGAGAGCATGACCATTCTGGACTCCTATTCCCAGGTAATGAACCCCACGGTGGGCTACGTGAGCCACTCCTTTAACCAGTTCGTGCTGGCGGACAGCGACCAGAACATCATCACCCTGGACCACGGCGACGCCTATCCCCGGGGGGCTGCCCTGATGCGCTACAACGCCAAGGCGGGCAGCGGCAAGTTCAGCGGCCTGGTCACCAATATCTCGCTCCAGAAATTCTCCGGCCAGACCGGCGACAACACCACCGGGGCCTCCCTGGGCGGGCTGGCCGAGACCAGCAGCGGCTACGTGGCGGCCTACAACTATGACGGCGCGGCGGGCAGCGGTCCCCGTACCGTCTACCTGGGCTACGTCCTCAAGGACGGCGTTACCGCCTCCAGCCGCGCCGTCTCCTCTGCCGGTACCACCACGCCCCAGCTGGTTTCCACCGGCCTGAACGGCGGCTACCTGCTGTGGAACGACAAGGAAGACCGCACCGCCGGCACTACCCTCTCTTATGTCAGCTACGACAGCACCGGCGGCACCGGCCCGGTACAGACCGCCGCCGGCTCCCTGTCCGACTGCGCCCCCATCTATTACAACGGACAGGCGGTGTGGTACACCACTGACGACTCCGCTCCCACCTTCTACACCCTGGACGCCTCCGGCGTCACCGCCCACCCCCTGGGCGGAAATCAGACAGATCCCGCCCCCAGCGCTACCCCTATTCCCAGCGCCACCCCTTCCCCCAATGTCACCCCGACTCCCACTCCGTCCCAGCAGCCCTCAGACAGCGGCGCGCCCCTGGACCCCAGAAGCGCCCCCACCCTGGCCGAGGCGGTGGAGCGGGCCAACATTCTGGCCGGGCGGTTTATCAGCGGTTACGAGCCCTATATTGACAGCGTTGATGTCTTTGCCGCAGTGGATGCCAACGGCACCCTCTGGGGCTGGGGAGACAGCCAGTGCCTTCTGGGCAAGGGCGGCAGCGAGATCAAACAGCCGGTATCCCTGATGGAGCAGGTGAGCCAGGTCGCCTTGGTGCAATACGGCTCAGAGTGCGCCATCCTGGTGGTTAAGGAGGACAATACCCTCTGGGGCTGGGGGAAACTGGGCCCGATGGGCTTCCTGAACGACTGGGATGACACCACTCCTACCCCCATGAAGCTGATGGATGACGTGAAATCTGTGGCCGGCGGCAAGTCGGGCGCCATGGTAATCAAGCAGGACAGCACTCTCTGGTTCCTGGGCAGCCCCACCGAAGGTCAGGACGGCAGCGGAATCTGGTATACGGCCACCGCCGACCGCCCCGCCGGCGTCTACAAAGTGATGGACCAGGTGGAGATGGTGGCCTGCGGCTTCCGGCGCTTTGCGGCCCTCAAGACCGACGGCAGCGTCTGGGTATGGGGTACCGACGGCTATTCCGGCGATGGGAAACTCATCTGCCTGCTGGGGGATCAGCCCCAGAAGCCCACCAAAATTCTGGACAATATCATCTCCGTCGGCATGTATGAGGAGAACGGCTGGGCCATCGACGCCAACGGCGGCCTGTGGAGCTGGGGCCTCAATGATTACAACGAGGTGGGCAACGGCGGGTCCTATGACACCACGGACCCCTTCACCTACTCCCACGCCCAGGTCAAGCCGGTAAAGATCCTGGACAGCGGGGTGATCTCGGCCGCCCCTTGCATGGCGGTTACCAGGGACGGCACCTGCTACCGCTGGAGCGACCAGCTGGAGGTGCCGGAGCAGTACCGGGGCTCCACTCCCGTCAAGGCGGGCAGCAATATGGTCATCGCCAGCAACTATGTGCGCTCGGACGGGGAGCTGCTGGCCACCAACCGGGACAACATCGACTTTTACAACATGGACCCGTCCACCCGCATGAAGCTGATCCATTTTATGGACGGGTTTTTCCAGCCCCAGGCCGACTCACAGCCTGACCCCGAGCCCAGCCCGGAGCCCGGCTCCGCCTCCTTCTCCGACGTGTCCGCCTCCCACTGGGCCTACGCCGACATCCAGCGGGCCGCCGGCCAGGGGTGGATCAACGGCGTGGGCGGCGGCCGGTTTAACCCCGGCGGCACCCTGAGCAGCTACGAGTTCTTCACCCTGCTGGGCCGGGCCTTCTACCCGGAGGACACCCAGACCGCCCAGGCCGCCCACCCCGATGAGGAGTGGTGGTATGCCCCCTGCACCGCAGCCTACCAGCACGGCGTGCTGGACGGCACCGCCGCCGGCGACTACCTGGAAGCCTACGGCGCCTGGGCCGCCCAGTACCTCTCCCCCGCCATTTCCCGGCAGGATATGGCGCAGGCCATTGCCAACCTGATGGAGGATCAGGGCTTCACCGTTACCGAGGCCCGGAAGACAGCCGCCCAGGCCAAGATCGGCGACTGGGCCGGCATCCCGGCCTCCTACCGGGATGCCGTCAGCTCGGTGTACGCCCTGGGCATCATCACCGGCACCTCTCAGGGCACCTTCGCCCCCGACCAGAGCATGACCCGGGCCGAGGCCGCCGCCGTTTTGTGCCGGCTGGCCGATGCCCTGGCGGACGGCAGATAATGACCTGGAAAGATCCCAAAACAGAGAAAGAGAGGACGCAACATGGCATTTTTTGAACAGATTGGCAAGCGGCTGGTAGACGCGGGCCAGGGCGTGGCCCAGCAGACCAAGAACTTCGCCGACGTGACCCGACTCAACAGCGAGATCTCCGAAAAGGAGCGGAAGATCACCCAGCTCTATCAGACCATCGGCCAGACCTATTACCAGAACCACAGCCAGGCCCCCGAGCCGGAGTACCGGCAGGCGGTGGAGGAGATCCGGGCTCTGCTGACCGAGATTGCCCAGCACCAGGAGGAGATCAAGCAGATCAAGGGGATCGTTAAATGTCCCAGCTGCGGGGCGGATGTGCCCCTTCAGGCGGCCTTCTGCAACTCCTGCGGTGCCCGGATGACCCCCGGAGCTCCTCCGGCTCCCCCCGCGGAGGAGGGGCAGGTCTGCCCCGTGTGCGGGGCGGCGGTGGCCGAGGGCAACCAGTTCTGCACCCACTGCGGCTCCAGGCTGAACCACGCCGAAACGGACGAAAATCGGGAGGGATAAGGCTATGTTTTGCGGAAAATGCGGAGCAAAGAACGAACCTGGCGCCACCTTCTGCGGCAGCTGCGGCGCGCCCCTGACCGAGCCCGGGCCGGAGCGCCGTCCGGCCGCAGAGCCCGCCCCTGCGGCGGCCCCCGTCTCCGCGCAGACCAGCGGCAAGCACAAGAAAATCGGCGTTGCCGTGGTGGCCGCCGCGGTGGTCATCGTGCTGGTGGCGCTCTTTTCTCTGCTGGGGGGACGGAGTGACACAGCCACCGCCGAGCAGCTGGTGGACCTCATGGCCAACCCCAGCGCCGAAGGTATCCTGGACCTGCTCCCCGAGGGCCTGCTGGAGACCGCCATGGAGGAGACCGGCTACACCAGGGCTGAAGTGGCCGACGAGTTTCTGGGTGTGACCGATGAACTACGCGCCGCCATGGGCGTTCTGGACTACCTGGGCGGCGACATCAAGCTGTCCTGCAAGGCGGTGGGCACGGAGGACATGGACCCCGACGAGCTGAGCTATCTAAAGGAACAGTATGACCAGATGAATGTGGATGTGTCGGCGGCCAGGACGGTCAACATGGAGATCCGGCTTCAGGCCAAGGAATATGGTCTGGACGAGACCATCCCCTTTGAGATCCCGGTGATCAAGGTGGGGCGGTCCTGGTACCTCAACGTGGCGGGCTTCTGACCGGACACCCTCCCGCCCGAAAGATCCGATCCGCCATGCCGTAGAGAGGCTAAAGAAAACAGCCGTACATTCCGGCAGGCATTGCCGTTGGTAAGTTCGAAGCAAAATTTGACAAATACAGGCAAGCGCGATACAGTAGAGAAAAAGAGTCCCGCCGGAGGCCTGGCCTCCGGCGGGGAGAGGGGCGAATGGAAGGATGGAAAAAGCGGAAGTGCTGGCACTTATCCCACGCTGTCTGGCGGGAGAGGAAGAGGCCCGGACAGCCCTGGTGCTGGCGGTTCAGAACCGGATATTCTACCACTGTAAGAAGATGCTGCGCAACGAGGACGACGCCCTGGACGCCACTCAGGAAATTCTGATTGCCATGCTCACCAAGCTGGACAGTCTAAAGGAGCCGGCTGCCTTCTGGGGCTGGCTCAGCGCCATGACGGCCAACTACTGCCGCAATGTCCTCCGGCGGGGAGGCAGGGAGGTGCAGATTCCGGAGGACGAGGAGGGCAACAGCCTGCTGGACACCTTCGAGACCCTGGATGCCCAGACCGTCCCTGACAAGGCCATGGACAGCGCCGAGAGTCGGCAGATGATTATGGAGTTGATTGACAACCTGCCGGAGGCCCAGCGGCTGTGCGTGCTGATGTACTACTACGACGAGATGGGGGTCAAGGACATTGCCGCCGCTCTGGATACCTCCGAGGGCACCATCAAGAGCCGCCTGAACTATGCCCGCAAGGCCATCAAAGAAGGGGTGGACCGTTACGCCGCCCAGGGAGTCAAGCTCTACGGCCTGGCTCCGCTGCCCTTTCTGGCCTATTTGCTCAAACAGGATGCCCTGCTGGGCGGCATGACCGCCGCCCAGAGCAGCGCCTGCGCCCAGGCGGCGCTGGCCGGGAGCTCCGCCGCTCTGGCGGGGGCCGCCGGAACCGGATCCGCCGGTGCGGCCGCGGGGGCCGCCGGTTCCACCGGGAAAGCCATTGCCTCCGGGATTCTGGCCCACAAGGGAGTGGTTGCCGCCGTGGCCGGGGTGGTGCTGGTGGGGGCTATCGGCGGCGCGGCCGCGCTGTCACAGCCGAAGCTGCCGGCGGAGTCGCCCACGCCGGTTCCGGTAATGGAGGTAATCTCCGCGGCTCCGGCGCCCACACCCACGCCCCTGGCAGAGCCTGCTGCCACACCCACACCGAGCCCCACGCCCAGCCCGACACCGATGCCTACGCCCACTCCGGATCCAACGGCTACACCCACGCCCACGCCAAGTCCCACGGCGGCGCCCAGCCCGACACCGTCTCCCACACCCGCGCCCACACCCACGCCGGCCCCCTCCCGGCAGCCGCCCCAGGTCCAGCTGCGATTTACCTCATATAGCGGGTCCTACGGGGAAAACTTTGGTTTCCCCTTCTCCTCCCTCGGCGGGGCCAGAACCCCCTTTGACGGCATTGTGTACACCACCACCAATCCCGCCGTGGCCGATGTGACGGAAAACGGCGGCGTGGCCCTTCTGAGTCCGGGCACCGCAACCATCATCGCCACCTTCCCCGAAGACGACAACTTCCAGGTCCAGATCCCGGTCACGGTGGAGAACAGCTATAACTGGACCTACCAGTGGGCCGAGGACCCCCTCACCATATCCGCCGGAGAGACCCGCCCCAACTACATGAGCCAGTATGGCTTGAGCTCCAAGGAAAACTCGTTGCTTTCCGCCAACTGGAGCAGCAGCAATCCCGCGGTGGCCACCGTGGCAGGGCAATCCTCTCCTGACTTCTGGTGTCAGATCACCGGTGTGTCGGCGGGTTCGGCCACCATCACCGGAGTCTTTACCATTAACTCGCGGACCAACGTGGGTATGCGCCCCATGACCGCCACGGCCTCCTTCCAGGTTACCGTCTCCTGACCGGCCTGGCTGTTTGCCCGGCGTCCTCTCCGGTCATAACGGATTTGCTCGCGTGATAACTGTAATGAAAGTTTGGCGTGCCGGCCGGCATTTGCACCCATTGGGTGTTGACCGCACAACAAGCCACAAACGGAGCCGGAACAACCGGAAATCCTATGTTTCAAAAATGCCGGAAAGGGTTAAAGAGAGCCGGGCAGGAAGTTTGGGCTTCCTGTCCGGCTTTTTTCTCTGCCTTGCATGGCCTGCTTTATGAAGCTGCCCATGGTGGCTGCTGCCGTGTCCTGCTTTTGCCTTGTGGCATAGGCGATGGATGCTGTTATGGGCGGTACAGATGCCGGGTGGTGCGTTTCTTTCGCTTGACGTTACCAATGCGAGGGATGGTGTAGGTCTCAATCAAAAGCTTATACCTATTTGCGGTGCCACTTTCCGTTCTTTTGCGATTTCCTGGGCCAGCTTGAATCCGGCGATCAAGCTGACCAGGGAAACCATTATTTTTCCGCATTTTTGACATATCGCATCAGAATCGTGGCGGCCTGTGCTCTGGTGGCTTGCCCCCCGGGTTCCAGTCGGCCATTGCCTACACCGGTAATTAGCTCTTGCTCCACAGCCCAAATCATGGCCGTCTGGGCCCAGCTGCTGGTTTCTGTCCCATCCGCAAAGATTGACAGGCTGCCGTCCACATCGGGGCTTCCCGCATACCGCCATAGCATGGCGGCCATCTGCTCCCGGGTAATGGGGTCATTGGGGCCGAATGTTCCGTTGCCGTAGCCCGTGACCACACCTGCGCTGTCAGCCCAGCGAATGGCTTCCGTGTACCAGACCTCCGGCGCTACATCACCATAGGGCATGGGAGCGTCCACGATCAGGCTGCCCTCCAGCCGCCAGAGAATGGTGACGAGCATGCCTCTGGTAATGGAGATGTCAGGGACAAAGGTGGTTTTGCTGGTGCCCACCATCAGGCCATGTTCCACACAGTAATGGACGCCGTCATGATACCAGGCGTTCCTGTCCGCGTCGGTGAACGGAGCCATAGGGCAGCTTTCGTCCCTGGGACAGCCGGATGTGTCGGCGACAGGCCGGAAGGTGACGGTGATGGTCACTTTGCCGGAGGGCTGGACGAAGGTATAGGTCCCGTCATCATTGGGCGTGACCTCCACGAGCTTGCCATTGGTATCGGTAACTGTGACTTCATCCGTGGTATAGCCGTCATCCGGCGTGGGTGTAATGGTCACGTTGTCGCCCTTTTGAGGGGAGCTTGGCTTGACGGCGACCGAGCCGTGGTCTGGCTGCTCCACTATGGGCGGATAGGTGGGGGTGGAGGAGCTGCCGCCGGAGTCGCCGCCGGTATTGTCCGGCGGGGTAGGGGTCACCGGTGTGTCGCTGTACCCAATGGCGTAGGTGGAGAAGCATTTGACATACAGCGTCAGGCCGGTCTTGCCGCTGCTGACGGTGAAGTATTCGTCCCACTCATTTTTGTTGGCTTCTCCTTGTTTCAGTTCCTGGGCTTCACCGTCGTGCACACGATAGACGCAATAGCTGTCTTTGCCCTGCAGTTCCGTGGGCAGCGGCAGCAGGACTTCCAGCAAGACGTTGGACTGGGGGATGGGCTGAGGCGCTTCCTCTTTACCGTCCGCCGTTGTAACCGTCTTGGTCAGGGCATAGTCCATGGTCAGGGCCAGGTTGCTGCCACCAGAAATGCTCTGAATCTTTTCAAGGTCTGAGGCCGCTTCTGCTTTCTCTTTTACTGCTGCGGTGAAGATAATCTCCACCTTGCCGCCCGCCTGGACGGTTGTTTGATCCGTCTCGGTATAGACGGTATCATCCGGGAGATCAAATACGGTATCCAGTTCTCCCACCACGATGTCCGGGCTGCCAGGGGCCACCGCCACGATGGAGTTGGTGGCTCCTTTGGGCAGGACGGCGTTACAGGTCTTATTTTCGGTGAGCTCCACCTTGCTGGTGACGGTGCGCACGTCCTTGGTGACCACCAGATTGTAGATGCCGGGGATCAGGTTGGCAAAGTAGTATGCCCCATTCCCGTCCGTAAAAACCTCGTCAATTTTGTTGGCCCCCAGCCACAGGCTGACCACCGCGTTTTCTACCTTGGCGGCCCCGCCGTCCGTTTCCTCCGTGACGGTGCCGCTTATGGTAAACACCGCCTGCCACTGGGCGGTAAAGGCCACATTCCCGTTGGGCATGGTGAATGGGTCGCCGGGCTGGTAGAGCTGGCCGTTATACAGCCAGCCGGTAAATTTATGCGCGTCCTTGTGATACCCGCAATCAGGCAGGGTGAGGACGCTGCCCCCAATCGCCTCCAGCCCGCTCATGCTGCCTTCCGTTTCCCCGCCTCCCGCAAAGGATACGGTATACAGTACCGGCGGGGCTTGTGTAATGGTGAGGGTGCCCACCTGCATGGTATTACCGCCGCCGGTGTGGCGGTAGTTGGAATCGGTGATCTTCACCCAGATCTCATAGCTGCCCGCCTCTTTGGGGGAGGCCGTATCTTTGCCGTTCTGCCGGTAGGTGACGGTATAGGTACAATGTTCGTCATCCGTGGTAACGGTTGCCTTTTTGGGACGGCCGTCGGCCTCCGCCACATTGTCCTTTACGGCAAAGAGCACCGGTTTGGGCTGGATGGTCAGGGTGGCCGTACCGTTTTTCAGGGTGTAGTTGTCCACATCGGCGCCCGCAAGGGTGGCGGTCAAACTGTGATTGCCCGCTGCTTGGGAATGTCCTGTGACACTGGCTGTCACCGTGTCGTTGTCCACGATGCCGGAAAGGGTGGCCGCCACTTGCTCGGGCGTGCCGTACACCTGATTCAGGCCCGACCAGGTGGCGGAGATGGTTTTTCGGGCAATGGAGAATTCCGCCGTGGCGGTGACTTCCTCGTAATTCGTGGCGGCGGCAAAGGTGGCGGTAACCGTGTAATCACCCGCGTCGGTGGGAATGGCGGAGTTGTCATAGTTTGCGCCGCCGGCAGTGGTGCCGGTGTAGTGGTAGCTCACATTGTCCGTGCCGTTGGTATCGGAGGCGGGAAGGGGAGCCTTGGCGGCGTCGCCGTAGGTCCATCCCGACATGGTGATGGAGGCAACGCCCGGAATTTTGGTGATCTGCCACGCCAGCGTCGTGTTTTCGGCGCCCTTCAGCGTATAGTTGGGGTTGCTCAAAGCGGTGACCTTTGCGGTGTATGCGCCCGCATCGGTCTTTTGATGCTCCTGGCAGGTCAGTTCGCAGGTATCGTCGTCCACCAGATTGGAAATGGCGGCGGTGACGGTGTGCTGCCGGCCGTCATAAGAAACCTCCGTTTGGCCACTCCAGGACAGCTTCACCGGGCGAGGGACAATGGTGAACGTATCGGTGGCGGTGGCTTCCCCATAATTCTGTGTGGGTGCGAAGGTGGCGGTAACTGTGTACTGGCCCGCGTCGGTGGGCGCATTGGGGCTGTCATAGTTTGCGCCGGCGGCGGTAGTGCCGGTGTAGTGATAGGTCACGCTGCCGGTGCCGTGGGTATCCGAGGCAGGAACCGGACTTTTTGCCTTGTCGCCGTAAGTCCAGTCCTCCATGGTTACGGAGGTCGTGCCGGAAGCTGGGATGATCTGCCACTTCAGCGTGGTGTTTGTGACACGCTCCAACGTGTAGTTGTCGTTGCTCAGGACGGTGACCGTGACCTCATAGTCACCCACATCGGCAGCCTCTCTGGTTCCATTGTAGGTCAGCTGACAGGTATCATGCTCCACCAGATTAGTTATGGTGGCAGTAACGGTGTGCTTCTGGCCGTCATAGGTGATGGGAGCGGCGTAATCCCAGTTCAGCGTCACCGGACGGGGAGAGAGATTGACCGTCACAGCATTACTGGCAGCCTCCCGGGTCTGGCCGTTTCCGCTGGCGGTGACCACCACATGATAGCTGCCGCTGTCAGCCACATTGGACAGGGCCAGGGTCGCGCCGGTTTTTCCCGCCAGCTGGCGGTTATCCTTGTACCACGCATAGGTGAGGTTTACGTCTTTTTCCCCGCTGTGGCCGGCATTGGCGGTAAGGGTGATTTTCTCGCCGTAAGTGACGCTGGTTTTGTTGGCTTCCAGCGTCACAGTGGGTTCGTCCAGCGTCCACTTGGCGGTGAGGGTGAGATTTTTCGTGACAGCAGCGCCAAAATCCCATTGCGATGCGCCGCTGTACCACCCGCCGAAGGTATAGCCCGTCTTTTGAGGGGTGCCGGGCTGAGTGGCCGTGCCGCCGCTGACCACCAGCTGGGGGGCAATTCCGCTGTCAAAGGTAATGCTGTAAACCTGCACTTCTTTTGTGGTAGTCAGTCCGGCGTTGGAGGTGGCGGTAAAGGTATACGTTCCAGACTCTGTCACGTGGTACGAGCCGTTGACGGGTGCGGCTGTGCCGCCGTCCTTGGCTGCCGTGACGCTGCCGTCGGAGGTGACCGTCAGGGTGAGGCTGTCCGCGCCGGTTTCCCCGCCGGTGATCTCCAGGGCGGGCTTGCCCGTGTTGATCTGGATGAGGCCCACGAAGCCGCTGGTGGTGTTGGCGGGGCGGGGCGTACCGTCGCCGTAGGCACCGGCGGTGCCGTCGGTGACCTCATAGTAAATGTACCATTCCCCGTCCTGACTGACGGTGACGCTGCCGCCGGTGTTTGCCGAAAACTCCGTCAGATCGGCAGGCGTGTCGGTGTTGTTGGTTACGACTTGATATTTGGCGGTATTCAGGCCGCTGCCGCCCTGGTCTGCAAAGGTAAAGCGGACGGTCACAGGGCTGGACTGCCACCCCGCGGACGTCCAATCATGGGTGGCGGTAGGGACGGTAGTGTCAATTTTGTCAATGGTATAGCTGCTTGAATTGCTGCCGCCGTAGGTGTTGTCCACCACGGAGACCGTATAGGCGCCGTTCTGGGACACCAGAATGGTGCCGGAGCTGTCGGAGGTGGTTCTGCCGTCTGGAAGGGTGACCACGCAGTTGTCGGTATGCTCTCCTGCCAGCTTCCACTCCAGGGTCTGGGTCTCGTTTGTCCAGGTCGTGCCGTCCCAGGGGACAAAGCCGTCGCCGTCATTGTCGGACAGACCGATGGTAATGGTGGGGGCGTAATTTTTTGCGCCTTGCTCCGAGATCACCTGGTAGGCCGGGGAGCTGACGGTGACTGAGTTCCCCACCTTGTCAGTGACGCGGAGATGGAGGCAGATGCTCGTTTCGCCGCTCTCGGTGGCGGTATAGGTCAGCTGGGTGTCGCTTCCCACAGCAGTCCAGCCGCTGCTGGGCGCGGTGGACGAGCTGCTCCACGCATATTGTGCCGTCTGCACGCCGGACTGGGCATCCACATAGCTCACGGGCAGGGTGACGCTGTGGTAGACGCCGTCCTTTTGGGTGGGTTGGTTGGCCGCCATGGCTCCAATGGAGGCGGTGGGTTCCATGGTGTCGATTTTTTCCACCGTGGCGGAGGCGGTGGCTGCCTCGTTGCTCTGGGACACACAGCGGAAGGCGTAGGCGCCGTTTTTGGTCACCGTGACGCTGTTGCCGGAGACTGTTTGCCACTCCTCGTCACCGTAGCGATACTGTGGGGTTCCGTTCTTGGCGTTTACTGTGATGGTGCGGCTGGTTGCCCAGTTGGTGTTGTCCACGGAAACGGCAATGGTGGGCAGCTGGACCGGATCCGGGTCGCCAGCGAAATTCACGCTGGTACTCTTGTAAGCCAGCGCGCCGTTGCCGTCGCAGATCCCCAGCACATGGAGGTACCAAATTCCGCTCCCCGCCTCCTGGCGGGTCATGGCCCGGAAGCCGTCGGAAGTCCTGGCCGCAGCCAGGTCCTCCTGGGTCAGGGGAATCCAGCCGGTGGCGGGCATGCCGGCGCTCTGGGACCAGGCGTACCGCAGGGAGGTGGTGTTTTCATTGGCATTGGAGATGGCGGCCCGGGCCACCCCGCCGGAGATGGAGCCGGCGGAAAGATCAAAGGACGGCGTCCTGGTGTCCACGTTGGCCGCAGTATCGCCGCCGACCGGGGCGGTCATGGAATTGTTCGCCATATCCGCGATAACAGCGGTGGACTCAATACCGGTGACCGTGAGGGTACTGGTGGCATCGGCGGCCACCGTGCCGGTAAAGTAGAGGACGTTGGTATTCACGCCGCCGGCGTAGGTGGCGGTACCCCAGCTGGTGGTGATGGTCTTGCCGCTCAGGGTACTGTTATTGTTGTCCACGATCTCGTCGAAGATAAGGGACACGGTAAAGCTGTCTCCCACCCGGTAGGTGCTCTCCCCCATACCGGCCACGGCCAGCAGGGTGGGCTCTTGGCGATCAACGAATTGATAGTGATAGGCAACATTTTGCGTATACCACTTGTCACTGCCAGAGCCGCTGGCGCCGTAAGAGGTGGTGACCTGCTCGGTGGTTACAGGAAAGGCGATATAGTTCTCAGTGCTGTTTCCCTGCCATATCTGCGCTCTCAATGTGGAGCCGCTGGTAAAGGGGGTTCCCGCCGGGAAACGATAGGAAAGGGAGTTGGTGTTCTTTTTATCTCCTCCGTGTTCAAAAAGGGCCGTATATCCTGCGGATGTGGAGGAGGAATAGGAACCTTTAAGATTGCCCTCGTAGGGATAAATAGCGGTATCCGTTTGACCGCCTGGCACGATCTGTACGGCCTGATAGCCGCTCTCTCCTTCTTTGGCGTCAAAGGTCACATAATAGCGGATCTCCTGGGACACAGACTGCACATAGGCGCGGATATTTTCTGCCGGCTGCACGGTGACGGTATCGTGCTGGCTGCCCTGCTGTCCGTTTGTCCAGCCCAGGCCACCGTCATCCTCGTAATCGCCTCGTGTGGTTTCGGCGGTGGCTCCGTTTGCTGTCTTTTCCGCAAATTCGCCGGGGTCAACCGTCGTATTTCCCGTCATGGTGCGCTTGGCTGCGGCCCGGTTGTCCTGGATTACCGCGCCGCCGTCCACCCGGTAGATTTCCACTGAATAAGTGCGGCTGTCGTTGGAGTAGCCGGTGGCGGCGCAGGCGCCATAGACGGCGTTGACGCCGCGCTCCGTAATGGTGATGGTCTGGGACGTAACCCCGGCGGCAAAGGTCAGGGTATCGCTTTTGTGTTCAAAGTGGGTGCCCCCCACGGCGGAGCCGTTGACGGTGCGGTAGTAGACGGTCTGCACCCCGTCGCTGCCGCCGCTGCGGCTGACAGTGAAGGTGTTGTTCCCGTTATTTTGAATGGTAAACACACCATATGCCGGGATGTCGTCGCCGATGGTAGACTGAGGGCCGTAGCAAATGACGCCGCCCGCCACAGCGTAGGCCCGGGCGTAGTAGGGCACCCCCTGGGCCAGCTCCACCGTGGTGCTGAGGGGTGTATCCGGCGTTGTCACCGGGCTGGACGTGACATACTTCCCGTTATTGACCGCGGTTGTGGGGCCGCTCATAACGCTCCAGACAATGCCGGTCTCGGTGATGTCATCCGGCCCCGGCTCCACCAAGGTGGCCGAGAGCGCTCCGTTTTCATAGACGGGCTCGGTAAAGACCAGCGGGCCGGGGAGCACCGTCAGGGTTACATTTTTTGTGGTTTCGTTGCCTGCCGCGTCTCTGACGGTGACGGAGACCTGCTGATCGCCCCGGGTTTTGGCGGTGGTATCGTCCGCGTCCACCGTGACGGTACACTCCGTCACCGGCTCGTTGTCGGTAATCTTCAGGGCGGCCTGGATGGTGTTTTGCACCATTTCCCCGGAAGCTCCGGTCATCACCTCCACCGTGCCGCAGGTAAATTCGGGCGCCTGGATATCTTTCCACACGGCGGTCAGGGTGTAGTTTCCGTTTGCCTTGTAAGGAATGTCGGCACCGGCGGCAAAGGTCTGCTGGCCGTCCGTCCAATGCTGGAAGGCGTACCCCGAGCGGGTGGGGCCCTGGGCGGCGGTCACCGACCCGCTCAGCATTCCCTGATTGGCGGGCATGTTGGTCACATTGAGTCCGCCGGGCTGGTAAACCACGCCGCAGGGCAGGGTGACATTGCCCTGGATGGTGTTCCCGTCGTTGTCGGTGACGGCAACAGCGGCGGTTTTTCCGCTGCACGACACTGTGTAGCTCCGGGGATCCAGGGTGACGGTCCGGCCCTGGCCGTAGGTCAGCTTCACCGTGTAGTCGGCGCTGTTATTGGAACTGGTGTTGCCGGGGTCGTTGAGATAGACCGTCACGTTCTCCCAGGTAACTTCCGCGGTATCATAGGTGTAGGCATACAGGGGGCCGCAGTCCTGGGCGCCGCCGGCCCGGCAGAAGTACCGGTACTCGGTGGGAGCTGATGTGCCGGGCATTTGGTAAAGCCCGCCGGCGGGGCAGTGGTCAAACCCCTTACCCGGGGCTACCACGTTCACATAAGTGGTCGCAACGGCGTCTTGATAAATCCGGTTCATGTATGTTTCACAGTTGTTCTTTGTGTCTGTGGCCTCCAGCACCGCCCCGGAGCCCAGCTGGGCCACGGCGTCGTCCTGGCCGTATACCCCGTCCAGAAAGGCGTAGGTGGTGCCTGAGGTAAATACAGTGGTCTCCACAAAATTGTAATAGATAAACCCTTTGCCGGAGCCAGTCCCCTTGGGCAGCTCCAGCGCCCCGCCAGCCGCCGCGGCGGTAAGTATGGCAAGCTCCGGCATCATACCCATAAGCATGCACAGCGTAAGTAAAAGGCTCAAACACCGCTTCTTCATCTCTGTTCCTCCTTGTGATGATCATGGGTCCGACGGCTGCGGGCGCGGCATCGGAGCCTTCCGGCAGACCTGGCATGGTGCGGCGGGGCTGCAATATACACTGTGGCCCCACGATATAGCCAGGCCTCCTTCGGACGTCCCTCTTGACGGACTTTCCTTTCCATGTTATGTTCATTATACAATTTGCGGCGAAATTGATAAGTAATTGTTCAAAAATTGCACTAATTTATCAAAAATTGCGCATTGCTGCCCCGGACGGCGGCGTCGGAATTCAAGAAGGCATGCTAACAACCGCTGACGAAATGAGGGATGATGTTGAAGCTGGACTTTTATCACACCCTTTATATTGGAATCTCACAGGTCTTTTTGGGTATCTTTGTGATGCTTCTGATCGATTTCCGTAAACCGGTCTCTCAGTGGCGGACCCGCTGGATCGTCACAGCGGTGTTGATTGTGGGATCCAATCTGATTGGGATCCTTTTCCTGAATTTTTGGGAAATTTATTCTCGCGCGGGCTTTTTTACCGTGACCCTCCCTTACATTTTGGTCACACTCTGGTGCTCCCAGTATCGGGACTTTCGCGCCGCGTTCAGCATCATTACCGGCCTGTTCGTCGGCTGCATTGGAACGGCGAACGAAATGCTGACCGAACTGCTTCTCCAGCACACCAAATACTGCGAATACTATTCCTTTGCCGTACGCGTCATTTCCTTCTTCCTGATGTTTTTTATCCTGCGGCGGTTCAGCGTTACATACCGGCAGATGCTTCACCAGCTCAATCGCAGCTGGGGAATTCTCTGCCTGATTCCATTCTCCGTATTTATTACCATGCTGTATGCCATCAGCAATTCGGCCAATTCCGTTACGATTATCGTGCTGTTCTATGGCTTGCTGGTGGCATGCAGCGGCGCCTACTACTTGATGTATCTCTTTTTTGACCGGGTACAGAAAGAAAACAGCGCCCGTTATGAGGCGCAGCTGTCCACCTTGCAGGTGTCTGCCCTGCGGAACCGCATGGAGGCGGTGCGGGTTGCGGAGAATGCCATCCGCACCGAACGCCATGACCTGCGTCACCGCCTCCAGGCTGTGGCGGAGCTGGTGTCCCGCGGAGACAAGAAATCCGCGCTGGAGTTTCTGGACGCTGCCCAAAGGCGGCTGGATGAGCAGAAGGAGATTCGCTGGTGTCGCCCCCCGGTGCTGGATGCGGTGTTTTCCTCCTACTTCGACCAGGCTAAGAATCAGGGTATTTTGGTGGAGGCGAATATTGCCCTTCCCGATACCTTCCCGGTAGACGAGGGCGAATTGGCCATCGTTTTGGCCAATGCCCTGGAAAACGCCATCCATGCCAATCTGAAGGTACCCCAGGGTCAGCGGCAGATCCGCTGCAAAATGGTGGCGACACCCAGCGTCATACTGGAGATTTCCAATCCCTGTGCTGGTGATGTTTCCTTTGACGGCGACGGTTTACCCATAACCCGGCAGAGCGGGCACGGCCTGGGGGTGCAGTCCATCTCTGCGTTCTGTCGGAAAAATGGAGCTGTCTGTCATTTTGATCTGACGGACGACTGGTTCCGGCTGAGATTGGTGCTGTAATGTGCGAAGGCTGCATTGATATACGAAAAGCCGGAGGTTGTTTATGCTAAAAACACGCCATGATTCCGTTCTGATATCCTGTTTTCTGATCGTTTTAGCTTTGGCGGGCTTCTTTGTCATTTTCTTTCTCGCCCTGCGTTCTCCCACGCCCTTCCAGCCCGAATTGCATCAGCAGCTGGTGCAAATTGAGCCGGTTGGCCCCACTGAGAGCGGTGCCGACACCATCTATCAGGAAACGCTGCCGGATTACCGCTGGAGCCAGCCGGTCTGCGCTGTCACGGCCAGGCGAACCCCTTATTCCGTATATCTGGATGGTGTGCTTCTGCATGAATACACCCCCGGCGCATTTGATCACGGCGGGATGATACACTGGATCTCGCTGCCTGAAACGGAATTAGCGGGACGCGTCCTCACTGTATCCGCGCCCTCCGAAGGATTAACGGTCCTGGCAGGTGATTACAGCGATTTGATCCTTCGCTACCGCAACGCCAACGCTGTCACCCTGATATTTTCGGGGCTGTTCCTGCTGCTTGGCATTCTCATCGGTCTGCTTTCCCTGGGAGCCAGAGCGGCCATCGGAGCCAAACGGCTCCGAACGCTGCGGTATCTCAGCGCGCTGGTGGTACATGTGAGTCTGTGGATATCCATGGACTCGGCCGTGCTCCAGATGGTCCGCATCAGCGGTCCAATCATGTATGTATTGGCCATGTACGCCTTTATGGCCATGCCTCTTTTTATGATTCAGTTTTATCGCAGTATGATGGATGAGGACAGCCGTTTGCTTCGCCTGATCTACCGGCTCCAGATGCTGAATCTCTGTATCTGCGGTCTGCTGCAGATCCTGGGCGTGGCCCAGCTTCATGAGATGCTGCCCCTGACCCATGTGCTGATGATCGTAACGCTGTTATCGCTGCTGCGCCTTCTGGTGTCCTGGCTCCATTCCAAATTCCGTCGGGAGGCACGGCTGATGCTGAGCGGGTTTGGCGCCCTTGGCTTCTGCTGTGCGGCGGGATTCCTGGACTATTACCTGTGGGGGAAGCGGTTGTATCTCATTTATTTCAGCGTGGGCATCCTGCTGCTTGTGGTGTCGCTGCTGGCAGTATCTATTGGCTATGTGTACCAGGAAATGGTTAAGTCCTCTCAAATGCGCTACTATCAGAAGATGGCCAATACAGATCTGATGACACAGCTTGACAGCCGTACCGCGTTTGAAGAACGGGTCCGGCAGTCCCCCATCCTGAACGGGCTCTGCGCCTGTATTGTTTTGGACATCAACAATCTGAAACAAGCGAACGATACCATGGGACATTCGGCCGGAGACGAGCTGATTTGTACCGCCGCCGAGTGCATTCTGTCGGTTTTTGAGTCCCTGGGGCGCTGTTACCGCATGGGCGGCGATGAATTCGCGGTACTGCTGCAAAACATTACCGAGTCTCAGGTAAACAGAGCCCTGTCGGAACTGGAACTGTGCATCAGCCGCAGAAATCTGACGCGCTCCTTCCCGCTGTCGCTGGCTGTGGGTCATGCCATGGGACAGGATGCTCCTATCGAGCAAATGTTCCGGGAGGCCGATGCCAATATGTACCGGAATAAGAGTCAGATGAAATGTCATGGTATGGAACTATGACTGCAGAATAACCCGTGTTTGTAGTGCACACCGGCGCCGCCGCTGCTCCGGAACGCATGATGAAGGGGATCCATCTGTGCATAAAAATTTGGTATGCTGCCGCTCCCTGCTTGGGAGCGGCAGCATACCAAAAATTTTTTTGGATAGCCATACCAAAAGGCCGGAGTTAAGAGAAAGTTATCAATTACAGGAATCCGATTCCGCCCTTATATTGTGTTCCGCGGCAGGTGGGTCCAAGGCGACGTGCAGATGCTGTCTGACATTGCCTGCTCCGCTGTTTTTGCCCGGTCCAAAAGCCGCCTGGGCTGCAGTTTGGGGAAAAACAAATAGGAAGGGCGTTTTACAGAGGCGTCAGTTTGCCCTGTACGCGCCGTTCAGCTGTGGCGATTTCCTGAAGCCTGGGGTAAGCATAGGTGAAAAACTGTTGGAACGCAGTGCAGTAATAGTTCTGGGGCTGCCCGTCCCCACGCTGCCAGTCCCGTTTGCAGCCGCCCCCACAGAGCTGCACCCAGGGACATTGGGCACAGGCTGCGGGCCGTTGGTATCCCTCAGCCCAAAAACGCTGGGCTAACTCCGAGTGTCGGGCCTCTTCCATAGTACAGGCAGAAAGGTTTCCCAGACACCACTCGTCTAGAACAAAAAAATCACAGGGGTAGAGGCTCCCGTCCGCTTCCACTACCAGATAGCTGCCGCACTGCCCTGCGGCGGCACAGGAACTGGGCGGCTCTCCCATGGCCAGGTGCACATAGTCGTCAAACAACCGGACGCTGGTATAGCGACCCTGTTTCCAGTCCAGATACCATGCGTCAAACAAATTGCACAGGAACTTGCCGTACCATTCCGGACTCAGGGAGTACTCTGCGCCGCCTCGGGCATCCTGCAGACCATCCAGACAGGGAATAAACTGGAGGTGTCGGACACCCAGCCCCTGAAGCGTGTGGTATACCTTTTGGGCCCGCCGGGCACAGTCCCGTGTGACCACACACAGCAGATTGACCTCTGCCCGCTGCTTCTGCAAGGCATGCAGTGCCCGGAGGGCAGCCTGCCAGGTTCCTTTTCCGGCGGTATCCAGACGATATCTATCGTGGTTCTCCCGGGTGCCGTCCATGGAAAGCCCTATCAGGAAATGATTCTCAGCGAAAAAGCGGGCCCACTGGTCATCTACCACATAGCCGTTGGTTTGAATGCTGAAGTTCACCTGGACACCTGGCGGTGTGCAGCGCCGCGACACTTCCACAAAATTCTGAAAAAAAGGCAGACCGGCCAAGGTGGGTTCCCCGCCCTGGAAGGCAAAGTTTACCGTATCCCCCCGTGCCGTGCAGGAAAAAGCGGAGTGGCTCAGCTGCTCGGCGACAGAGGGGGACATGATGCCATAGCTTTTTACGTTTCGGATATCCGACAGGTCGTCATAGAAACAATACCGGCAGCGCATATTGCATTGGCTGGAGGCGGGTTTAATCAGAAGATTGATAGCCTTCACAATGTGATACCTCCATCAGTGCCTGTTCAAGGCTGGGAGAGCTCCTGAATACTTTCCCGCAGCAGTACGTTGCACTCCACAAGCTCCACGGGCTTTACGGGTATGGTTCCTGCGGTGAGGTACTCAAAGAGGATGTTGACGGCCCGATAGCCCTGCTGGCGTGGATTTTGGAAGATAACGGCATCAATTATACCGGCGCTGAGGGCTTCCCGGGCGGAGGGGGAGAGGTCATAAAAAATAGACGATATAGGGTGGGGCGCCTCCTGAATAGCCCGGATGCCGGCTTTGGCGTTGCCATTGTATACAAGATAGGGGCAGGGATACTCTGCGAGCGCATCCTTAACCAGCTGATAGCAGTCTAATTCGCCTTCCGGCAGTTCAACGACCTTTCGGATGGTCAGCTGGGGACAGGAGATGGCCAACTGGGCTTGCAAAGCCTCCACACGCCGCCGGTGGCCCAACATGGAAAAAGAAGTGGAAAAAACCAGCACGTCCCCAGGCTCACGGGCCAATACCCGGAGCAGGCCGGCGGCAATTTGTCCGGAACGGCGATAATTGCAGCGGATACTGGAAAAAACAGGTATGTTTTCCATGAAATTTGTGAGGAAAACCACGGGAATACCGGCTTGCTGGAGTTGGGTTACCTTGTCACGGATGAGTGGGCTGTCGATAGGCACCAGCACAATGGCGTTGGCCCCATTGCTGACTGCAAGCTCCAACTGCCGCAGCTGATCCTGCGGATCAAAGCCAATGCCGCGGTAAATAGTAAGTTGGATGCCGAAATCGAAAATATCCTGTTCAGCCTCCCGGATTCCGGCTTCTACCTCCTCGTAATAGTTGTTGTTGCGCTGGATATGGAGTACCACGGCGATTTTCAACTTTTTGTTGCGGATGGCCAGGGATTTGGCCACGCTGTTGGTTTTATAGCCCATTTCCTGGGCAACCTTGCGAATACGGGAGGCTACCTCCGGGTTGATGCGTCCCCGGTTGTTTAAAGCCCGGTCCACGGTGCCGATAGATACGCCGGTGCGCTGAGCGATATCTTTCATCGTAATGGCCATGCTCTCACTCCTTTGATGCGTAAGCGATGACGCATAAACGTTCCTTGGCTTTATCATACGAAAAAACCGAAGAGATGTCAAGGAACAGGGAAATAAATAAAGCTAAATGCACAATAAAAGATAAAATAAATTGTATAATGCGGCGAATTACACAAAAATGAATTGACAGCATAAAGGCGGGAGACTATAATTCAGTTGCGTAAACGAGCACGCAAAGGTAAAGTGAAAGGAAAAACACTTTAGGAGGAGAAAAACAATGAAAAAAGTTCTGGCATTGATTCTCTCGGCGGCAATGATTCTAAGTATGGCGGCTTGCGGAAACGATAACAACGAACCTGCGGGCAGCAATTCCACCGGCTCGGCCAACGGAACGGAAAGCTGGACTCCCGAGCACGACATCACCGTTCGGGTGCCCAAGGCGGCGGGCGACACTATGGACACCATTACCCGCCTGGTAACCAAGTCTTTCACTGAAAAGTACGGCACCAACGTGCTCATCAACAACCTGACCGGTGCAAACGGCGCCGTGGCTGCCGCCGACCTGATGGATTATGACCCTGATCCCTGCGAGATGATGGCCGCCGGCGTGGTCCTGTTTACCCTGGCCCCTCTGTTCAGTGAAGATGTGACCATGAACCTGGACGACTGGAAGTTTGTATGCGGCCTGACCGCCGAGGACTTTGTTCTGGTAGCCAACGCCAACACTGGTATTACCGATCTGGACAGCCTGGTGGAGTATGGTCAGGCAAACCGCCTGCTGGTGGGCACTCAGGCCTCTGGTGGCGCTATCCACATGCTGGCTACCGCGCTGCTGGGCGAGTGCGGTGTGGAGTGGGAGGCCGTTACCTCCGACAGCAGCGGCAAAGATATTCTTGCCTGTGCCAACGGTACTGTGCCCGTAGCCATTGCCACCACCAGCGCATGCACGCAGTACATCCAGGAAGGCAGCGTGGTGCCTGTGCTGACCTTCGGTACCGAGGAGTATACCGGCTATGAGGGATTTACTGTGCCCACCGCCCAGAGCGAGGGGTACGACATTGTCTGGCGCTCCCTGAACTACATCATCACCCGTTCCGAGGTGGACGATGCCATTATTGACCAGATGTATGAGACCATCTCCGAGTACTGCCAGAGCGAGGAGTTCCTCTCCGCCTGTGAAACCGCCAGCATTGAGCCCTACATCTGCGACGGAGATGAGTGCTATGAGCTGGTATCCAGTGCCAAGGCCATGTGCGACGAGATGTATGCCAAGTACTATCAGTAACCAACAGTCTGCATAGGGCGGGAAGTGAATAACATGTCGATAAAATATAAGTCAAATCTTTGCGGGGGTATCTTCAGCGTGGCGCTGTCCATTCTGCTGTTCTTCTTGATCCCCCGGCAGATTGGTGTGGACCCTGCGTCCACCAGCACCACCGGCGTAGACTCCCGGACGGTGCCCTATGCCATGGCGGTGCTGATTTTGGTGTGCGGTGTGGTGCTTATTCTGCAAAGCGTGGTACTGAAGCGTGACACGGTAAAGGAACTGGTGCTTGCCAAGGAGTGGCTGGCTCTGGTGTACATCATTTGCCTGATCGTATTTGCGATGCTGTACAAGGTGAGCTTCATCCTGTCCACCGGCTTTCTTGGGATCATTACCCTGGTGCTGCTCAAGTGCAAAAAGCCCCTGTATTATGTGATCGAAATTGCGGTGGTGGTGGCGCTGTACTTCATCTTCACCGAACTGCTGGGCGTCCGGCTTCCAGCGCTGCTGCTGTAAAGGAGGGGTATGTATGTTTGATATGATCGGTCAGGCGCTGCCCCAGGTCTTTACCATTCAAAACCTGCTGTTCATCAATATCGGTATGCTCATCGGCATTATCTTCGGTGCCATCCCCGGGCTCAACGGCAATCTGGCCATTACGGTATTGCTTCCATTCACCTTTTCCTTTGAACCCATTCCCGGCATTTTGATGCTTACCTCTATTTTCTTTGGAGCCAACTTCGGCGGGTCCATCAGCGCCATTCTCATCAACACCCCCGGCACGGGCAATGCAGCCGCCACGGTGCTGGACGGCTACCCTCTGGCCCAGAAGGGCTTCCCTAAGAAGGCTTTGGCCACAGCCCTTACTGCGTCCACCTTTGGCGGCATCTTCAGCGCCCTGTGCCTGTTGTTCCTGTCTGAGCCAATCAGTCGAGTGGCCCGTCAGATGAGCTACCCCGAATATTTTGCCTTGGCGGTGTTCGGTCTGTCCATCATTGCTTTCATCAGCGGCAAGAGCATGGTGAAGGGCCTTATTTGCGGGGCTATCGGAGTGCTGCTGTCTACTGTGGGTATGGACAAGACCAGTGGTCTGAACCGCTTTACTTTTGGCAACATCCAGTTGTACACCGGCCTGACCATGATGGCGGTACTGCTGGGCACTTTCGCCATCTCCCAGATGATTGACCGGGTAGTGAAGCAGACCCAGTCGGAGAGTTCCAATCTGGGTGAGTCCAAATCCGGAGACAAGCTCACCGGTCAGGAAACCAGAGGATTGATTCCTACAATGCTCAAGTCCTCTGTCATCGGTGCGGTAATTGGCGCCATTCCCGGTACGGGAGGCAATATTGCGGCCTTCATCGCCTACAATGAGGCGCGCCGCAAGGCCAAAAAGGGCGAGAAGTTTGGCGAGGGTGAGCTGAAGGGCATTGCCGCTCCCGAATCGGCCAACAACGGCGCCACCTGCTGCGTGCTGATTCCTCTGCTGACCCTGGGTATTCCCGGCGACATTGTAGCGGCCACTCTGCTCAGCGCCCTGACTATGCACGGCCTTATCGTGGGCCCTCAGCTCTTTGTCAATTCCGGTGTGACGGTATATGCCATCCTCATCGGCTGCCTGATCGCCCAAATCTTCATCTTCCTGCAGGGCAAGTACCTGATGGCGCTCTTTGTAAAGGCCACCAACATGCCTTATGACCTGCTCACCGCCGTGCTGGTGGCCATCTGCTGCGTGGGCGCCTTTTCTATCAACGGCAAGGTCATGGACGTGTATGTCATGGTGATTGCCGGTATCGCTGCCTACTTCCTGAAGAAGCTGGATTTCCCCGTGGTTCCGCTGGTGCTGGGTATGGTGCTGGGCTCTACTGCGGAGGAAAACCTGCGCAGTACCATGGCGGTCATCAACGGTTCCTGGCTCAACTTTTTCCAGCGCCCGGTGTGCCTGGGGATTACCATTATCCTGCTCCTGCTCATTGTTTCCACCGTGTACAACAATCGCCAGCAGCGGAAGAAGGAGCGGGCGGAGGCCTGAGAATTTGAAAAGAAAGGAGCTGAGCCTGTGCGTGCTGTGTTGGTGATGTACGACTCGCTGAACAAGCGGTTCCTGGGCCCTTATGGAAATCAGTGGGTCAAGACACCCAACTTTGACCGGTTGGCCAGCCATGCGGTGACTTTCGACAATTTTTATGCTGGCAGTCTGCCCTGTATGCCTGCCAGGAGAGAGCTGCATACAGGCCGGCTTAACTTTCTCCACCGGGGCTGGGGACCCTGTGAGCCCTTTGACCAGTCCATGCCTCAGCTTTTGCGGGAACACGGCGTGTATAGCCACCTGATCACCGACCACTGCCACTATTGGGAGGACGGAGGCGCCAACTACCACAACCGCTTTGCCTCGTTTTCCTTTGTGCGGGGACAGGAGGGGGACCGATGGGCCCACGATGTGCCTGGCTATGACGGCACCCGCCGGACCCAGGACCGGGCCAACCGGAGCTGGATGCCCCGGGAAGAGGACCACTTCCATGCCCGCTGCTTCCGGGAGGGAGAGCGCTTCCTGCTGGACCATCTGGAGGAGGATAACTGGTATCTCCAACTGGAGTATTTCGACCCTCATGAGCCCTTTTTTGTTCCGGAACGCTTTCTGCGGATGTATACCGATCTTCCCACGGACCAGGACTGGCCGGCCTATCGGCCGGTTCAGCCGGGAGAAGAGACAACGGTGCGGGAGCAGACCCTCCACTACGCTGCCCTGGTGAGCATGTGCGACGAGTACCTGGGCAGGCTGCTGGATCTGTTTGACCGGTATGATTTGTGGAAGGACACCGTGCTGATTGTCAACACCGACCATGGGTATTTCCTGGGCGAGCGGGGATTTGTGGGAAAGAATTACATGCCGGTATATGATGAGATCGGCAATTTGCCTTTTTTCCTTCACCACCCGGGGATACCCCAGGCAGATGGAACCAGACGGACTGCCCTGGCGCAGACGCCGGACATCCCGGTGACCCTGCTGGACTGCTTCGGCCTGGAGCCGGGAAGTCATATGCTGGGCCGGTCCCTGATTCCGGCGGTAGAGTCGGAGCGTACCATTCACGAGGCGGTGCTGTACGGCTACCACGGTATGCATATCAACGTCACTGACGGCCGGTATACCTATCTGCGAGCGGCGGCTAATCCGGACAATGGTCCTCTGTATCAGTACACTCTGATGCCCTGGCATATCGCAAAGCCCATGTCGCCGCCTGAGCTGCGGCAGGCGGCGCCGGAGCTGTACAACGGGTTTGAGTTCAATGACCATGTACCGGTGCTGAAGATTCCGGTGGACGAACGGTACGACAAGAAAAAATATTACAGATACAGTGATCATCTGAAGTACGGAAGCCTCCTCTTTGATCGAAAGGAGGACCCGGAGCAGACCCATCCCCTCTGCGATCCGGAGCTGGAGGCGCGGATGTGCCGTTTGATGGTCAAGCTGATGAAAGAAAACGACGCGCCGGAGGAGCAATATATCCGCCTGGGATTGTCAGAGCGGATGGGAGATGAATAGATGAAGGCTATCATGCTGATGTTCGATTCGCTGAATCGACATATGCTGGAGCCCTATGGCTGTAAATGGACCAGCACACCAAATTTTAGACGCCTGGCGGAGCATACGGCAGTATTTGATACCTGTTATGTGGGCAGCCTGCCCTGTATGCCCGCCCGGCGGGAGCTGCAGACAGGACGGTACAATTTCCTCCACCGAAGTTGGGGGCCGATTGAGCCATACGATATCTGCATGCCGGAGCTGCTCTCACGAAGGGGGATTTACACCCATCTGATCAGCGATCACGGCCACTACTGGGAGGATGGCGGCGCCACGTATCACCAGCGGTATAACACCTGGGAGAATGTGCGCGGCCAGGAGGGGGATCACTGGAAGCCCCGGGTCTGCCCGCCGGAAACGCCGCCCCATTACGGTAAAAGTGAGCCGCAGGACGAGGTGAACCGTCTGTATATCCGCAAACGTGAGGAGATGCCCCTCTATCAGGTCTACGGATTGGGGCTTTCTTTCCTGGAGGAGAACTGGCAGGCGGACAACTGGTTTCTGCAACTGGAATCTTTCGACCCGCATGAGCCTTTTTACCTGCCGGACAGTGTTCGGGCGGCGGATCCGGACTATGACGGCCCGCGGTTCGACTGGCCCTCCTACGGCAAGGTGACCGAGCCACGGGAGGCCATTGCCCATTGCCGCCGCCAGTACGCCCGGCTGCTGGAGGAGTGCGACCGGTGCATCGGAAGAGTGCTGGACTTTATGGATGCCCATGACATGTGGAAGGATACCATGCTTATCGTCAATACCGACCATGGTTTCCTGCTGGGCGAACACAACTGGTGGGGCAAAGGTCTAATGCCGCTGTATGAGGAGATCGTACATACCCCGTTGTTTATTTGGGACCCCAGGGAGGGCAAGGCGGGAGTGCGTCGGAAAGCGCTGGTACAGACCATTGATCTGGCGCCTACTCTGTTGGAGTTTTTCAGCGTTTCCATACCGGGGGTAATGCAGGGGAAAAGTCTGCGTGATACTATCGCCGAAGATGCCCCGGTACGGCAGTACGCCTTGTTTGGAATGCACGGCAGGCAGGTAAATCTGACGGATGGGCGTTACGTCTACATGCGGGCGCCGAAGAGAGATAACAGTCCGCTGTATGAGTACACTCTGATGCCAACCCACATGCGCGCCCTGTTTACCGCGGAAGAGCTGTCGGGTATGGAACTGGCCCAGCCCTTCTCCTTTACCCAGGGGCTGCGCACCATGAAGATTCCCGTAGAACAGGTGACCAACGTAAACGGCCAGATCTCCGATGCCACCTATCAAAGCTATCTGTTTGATCTGGAACAGGATCCAGAGCAGCAGCACCCGCTGTCTGACCCCGAAGTGCTGAAGGTTTATACAGGTGTCCTGTGTGAGATGATGCGCCTTAGCGACGCGCCGGTGGAACAATATCAGCGTCTGGGGCTTTAAATGGACTTATCTGCCCTGGCCCCGTAGACGCCGCTCCCCGCCGGGGAGCGGCGTCTGTTTTATCATAAATTATAAAAGGAGAATTGTTATGCCTTTGGTACCTCTGCGTCCCGTGCTGGACGCCACCGCAAAGTATGGCTACGCCCAGGGGGCGTTCAACGTCAACGCCGTGGCTCAGGCCAAGGCCGTCATCGCCGTCCATGAGATGTTCCGCTCCCCCGCCATCCTGCAGGGAGCCGACCTGGCCAACGCCTTCATGGGCGGCCGGGTGGACTTTGCAAACGGCACCCTGGAGGACAAGAAGAAGGGGGCC
>DWXF01000015.1 GCA_019119335.1 Candidatus Flavonifractor merdavium
CCCGCTGAGAAGTTCAAGGAGCAGGCCGGTGAGAAGACCTGGGCTGCCGAGCACGTTGTGGGCGTGGCCCAGGGCGCTCCCGAGGAGATCATGCAGGGTCTGCGCGAGAACTTCGCCGGCGAGTGCACCGAGGTCGGTATGTACCTGGCTATGGCCCGCGTGGCCCACCGCGAGGGTTACCCCGAGATCGGCCTGTACTGGGAGAAGGCCGCCTATGAGGAGGCCGAGCACGCCGCTAAGTTTGCTGAGCTGCTGGGCGAGGTTGTGACCGACTCCACCAAGAAGAACCTGGAGATGCGCGTGGACGCCGAGAACGGCGCTACCGCCGGCAAGTTCGAGCTGGCCAAGCTGGCCAAGCAGCACAACCTGGACGCCATCCATGACACCGTCCACGAGATGGCCCGCGACGAGGCCCGTCACGGCAAGGCTTTCGAGGGCCTGCTGAAGCGGTACTTCGGTTAATCCAAACCGGATAAACAAACACTTTTTGAGAGGGAATCGGGAAACCGGTTCCCTCTCTTTTTGCGCCTGTACTGCCGAAGTGTGCAACTTTTTCTCTCTTCACACTTTTTTGACTATCACATGTGTAGCCCACCAGAACTGCACCGATATCGAGAGATTTTGCCGTTCCCAAATGCTGGGGTATCTTGGTATAGCCCCCCGCTTCCTGGGGAATGTGAATTCAGGGGAAGGGGCCGGAATGACTGGGCACGGTGAACCGGATATGAAATCACTTGGAAACGGTTATGATTCACCGGAGTGGTCTGCCATAAATATAATCGTAAATTTGGGACAAAATTTTTAAAAAATACTGGAAAAATGGGCAAAACCGCATAAAATAATCCGCCGGATAGAATTGGCATTGTTATTGCTATAATACAGGGCGTTCAATAAAAACAACAGATTGTGTGAAACAACATAGAATCAGAAAGGAAGCGTGTCAAATGAATTTTGAATTGACTCAGAACCAGCTGGACGCCCAGAAAATCGCCCGTGACTTTGCCAAGAACACCCTGTCCAAGGACATCCTGACCCGTGACGCCAGCGCGGAATTCCCTCGGGAGCTGTACGATGAGATGGGCCGCATGGGCCTGATCGGCATTCCCTATTCTGTGGAGATGGGGGGACAGGGCGGCGATTATCTGTCCTACATTGTCTCCCTGGAAGAGATCTCCAAGGTGGATGCCTCCATGGGCATTACATACTCCGTCTGTACCTCTCTGTTCTGCGGCGTGATCATGAATTCCGACCTGCCTGCTGAGAAGAAAGCTGAGTTCATCCGCCCCGTGGCCTCCGGCAAGGCGCTGGGCTCCTTCGCCCTCACCGAGCCCAACGCCGGCTCCGACGCCGCCGGGTGCAAGACCATTGCCGTGAAGGACGGGGACGAGTGGGTGATCAACGGCTCCAAGTGCTTCATCACCAACGGCCCTGTGTCCGACTACTTCGTGGTGTTTACCACCACCGACGTGGCCCCCGGCACCAAGGGCATGGCCTGCTTCATGGTGCCCAAGGGAACCCCCGGCTTTGAGCAGGGCAAGCGTCACAACACCATGGGCATCCGCAGCGCGGCCGTATGCGAGCTGTACTTCAACAACTGCCGTGTGCCCGAGGCCAATATGGTGGCCGAGCCCGGCAAGGGCTTTGCCCTGGCCATGAAGTCTCTGGACGGCGGCCGCATCGGTGTGGCGGCCCAGGGCCTGGGCATTGCCGAGGGCGCGTTTGAGATCGCCCGCAAGTACATGGTGGAGCGGGAGCAGTTCGGTAAGCCCATCGCCAAGCAGCAGAGCCTGGCTTTCCGTATGGTGGACATGCAGGTACAGATCGAGCAGGCCAAGTACATGCTCTATAAGGCCGCTCTCGACAAGCAGGAGGGCCGCCCCTACACCGAGTCCGCCGCCAAGGCCAAGCTGGTGTGTACCGATGCCGCCATGCATGTCACCACCGAGGCGGTCCAGATGCTGGGCGGCAACGGCTTTATGAAGGAGTATCATGTGGAGCGCATGATGCGTGACGCCAAGATCACTCAGATCTATGAGGGCAGCAACGAGATCCAGAAGCTGATTCTCTCCGGCAAGCTGTTCAAATAACTAACCGGCCATATCTGCTCAATGCCCAACGCCTGTGCGTTGGGCATTGAGCAGTGAAATACTCCGTCTATGAAGGGGGAGACATACGCCATGAACCTGTTGGTCTGCCTGAAACAAATTCCTGATCTCTCCGCCGGGATTCCGGACGCCGAGGTGGGCCTGCGCTTTCCGGAGGAGGCGCCCCAGGTCGTCAGTACCCTGGACGGTTATGCTCTGGAAGGGGCCGCTTTGCTCCAGGATCAGGACCCGTCCTGCGCCATCACGCTGCTGTCGCTCGATGGCGAATCCGCCCTGCGGGACGCTTTCTCTGTGGTAGGTGAGGAGGCGGTTCTGGTACGGGCTCCCTCTGTTCCCCAGCCCGATCCGGTGGCAAAGGGAATGCTTCTGGCTGCCGCTGTCCGGGAGCTGGAGAGCCGGCAGGGTAAGCCCTTTGACCTGATTTTGTGCGGACAGCAGTCCGCTGATCTGGGCAGCGGACTGTGCGGCCCTGTGCTGGCCTGTCAGTTGGGTCGTCCCGCTGTGGGCAACGTGCTTCAGGCCCACTGGGCGCAGGCCGGATTCCGGTTCCAGTGCCAGGTGGAGGGCGGCGTCCAGCAGGTAGACGTGGATACTCCCTGTGTGGCCCTGTATACCCGTTCAGACCATGTCCTGCGCTATCCTACGATCCTGCGCCGGATGCAGGCCAGCGAAATGGAACTGCCGGTTCTGGATGCCGGCGCATTGCTTCAGCCGGATAGCTCTGCTTACCAGTATGAGCGCCGGATGCGGACCATCCGTGTGTTTGCGCCCAGGCAGAAGGCGGACGCGGTTCGTATCCGGGCTGATATCGGGGAGACGGCGGCTCTGGAGCTGCTGTCCCTGCTGGAGCGGGCGAAGGCCCTTTAAGGAGGTGGGAGAGATGGAAGGAAAACAGGATATCTGGGTGTGGATTGAGGGCGGCACCGGCAGACACACCGGACTGGAGCTGATTACTCCGGGCCGGGAGCTGGCGGGGCAGCTCAAAGGCACTCTGACAGCGGTGGTCATCGGCTGTCTGGTGGAGGAAGCCATCGTTGAGGCGGCAAGCTGCGGTGTGGATAAAATCGTGGCAATTGACGATCAGGCCTATACGGATTATCAGGCCGACCGCTATACTGCGGCTCTCCGGGTTCTGGTGGAGCGCCACCACCCGTCCGCGGTTCTCTTCTCCGCCGATCTGCAGGGCCGGGAGCTGGCTGCCGCCCTGTCGGCCCAGCTGCAGGTGGGTCTGGCGCAGGACTGCATCGCGATAGAGGCCTCCGCCGCCGGCAATTTGCTGTTTACCCGTCCCATTTCAGGGGGGAAACAGATGGCCACACAGATGTCTGTTGGAAGCCGTCCGCAAATTGGCACAGTCCGTCCTGGGGTTTACCGCCGCCCCGTTCCTTTTTTTGACGCGCCCCCTCCCACTGTGATCCGGGAACATGTTCCGCAGTTTACCTCACAGCTCCGGGCCGGGGAAATTGTCCGCACTCTGGAGCAGGACAGAGTGGACCTGGAGGGGGCCGACATTATCGTTGCCGGAGGCCGGGGCCTGGGCAGCGCCAAAGGTTTTGAACTGCTCCGAGCCGCGGCGGAGGCTCTGGGAGGACAGGTGGGCGCCTCCCGGGCCGCTGTGGACCTGGGCTGGATCTCTCACGCCCATCAGGTGGGCCAGACCGGAAAAACCGTGGCGCCCCGTCTTTACATCGCCTGCGGCATTTCCGGGGCCATGCAGCATCTGGCGGGTATGAGCGGTTCAGATGTGATTGTGGCCATCAACCGAGATCCGGGGGCTCCTATTTTTCAAGTGGCGGACTATGCGGTGGAGGGGGACCTCTACGATATCCTGCCGCCCCTGGTGGAAGAGCTAAAACTGCGCAAAGCATAATGATACAACAGATGATGCAGGAGGAATTATTTATGAAAGAGCTTTATGTTGTCAACTGCTGCCGTACCGCTATGGGTTCCTTTGGCGGGGCCCTGACCAACATTTCTTCCGCGGACCTGGGAGCCGTCGTGGTAAAGGAAGCCCTGAACCGGGCCGGCGTGAAGCCCGAGCAGGTGGATGAGGTCATGTTCGGCAGCGTGCTCACCGCCGCCCAGGGCCAGAACGTGGCCCGGCAGGTGGCCATCAAGGCCGGAATCCCCTATTCCGTCACCGCTTACACGGTGGGCATGGTGTGCGGCTCCGGCATGAAGAGCATGATTGAGGCCGCCCGCACCATTCTGGCCGGGGATGCCGACATCATTGTGTGCGGCGGCACCGAAAACATGTCTGCCGCCCCCTTTGCCCTGCCTGATGAGCGCTGGGGCGCCCGCATGGGGGACAAGAAGGTGGTGGACACCATGATCAAGGACGGCCTGTGGGATGCCTACAACGGCTACCACATGGGTACCACCGCCGAGAACATCTGCGACGTGTGGGGCATCACCCGGGAGGAGCTGGACGCCTTCGCTGCCGCTTCCCAGCAGAAGACCGAGGCCGCTCAGAAGGCCGGGCGGTTTGACGATGAGATCGTCCCTGTGATGATCAAGAAGAAGAAGGAAATGGTGGAGTTCAAGGTGGACGAATTCCCCAAGGCCGGCGTCACTGTGGAGGGTATCTCCAAGCTGAAGGGCGCCTTCCCCGTGGGTCCTGAGGGGGTGGAGGAAGAGATTGTCCATACCTTTGAGCCCACCCAGATCCATGAGGCCGACACCCGCAAGCACGTCCAGCGGGTTACCGCTGCCAGCTCCTCCGGCATCAACGACGGCGCCGCCGCCATCGTGCTGGCCTCCGGTGAGGCGGTGGAGAAGTATGGCCTGAAGCCCATGGCCAAGCTGATCGGCTGGGGCCAGGGCGGCGTGGATCCCAAGATCATGGGCGTGGGTCCGGTGCCTGCCTCCCGTCAGGCGCTGGCCAAGGCCGGCCTGAAGATCGAGGACATCGACCTGGTGGAGGCCAACGAGGCCTTTGCCGCTCAGTCCATCGCCGTGGCCCGTGAGCTGGGCCTTGACATGGAGAAGGTTAACGTCAACGGCGGCGCCATCGCCCTGGGCCACCCTGTGGGAGCCTCCGGCGCCCGCATCATCGTCACTCTGCTCCACGAGATGGCCAAGCGGGACGACGCCAAGACGGGTCTGGCCACCCTGTGCATCGGCGGCGGCATGGGCGTTGCCTCCGTGTTTGAGAAGTGCTGAGGGCGCGGTTCATTCCCGACGCCTGGAGAAAAGATCTGTACAATACGGCAGAGGCCCCGCCTGGATGCAGGCGGGGCCTCTGCCGTATTGTGGTAAGGGCTCAGAAGTTTGCGGTGTGGATCTTCAGATGGTCGAAACGCTGTACGCCCCGGGGGAAGGTGATTGCCGGTACGCCGAAAATCAGGGGACACTGGAGGAAGTGGTTTTCCGGAATGCCCAGTCTTGTCCGCACGTCGGGCAGCCTTTTCAGGGCGGCCCCGGCAAAGGAGGCCACAACGGTGCCCAGCCCGTAGGCGTTGAAGAGCAGCTCGGCATAGCTCATGGCGATGCCGGTGTCCACCACCCAATCGCCCCGGTCCATGGCCGCGTGGATCAGCAGCAGATTGGGAGCGCCCCGGAAAATAACGTCCTTCCCGTGGTCCATCCCCTTTTTTACCAGGGCAAAATCCTTTTCGTTAAAGCCTTCCGGGAAAATGCCCTGCTCCGCATTCTGCTGCACCCGCTCCCAGAAATAGTGTTTGAAGCGGGCAAAGGTCTCTTTGTCCGGGAAGACAGTGAACACCACCTGCTGATGGCATCCGCCGCTGGGGGCGTTGCCGACAATTTTCAGAATATGCTCCAGAGTGGCGCGGTCCACATCCTCATCCTTATAATTCCGGCAGGTGCGGCGGGTGAGCATCAGTGTCTCAACAGCCTGGGGGGAGGGACGGTCCGCGGTGAGAACGCTGCGGCTGGGGTCCTTGCCGCAGATGCTCAAGGCGCCGGTGGGACAGACGGCCATACATCTCTGACAGGCCCAGCAGCTGTGCCAGCTGTCGCTGGGGTCGGCCTGGCTCATCACCGGATACCCCTGCTGGTTTTTGACCATGGCGTGGGTCCAGCATATTTTTGTGCAAAGTCCGCATTGGGTGCATTTCTCATAGTCCACATTCAGGCAGGCCTGCTCTGCGGTCAGACGCATAAAGATCGTTCCTTTCTCAACAAGAGCTTGGTATGCTATCCCCCTCGCCTCCAAAGGAAGCGAGGGGGATGGGTTCACATCAGATTGGCACGTTTGCGGGAGACGGTGGCATTGCTGACAGAGAGGGCGGCCGCGGCCTCTTGCGCGGAACCATACCGGCTGAGCGCGTCGGAAATGATCTCGCTGTCCCAGCGGCGCTGCATTTCGCTGAACTGGAGGGCGGCAGACGCGTCCTGGGGATTTTGAAACTCCGCGGGCAGGTCCTCCGGGAGGATAACGCCGCCCTCGGACATGACGTAGCTGCGTTCCACCACATTGGCCAGCTGGCGCAGGTTGCCAGGCCAGCTGTAAAGGAGAAACAGGCTCATGACATCGGGAGAAAAGCGCTTTTTTGTCCCATAGCGGGCAATGGACTGCTCCAGGAAAAACTCGGCGTAGCGCTCAATGTCGTCGTCCCGGTTGCGCAGGGAGGGGATCTGCAGTTCGATGACATTGATGCGCCAGTAGAGATCCTCGCGGAATTTCTTCTCCTGGATCAGCTTCTGCAGGTCCTGATTGGTGGCGCAGATGATGCGCACGTCGGCGTTGATCACCTTGCTGCCGCCCACCGGGATAAAACGCTTGTTTTCGATGACATCCAGGAATTTGGCCTGCGCGTTCAGCGGCAGGTCGCCGATTTCGTCCAGGAAGAGGGTGCCGCCGTTGGCCATTTCAAACAGGCCCTTGCGGCCCTGGGGCCCCGCCCCCGTAAAGGCCCCCTTCTCATAGCCGAACAGCTCGGACTCAATCAGGTTGTGGGGGATGCTGGCGCAGTTGATGGAGACAAAGGGACCGCTCCGGCGGCTGCCCACTTCATGGATGTAACGGGCGAACACGCTTTTGCCGGTGCCCGATTCGCCGCGGATCAGCACGGACAGATCCTGCCAGCCGGAGCGAACGGCGTCCTGGAGGAACAGGTTCATCTCGGCGGAAACCCCAAAGAAGACAAAGTCCTTATTGCCCACATGGATGCGGCGCTTTCTGCGGCAGATTTCCATGCGCCTCTAGATGGTCTCCTGGCTGAAGTGGATCTGGGTGGCGCTGACGTAAAAGAGCCCCTTGCCCACAATATCATTGATGGGGGCAATCATGGTCTGACGCTGTTTGCCGGAGGCGGTGAGATACTCCAGAACAATGGGGCGGCCCTTGACCCCCGCCAGCTTGTATCCGGCTCTGTACATGGCGGTGGTGAGGAAGGTATCGGGGGAGGCGGAGCTGTCGTCCGACTCGCCCTGGTACCGCTTTGCGATACACACCAGATCCTGGTCCACGACACAGATCCGGTTTGGAATCACATCCAGTATCATGAAGAATTGCTGTTGGGTCAGGCGGCCGGCGGCATTTTCCTGCTGGGTGTGCGCTGTGATGGCCGAGATGGCGTTGTGACCCGTCTGCGGGGTAATATACTTGTGGATCAGCCGGGTAGCGGTGCTCTGGCTCACCTGAAGGGCGGCGGCCAGCTTGCGGGTAGAGGGGTACCGGCGGTACTGCGTCTGAATGAAACGGCGCTCCCGCTCCTCAATGCGCTGGGCGTAGGTGGCCGAGGCGGATTGGGTTCCCCGGGAGCCGAAAAGTCCTCTGGCCGCGGAGAGGGGGATCTGCATGTCCCGGGCCATAAAGAGCATTTTCTCCACCGTGTTTTTCAGCTGGCGCACATTACCCGGCCAGTCATACTCCCGCAGAAACTGCTTGAGCTCCGGCGTAAAGCGAAGGTCGGTGCCGTTGTGCTCATTATAGGCGTTGCGAAAATGATTGGCTATGTAGAGGATATCGTCAGGCCGCTCCCGCAGCGGGGGGATGCGGATTTCCACCGTATTCAGACGCCACAGCAGATCCTCACGGAACGCGCCCTGCCGCACCAGCTCGGTCAGATCCTTGTTGGTGGCGGCCAGAATGCGCACATCCACAGGGCGGTATTCCTGCCCGCCGACGGGGAGGATGCTCTGGCTTTCCACCGCTGTGAGGATCTTGGACTGCAGCTCCAGAGGCATGTCCCCAATCTCATCCAGGAGCAGCGTGCCGCCGTTGGCCAGTTCAAAAAGGCCCTTTTTTCCCTTGGGGGAGGCGTTGGTAAAGGCATAGGGCGCATAGCCGAAGAGCTCGGATTCCAAAAGCTCCTTGGCGATGGCCGCGCAGTTGACCACCAGGAAGGGGCCGTTGCGCCGGCCGCTGAGGCGGTGAATGTATTCCGCCAGCATGGTCTTGCCGGAACCGGATTCACCCAGCAGCAGGATGGGCAGCTCGCTGGGCGCGCATCGCTCGCAGCTTTTGAGCACCGGCTCCATCTGCGGGGAGTGGGAGAGGAAACGGCGGTCTCCGGCGCTGTGGGCAGAGCTCTGGTTGCAGTCAAAATAGAGGTCGTATTCCGGCGCTTCCGGCTGAACGCTCACCACAGAAAAAATGGACTTATCCATATCTTCCGAGATATACTTTTGAAAACAGAGGTATCCGGTGCCATTTACGCTGATGCGGTAAATGTCCTGGATTCCGGTTTCCTGGGAAAGCATGGCCTCCTGTTCCCAGCCCGGGGCCGTCAAAACGCCGTCCTTCTCCCGAAGCTGCATGCCGGGGTGAATGTTCAGGATGGATTGGGCCTCCCGGTTGGCATACAGAACGGTATAGTCGTCCTGTATGGCATAAACGGGATTGGGAAGCTGCTCCAAAATCGCGGCGAGCATTTCTTTGGGCATGTGGAGAAAAATATTCCGGTTGATCATAGTGCCACTCCTTTACGTGCAAAAGGCAAGACGGCCACAGTAATTTTTTATTAGAGTATCACATATTTACGACGCTTTCAAGCGGAAAAAATGGATAAAAGCATAAATTTCTGTACGGGAAGGGCGGGGTGAACCATTTCTGAAAACAGGGGGCCGGAACGCTTTTAAAAATGGTTCACTTTGCGCCCTTAGACGCCGCCGGCAAGGCTGCGACTTGAGCGGGATGGTTGTGAGTTTTTTTGTAAAGGCAGGGGAAATGATATTTTTTTAACAAAATCGGATTGGCGAAGAAAATTGGCACGCCAGATGCTATATGTATCATCGCGAGACGACCACGCACGCAAAAATATCTAGAGAGATCGAGAAAGGAAATGACTATGAAGGCATTGGATGGCGTGACAATCATTGATTTTACGCAGCGGCACGCGGGCAGCGTGGCAACGATGATCCTTGCGGACTTCGGCGCCAAGGTCATTAAGGTGGAACGGGCGGACCGTCCGGATCCCGCCCGGGAGTGGACGCCCATGCAGAACGGACACAGCGTCTATTTCACCTATCTGAACCGGGGCAAGGAGGACGTCTGTGTGGATTACACCACGGAGGCTGGCCGGCAGGTCATCCTGGATCTGGTCAAGACCGCGGACGTGGTGTGCGAGAATCTGCCCGTGGGCGAAATGGAGCGCTATGGTCTGGACTATGATTCCCTGAAGGCCATCAAGCCCGACCTGATTTACGCCTCGCTTTCTCCCTTCGGCCTCACCGGCCCCCGGAAGAACAAGAAGGCGGACGACCTGACCATTCAGGCTATCGGCGGCTACATGGACCGCACCGGCTTTGCCGACGGTCCCGCCACCCCTGTGGGCTGCCGGGTGTCCAACCACATCAGCACCGCCTATCTGGCCACCAGCATCAACCTGGCGCTGATCCACAAGTACAAGACCGGCCAGGGTCAGATGATCGACCTGTCCGAGCTGGACTGCCTGTTCGCCATGATGGAGACCGGCCCCTGGGTGTACAACATCAACGGCAAGGTGCTGCCCCGCACCGGCAACTCCTATCCCTCCATCTCTCCCTACGATACCCTGAAGGCCAAGGATGGCTTCCTGTCCGTGGGTATCTCCACCGACGGCCAGTGGCAGAAGTTCTGTGCCGCCCTGGGTATGACCGACCTGGCGCAGAACGAGCTGTACATGACCAACGAGTCCCGGGGCGACCACTATATGTGCGGCCTGAAGGACGAGCTGGAGGCCGTTACCTCCAAGCGGGAGAAATTTGAGATGGAGGCCACCCTGCGGGAGGCCAAGCTGCCCTGCGCGGCGGTGTACACCGTGGCGGACGCCATGGCCAGCGAGCATATCAAGGTGCGCGAGATGCTGGTGGAGGTGGAGGATGCCGGCGCAGGCAAGGTGACCATCCCCGGCACCACCGTCAAGCTGATGAAGACCCCCGGCAGCGTCGAGAAGGGCGCCCCCCTGATGGGCGGCGACACCCACGCCGTGCTCAGCCAGCTGGGCTATGACGAGGAAAAGCTCCAGCAGCTGAAGGCAGACGGCGTCATCTGCGAAGCCTGAAAAAACACAGCGGAAAATAATCGCACAGCTCTGCTCCGGCAGAGGTGCTGAAGAAAGGATTCGGCAAGCATATGAAAATTCTCGAAGGTGTTACCGTCATCGATTTTACCCAGGCGTACAGCGGCCCCTTCTGCGCCATGCAGTTGGCCGACTTTGGCGCCCGCGTGATTAAGGTAGAGCGGGCGGGGGTGGGCGACCAGTCCCGTGAGTGGACCCCCTTCCGCAACAATTACAGCGGCTACTATTCCTCCATCAACCGCAACAAGGAGAGCCTGACGCTGGACATCTCTTCCGAAGAGGGCCAGAAGATCATCAAGACCCTGGTGAAGGACGCCGATATCGTGCTGGAAAACTTCAAGTGCGGCACCCTGACCAAGATGGGTCTGGACTATGACGCGCTGAAGGAGATCAACCCCGGCATTATCTTCGCCTCCCTCTCCGGCTTCGGCCAGTCCGGCCCCTTCAAGAAGCTGGCGGCCTATGACAACGTGGTGCAGTCCATGTGCGGCATCATGGACATCACCGGCTATCCCGACGGGGATCCCTGCCGGGTGGGTCCCGGCATCGGCGACAGCTTTACCGGTCTGCTGCTGTGCAACGGCATCCTGATGGCCTATCTGCACAGGCTGAAGACCGGCGAGGGCCAGAACCTGAACATTGCCATGCTGGACGCCCTGTTCGGCATTGAGGAGAACGCCATCCTGTACAAGTCGGTTCTGGATCAGAACCTGACCCGCATGGGCACCCGCAACGCCATGTTCGCCCCCTACGACGTGTTTACCTGCGCCGACGGCCTGTACACCGTGGCGGTGACCTGCGATGAGGACTTTGCCCGTTTCTGCAACGCCATCAACAAGCCCCGCCTGGCCGGCGACGACCGCTTCTACACCAACGCCGACCGTCTGGCCAATTACGACGCCCTGATGGCCGAAATCACCCCCTTCTTCACCCACAAGACCCGGGCGGAGGTGGATGAGATCATGACCGTGGCCCAGGTGGCCGGCGGTCCGGTGCAGAACGTGCCCGAGGTGGTCCATGACGAGCAGCTCAACGCCCGGGAGATGCTGTGGGAGATTGACGATCCCGGCATCGGCACCCACAAGAACATGGCCAACCCCATGAAGATGAGCCTGACTCCCTCTGTACTGCGCAACGGCGCGCCCCTGCTGGGTCAGGATACCGACCACATTCTGGAAGAGCTGGGGTATACGCCGGAGCAGATCACCGAGCTGCACCAGCAGGGCGTTGTGTAAAAGGCGTTCCCCGCGACCTTTTGTGTGTATGTTGTCAGAAGATTCTTCGTCCGGCGCCGTACTTTCCGCGTTTCGCCGCGCCGGGTGCTGAGAACCGAGTATAGATGAGAGGAGAACAAAGATGTTTAAGAAAGCTACAGAAGGCGTCAACCACAAATTACTTTGGCCCGCGCTGATTCTTCTGGTACTGATTACCGTCATCAGCGTCACCATTCCGAACCAGTTTGTGGCTGCATTGTCCGTGGTGCAGTCGGTGACGATCGACTACATGGGCGGCGTGGCCAGCCTGGTTTCCCTGCTGTGTGTGCTCACCGTTCTGGCCCTCTACTTCTCCCCTCTGGGGAAGGTCAAGATCGGCGGCAAGGACGCCAAGCCCATCATGAACAAGTGGAACTGGTTTGCCATCACCCTGTGTACCACCATCGCCACCGGCTGTGTGTACTGGGGCATTGTGCAGCCCATCCTCCACGTGAATGAGCCCCCCATCATGTGGGGCGTGGAGCCCAACAGCCCCCAGGCCATCGTCAAGACCATGGCCACCATCTTCCTGCAGTGGACCGCTCAGCCCTATGGCATTTACGCTCTGCCCGCCATCATCTTCGCTTTTGTGTACTTCAACATGAAGCAGCCCTACGGCATTGTGTCCACCCTGGTGCCCGTGCTGGGTGAGAATCGCTGCCGCCGGTGGTTTACCCCCATTTCCTCCGTGCTGCTGTTCGTCAACGTGTGCGCCATGTGCGCCTCTCTGGCTCAGGGCATGTTCAACCTGACCGGCGCGGCCAAGTACCTGCTGGACTGGGACACCACCACCACCCTGCTCATCGCCATCGGCTGCCTGTTTGTGCTGCCCGCCATCGTGTCCTCCATCTCCGGCATTCTCTCCGGCATCCGGATGCTGTCCGACCTGAATATGCGGCTGTACTTCATTCTGGTGGCCTTCCTGATCTGCACCACCAATATCCCCTATGTGCTTAACCTGGGTATTGAGGGCACCGGCGAGTTCATCAACACTTACTTCCAGCAGTCCCTGGCTACCGGCGTTGCCTCCGGCGACTCCTTCTTCCCCGACTGGATCAACTACAATTTCGCCGTGTGGATGTCCGCCATCTGCTTTGCCCCTGTGTTCATGGGCTCCCTCTGCCGCGGCCGCACCATCCGGGAAGTGATCCAGATCAACTTCTTCGGGCCTGTGATCTTCTCCCTCGTGTGGATGACCTTCCTGTCCGGCACCGCCATTTATCAGGACATCTCCACCGGCATGAGCCTGACCGAGGCCATGTATGAGCTGGGCCAGAACACCCTGCCCTACAAGCTGTTCGACACCCTGCCCTTCCCGCAGATCTCCACCGGCCTGTACCTCATCGCCATTATTATCTCCTTTGTGACCTACACGGACTCCTCTCTCACCGCCATGAGTACTCTGGCCTGCACCCACGCCGGCGACGAGGGCGACAAGGTGAAGGAGAACCCCATTACCGGCGCCTTTGTCAAGATCGTGCTGGGCGGCGTGCTCATCTTCCTGACCAGCATCATGGTTTCCGTGGCCAACGTGGACGGCGCCCGTATCCTGGCCAACCTGTCCGGCTGGGTGTGCATGGTCATTGAGATCATCCTCATCACCGGCGCCTTCCGGCTGATGAAGAATCCTGAAAAGTACAACTACGTGGAATATGGCAGACCCGACGACGCCGGTGCGCCTCCCAAGAAGAACAAGATTGACTGGAAGGCTCTGCTGATCCCCGGCTATACAAAATAACAACTGCCGGTGCGGGGGCTTTGCCCCCCGCACCGCGCCCCTGTCTGCATGGAAGGAGGAAACAGCTCATGCAGCCATTGAAAGGGATCCGAATTCTGGATCTCACCACTATTAACCCCTTTACCGATACCGAGTTTTCCGACTACGGTGCGGAAGTCATCAAGGTGGAGCGGCCCGGCAGCGGCGACACGATCCGGGACTATCCCCCTTTTATTGACGGCGTCAGCGCCTACCACTGCTACACCGACCGGGGCAAGAAGAGCATCACCCTGAATCTGAAGGACGACCAGGGCAAGGAGATCCTCAAGCGCCTGGTGAAGGACGCCGACATTCTGGTGGAGAACTTCAAGAACGGCACCATGGAGAAAATGGGCCTGGGCTTTGAGGAGCTCTCCAAAATCAACCCCGCGCTGGTGTACGGCAAACTCTCCTCTTACGGCAGCGTGGGCCCCCAGAAGGACTATATCGCCTATGATATCGCCGTCCAGGCCCAGAGCGGCATTATGGACGCCACCGGCGAGCCGGAAGGGGAGCCCTCCCGGGTGGGCTGCTACGTCAGCGACCACCTGTCCTGCACCTATCTGGGCACCGCCATTGTCCTGGCCCTGTATCATGCCAAAAAGACCGGCAAGGGCCAGCGAGTGGAGGTCTCCATGCTGGATTCGGTAGCCAGCGTTATGGGTGAGAAGGTGGCCGCCCTCAACTGCGGGGAGAATTCCTCCCGCACCGGCCATCTTCACGACGCCTGGGCCCCCTATGACATTCTGCCCTGCGCCGACGGCTGGGTGGCCCTGGCGGTCACCAGGGACAGCCAGTGGACCAGCTTCTGCCAGGCTTTCGGTAAACCGGAGTGGGCGGAGCGGTATCCCACCAACGACGCCCGCCGCGCCGCCTATCTGGGCGAGCTGCGGCCTCAGCTGACGGAGCTGCTGGCCAACGTGACCCGGGCCGACTTTGACGCCCGCTGCGCTGCCGCCGGAGTTCCCGCCGGACCGGTGAACACCATGGAGGAGGCTATTGAGAGTCCCCACCTGAAGGCCCGCAACATGCTGCCCACCGTGGTGGACCAGCGGGTGGGCGACGTGCTCACCGTGGGCAAGGTCATCAAGTTCGGCGAAGGGACGGAGGACCGCTTCACCACCGCCCCTCTGCTGGGTCAGAACAACGACGAGATCCTGGGCGCCTGCTACACCAAGGAAGAGCTGGCCCAATTCCAGGCCGACGGCGTGATTTAAGGAGGCGGGGACATGGAACATGTACTGAGTGAAATCAAGGTGCTGGACCTGACAGCCAGCCTGCCCGGCGCCTTCTGTACCATGAATCTGGGTGACTGCGGCGCCCAGGTGGTCAAGGTGGAGCTGCCCGGCGGCGACCCCAACCGCGCCCGCGGACCTCTGAAAAACGGCGCCAGCGCCTTTTTCGCCGGCCTGAACCGGAACAAGAAAAGCCTGTGTCTGGACTACACCAAGCCCGAGGGCAGGGAGCTGCTGCTGAAGCTGGCCGCCTCCTGCGACGTGGTGGTTACCGACGACCCCTCCATTCTGGACTATGAGGCCGCCAAGGCGGCCAACCCCGGCGTGATCTACGCCGCTATCACCGGCTTCGGCGAGAGCGGCCCCCTGAAGGATCACCTGGCCGACGACCTGATTCTCACCGCCATGAGCGGCATGATGGATCGCACGGGACGGCGGGGCGAGCCCCCCATGATGCCCGGCGTGGACTTCGGCGGCACGTACAGCGGCCTGGCCCTGCTCTCCGGCATTGTGATGGCCCTGTTCCACAAGCTCACCAGCGGAGAGGGCACAAGAATTGAGGTCTCCGTGCTGGACTGCATCTTCTATATGCTGGAGCTGTTCGTCATGAACTACTCCATCGACGGCAAGATCGTTCCCAAAAACGGCAACCAGGACACCGAAGTGGCCCCTCTGGGCACCTTCGCCGCCCAGGACGGCTACGCCGCCATTGCCATCAGCTCCGAGGGCCAGTGGAAAAAGTTCTGCGCGCTGGTAGGCGCCGACCAGCTGGTTGACGATCCCCGGTTCGCCGATAACGCCAGCCGCCTGGCCAATCTGGAGGAGCTCATCCCCGAGATCGGCAAGATCACCGGCGCCTGGAAGAAGGACGAGCTGGTGGCCGCCATGGGGGCCAGCAAGCTGGCCGGCGGCGCCCTCAAATCGGTGGAGGAGATGGTGCACGATCCCCAGATTCGCGCCGCGGAGATGATTGTGGCCGGTCAGGACCCGGTGCTGGGTTCGCTCTACCGGGTGGGCACCCCCATGAAGCTGGGGGCCACGCCGCTGGACGTTACCGCCATGCCCGCCCCGGCCCTGGGGCAGCACACGGAGGAAATCCTCCATGCCCTGGGCGTTTCCGGTCCCAAAATTGCAGAGCTGACCCAGGCGGGCGTCGTTTCTCAGCATACATTTTCAATAAGGAGTGCTAATCAAAACATGAAAGCCATTGTTTGTGTAAAGCAGGTGCCCGACACTTCCGGCAAAGTGGCGGTCAATCCCGACGGCACCTTGAACCGTGCCTCTATGCAGACCATCACCAACCCCGACGACATGAACGCGGTGGAGGCCGCCCTGCGTCTGAAGGACGAGACCGGCTGCAAGGTAGTGGTGGTCACCATGGGTCCGCCCCCCGCCGAGGGAATGCTCCGCGAGCTGCTGGCCATGGGCGCCGACGAGGCCGTGCTGGTGTCCGCCCGGGAGTTCGGCGGCTCCGACACCTATGCCACCTCTCAGATCCTGTCCGCCGCCATCAAGAAGATCGGCCTGGACAAGGACGACGTGATCTTCTGCGGCCGTCAGGCCATCGACGGCGATACCGCCCAGGTGGGTCCCCAGATCGCCGAGAAGCTGGGCCTGCCCCAGATCTCCTACGTGGCTGACGTCACCCGTGAGGGGGACAAGGTGGTGTGCAAGCGGATGCTGGAGGACGGCTACATGGTGGTGGAGACCACTACCCCCTGCCTGCTGACCTGCATCAAGGAGCTCAACGATCCCCGCTACATGTCCATGCAGGGCATCAGCGAGTGCTACGACAAGCCCTACACCGTTCTGGACTTTGAGGCTCTGAAGGATGATCCCCTCATCGACCTGACCACCATCGGCCTGAAGGGCTCTCCCACCAACATCTTCAAGTCCTTCACGCCCCCCAGAAGGGCACCGGCATGATGCTGGAGGGCAGCGGCCGGGAGACCACCGACAAGCTGGCCGGTATTCTGGCTGCCAAGCATGTGATCTAACGGAAAGGAGCACTTGAATCATGGGAACTTATAACAGCGCGGATATTGCCGCCTTTAAGGATGTATGGGTATTCTGCGAGCAGCGCCAGGGCGTGATGATGCCCACCAGCTATGAGCTGATCTCCGAGGGCCGCAAGCTGGCCGACGAGCTGGGTGTCAACCTGTGCGGCCTGCTGGTAGGCGACAACGTGGAGGGCCTGGTCAAGGACCTGGGCGGCTATGGCGCCGACAAGGTCTATCTCTGCGAGTCCCCCCTGCTGAAGGACTATACCACCGATGCCTACGCCAAGGTGGTCAGCGACGCCGTGCAGGCCTACAAGCCTGAGATCATGCTCTTCGGCGCCTCCAACATCGGCCGCGACCTGGCGCCCCGCTGCGCCGCCCGTCTGCACACCGGTCTGTGCGCCGACTGCACCCACCTGGATGTGGACGTTGCCAAGTATGTGGAATTCCTCCGGGAGAGCTCCACTCTGGACGTGGACGGCACCAAGTGGGACATGGAAAACCGTGACCTGAAGATGACCCGTCCCGCCTTCGGCGGCCACCTGATGGCCACCATCATCTGCCCCCGCTTCCGTCCCGCCATGGCTACCGTCCGCCCCGGCGTGATGAAGAAGAACGAGTACAACGAGGCCAAGGCCAACGCCGTGGAGATCGTCCGCCCCGAGGTGGTGCTCACCGACGCCGACCTGCACACCCGCGTGCGGGAGATCGTGAAGGAGACCCGCAAGCTGGTGGACCTGACCGGCGCCGACGTGGTGGTGTCCGTGGGCCGCGGCATTTCCAGCAACATTGAGGAGGGCATCCGCCTGGCTCAGGAGCTGGCCGATGTGCTGGGCGGCGTGGTAGGCGCCTCCCGCGCGGTGGTGGACAACGGCTGGCTGCCCGCCGACCATCAGGTGGGTCAGACCGGCAAGACCGTCCATCCCCGCATCTATATCGCTCTGGGTATCTCCGGCGCCATTCAGCACCAGGCCGGTATGCAGGACTCCGAGCACATCATCGCCGTGAACAAGAACGCCGCCGCCCCCATTTTCCAGGTTGCCGACTACGGCATCTGCGGCGACCTGTTCAAAGTGGTTCCCGAGATGATCGCATCCTTCCAGGCCGCCAAGACCCAGGCTTGAGGCGGGCACAGTCATACAGGAGGTAAGAAAACATGGCTTTTCAACTGACGAAAACTCAGAAAATGGTCCAGGCCCTGGCCAAGGAGTTTGCCGATAAAGAGCTGGCCCCCATCGCCGCCGAGATGGATAAAAATGAGCGTATGGAGCCCGCCATTCTGGAGAAGCTGGGTAAGATGGGCTTCATGGGCATCGGCGTGCCCAAGGAGTACGGCGGCGCCGGTTTTGGCATGATGGAGAAGTCCCTGATGGTCACCGAGCTGGCCCGCCAGTGCGCCAGCACCGCCGAGGTGATGAGCGTACACACCATGGCCATCACCGGCATCATCAAGTACGGCACCCCCGAGCAGAAGGAGAAGTACCTGACCGGCTCCGCCAAGGGCTGGATCGCCGGCTTCGCCCTCACCGAGCCCAACGCCGGCTCCGACGCCGCCAACGTCCAGACCACCGCAGTGCTGGATGGCGACGAGTATGTCATCAACGGCTCCAAGTGCTTCATCTCCAACATGGGCCCCAACGAGGGCGACTTTGTCACCATTCTGGCGGTGACCGACCCCACCAAGGGCTATCACGGCATGTCCACCATCATTGTGGACCGGAACACCCCCGGCTTCATCATCGGCAAGCGGGAGGAGAAAATGGGCATCCGGGCCGCCGACGTGTCCGAGCTGATTTTTGAGAACTGCCGCGTGCCCAAGACCAACCTGCTGGGCAAGGAGGGCAAGGGCTTCAAGATCTTCATGGAGGCCCTGGACGGCGGCCGTATCGGCATGGCCTCCCAGGCCCTGGGTATCGCCGAGGAGGCGCTGAAGCTCTCCAAGGACTACCTGAAGGTCCGCGTCCAGTTCGGCAAGCCTCTGGAGAAGCAGCAGGGCCTGCAGTGGTATATCGCCGACATGGCCACCAAGGTTTCCGCCGCCCGCGCCCTGATTTACGAGGCCGCCATGACCATGGACCGGGGGGAGAACTGCACCGAGATCGCCGCCATCGCCAAGTACTACGCCTCTGAGATGGCCGTTGAGGTCACCAACAAGGCCCTGCAGATCTACTCCGGCTACGGCTACATGCGGGACTATCCCCTGGAGCGGATGTACCGCGATGCCCGTATTGTGCCCATTTACGAGGGCACCTCTGAGATCCAGAAGAACATCATTGCCCGCGAAGAGCTGAAGAAATAAAGCGAATTCCGGGCTCTGGAGAGCACCCCGGTATTGACCGGGGTGCTCTCCAGCCGTTATTATAACAAGGAGGGACGTTAATGGAACGAGTGGATTTGGCGAAGCTGCTGGTAGGCCAGCGGATGGAGCCCCGCTATCTGGAGTACAACTGGCGGGATGTCGCCCTCTATGCCCTGGCGGTGGGCGCCAAGGCGGAGGACCTGATGTATACCTATGAGAAGGACATGAAGGCGCTGCCCAGCTACGGGACCATTCCCTACTGGGGTACCATCAACGTGCGTCCCTATCAGTGGATGCCGCTGCCCGCCTCCATGCTGGCCAACGAGATCATCAAGCCGACCATCTCTTTTCTGAATATGGACCATGAGCTGATCATGTATCGCCCCATCGACCCCATCAAGGGGACCTTCCAGTATCAGGACCGCATCACCGATGTGTATGACCGGGGAGAGGGGAAGGGCGCGGTGGTCAAAACCCAGCTTGACGTGCGGGACGAGGCGGGCAATCTGGTGTGCGTCAACCGTTCCACCACCTTTTTCCATGAGGCTGGAGGCTTTGGCGGCCCGCCCATGCCCAAGAGCGATGTGGTCATCCCCGACCGGGCTCCCGACTACGAGGAGGAGGACTATATCAGCCCCGTACAGCATCTGCTCTACCGGCTCACCGGAGACACTAACCTGATCCATGTGGACCCCGACTATGCCCGCAAGATGGGCCTGGAGAGCTCCTGCATGCAGGGCCTGTGCTCCTTCGGCTTCTGCTGCCGCATGGCCATCGGGGCCCTGATCCCCGGCCAGCCTGAGCGAATGAAGCGTATGGCGGCTCAGATGACCTCTGTGCTGTATCCGGGTACCCCGGTGAAGTTCCAGCTGTGGAAGATGGAAGAGGGGAGAGTCTATTTCCGTTTCCTCAATCAGACCACCGGCAAGCCCATTCTCAACCGCGGCGTGTTTGAGTGGGAATAATCAAAAGGGGAGAACAGAATGGATTTTCAAAAGCTGTATCAGGAGAAGCTGACCACCCCCCAGCAGGCGGTGTCCGTCGTCCGCTCCGGCGACTGGGTGGATTACGGCTGGTGTACCGGCACCCCCCGCGCGCTTGACCGCGCCCTGGCGGACCGCTATCAGGAGCTGACCGACGTAAAGGTCCGGGGCGGCGTCCTGTTTGAGAAGCCCGCCATTATGCAGGTGCCCGATGTAGCGGAGCATTTTACCTGGAACTCCTGGCATATGTCCGGGGTGGAGCGCAAGATGATCGCCGAGGGCAGCTGCTTCTATATCCCGCTGCGCTATTCTGAAATGCCCGGCTATTACCGCAACATGGCTGAGCCCATCCGGGCGGCCATGTTCCAGGTGGCCCCCATGGACAAAGCCGGCTACTTCAATTTCGGCCCTAACGCCTCCCACCTGAAGACCCTGTGCGAGCAGGCTGAGTTTGTGATTGTGGAGGTCAACGAGAATATGCCCCGCTGCCTGGGCGGCGTGGGCGAGGGGGTCCATATCTCCGACGTCACCTATGTGGTGGAAGGGGAGAATGCCCCCATGTGGACGCTGGGGGCTGGGGCGCCCACCGAGGTGGACCAGGCGGTGGCCAGGCTGATCGTGGCGGAGATCCCGGACGGCGCCTGCCTCCAGCTAGGCATCGGCGGCATGCCCAACGCGGTGGGCTCCATGATTGCCCAGTCTGATCTGAAGGAGCTGGGGGTCCACACCGAGATGTATGTGGACGGCTTTGTGGACATGGCCATGGCGGGCAAGCTCACCGGCAGCAGGAAGAACATTGACCGGGGCAGGCAGACCTATGCCTTTGCCGCGGGCAGCCAGAAGCTGTACGACTATCTGGACAACAACCCCGCCTGCATGAGCACCCCGGTGGATTACACCAACGACGTGCGGGTGGTGTCCCAGCTGGACAACTTCATCTCCATCAACAATGCGGTGGACGTGGATCTGTTTGGCCAGGTGAACGCCGAGTCCTCCGGCACCAGACATATCTCCGGCGCGGGCGGACAGCTAGACTTTGTGCTGGGTGCCTATCTGTCCAAGGGGGGCAAGAGCTTTATCTGCTGCTCCTCCACGGTGAAGGGGAAGGACGGCGCTCTGGAGTCCCGCATCCGGCCCACCCTGCGGGAGGGTTCCATCGTCACCGACACCCGCACCAACCTCCACTACCTGGTTACCGAGTACGGCATCGCCAACCTGAAGGGCCTGGCCACCTGGCAGCGGGCGGAGGCTATCATCGGCATCGCCCACCCCGACTTCCGGGAGGAGCTGATCCGCCAGGCGGAGGCCATGGGCATCTGGCGCAAATCCAACAAGCGCTGATCTAATCTGAGGAAGAAACGGAGCTCACACCATGCGATATGAAGGCACCATCTACCGTCCCCCAGGCGAGCGGAACAGTTACCTGCTCCAGGTCACCGTAGGCTGCTCCCACAATGCCTGCGCCTTTTGCGGCATATACAAGGACAAGCGCTACCATGTGCGCCCCATCCGGGATGTCCTGGAGGACATTCTGATGGCAAAGAACTATTACGGGGACGTTACCCGGGTATTTCTGTGCGACGGCGATGCCATCGGCCTGCCCACGGAGGATCTGCTGCGCATTCTCCATGCCCTGCGCCTCACCTTTCCTTCGCTGCAGAAGGTAGCCACCTTCGCCGGGCCCAAGCCCACCCTGAAAAAGACGCCGGAGGAGCTGCGCGCCCTGCGGGAAGCGGGGCTGACCCGGGTCTACCTGGGGGTGGAGAGCGGCAGCGACGCGCTGCTGAAGGAAATGGTCAAGGGGGTCACGGCAGAGGAGATGCTGCGGGCGGGTACCATGCTCCGTGAGGCCGGTCTGGACCTGTGGGCTATGATCCTGCTGGGGCTGGATGGCTATGGCGCGGGACTGGAGCACGCCAGGGCCAGCACGGAGATCATCAACGCCATGCAGCCCCGGCATCTGTCGCTCCTCTCCCTGGTGATGGAGCCGGGCACCCGGCTGTACCGCTACTGGAAGAGCGGGAAATTTGTGCAGTGTACGCCGGAGGAGATCCTGCGCCAGGTGCGGTATATGGTAGCCAATCTGACGGTGGAGCCGCTGCACTTTACCTGCGATCATGCGTCCAACTATCTGCCCCTCAAGGGGACGCTCAGCGAGGAGCGGGAGCGGTTTCTGGCCGCAATCGACAGTGCTCTGGCGGGAGAACTGCGGATTCGTCCGGAGGACAGCCGCCGGGTGTAACGCACGGATGTGACAGGCGGCCCGGCTTTGGCCGGGCCGCCTGCTCTTTCTGTATGACAACGACATAAGGAGTTAATATGATGAAGCATACCTTTCGTGGAACCGAGACCTATGTAGCCTCCCAGGAACTGCAGGAGGCGGTGAATATTGCCTTGGCCTTGGGCAAGCCCCTGCTGATCAAGGGCGAGCCGGGCACAGGCAAAACCGTGCTGGCCCAGGCCATTGCCGAGTCCATGGGCCGGCCGCTCATCACCTGGAGCGTCAAGTCAACCACCAAGGCCCAGGACGGCCTGTACGTCTACGACGTGGTACAGCGCCTGTATGACAGCCAGTTTGGTGAGGCGGTGGACGATATTGCCAAATACATCAAGCTGGGCAAGCTGGGCGAGGCCTTTCAGTCCGAGGAGCAGACAGTGCTGCTCATTGACGAGGTGGACAAGGCCGACCTGGAGTTCCCCAACGACCTGCTGTGGGAGCTGGACCGGATGGAGTTCTATGTGCCCGAGACCAAGGAGACAATCAAAGCCAAGCAGCGCCCGGTAGTCATCATCACCTCCAACGCTGAGAAGGAGCTGCCGGACGCCTTTCTGCGCCGTTGCATCTTCCACTATATCCAGTTTCCCGATGCCCAGCAGATGGAGGAGATCATCCGGGTGCACCTGGGGGAGGTGGATCAGATCCTGCTCTCCCAGGTTATCGAGGCCTTCTACTGGCTGCGCTCCCTCCGGGGTCTGGAGAAGCGGCCCAGCACCTCTGAGCTGATCGACTGGGTACGGGCGCTGATCCTGGGCGGTATTGCGCCCGAGCGCATTACGTCGGAGCTGCCCTTCCTGGGCGTAGTGCTGAAGAAGGAGAAGGACGTGCGTCTGGTCCGGGAAAAGCTGAGGTAACATATGTTTACATCCTTTTTTTACCTGCTGCGGGCCAGAGGTGTGCCTGTCTCGCTGGATGAATGGATGACGCTGATGGAGGCGCTGAAGCAGGGGCTGCACGGCATGACGCTGATGGGATTTTACAGCACCTGCCGGGCGGTGCTGGTCAAAAGCGAGGCGCGGTACGACGACTTTGACGGGGCGTTTTTGGAGTTTTTCGGAGACATTGCCAAAAATACGCGGGAGCTGCTGGAGTGGCTGAACGGCCCGGAGCTGGAGGCTCTGGACCATCTGGAGCAGTTCCAGCGGCTGATGGAGCAGAATGGCCTGAGCATGGAAGAGGTGCTCAAGCGGTTTGAGGAGCGGCTGAAGGACCAGGACGCCGAGCACAACGGCGGCAGCAAATGGATCGGCCGGGACGGCTTCAGCCCATTCGGCAACAACGGCAGGAGGCTGGGCGGCATCCGGGTGGGGGGACAGAGCCGCAACCGCTCGGCCTTTCTGGTGGCGAGCGAGCGGCGGTTCCGGGATTTCCGCCAGGACAACACGCTGGACATCCGCCAGTTTCAGATGGCCTTCCGCAGACTGCGCCAGCTTTCCGTTCAGGCGGAGCCGGACCGTACGGAGCTGGATGTGGACGCCACTATCCGGGAGACCGGCGAGAATGCCGGGCGGCTGAAGGTGGTTTACCAGCGGCCCCGGAAAAACAATATCAAGGTGCTGCTTCTGATGGATTCCGGCGGCTCCATGGACTACTACGCCGGACTGTGCAGCCAGCTCTTCCAGGCGGCCGAGCGGTCCAACACCTTCAAGGACCTGAAGGTGTACTATTTCCACAACTGTATTTACGAGCGTCTCCATCTGGAGCCTACCCTCTTTGACATTGGAGAGGATACGGAAAGCGTGCTGTCCAACCTGGACAGCGAGTACCGGGTGATCGTGGTGGGGGACGCCATGATGGCGCCGGAGGAACTGTATTATCCCAAATATGACTGGCGGGCCAGAAGCTATGGCAAGCAGGCCGGTATTGAGTTTTTGGAGCAGTTCAAAAACAGATATCCCCACATCATCTGGCTCAATCCCCAGCCCAGGGCGGAGCTGTCTTCCTATTGGGCCACTACCTATGACGAATTGGCCAAAATCTTTGATATGTATGACCTGACGGTGGATGGACTGGAGCGGGGAATTGAGCGGCTGCTGGTCCGATACTGATTGTGGTGTAAGCGGGAAGCTGAAGATTGACCGCGGATATCACGGACGCCTCCGGCCCTGGTGGGACGCCCGCCTGCCGTTGAAATACAAATGAAGGACATCCGAAAGCTGTCCCTTCAGAAGGACAACAAAACCGATTTAGTGTATCAGCACAGAAGGCATCTGCAAAAACTTGCAGATGCCTTCTGTTTTGGTGTCAGAATTAGCAATTCCAGGCTGCTCATGTGGGAACGGATGATGCGGACCTTTTCGAGCTGTTCTTTACACAGCGCCCTGTCCACGGCAGCAAGCACCTGTTCATTGAAGGGAAATTCAATATTTCCCGGTAAATTCCACGCAAACATCATTAG